>CAMJCK010000020.1:0-55965 GCA_946404125.1 uncultured Bacteroidota bacterium | reverse complement strand
AAGACGTTTTCAAGAAAATCGTTGCACACTGCAAGGAGTACGGATTTGTGTTCCCGAGCAGCGAGATATACGACGGACTTGGCGCCGTTTACGACTACGGTCAGAACGGTGTCGAACTCAAAAACAACATTAAACGCTACTGGTGGGACGCAATGGTCAAGCTCAACGAGAACATCGTTGGCATCGATTCGGCCATCTTTATGCACCCGACCATCTGGAAGGCATCGGGCCACGTCGACGCCTTCAACGATCCGCTCATCGATAACAAAGACAGCAAGAAACGCTACCGCGCCGATGTGCTGATTGAGGAGCAGATTGCAAAATATGACGACAAAATTGCCAAAGAGGTGGCAAAAGCCGCTAAAAAATTCGGCGATTCGTTCGATAAAGAGAAATTCCTTGCTACCAGCGTTCACTGCCAGGAGCACCAGGCCAAGCGCGACGCTCTGCACGCACGCTACGCCAAAGCAATGAACGACAACGACTTGAACGAATTGCGTCAGATTATCATCGACGAGGAGATTGTCTGCCCAATCAGCGGAACCAAAAACTGGACCGACGTGCGCCAGTTTAACCTGATGTTCTCGACCGAGATGGGCTCAACCGCCGAAGGCTCAATGAAGATTTTCCTGCGCCCCGAAACGGCTCAGGGCATCTTTGTCAACTTCCTCAACGTGCAGAAGACCGGCCGTATGAAGATACCGTTTGGTATCGCACAGATTGGCAAGGCTTTCCGTAACGAGATTGTGGCCCGTCAGTTCATCTTCCGTATGCGCGAGTTCGAGCAGATGGAGATGCAGTTCTTTGTTCGTCCGGGCGAGGAGCTCAAATGGTTCGAGCACTGGAAGAAAGTGCGCCTCAACTGGCACAAGGCTCTTGGTATGGGCGACGAGAACTACCGCTACCACGACCACGACAAGCTGGCTCACTACGCCAACGCCGCCACCGACATCGAGTTCCGTATGCCGTTCGGCTTCAAGGAGGTTGAGGGCATCCACTCACGCACCAATTTCGACCTTTCGCAGCATCAGAAATATTCGGGCAAGAAAATCCAGTATTTCGACCCCGAGCTCAACGAGAACTATGTTCCGTACGTCATCGAGACATCAATCGGTGTCGACCGTATGTTCCTGAGCATTTTGTGTGGCGCTTACACCGAGGAGGTTGTAGGCGACAACGACACCCGCGTGGTTCTGAAACTGCCCGCAGTGCTGTCGCCTGTCAAGGCCGCCATTATGCCGCTTGTTAAGAAAGACGGTCTGCCGGAGAAGGCCCGCGAGATTATCAACGACCTGAAGTTCGACTTCAACGTTCAATATGATGAGAAGGACTCCATTGGCAAGCGTTACCGCCGTCAGGATGCCATCGGCACACCGTTCTGCATCACTGTCGACCATCAGACACTTGAGGACGGCACCGTTACCATCCGCGAGCGCGACACAATGGAGCAGGAGCGTGTTCCGGCATCGGAGCTGCGCAGCATCATCGGAAAGAAAACATCGTTTACCGAATTGTTCAAAAAACTGTCGTAAAAACAAAAAACCGCAATTCACTTTATTGGCGGGTTGCGGTTTTTTTATACTTTTACCGCCTAACACAACGCATTTGCTATATGAAGAAAATAGCGTTATTTGCCATTCTTTTGATTGCTTGCGTACAGGTTGCGCAGGCGCAGACTATGCCGTTCGAAATACCGAAGGGCTATCGTTGGCAGCACCGCATCAAAGGTCCCGAGTACAAGCACAGCGAGGTGCTTGAGTTGGCTGTCGATGAATACGGAAACTACCTGGTTGCGACGTTCCGCGGCGAGAAATCATCGTTCGTATATCTCTACGTTTACAATCTTTACACTTGGGACGAGAAGTACAAAGTGAAACTTAACGACAACCGTTGCGAGCTCTACAACAGCTTCTTCGACGAGGAAGGCGAGTATTTCTACATCAACACCGATGTGTTCCGCAACAAGTTTAAGAAAATCAACCTTGTGACTAACGAGATAGAGGATGTTCCGTGCTCGGCCACGCCTAAAGGTTGCCGCAAGCTCGAGCAGCAGTACTACCGCGTCGACGCTTACACCATCGGCGACAACTACTTCATCTTCCGCGACGACAAGCATCTGAATTACATAAAGATATATGTGAAGAACGAGCTTTACATCCCGAAAGACCAGGAAGTTGTTGTTGACCCCGTGAAAGGCGGTTTGATAATGATCACCCCGCAAGACATTCGCGACCTTGAGGCAGGGCAGGAGATTATGAAGGGCGACATTCCTATTTTCTATGACCCCAAGTCGGTTGACGCCGACGGCAATGTGATTCCGTACGTTCAAGACGAATTTTCGACATATAAAATAAGACTTACGCCAATTGACATTGGAAAACTGAAAAAAAAGATTAGTTTTGTTTACGACAAATTGGTGGTAAAATTGGATTTGGACGCCCTTGAGGCCGAACAAAACGCTAACAATTAAACTATTGAAGATGAAGCACTTTTTTCTGATATGCCTTGCATTACTGATGTTTGCCGGACACAGCTATGCCCAATGCGATCAGGCTTTCATCGACAAATGTTCGTCGGCAAATGGTGCTGCGGTTAAATATGTAAAGCATTTCCGCATCAGATTTACCGAGGCAATGAAGGGGAAAAGCGTGTCGGAAGGCAAATTCTCGGTTATGTTGAGCAAAGGAAGCCACTACCGCTTCTATGTTTGTAACGACGAGAGCAAGCCCGGCCATACCGTTGTTGAACTGTCGAGTGACGCTGCCGGAAAAATTGGCGGCAACATCAACCATACCACCGGCGCCGAATATCCGGCATTCGACTATCTGTGTCAAAAAACAGGCCCCTACTACCTGAAGATGTTCTTTAAGGACGGCAAAGAAGGTTGCGGGGTATGTGTGATGACGCTTGTGACTAATTGACGAAGTTGTTTTTTTCATAGTTAGGGGGACGATGCAAATCGTCCCTTTTTTGTTTAATGTGGGGGCGGGAACCTCCTTTTTCGAGCCAAAAACTTTTAGAAAAATTCACGTTCAGCCACTTAATATTTTTACTATCTTTGTGGCCTAAAACTGCACATAATATTTTGGGATGGAAAAGAAAAAGGTGTTGTTCGTTTCGCAGGAGATAACCCCCTATTTACCAGAGACTGAGATATCAAAAATCAGTCGCGAATTACCACAAGGAATACAGGAACGCGGAAAGGAAATTCGCACATTTATGCCACGATATGGCTGTGTGAACGAGCGTCGCAATCAGTTGCACGAGGTTATCAGGCTTACGGGAATGAACCTTATTATTGACGACACCGACCATCCGCTGATTATCAAAGTGGCCTCAATACAATCGGCCCGTATGCAGATTTATTTCATCGACAACGAGGATTATTTCCAACGCAAGGCTGTTTTGAAGAACGCCGAAGGTGAGTTTTTTGAGGACAACGACGAGCGTGCGATGTTCTTCGCCCGTGGAGTGCTCGAAACGGTGCAGAAACTGCGCTGGTCGCCCGATGTAATCCATTGCCACGGCTGGTTCACATCGTTTGTGCCAATCTATGTGAAACGCACTTTCCGCGACAATCCGCTTTTCAGCAACTCTAAAGTGGTTATGTCGTTGTACGATAACGAGTTCAGCAATCCGCTCAACCCGCAACTGAAAAGCAAGTTGGTTTACGATTCAATCTCTGAGAAAGATGTTGAGAAGTTGGCCAACCCGACTTACGAGAACCTCTCGAAGTTCGCCATCGATTTCTCGGACGGAGTGATTTTCGGAAGCGAGAAGATTAACAGCGAGGTTGCCAGCTACGCGAAATCGTCGGGCAAGCCGATGCTCGAATATCAGGCTCCCGAGTCGTATATGGACGCTTTCAACGAGTTTTACGACAATCTTTAAGCGCCTCAAAGGCAAAAAAATAAAGGCGGATTTTCAGGTCCGCCTTTATTTTTCTCTAAAACTATACTCGGAAGATTTACAAGCTGTTGTTCAGCAGGCTGCCGTTGTTCAGTTTCTCGAACAGTTTGACCGGAATCATTGCGTTCTCTATTGCGGCCAGGTGATTAGCGTTGTGGAGGTCGGTGCCGAGAAAATCGCACATATCGTTTTCGATGAGCCAGCGGGCCATTTTCTTCACCGACGGCGAGTAGGCGCCTATTATCGACATAATATTGATTTGGAACAAAATGCCCCGGTCGTGGAACTCTTGCATCAGGCTGTGGCAGTTGTGCCAGTAGAGGTAGCGCTCCGGGTGAGCCAGCACGGGCTTGTAGCCGTTGATTTGCATCTCAAAAACCGTCTCGTCGAAGTTGCGGTGCTGATTGGTGAACGAACACTCAAAAAGCAGTCTTTTCCCTCCAAAGGTGAGCATCGGTTTTTTGCTTACATCGTGCATAAAATCGTAGTCGATGTAATATTCGGCGGCCACATCAAGCTCAACGTCAACCGATTGGCGCGCCAGTTCGGCCTTGAGTGTCTCAAGTTTCTTCTTCACCCCGTCGGCAGTGTTGTTGTAGAAGCCTGTCATAAAGTGCGGGGTAATAATCAGTTTCTTGTAGCCTAACTGTTGCATTCCTTTGATGAGGCTGACGCTCTCTTCCAGCGATTTTGAGCCGTCGTCGGCGTTCGGAATAAGGTGTGAGTGCATATCGCACGTCAAACCCAACTCGCGCAAAGGAACGAGCTGCTCCGTTTTTTTCCCGAATAAACCAAGGAATGCCATAGTAATTTTCTTTGCCGCAAAGATGAGGATTTTATGGGGGATTAGCAAATGACACGGGAAAAATCGGAGTTGGTGCTCACAACTCGCAATTATTTATAAATTTGTTGGCAAAACAGCTACTATGCTCGATTTAGGAAGCCACATCATTCGACTTTTGTTCACGCACGATTGTGTGATTGTGCCTGGATTCGGTGGCTTTGTGGCCAACTATCAGGATGCCGTTCACGATGAGTCGAGCCATACGTTCTCGCCGCCGTCGAAGAAGATTGTGTTCAACAGCAGTTTGTCGCACAACGACGGCTTGCTCATCACCAGCATCTCCGAGCAGCTGGAAATCAGCTACGACGAGGCCGCACAGCAGGTCCTTCAGAGCGTTGATGAGGCGTGGATAGCACTTGAGAAGGGCGAGACGCTGAAATGGGAAGGCCTTGGAACATTCCATTATAACGATGACTCTGCCTTGATTTTCGATCCGCAGCTCACCGAGAACCTGCTGACGGATGCCTATGGTATGTTCTCGTTCCGTTTTCCGCCGCTGAGCTATCAGACTAAGCCAGAAATTGTCATCAACAACGATAATATCCGAAAAATGCCAGTCATCGACACACAAAAGCTGTTGCGGTATGCGGCTGTTGTGCTTCCGCTTGCGGCTCTGATTGGACTGATTCCTATCTACAGCCATCACTCGCAGCAGGACGCTGGCGTGCCTGGTGTGCCTGAGCATCAGTCCATTGAGGATACCATTTCGGCAACAATCCGGGAGCAGTCAGTTGATTATGCCATTACGGCTTCAACCGACAAGCGCACCGCCTTGTTCTACAACGAGGTTCCGCAGCAGAAAACGCAGGTCCCGCGCCAAAGGCAGAGCGGCATCTATTACATTATCGGCGGCAGCTTCAAAGACCGCGCCAATGCCGAAAAACACGTCAAAAAGTACATTAAGGCCGGTTTCGATTCGGAGATTGTCCAGACCGACAATCTTTACCGTGTCACGCTTGGCGTTTATGGCGACAAGGTGATTGCCTTGCACGAGCTGCGCCGCATCAGGGCAAAAGAGGAATTCAGCAACTCGTGGCTTTACACAAAGGCCAAAGATTGACTAACTGACGGATTGCATTATTGAATGTGAATGGCTGATAAAGAGCGTGTTATCTCGCGCCATTTCCCAACATTCTAAACGCTAAACTCTTTCCTCTTCCCCTTTATGCCACCTTTATGGTGATGACCGGAATAGGAGAGTGATTCACAAGTTTTTGCGGATTCGAAATGGTGAATTGCTGCCAGCTGTTATCGAGGCGCTCGCTGGTGGCGGCAATTAGGTCGGCGTCGTTCTCAAGTGCGAAATCAATCACCGCCTTCGCCGTTTTCGACTTCTTAACTCGCAGATAATCTTTGCTGTACCTTACATTGTGGCGGTCAAGATAAACGGTGACGGCTTTCATCGCCTCCTCCATTTTCTTCTGAGTCGAGAATTTGTTGTCGTTTCGCAAGTCAACAAGCATCATTTCAGCATCGAAGCTTTTTGCGATTTTGGCCACAACGGGTATTTTGAGGCGGGTGCGGTCGGTGTTGTCGATTGGCACCACAATTCGCCGCGGCTTTTGCGGAACGAAGTTGTATTTGATGGTGATTACAGGACAGATGGCGTGGCTCACAATGCGGAAGGCGTTGCTTCCAACCCAGCGCTCCTGAAATCCCGAAACGCCGTTGGTGCCGCTGATAATCATTGCCGCGTCACCGTATTTGGCCTGGTTGCACACTTCGGTAAACACGCGTCCCTCGCGTACGCAGAAGTCGATTCGGCCGTTCATCTTGCTCTTGAAGTGGGCAATGATGCGCCTGAACTGGTTGATGGCCGACGATTTGAGAATCTCGTCGTAGTCGCTGTAGCTGATTACGGGGTCGTAGTCGGCGTTGCGGCGTTTCACGTGTATCATTCTGATGTTATAGCCCAGCGCGTTGGCATACAGCACCGCGTGCTCCATAGCGTTTATGGAGCTGGGCGAGAAATCAACCGGAACCAAAATGTACTTGTCCATACTGGCAGTTTTTCAGTTGGCAATATATATCGATATTTTTGAAAACACAACCACCGGCAAAAGTTATAATTCCGTTTGTTTGCGTTTCTGCTGAGGTACTATGTCGCTGATTTTCACCGATGTGTCGATGCTGATTTTCCGCTTGAAAACGCCGTATTCGCCATCGACAGTGCCGGTGAGCTTGATGTTGCCGCTGTTCAGAAACCAATCTCGTGCCGATGTGATGCCCACCTTGAGCGTTTCAACGGTGTTCAGCTTTATGGTGAAATCGCAGTCGGCGTAGCTGCGGGCGGCGATTTTTATCGGCTCGTCAACTAGCAGCTTCCCGGCTTTAATGTCGCGCATAGTTACATCAACGTCGGCGTTTTTGATAGTGATGCTGTGCTTGTTTGGGTTGTAAACCTTCACGTTGGCGGTTGCCGTTATCTGGCTTAATTTGGCCTCGGTGATGTTTATTGCGTTGACACCGGCAAATTCGGGAGCGGCCACATTGCCGCAGCTTTGGAGTATCAGGGCCAGCAGGCCGGTTGCGACTAATTTTCTCATATCGGCATAAATCAAAAAAAAGGATGGTCACTTTTCAGCAGCCATCCTTTTGGGAGTCTATAAGTTGGCCAAAATCAATTATTTCTAACTTTCTTTTTAGTTGAATAGTTGATTTTCAGCGCACTAACTTTTCTCAACTCTTGTTTCACATCGCTGACGATACCCATTTTAGTGTCCTCGTCAACTTTGAGTGATGTTGTCATCAACGGAATCTCCTTCTCATCCTTCTGCTGGCGCTCAGCGTCAATGTATTCGGCAATGTCTTTAACATCGGCGAACTGGTCGTTCAGCTGGATACGAGGCTCGGTACCGTAGGCCTTGGTGAATTTCTCTTTCGGTTTGCCAATGTAGATGTAGCTTACCAAAGACTTCTTCTCGAGTTTTTTAATCTCGCTGGCCATAGGAACGTTCATCTTCACCTTCAAATCAACCTCCTTCATTGTGGTTGAAACCATAAAGAAGAAGAGCAGCATATAAACCACGTCAGGAAGCGAGGATGTTGAAATTGCGGGCACTTCTTTTTTGCCGCCGTCTCTAAATTTTCCCATTATTTTTTCCCTCCATAGTTTTTAGGTTCAGCCTCAGAAATTTTCTGCGGATAGATTTTCTTGATGGCGTCCTGTTGTTCCTTTTCCAAATCATCGTAGCGTTTGCCCCATTTTTTCTGCGCCAACTCGTTTCTCAACTCGTTGTAGGCTGCGGCCAGCTCGTCTTGAACCTGCACATACAGGCCGTACGATGTTCCGCGGTCGTTCTGGAGCGAAATAACCTGTTTCGACACAGGATAGTTGCCAAAGAACGGCACCTCTTCAACCTTCTTCTCAGGCAGTGTCGGGTCATCGGCAGGGTTCTCAATGAACTCTTTCGCCTTCTTTTTCAACTCTCCGATGTGCATTGGCTCGCCCTCAACCATCAGTTGGTCGTTCTTGTTGATAAGGACAACATATACGTTTCTTTCCTTAATCTTCTGGTCATCGTTGATTTCCTCTTTCGGAACCGGAGGCGGAAGCATACGCGAGATGCCCGCGTCAGTGTCCATAGTTGTTGATACCAGGAAGAATATCAACATCATAAACGCTGTGTCGGCCAACGATGCAGAAGGAATATCTGGTGTTTTACGTGCCATAATTAATTATTTAACTCCTCTATTTCGATACGGCGGCGCGGACAGCCGTGAATGCCAAACCGAAAATTGCTGTACCAAACAGAAGATAAGTTACATATAATGATGTGTCAACCCATTTTGCCACAGTAAGTGTCAGATTGTAATCCTCAACTCCGAAGAATGTCGGAAGTGTGTCTGAAGCAAACGAGTGGGCGCCGAAAATGATTACTGCTGCCAAAGCAAGCACACCCAGAAGTGTGAGAGCGCTCTTCTTCGACGACAACATTCCAATCAGCGACATCACAATGATTACCAAGAATGAGCCTCCGGCAAGGATATATGTCCATATCAGCAGCCAGTCGATGTATTCGCCCGTCATAAACGTGACGATACCCGAAACAGCGCTCACCGCCAGCAAAACGCCGGAGAAGATGGCTAATATTTTAGATGTTAACGAATTCATTTTTATTTGTTTTTCAAGTTGTACTTATAAAGCATATCAGTCAGAGTGATAGATGCGTCTTCCATATCGTTGACAATGCTGTCGATTTTTGATACGAAGTAGTTATAGAACACTTGAAGAATCATAGCTACGATAAGACCAGCCATTGTTGTGATAAGGGCAACTGAGATACCACCTGCAACCAATGCCGGGCTGATGTCACCTGCAACCTTGATTGAGTCGAAGGCCTGCACCATACCAATAACTGTTCCCAAGAATCCCAACATAGGAGCCAAGGCGATGAACAGGGCAATCCACGAAAGGTTCTTCTCTAACAAGCCAGTTTGAACACCGCCGTAAGAGATAACGGCTTTCTCAACCATATCAAGACCGGCGTCGTAGCGGTCGAGACCTTGGTAGAAGATGCTTGCCACCGGGCCACGGCTGTTGCGGCATACCTCTTTGGCAGCTTCAACACCCTGCTCGTTAAGGGCAGACTCGATTTTTGCCAACAGCTTTTTGGTGTTGGTCGACGAAAGGTTGAGGAAAAGAATACGCTCAACGCAGATGGCCAAACCGAGAATCAAGCAGAGGATAACGGCCGACATAAAGCCTACACCACCCTCGATGAATTTCTGTTTGATAGCCTGATGGGCGCTTTGTCCTTCAATGGCGTCTTCGGCAACTTCTGCGGCAGCAGAGGCAGCCTCGTCTATAACAGCAGTTGTGTCAGCTGCTGCAACTGTGTCTTGGTCTTGCGCTTTCACGCAATTGATTGATGCCACTCCCAGCATCATAGTCACCACTAATAATGTGAATAACTTTTTCATAATCTTTCTTTTTTGTTATTACGGTTTGTTTACTTGTTATTAATTAAAAATCAATACCTTGGCGGAGAAAGGGGGATTCGAACCCACGATACCGTTTCACGCGGTATACACACTTTCCAGGCGTGCGCCTTAGACCACTCGGCCATTTCTCCGAACGCCCCAAACGGGGCATACAAAACGGCCGGCAAAATACAAAAAAAATCAAACGGAAACGGCCGCCGCCCTATTTTTTGCGAATAAGTTTTAGCGCCGCATTTGTTGCAAGGTTTTTCTTTGCCATATTCCGTTGGTTTGATATTTTTGGCATCGGAAATGAAACTCCCCGACGGTCGGTTCGCTTGCCGGCCCAAAGGGTTACTAAATGTCGAACATTACACACCTATTAATTATGAATTTAGCAATTGGCAGTGACCACGCAGGCTTTGAGACAAAGCAGATTCTGGTCGAATATTTGAAATCGAAAGGCCACACGGTGACCGATTTTGGCACAAACTCGCCCGAGAGTATGGATTATCCCGATGTTGCCCACCCGCTGGCTGAGGCTGTTGAGCAGGGCAAGTTCGATTTGGGAATAACGCTCTGCGGAAGCGGTAACGGCATCAACATTACAGCCAACAAGCACCAGGGCATCCGCTCGGCTTTGTGCTGGAACACCGAGATTGCCGCTCTGGCCCGTCAGCACAACAACGCAAACATCTGCGCCATCCCGGCAAGGTTCATATCGGTTGATTTGGCAAAGCAGGTTGTTGACACGTTCCTCAGCACCGGGTTCGAGGGTGGCCGCCATCAGCGCCGCATCGACAAAATTCCGGTGAAACATTAATTGATGGATTGAAGGATTGAATGCGTGAAGGCGCGGAAAAGCCGAACATTCAATCTCTCAGTTAATCAGTCATTCAATCAGTCAACTCTTGCTATGTCCATCGAGATAAAAAATCTGACAAAGTTCTACGGAACGCAGAAAGCCCTCGACAACGTGTCGTTCTCTGTGGGGAGCGGGACTGTTGTGGGTTTTTTGGGGCCGAACGGCGCGGGCAAGTCAACGCTGATGAAGATTGTCACCGGTCTGCTGTCGCCCACGAGCGGCACAGTTCTGGTTGAAGGTCTCGATGTTGCCGAAAGCTCAAGCAAAATTCGCCGGATGATAGGCTATCTGCCCGAGAACAACCCGCTCTATTTGGATATGTATGTTAAAGAGTATCTGCAATATACAGCCAGCTTGTATCATCTGCCGGACACTGACAAAGTGGTTGACGAGGTGATTGAGCGGACGGGGCTCGGGCCGGAGTGCAGGAAGAAAATCGGAGCGCTCTCGAAGGGTTACAAGCAGCGTGTGGGGCTGTCGCAGGCCATCATCCACAATCCTCGGGTGCTCATCCTCGACGAGCCGACAACCGGCCTCGACCCGAACCAGATTGTCGAAATTCGCAACCTGATTCTCGAACTCGGACGCGAGAAAACCATTCTGCTATCAACCCACATAATGCAGGAGGTGCAGGCCATCTGCCATCAGATGGCGATCCTTGACCACGGCGTTCTGGTGGCCAACGGAAGCCCCGAGCAAATAGAAAAAACCATCGGCAACAGCCGCCGGCAGATTGAGGTTGAATTTAATTTGCCTGCAGATGAAAAAATGTTGCTACAAATTGCTAATATTGTTGCGGTGGAAAAAACGGCGGCCAGCACCTACATTTTGGAGTCGGACGCCGACGCCGACATCAGGCAGGATGTCTTCAACTTTGCCGTTCAGCACGGTTTGGCGGTGCTGGCAATGCAGGTGAAACAGAAGTCGATGGAGGAGGTTTTCCACGAGTTGACAAATAGGTAACAATAAAAACGAAGCGATATGTCATTATTAAATGCAGCGAACAAGCCGAAGAACATTCTGGAAATGTTGTCGTTCGACCTCACAAAATTCTTTGCCGACAACGACTACTGCGAGATTGAGAGCAAAGACATTGAAGGCGTGTTTATGGTTGAGTTTGAGAAGGAGTTCCCCCTTGTCGAACTTGGTATGTTTGAGAAAGTTGTGTTCCGTCTGTTCAATGATAAGGACAACATCAACGGCAGCAACCACATCAACGTGACAATGCCGGCTAATCCGCGGTATATCACGCAGAAGAACGTGCGCTCGCTGATTGACTCGCTCTACGGCATCTACGGCTACGACGACGACCGCAAAGGCGAGTGGGACGAGAACGACAACAAGGCATTCCAGGCCAAAGACCTTGAGCGCCAGTGGACCATCGGCAACGACAAGTGCGTTTATGCCGTGAAAATGTCGTACACCGAAAAACACGGATTTTACCTGAAGATTTTCTTCTTCAACCGGCTGGTTGAGGCCATTAAGAAGGCAGATGAGCAATCTTATTATTGATGAAGGCAACACTCTGTGCAAGGCGGCCGTTGTGAGCAACGGTGCGATTCTGGCGCAGACATCGGGCCGCGATATTGACGATGCCGCATTGCAGGATTTTGCCGCGCAATACGGCATCAATAATATAATAAGTGCAAGCACCCGGCGCGAGCGCGTTGAACTGCCGGCGGCGCTGCACGGAATCAAACACGTGCGCCTCTGTGCCGAAACAAAGCTTCCGATACAGATAAAATACTCAACACCAGGTACTTTGGGGCTCGACCGGGTGGCGGCCGCCGTGGGTGCGTCGGTGTTGTTTCCGCAGAGCGATGTTCTGATAGTTGATTTGGGGACGGCCATAACCATCGATTTCCTGACCTGCAATTGGGAGTATCTTGGCGGCGTGATTTCGCCCGGCCCGGCAATGAGGGCAAAGGCTCTGAACGCCTTCACCGGGAAGTTGCCACTTGTTGAGGTGCCTGCGGATGCCCGTCTGCGCGGACAAAGCACCACCGAGGCGCTGCAATTCGGGATTCTGAACGGCGTCCGATTCGAAATTGACGGCTATATAAATGCATATCGTGCCGAAAATCAAGACATTAAAGTGGTGGTTACAGGAGGTGCCGCCAACGCAATAATCCGCTCCGACGTGACGCGCGAGCCCAATCTGGTGATTATCGGTATGAACCGGATTCTGGAGTTCGACGGCGGAAGATGATAGTCGGATAAAAAACACTTCGCCCACAGAAAAACGGGCGTCCAACATCGAAAAAATCCCCTCAATCAAAGTTAAAATAACAGAATAGGTATAGAATTGGGTGCACCTAATAAAGATTTATTACTTTTGGCGCAGAATTTTAATACTTAAAAAATGAAAACGTTTGCTTATAAATTTGGAGTCTTGGCAGTGTCGGTTATGATGATGGCCAACATCGCCAACGCTCAACAAAAAAAGTACTTGTCTGACCCGAAATACGGACCGGACAGTGCAGCTCGCGAAGAATGCGCAATGCGTATGTCGCTCTACAACGAATTCTACAAACAAAAGAATTACAAAGACGCCGTGAACGACTGGCGGAAGGTTTACCAGAACTGCCCCGCAGCCAGCAAGAACACTTTCATTCGCGGAGCCACCATTTACAAAAACCTTATCAACGCTGAGAAAAACGCGGCTGCCAAGTCGAAACTCATCGATACCCTGATGCAGATTTACGACCAGCGCATTGTTTACTTCAAACAAGAAGGCGCGGTGCTTGCCATCAAGGGTGTTGACCTTTACTCGTATCGTGGCAAAGACGCTTCGGGCGAAGTTTATGAGATGCTGAAGAAGTCGTGCGAGCTTGAGAAGGGCGAAACCAGCGCGGGAGTTATTACCGTGATGATGCAGACCGCTGTTGACCAGTATAAGGCTGAGGAAATTGACGGCGCCGAGGTTATTTCAGCCTACGAGCTGGCAATGAGCACTTTGGATGCAGCCATCGCCAACAACAAATCGATTGCCGCCAGCGGCGATGCCAAAAAGGTTCCGGCCGCACAAAAAGAGCTTGAAAATCTTGACGTTGATTTGAAGAACGTTGAGGCTTTGTTCTCGGAGAGCGGTGCCGCCACCTGCGATGCTTTGGTGGCCATTTTCGGTGCAAAATACGATGCCAACAAAGACGATGTTGAGTGGTTGAAGAAGGTAACCAAGTTGCTCGACAAGACCGACTGCAACTCCGACCCGTTGTTTGCAAAGGCTTCGGAGGCACTTTACGCTCTTGAGCCATCGGCTGTGGCCGCACGCAACCTTGCACGTCTGTTCCTTGCAAAGCAGGACCTTGCCAAGGCTGCCGGCTACTATCAGAACGCTTGCGATTTGCAGGAGGATAATGTTTCAAAATCGCAATACTATTACGAGTGGAGCCAGGTTGTGTTTGCACAGAAGGGCTTCCAGCGAGTACGTGAATTGGCAAACCTCGCCTTGAAGGCCAATCCGGCCAACGGCAAAGCTTACCTCGCCATTGGCAAGGCATATGCCGCCGACGCTCAAAACATTGGCCAGGAGCAGGTTGAGCACAACGCCACCTATTGGGCCGCCGTTGATAAGTTTATGAAGGCAAAACAAGTTGACCCGTCGTGCGAGGCTGAGGCCAACGACCTGATAAACACCTACAAAAAGCACTTCCCCAACAAGGAGGAGGCGTTTATGTTCGGCATTCAGGAAGGCTCGTCGGTAACGGTTGGCGGCTGGATTAACGAAAAAACCACAGCACGTTTCTAATGACGGTTGAACGGTCATATAAAGCAACAGTTAAGGCTCTTCTTGCAGGAGCCTTAATTTTTGTTTTGGCATCGTGCAAGAACGACATCCAGCAGGTGAACTCACTCACCACTGTCCTCGACACAGCGCAGATGACCGGCACCGACGTGGAACTGACGCGCTCGCTCAACGGCTTGATTGCCGTTAGAATGAAGGGCAGGGAAGTCCGGCAGCTGAGTGTCGCGAACAACACATTCGAATTTCCGAAAGGGCTGGAGCTTTTTATGTACGACACGCTGGGCAACACCACCTCGCATATGTCGGCCAAATACTCAATTTACTATGACAAGGAGGGAATCTGGGAGGCCAAAAATGATGTGGTGGTGAGCAACGAGAAGGGCGACCAGCTCAACACCGAGTATCTTGTCTGGTATCGCGACAAGGGTACCATTGAGACCAATCAGTTTGTGAAAATAACAACCGCTGACGGCATCATCTACGGCGACGGAATGGTGGCCGACCAGCATTTCAACAATTGGGAAGTGAAGAACGGCCGCGGCGTATTTGATATTGAAAATGAATAAGTTCACGCGCACAATGAAGGTGATTGTGGAGTGCATCTGGTTCGCTGCAACCGTGATGTGCATTCTGATTGCCGTTAAGGAGCTGCTGCGTCACAATACCAGTCAGGCACTGATGTTCACCGCTTTAGGTCTGGCGGCGCTGTTTTTCTTTCTTATGAGACGCACCCAGAGGAAAAACCTCGAGAAAAACAGCGATTAACCCCGGGGACAGTTTCCCCCAAAAAGCTGCGGCTATGCAGGCAAATTGTCAAGACATTCATAATCAGGCGCAACTGATAGAGCTGATTCAGCAGGTTGGATTTCTGCCATTGCTCGACAGCGGCATCCGCGGCTATTCGGCCGAAGAGATTGTGAGCGACGAGTGCCGCTTTTCGCCTTCGCCCGACGGCGGATGGGAGTGGCCGTTGTGGAAATGGAAGGGCTCGATTGTGACGGACGGCAGCGCGGTCTATGGCAAGTTTTTTGCCAACAAGGCCGGATTTGTCAGCCGCAAATGGTGGCCCGATTTCTGCAACTACCGCCGCAACGGGCATCCGCAACCCGCCGAAGGAACCATTGAGGAAGCAATCCTTTTCACCCTGCAGGAGCAAGGCAGCCTGATTACCCGCGAGCTCCGCGCCGCCTGCGGTTTCACCGGGCCTAAGATGCGCGGCACGTTCGACGGCTACATCACTCGCCTGCAGATGGCCTGCCGCGTTGTTACCGAAGATTTTGTCTATCCCACCGACCGCCACGGGCGCGAATACGGTTGGGGCTGGTCGCTGCTCACAACACCCGAGCAGCTCTA
This sequence comes from uncultured Bacteroidota bacterium, assembly GCA_946404125.1. Classification (GTDB taxonomy): domain Bacteria; phylum Bacteroidota; class Bacteroidia; order Bacteroidales; family SZUA-534; genus RUG13583. The sequence continues at coordinate 40,323 of CAMJCK010000020.1, read as the reverse complement.
CGGTCTGGAATCGTGCAAGTGCGACCGCTCGCCCGAAGAGTCATTCGAGCGCATTTTCGAGCACTTCCGCAGTGTGGTTCCCGAAGCCTCGGAGAAGCAGATTTTCAAGCTTTTGAAATAAGAAACACGCTGCTGAATTATCAAAATCAGTGCGTTTTCTCTGTAGAACTTCACAGATAGATTTTTTCTGCAAAAGCCGTCAATTCATCTACGCTGTCGCCGAGGCGGCAACAATTATGGCAGAAAGTAATGTTGTGAAACGATTTATAAAAAATTGGTTATACGCGTATTAAAACTAAAAGTAAAAACATCTTTTGAATTTGAATAAGCAAATAGGAAATGAAAAGAATTAGTACAACTCAACTTTGCAACTCGGTTGCAGAGTGGGCGCCGTATTTTTGCGTCGGAAAATGATAAATTTGCGGGAAAGGAAAAAACTATGCAGGAAATCTGGGATTTGATTAACAAGATGTCGCCCTATCTGCTGCTCGGATTCGGCGTTGCGGGGCTGCTGCACACATTTGTGCCGTCGGGGCTCTACCGCCGCTACATTGGGCAGAACAACTTCAGCAGCGTGATGTGGGCGGCGCTGATTGGCGTTCCGCTGCCGCTCTGCTCGTGCGGCGTGATTCCCACGGCCGTGTCGCTTCGGAAAGAAGGCGCGTCGAAGGGGGCGGCCACATCGTTTCTGATTGCCACACCGCAGACGGGCGTCGATTCGATACTTGCCACCGCGTCGCTGCTGGGCCTGCCGTTTGCCATTCTGCGCCCCGTGGCGGCACTCGTAACCGCTCTGTTCGGCGGTCAGTTGGTGACGCTTGCCACCCGCAACGAACCCGACGAGCCCATATCGCGCCGCAGCGAAGAAACCGCACAACTCACTTTCCGACAGAAACTTACGGGCGCTTTACGCTACGGCTATCTGGATATGATTCAAGACATTGGCCTTTGGCTTGTGGTGGGTTTGGCTGTGGCTGGGCTGATAACCGTGCTCGTGCCCGACGGATTCTTTCTGCGCTTCGCGGACACGCCTGTTGTGAATATGGCGGCGATGCTGGTCGTTTCGGTGCCGATGTACGTCTGCGCCACAGGCTCAATCCCGATTGCCGTGGCTCTGATGCTCAAAGGCCTGACGCCTGGCGCGGCTCTTGTTCTGCTGATGGCTGGGCCCGCGTCGAATATGGCTTCGATATTTGTAATCCGCAAGGTGCTCGGACGCAAAACGCTGTGGCTCTATCTGTTATCGATAACGGCGGGTGCCATTGCTTTCGGTTGCGGAATTGATTATCTGCTGCCGCGCGAGTGGTTCACAAGTCATTTGATGCAGTCGCGCGATTGTTGTAACGGTGGCTCGGCCATATTCAGCACCATTTGCAGCGTGGCAATGTGCGGTCTGCTTGTTTTCGCGTTGATTAACAGATTTTTACCTAAAAAACATAAAATCGCTATGGATAAAAGAGTTTTCAAGGTCGACGGTATGATGTGCAACCACTGCCGCGCCAATGTTGAGAAGGCCTTGCAATCGCTGCAAGGTGTTGATAATGTTGATGTTGACCTTGCCGCAGGGACAGCGACAGTCATAGGCACGGCCACCGACGATGCCATTGTTTCGGCCATTACCGCAATCGGGTACGGGGCGGCAAAAGCGTGACCGCACTTTGCAACTTGGTTGCAGATTTGGCGCCGTATTTTTGTCCCATAATTTAAACCAATCTAATTATGAGCAAGATAAAGAAAGACAAAATCAGCAGCGCCTATCACGATTCAAAGAACATTTACGACGGTGTGCTGACTCAAGGAAACATTTTTGCCCGCGCCTATATCCGCTTCTTTTGGGGCGGCACCGACGATGTGGCCATTGCGCAAAAGCTGCTGTCGTTCATTCCCGACGATTTTTCGGGCACAATTCTTGACGTTCCGTGCGGCACGGCGGTTTTCACGGCCGAAAAATGGCGCCGTCTCATAAGTGCAAAAATTACTTGTCTCGATTACAGCGCCGATATGCTTCAGCAAGCCGAAAAACGGTTGTCTGGCGCCGCGCACATAGCGCTCACGCAAGGCGATGTCGGCCAACTTCCATTTGAAAATCAAAGTGTTGACGTTGTGATGAGTATGAACGGCTTTCACGCTTTTCCCGACAAGCTGAAAGCCTTCGACGAGACCTGCCGCGTGCTGCGCAAGGGCGGAAAGTTCATTGCCTGCTTCTACATTTGCGGTCAACTGTGCCGCACCGATTGGCTTGTAAATCATATTCTTGCGCCCAAAGGGTGGTTCACACCGCCATTCCACACCCAAGCCGAAGTGCGACAGATTTTGCAGCAGCGCTACTCGAAAGTCGAAATACACACCGACAACGCCATACTTTGGTGCGTGTGCGAGAAATAGCCATTTAAAGCAAGCGCACTCGCATTCGGCTACACCCCCATTTCCATATCAACGTGCACCACGCCTTCTTCGAGATATTCGTCTGAAACTGTCTTGAACCCGATTTTCTCGTAGAAGCCTTGCGCCTGTTTTTGCGCGTCCATACGGATTGTTGAGCACGGAAGCTGGCGCTTGATTTCGGCAATGGCGCGTTCCATAAGTTGGCGGCCGGTGCCCTTGCCGCGTGTTATTGTCAGCACCCGCCCGATGGTTATGGTTGCAGACCGGACGTCGTCGTAAAATGCTCTCAGATAGGCTTCTACAACGCCATTGCGCATAAAAAAGCAATGAAGACTGCGGTAGTCAATATCGTCGGTGTCGACACAGATTATTTTCTGCTCGACCATAAAGACCTTCTGACGCGCCTTCAGTATTTCGTAAACTTCTGTCGGCGATAGTTCGTTGAATCGCTTTGCGTAGAAATCCATTAACAATCAATCGTTTAGAATCACAATATTTATTCGGTTTTAATATTCCGCTTCCCCGAAATCTGTTCCAAAACAATTTTTCCGACCAGAACGTGCTGCAATGAGCCGCAATTATCAATCTGATAATCAGCATATCCGTAATGTTCGCAGATAAGATTCAGACCGTGGACCATTTCCGCCGTATCGGTCAGGAAAACGCACTCGCCAAAACCGATTACACTCTCGTAACGCGCTGTGATTCCGTGCGTTATTTTTTCGGTGCGGATAAAAATATCGGCTTCAACGCAAACTTTGTTGTTGTGTCCGAGCAAATCGACTTTCATACCCTGACGGGCGCAGTGGAAATAGACAACCGCCTTTCCGTCAACCATTTCCATACCGAACGAGACGGGCACCACATAAGGGTATTCGCCGCCGCCAATGCCTAAACGGATTGTGTTGCAACGGTTCAAAATATTGGCAATCTGCTGAAAATCTGTTATTTCACGGTCCTTACGGCGCATTTGTCTGTGTTCCATATTATTTCACAAATTCCGTTATCCACGCCCACCATTCGGCACCGACCGCCAGTTTGGCCTTGCCCAAACAGAATGTGAAGCCTGTCTCGCAAAAACCCGCCAAAATCAATATTATCCAATTCATAATGAGACTTTTAATACCTAAAACTGCTAAAAACCATTATCCCGTGGTCATTTTCGCCGAACGCCTTATTCTTTTGTGAATCTGTAAACGGCCAATGTCGGCAGAGCGACCAATAGCAGCAGCGCAGTCTCCACAAGTGCGTACGACCCGAAATAATCAACCAGTGTTTGGAATTTCAGAACTCCGTCAACTAAAAAGACCAAAAGGGCAAACCAGCAGAGAAAGAATATTGCCGCATATTTGATTTTTCGCTTCTTCAGTTTCATTGTATCGATTTTGGTTGCTAATATATTCTTTTTCCGCATAATCATTGAAAACACTACGATTTTGGGCGAGTCGCCAATCATATCGCCCATTCAACCTAAAAAAAAGATAAACCGCACGATTGTGCCAACCTACGGGGCTTTGTTTGCATTTGTATATGCCTATATTTGTGAAGTTTAAACTATACACGTAATTCGATTATGAAAAGAAATTTGTTCTTCACTGTTGCGGGGATGGTTGTTCTGCTGCAATCGTGTTCACAGCAAAACACGCCGACGGCCGAACAGCGCGCCGCCGACCTTCTGTCGCAACTCACGCTCGAAGAGAAGGCGTCGCTCGTGCTGAACTCGTCGCCTGCCATTCCGCGGCTCGGCATTAAGTCGTACAACTGGTGGAACGAAGCGCTGCACGGCGTGGCCCGCAACGGCTCGGCCACTGTCTTCCCGCAGCCAATCGGTATGGCCGCTTCGTTCGACACCGAAAAGATTGAGCAGGTGTTCACGGCCGTTTCCGACGAAGCCCGAATCAAGTACGCCAAAGCCGTGCGTAGCGGGCGCGTAAGGCAATATCAGGGACTGACGTTCTGGACGCCCAATATCAACATTTTCCGCGACCCGCGCTGGGGACGTGGTATGGAAACCTACGGCGAAGACCCCTATCTGACAGGCCAACTCGGAATGGCCGTTGTGCGCGGTCTGCAGGGTGACCCCGATGCGCCTGTGCTTAAAACTCACGCTTGCGCGAAGCACTACGCCGTGCACTCGGGGCTCGAGAGCAACCGTCACCGTTTCGACGCCGTGGTTTCGGAACGCGACCTGCGCGAGACCTATCTTCCCGCCTTCAAAGATTTGGTGACAAAGGCTGGCGTTAAGGAAGTTATGACGGCCTACAACCGTTTCCGCGGCGTGCCGTGCGCGGCGTCGGAATACCTTGTGAACGATATTCTGCGCGGCGAGTGGGGCTACAAGGGGCTGGTTGTTTCCGACTGCTGGGCCATTCCCGACTTTTTCGAGCCCAACCGCCACGGATACGTCGACAATCAGGCTATGGCAGCCGCCGTGGCCGTCAAGAACGGACTCGATGTTGAGTGCGGCTCGTCGTTTATGAGCATTCCCGAAGCCGTGAAGAGCGGCCTACTTGATGAGAAGGACCTTGACCGCAACCTGCTTCGCGTCCTGACCGAGCGCTTCCGCCTTGGCGAGATGGACCGCGCAGCCACAACGCCGTGGGACAATCTGGACACCGCGCTACTTGAAGGCCCCGCACACCGCGCACTCTCGCTCGATATGGCTCACGAGTCGATGGTTCTGCTGAAGAACGATGGCATTCTGCCCCTGAAAAGCGGTCAGAAGATTGCCCTTATCGGCCCCAATGCCGACGACGCCGAGATGCTCTGGGGCAACTACAACCCTATTCCGCGGCAGACCGTCACGCTGCGTCAGGCAATGCAGCAGCGCGTTCCTGGCCTTGTCTATTCACGCGCCTGCGGCATTATCGATGCCGAGTATATGCCCGCCCCCGACCCGCGTTTTGCAACCGCTTTCACCGATATGAGCGACGAGCAGATTGAAAAGGTGGCCAAGCAACTGGCCATTGGCGTGGGCGATGTGAAACGACACCTGCGCCGCCACGAGCAGATGAAACGCAGTTTCCTGCCCGCACTCGATATGGATTCGGTGATGCTTTTGTTGAAAGATGTTGATATTGTGGTGTTTGCAGGCGGAATATCGCCACGTTTGGAAGGCGAGGAAATGCCTGTGCACGTTCCTGGCTTCTCGGGCGGCGACCGCACCGACATTGAACTGCCTGGTGTTCAGCGCCGACTGATTGCGGCACTTCACGACGCTGGCAAGAAGGTGGTGCTTGTCAACTTCTCGGGTTCCGCCATTGGCCTTGAGCCCGAAACCGAAACCTGCAACGCCATTCTGCAGGCCTGGTATCCTGGACAGGACGGTGGCACGGCTGTGGCCGATATTCTTTTTGGCGATGCCGTTCCGTCGGGAAAACTGCCCGTAACATTCTACAAAAATGCCGACCAACTGCCTGAAGTTGAAGATTATAATATGGAAGGGCACACCTACCGCTATTTCCGTGGCGTGCCGCTGTTTGCTTTCGGTTACGGATTGAGTTACACCACTTTCGCCTACAGTCAGCCGACGGTGAAAGGCAAAAAAGTGGTTGTTTCGGTAACCAACACGGGCAATGTTGACGGCACCGAAGTTGTGCAACTCTACGTCCGCCGCCCCGACGACGCCGCTGGCCCCGTCCTGACCCTTCGTGGATTCCAGCGTGTGGCCGTTCCTGCAGGGAAGACCGTCACTGTCACTTTCCCGCTCACCGACGAGACCTTTGTTTGGTGGGACGAGAGCGCCCAAAATATGGTTCCACTGCGCGGCCAGTACGAATTGCTCGTGGGCGGTTCGTCCGATATGTGCGATTTGCAGACGGTTCCGTACAAGTTCTAGAAAAGCAGATATAACGAATTGTGCAGCAAGCAATTGGCGTTCAAAAGCTGATTGCTTGCTGTTTTTTTTATGAGTTGCGCTTTCGGGGGCGACTTTTGGCTGTAATTCAGGTTCGAAATTGGTAATGTCAGATTTTCAAAATTTAGGTTCGGTTCTGATGTTTTTTAGTCTTGCGGCTTGCTGAATTTATTATCAAATCATTATTTTTGAAATCAATCTATAACACTTGAAATTATGGTTTTAGGAAGAACAATGCGCGTCGGTGTTGTCGGCGCGGGATGGATTGCCGAAAAGGCCGCCATCACACTCAACGGACTGCAAGAAAGAGAGCGCCACACAGGTCTGTTCAGGCACAAGGAAAATGCTGCCGGCGGACAGTGTGAGTGTTATGCCATTGCATCGCGCTCGCTGGCGAAAGCCCAGGAATTTGCGAGCCGGTGGAACGTGCCGAAAGCTTACGGCTCATACGAGGAGCTGATTGCCGACCCCGATGTTGACCTTGTGTATGTTGCCACGCCGCACTCGCACCACTACGATGTGACGCGCCAGGCGATATTGGCCGGCAAGCCTTGTCTTGTCGAGAAGGCGTTTATGGCCAACCACGCGCAGGCGGAAGCCATTGTCAAACTGGCGCACGAGCGCAAGGTGTTTCTTGCCGAAGCCATCTGGACGCGCTACCAACCGGCTGTGGGCATTGTCCGCGGATTGATTGATAGCGGACGCATCGGCACACCGAGGCTAGTTACCGCCACATTGGGCTACTCAATGGGCGACAAACCGCGCATTATGCGTCCCGACCTCTGCGGTGGCGCCCTGCTCGATTTGGGCGTTTATGCGCTCAACTTTGTGCGTATGTTTTTCGATGCCGATATTGCCTCAATCGAGAGCCAGTGCGTGAAGAGCGCCACCGGAATGGACCTGACCAACGCCATCAGCCTTGTGCTGGCCGACGGTGTGCTGTGCAATCTGCAGTCGAGTGCCGCCTGCGTGGGCGACAACATTGGCGTGATTGCCGGAACCGATGGCAATCTGATTATCGACAACATCAACAATCCGCAGAAAATCACCGTCAACACGCACGACCGCCAATTTGTTGAGGACATTCACGTGCCGAAGCAGATTACTGGCTACGAGTATCAGTTTCTGGTTTGCCGTCAGGCTCTTGCCGAAGGTCTTTTGGAGCCCCGCGAGATGCCTCACGCCGAAACTCTCTACATTATGCAGCTGATGGACGGTCTTCGCCAAAAATGGGGCGTCCATTACCCAATGGATGATGAAAAGTATTGATTGAGTGAGTTTTAGACAATAAGGAGAAGATAGTGATTGATAACAAAAACAAGAATCTTAAGTTGTCTAATATTCTGACAACTAGTTTATTAAGGATTCCATTCCCAGTTTTTGTTTAAACACATTTCTATTCCACCGCATCAAACAGATGATTGAACCCCGTCATTGCGAAGATGTTCTTCAGGTCGGGGGTGAGCCCCGTGATGCTGACGCGGCTGCCTTTGGGTTTGGCGTTCTTCAGCACTCCAAGGAAAATGCGCAGGCCACTCGACGAGATGTATTCGAGTTTCGAGCAATCGAACACAATGTTCTGACCGTTCAGGTCGTAGAGCGGCTGAAGTTTCTTTTCGGTTTCGGGTGCGGCGGCGGTGTCGAGACGGCCTTCGAGAATGGCTGTGACGGTGTCGCCTTGTTGTTGAATTTCGGTTTTCATATTCGTTTCAATTTTGATGTCAAATATACATTGGATACATAATATTTACAACGGCCAGCATCGCTACAAGCAGAACAATGTGAAGCCAGACGCCCACCCGCGCAAAATCGGAAAAACGGAACGAGCCTGGGCCGAAAACAAGCATATTCTGAATGGACCCAATGGGCGACGAGTAACTGAACGTGACGCAGAGCATCAGCGACATAACAAACGGCATCGGGTTGCAGCCCAACATTTCGGCCTGACCGTACATCACGGGGAAGAAAATGGCGGCTGCGCCAACATCGCTCACAAACTCGCTCACCACCGACGCAATCAGGCACATCACAGCCAGAATTATGTAGGGGTTGCTGCCGAAAATGTCGATGATATTGTGAGCCAGCGCATCGGAAATACCGGTTTTGGTGATGGCCGTTGAAAAGACCACGGTGGCGCCAAGAATGAGCAGAATGTCCCACTCGATGTATTTCACCACGCTGTCGAAACGGCAGCATTTGAAGGCGAGCATCAGCCCGGCGGCCAGCATTGTTGTGGCCATAAGCGGCATCACGTGGAACGACGAGAAAATGAACATCAGCAACAGTATGGCTGCCGAAGTGATTGTCTTTGAGCCGATTTCGGGCACAAAATGCGAATCGAAGAATGTCAGACTGCGGCGGTTGTTGGTCTCGAGTTGGCTCTCGCCCTTTGCGGGACATTCCAGCAGAAGCGTATCACCTGCCTGAAGCGTTATCTCACGCGGCTGTCCGTCAACACGCTGCCCTTGACGCGCCACAGCCACAAGCACAACGTCGTTTTTCTGTTCAAAGTCGCACTGCGTCATCGATTTGCCGATAAGGTCGCTACCGAAGGTTATGTATGCGGTGCGCATCTTGCGTTTAGTGTCGATATCGTTTATGCTCCACACGTGGTGGTCGGCGGCGGCAAGGCCGTGGGTTCGCTTCAGTTCCAGAATCTCGTTGATTTGTCCAGCGTAGATGAGTCGGTCGCCGCCCAGAATCCATTCGGTCTTGGGCACGGGCATTATCACTTCCTTGTCGAACCGCACAATCTCGACCAGCGAGCCGCCCTTGACGTTGTAGAGTCCCGCTTCTTCGACCGAGCAGCCTACGGCTGGGTTGTCGGTGGGCACAAGCAGTTCCACTGTGTAGTCGCTGGTGGTTTCAAAAGTGTGCTCCGACGAGTCGCGCTCTGGAATGAGCCGTTGAAGCGCTATCACCACGGCGGTGCCAATGGCGGTGAGTATCAGACCAGGAACGAGCGGTTCAAAAATGTTCATCGTCTGCCCTGTCTGGTTCAGATAAAGGCCCGCAATCACCAAGTTCGACGAGTTGCCGAGCAGTGTGCACATTCCGCCCATCGCGGCAGCGTAACTCAGCGGCAGAAGCAGTTTCGACGGCGCTACGCCGAGTTTGTGAGCCCAAAGTTTCACAGCATCAATGAGCAGCGCCACAATGTTCACCGAGTTCATCAGGGCCGAGAGCACGCTGGCGGGAATCATCAGCCGCAACAGTGCGCCCACGCGTGTTTTGGGCGTTCCAAGCACGTTTTTCGACAGCCAGTAGAGCACGCCCGTGTGAATGAGCGCCGCAATAATGACGAAAAATGCCGCGTGCACCACCACAGGCTCCGACCCAAACCCCGCCATTCCTTCCTCCTCCGTCACAACACCCGTGACGAGCAGCACCGTGAGCGCGCCCAAAAAGACAACCTCCGCCCGTATGCGAGTCCGCGCCATAACAACGAAGATGCCCGCAATGGTGGCAATGGTTATCCAGGCGTAACCGTTCAAACCGAGAAAGATTGTGCTGTTCATTTTCGTGTTAATTATGTTGGCAAATTACTTAAAAAAATCAAAATCGTTTTTAAGATTTCAACTCGCTAATTCTTGCGCAAACCTGCTGGATATGGTCGAGACCATAGAGCAGGGCGCGGTTGTCGATACCCATCCACATAAAGAGAGTTTGGATTTTTTGATATTCGTTTAGAATATAAGCTGTATCGATTACGGGTTGCTGCAACGAAAAACAAACTGGCTCGTGGTGCGCTATGCGGTTGCGCAGGGTGTTGATTTTGTCAAGTTCGTTGAAAATGTATGTGCGATTGTATTGTGTTTCGGGCGTTGAACGAGCCTTATTTGGGAAAATACGCAAAAGTTGTTGCCCTGTAACTCGATATTGTATAGGTGAAAACATATATTTCCATATACCAAATTCCATTTCTGCCAATAATTTTGAATGTGAGTAAGTTCCTGAACTGCGTAATTTGATATAGGCGTAATTTATAATATCATAAGTTTTATGAAGTACTGGATTCGTAAACACACCTCCGTTCATAATAGAATTTTTAAGCCACTCCGCACCTAATATAGATACCAAATGGTTGTCGATAGCATTACGCAATGCCACTTCAAAGCAACTTATTATTGTGAACGCCTCTTGCGAGAGTTGTAAATTGTATCGGTAAAGAGTCATCGCCTTGCGCGTATCGCCACCACAGGCAATTAAGTAGCGACTCATTCGTTCTTGCGATAGTATTTTCTCAAAATCTTTGTATTTCATTTCTTTATCGAAAAAAATTGTTGTATGTCTTGCCTTATCAAAAATCTTTCCTATATTTGCATTGTTGAATCCCACCGTCCCCTGACGAAAGTCAAGTCGGTGGGTTTAGTTTTTTATAGCCCTTTATACTCCTAAATCCTCAATTCTAACTCCTAACTATTTCAACTTCTTCCTCAACGACAGCACGTTTTGTCCATCAGTATATTCATAGTTGATGGTGTCCATCAACTGGCGCACAAGGTGTATTCCCAAACCGCCGATGGGGCGCTGTTCGGCCGACAGAGTGATGTCGGCATCCTCTTTGACGGTTGGGTCAAATGGGGCTCCGCTGTCGGTTATGACAAACTTCAGACGTACATCGTTGGCTTGCGCCTTGATATTGATAACTCCGTGTGTTCCTTGCGGATAGGCGTAGTTGATAATGTTCACCACAGCCTCCTCAATGGCAAGATTCATCTGCATTGTCAATGATGCGTCGAAACCTACGGCCTCGCACACGCCCTCGACAAATTCGGCCAGACTCGGTATCTCATCGATATTGTTGTGAAGCGTCACACTGCGCTGGAATTTCTCGTCAATCTGTTGCTTGGTGTACTGAACGGCCAGCATTGTCAGGTCGTCGCTCTGGTCGGCATTGCCAACAAAGTCGCGAACGGCATCGCTCATACGGCCAATGAACACTTCGGGCTGATGGATTCCTGCGGCAAGGGCCTCGCGCGACACTTGAACCATACGGTCGTCGCCGAAAAGTTCGTGGTCGGTGTTCTCGGCTTCGGTCAGGCCATCGGTATACAGAAAAACGGTTGTGCCACAGTCGATATGCGTCTCCTGGGTGGTGTATTTCCAGCCCTGCATCACACCAATTGGAATATTTGAGCCGCACTTGAGCGGACCCACACCCGACCCAATGAGCAGCGGCGAGTTATGGCCTGCGTTGCAGTAGCGCATACGGCCCGTCGGTAGGTCGAGCACGCCAATGAAGAACGTTACAAACATATTGGCGTCATTCATTTCCGACATTGCATCATTCATAGCCGTGACAATGCGGTCGGGCGACGACTCGTGCGCCGACAGCGTACGAAACTGCGCCCTTGTGACAGCCATCACCAACGAAGCGGGAACACCTTTGCCCGACACATCGCCTATGCAGAAAAACAGTTTCTCGTCGCGGATATAGAAGTCGAACAGGTCGCCACCAACTTCCTTGGCAGGAACCAGATGACCGTAAATCTCAATATCGTCGCGCTCGGGGTACGGCGGGAAAATCTTCGGCAGCATACCTTTCTGAATCTCGCTGGCAATGTGCAACTCACTGCCGATGCGTTCCTTTTCGGCGTTCACAATCTGTAACTTATTGATGCTGCGGATTGTACGCATTATGATGAAGCCCAAAAGCGCAAGACCGATAATCATCAACCCGAACAGATTCAAGCCCACCGTGCGCAAACCCTCGTATATCTCGCGGTCGCGGCAGATAACCGCCATCGACCAGCCCGTGCCGTTATCGACAGGCGCGTAATAGACGTAGTTCACTTCTCCGTCGTCGTCGGTGATGGTGGCGCAACCACTGCCGCCCGACATCATCTCGCGGTTCACACGCTCAACCGATGTGTCTTTGATTCCCGATGTTAGGTCGATAATATTGGTGCGCATCACAAGGCTCTCAACGGGGCAGGCCATCATCTGGCCAGAGCGCGAAATCATCATATTCACCGATGACGGATAGATGTGGTTGGCGTTGATGACTTCGCCAAGCCAGTCGAGCGACACATCGGCGGTGAAAATGCCCACCGTGCGGCCTGTGGCGTCGTGAATTGGCATCGAGTAGGTCGACATCATCATCTCGCCGCCGCCCTCATCGTAGTAAGGCTCGCTCCAGTGCGGACGGTTGTTGCGCATTGGCACAGCGTACCATTCCATCTCGTGGTACTCATAATCGTCGGTACCCAATTGTTTGCTGCGGATGGTGCCGTCTTCGGTTTTATATGAATAAGGCGAGAACTGACGGCCTTTTTGGGGATAGTAGTTCGGCTCGAAAGCCACGGCACTACCCACGATTATATCGTTACAAGTGAGCATTTTGCGTGTTACGGCGTACATTGTGTCGGGCTGACTGAGACATAACTCAACAATCCACTCCATATTCTGCACCGCCACCTCAACAGCGTTCATCACATTGTTAATCTTCAGGTTGCGAACTTTCAACTCGCTCTCGGCGCGATGCTGAACCTCCTCGCGGATACCATCGCTGGCAAATTTGTACTGCACCGCCGATGTTGTTTCAATCAACACTGCGGCGGTTATGATTATGGCCAAAGTCGATTTGGTTTTCAGTGACTTACGCCATTCTTTAAAATTCGTGCTCATCTCGATAATTTATTTTTTAGCGCCCTTACGGGCGGAAAATTTTAGAAAATTCGATTAAAAATTGTTATAAAATCCCAAATATCAATCCTTTATAAATTTTCTTTCAATTTCCCGCGAAGCGGCTCGCCTTTATTATTCTAATGTCCAATCTTTAAATGTGTCGCAAACCGATATTATGTAGTCTTTCCGTTTGGTAAGTCGTTCGGCAAAGATTTCCTGGCAGTGGCGAATCACCTCGTCGGGGAACGAGTTGCTCAACGACAGCCACGTGAAGTTGCGCAGACAGCCCACAACCGCAATCTGCTCGGTGCGGTGCTTGATGAAATCGGCACTCTGGCCTTCGAAATAATATTGTATCATCTTCAACCATATATCGTTAGCCAACTGCTGCGGAAGGCCGATAATCTGCTCGTAATCGCCCACGAGCGACACCATTGCCGAATAGGAATGTCCCAAATCGATAATCGGGTGTCCGTAGCCAACTTCGCCCATATCAATTAGCATCAGCTCGCCGTTCTGCAGCATTGCGTTTTTGGTCTGAAGGTCACAGTGCAGAAGGCGGTCGCCTTGCGGGATTGACTGGATTATGCGCATCATAAGGTCGGTTGACGGCGCGTCGAAATAGCGGCTGATAATGCGCACGGCCTCTTCCTCGCGCTCGATGCACGAAGGAATGCTGCCCCCTTTTGGCACCTTGATGTCGTGCAAGTGGCGGAACAGACTGGCGTAGAGCCTTGCAAACTCGTCGATGCGCTGCGGCTCTCGTTTCAGGCAAGCGGTCAGCGTATCGGCTTTAAGCAACTCATACACAAGACCATACTGGCTGCCGACACGAACAATGTCGAACGATATGGCTGTGGGCATACCCAAAACAAACGACTCTTTGGCCATTGTAATTTCGGTCTGCACCTCATCTATGGTGGTGCCCTCGCGGAACACTTTTATAATGGTGTCGTCGTCGATGCGATAGACCACGCCAACGCCGCCGCGGCCAATAATCTGGCAACCGTCGACGCTGAAACGCCGCATAGCCTTCTCGACGTTCATAATCTTTGTAAAGCCCGTCATTTCAAGCACTTGATAAACGTCGGGGCAAACCTCGGTGACACGGAAACCCGGGTAGCGCTTGGCCAACCCAAGCAGAATACGCAGTCCCGAACTCGATATGTATTCAAGCCCGCAAGCGTCGCAGGTCAAAGTGTCGAATTTGCCGCAAGCCGCCAGCTGGCTGTCGATTTCGGCAGCGGCCTGGGCTGTGGCGGAAGTGTCCATCCGCCCGCTGATGGTGAGCGTTGCCTGTCCGTTAAGGTTGTTTGCTGTTATTTTCATAGATATCTTCTTTTTAATGTGTTTGAATGGTAAATGTAAGGAAATATGAGGAATATTTTAGGGCTATTGTCAAAAAGATTGTTTTGTGGGTTGCTGTTTTTTCATTTTTTGCGGTTTTGTTTGCGCCAAGAAGAACCTTATCCACATCAAAATAAAATTGTACTTTTGCGCACTTTATTGCAGGCGGAAATATGGGTAAAATAAACATTATCAGAGAGGAACGTCGTGAGACGGCGGTGCTGGTGGGCATCATAACCCAGGAGCAGGACGAGACGAAGGTGAACGAGTATCTCGACGAGCTGGCCTTTCTGGCCGACACGGCCGGAGCCATTCCCGTCAAACGGTTCACGCAGAAAATCGACAAACCGAATGGTGCGACATTTCTGGGAACGGGAAAAATCAAGGAGGTGGCCGAATTTGTCGAGCAGAACGAGGTGAACCTTGTCATCTTCGACGATGAGCTGACGCCCACGCAGCTGCGTAACCTTGAGAATATGTTCAAGGCCCGCGTGCTCGACCGTACCAATCTCATTCTTGACATTTTTGCCCAGCGTGCACAAACCGCCCACGCCAAAGTGCAGGTAGAACTTGCACAATATCAATATCTTCTGCCACGCTTGACGCGAATGTGGACGCACCTTGAGCGCCAGCGGGGCGGCATTGGAATGCGCGGCCCGGGTGAGACGCAGATAGAAACTGACCGCCGAATCATCCTCGACAAAATATCGCACCTGAAAGAGCAGCTCGGCAAAATCGACAAGCAGATGGCCACGCAGCGCAAAAACCGCGGGCAGATGGTGCGCATCGCCCTTGTGGGATACACCAACGTGGGCAAATCGACCATAATGAATATGTTGAGCAAAAGCGAGGTTTTTGCTGAAAACAAGCTGTTTGCCACGCTCGACACCACAGTGCGAAAAGTGGTTATCGGCAATCTGCCGTTCCTGCTGTCGGACACCGTAGGGTTCATCCGCAAGCTGCCGCACAATCTTGTTGAGTCGTTCAAATCGACGCTCGACGAGGTGCGCGAGGCTGACATTCTGCTTCACGTTGTCGACATTTCGCACCCCAACTTTGAGGAGCAGATTGATGTGGTGAACCGCACCCTGCAAGAAATTGGCGCACAAAATATCCCTACATACGTGGTGTTCAACAAGATTGACAACTATCACTACGAGCCTCAGGATGAGTTCGATATGATGCCGCCAACCCGCGCCAACGTTTCTCTCGATGAGCTAAAGCGCTCGTGGATAGCTAAAAACAACCTGCCGTGCATTTTCATTTCGGCCACCGAGCACGTCAACATCGAAGAGTTCCGCAACCTGATTTACGACAAGGCGCGCGCAATTCACGCCGAACGCTATCCGTACAACAATTTTTTGTTCGACGATACGTTTGAGAGTACGGAGTGATTGAATTACCGAATCATTAAACAAAAACTAACTTTTATGGAAATAACCATTGAGCAGGCGCAGCGGCAGGTCGATGAGTGGATTCAGACCTACGGCGTGCGCTATTTCAGCGAACTGACGAATATGGTTCTGCTCACCGAAGAGGTGGGCGAGATGGCCAGAATCATTGCCCGCACCTACGGCGAGCAGTCGTTTAAGGAGAGCGACCGCCAGAAGAACCTTGCCGACGAGATGGCCGATGTGCTTTGGGTTCTCATCTGCCTTGCCAATCAAACCGGCGTCAATCTGACGGAAGCCTTCGCGCGTAGCATTGAGAAGAAAACGCAGCGCGACAGTACACGGCATCTGGAGAATCCGAAATTAAAAGGCGATGGTGCCAGCAACGAGTAAGGCGTGTGATTTTCAGCCGTAACTTGGTTTTGCCGATTCTTTAAAAAAACTTCAAATTTTATGTAACAATGCGCAACATAGGCAGTCTTTGTGTTGTGTAAATCGAAAAAAAGTAATGATACAAATCGAAAATCTGCATAAATCGTATTTCACCGGAGGCGAGCCGCTGCACGTGCTCAAGGGCATAAACCTGAGTGTTGCCGAGGGCGAGCTGGTGTCGATTATGGGCAGTTCGGGCAGCGGCAAGTCAACGCTGCTCAACATTCTGGGCATTTTGGACAACTACGACGAGGGCACCTACCACCTTAACGGCGAGCTGGTGCGCAATATGAGCGAGAAACGCGCCGCCGCCTTCCGCAACCGAATGTTGGGCTTTGTCTTTCAGCAGTTCAACCTGATAACTTTCAAAAACGCGCTTGAGAATGTGGCGCTTCCGCTTTATTATCAAGGCGTTAACCGCAAAAAGCGCAACCAGATTGCCTACGAGTATCTGGAGCGCGTGGGGCTGGCCACTCACGCCGACCATATGCCCAACCAACTCTCGGGCGGACAGAAGCAGCGCATTGCCATTGCGCGGGCGCTCATTGCCAATCCCAAGGTGATTCTGGCCGATGAGCCCACAGGCGCTCTCGACACCCGTACTTCGTACGAGGTGATGGACCTTCTGCAGGAGGTGAACCGCGAGGGCAAGACCATAATCATTGTAACTCACGAGCGCGACATTGCCGATATGACCAATCGCACTGTCTTTCTGAAAGATGGCGTGATTGAATCCGATACCCTGAACAAGATTAAAATCGCCAAGGAATGTTTGATTTAGACAAATGGCAGGAGATTTTCTCGACGATGCGCAAGAACAAACTGCGCACCGTGCTCACCGCGTTCAGCGTGGCGTGGGGAATCTTCATTCTGATTGTGCTGCTGGGTTCGGGCAACGGCCTGAAAAACGCCGTGATGTCGAACTTTGAGAGCGATGCCAAAAACCTTGTGATGGTCTATCCGCAATGGACGAGTATGGAGCACAGCGGCTACGGAAAGAACCGCCGCATTGAGTTCGACAGCCGCGACACCAAGATGCTCGGCAAGCAGGACGGCCTAGCCACAATGGTTCCCGTGCTGCAGTTGTGGAGTTCGAGTGTGAGCCACGGCGCCAACTATGGCAGTTTCTCGTCGCGCGGCGTCTATCCCGACATTGTGGTGAGCGAGAACCTGAAAATCGAAAAAGGCCGATTCATCAACGATACCGATATCCGCTTGAAACGCAAGGTGGTAACCATTGGTACCGACGTGGTGAAAACCGTCTTCCCCGACACCGACCCCATTGGCGAGTACGTGAAAATCAACAACAGTATGTTCCGCGTGGTGGGCGTTTACAAGGATGCCGAATGGGACAACCGTTTCATTTATATGCCTTACACCACAGCGCAGACACTGCAAGGGGGCAAAGACCGCGTGTCGTTCTTCCAGCTCACCACCGCGCCTGAAGTCGATGTTGAGGAGAGCAAGGCAATTAAAGGTGAGTTGCGCAAGAAGTTAGCCGCGCTGCACAAGTTCAGTCCCGACGATGACCGGGCCGTTTGGATTAGCGACGACCTTGAGGATTACGAAACGACAATGAAACTGTTCGACGGCATCAGCATCTTCATTTGGCTCATCGGCATTGGTACCTTGATTTCGGGCATTGTGGGCGTGAGCAACATTATGATGATTGTGGTGAAGGAGCGCACCCGCGAGATTGGCGTGCGCAAGGCTCTTGGAGCAAAACCGAGTTCGGTTGTCAGCCTGGTGTTGTCGGAAGCGGTGAGCATAACATTGATTGCGGGCTATTTCGGAATGGTGTTCGGCGTGGCCGTGATGGAGGTGGTCGATTACATCAACGACCAGATTATCGCCAACCGGCCCGTATCGACAGATGCCGCCGGCGATATGAATATGTTTCTGAATCCGAATGCCGACCTTGGCATCGCCATTGGCGCCACCGTGCTGCTTGTGGTATGCGGCGCCATTGCCGGCCTGATTCCCGCCCTGAAGGCGGCACGCATTAAGCCTATTGAGGCACTGAGGTACGAATAGCAGGGAGGAGTTAATATTTAGGAGTTAGAATTTAGGAATTAGGAGTTAGGAATTAGAATTTAGAACGAACAAAATGGAATGGCAAAATGGATAAGAAGATGAGATATTTTAAACTAAACAGCGAAGCGCCTAAACTTCTAAACAGCGAAGCGTCTAAACCTTCTAAACTTTAAACGATTCAACAATTGACCGATTAAACGATTCAACAACAGAAAAATGTTCGACAGAGAATTATATAAGGAGATTTGGCAGGCCATCGTCAAGAACAAGACGCGGTCAATCCTGACGGCTTTCGGCGTGTTCTGGGGACTGTTTATGCTGATAACGCTTTATGGAGCTGGCAACGGTTTGCAGAACGGCATTGAGGCGCAGTTCAGTGAGAATGCCAAAAACACATCAATTATGTTCACCAGCCGCACAACCATACCCTACGGCGGTTTCAAACGCAACCGTTACTGGAACTTCAAGAACAGCGATGTGGAGGCTCTGAACCGGAATTACCCTGACTTGTATGTTGTTCCGCGCATCACGCCGTGGAGCAGTTCGGGCGCTGAATACAACCTACGCAAATCGGACTGTGACGTGGTGGGCGAATATCCGATAACAACTAAGGTTGAGTATCTGAAAATCGACAAAGGCCGGTATATCAATGAAATGGATATTCGCGAGCGGCGCAAGGTGTGCGTCATCGGGCCGCGTGTGCGCGACAACCTGTTCCCCAACGGAGAGGAGCCAATCGGCAAGAGCATCCGCGTGGGCAGCGCCTACTACACGGTGGTTGGAACCTACAACACCAACTCTCGCATCCACATTAATTTCGACCCCGAAACGGCCGTGCGCATTCCGTTCACCACAGCACAACAGACTTACAACTACGGAGATAACGTTGGAATGCTAATTATTGGTGCGCCGGAAGACAAGTCCATCGGTGATGTTGAGGAGGAGGTTATGCGCTTCATCCGCAGCCGCCACCGCGACGTGTCGCCCGACGACAGCGATGCCTTGCAGCACATCAACTTAGCCAAACAGTTCGGGCAGATAACGAACCTTTTTCTGGGCGTTGATTTGCTCATCTGGCTTGTTGGTCTGGGCACACTGCTGGCGGGCATCATTGGCATCAGCAACATTATGCTGGTGATTGTGAAGGAGCGCACGCAGGAGATTGGCATCAAGCGCGCCATCGGGGCCACACCGGCCAGCATCATCCGCCAGATTATGACGGAGGCGGTAATGATTACGGTCGTGGCCGGATATTTGGGGCTTGTGCTGGGCGTGCTCATCAATGAGGGACTGGGCGCTGTTCTGGCCAGCAGCGACACCATCTTTCTTAACCCCGGCATCAACCTTGGCGTGGGGCTCATCTGCCTTGCCATACTGATTGTGGCCGGAGCCGCCGCCGGTCTGCTTCCCGCCCTTCGTGCGGTGAAAATCAAACCGATTGACGCGATTAGGGAGGAGTGATAAATAAAAGTTATGAGTTATGAATTACGAATTACGAAACAAAACATATTGTAGAGATGCGGCGCGCCACGTCTCTACGGCAGGCAAACAATTGAACGATTAAACAATTAAACATCAATAAAATGAAAAAGTTTTTTAAAATTCTGGCTTTGGTTTTTGTGATTGTGCTTTTCATCGGGACAATCGTGTTCCTGGCCAACAAAAACAAGAAGGCGCCTGTGGTTTACAACATTGAGAAGCCGCAGAAGACCAACATCATCAACAAAACAATGGCGACGGGCTCGATTGTGCCGCGCAAGGAGATTCAAATCAAGCCGCAGGTTTCGGGCATTGTGCAGGAAATCTACCTTGAGGCTGGCTCAATGGTGAAGGAGGGCGAGGTGATTGCCAAAGTGAAGATTATTCCTGACGTTCAATCGCTTAACTCAGCCGAATCGCAGGTGAAAATGCAGAAAATGAATCTCGACAACGAGACCATCAACTACAACCGCCAGAAGCAACTCTTTGAGCGCAAGGTTATCTCGGAGAGCGATTTTCAGCAATCGGAACTAGCTTACAATCAGGCTGTTGAAAACTACAACAACGCACAGAGCAATCTTGAAATCATCAAAGACGGCGTGAGCAAGAAGGCGCAGAACACCACCAACACGCTCATCCGCTCAACCATCAACGGAATGATTATCGACGTGCCCATCCGCGAGGGCAACAGTGTGACGCAGTCGAACACCTTCAACGACGGCACCACCATTGCCGTGGTGGCCGATATGAGCGATATGATTTTCAAGGGCAAGATTGACGAGAGCGAGGTGGGCAAAATCCACGAGGGTATGAACCTTGACCTGACCGTCGGCGCCATCGTCGACACGCATTTCGACGCCACGCTGGAGTACATCTCGCCAAAGGGCGTTGAGGAGAACGGCGCGGTGCAGTTTGAGATTAAGGCGAAGGTGAAGCTGCGCGACGACCAGTTCATTCGCTCGGGCTACAGCGCCAACGCCGACATCATTCTCGACCGCCACGACAGCGTTATGGCCATCTCAGAGGGCCTGCTCTTCTTTGAGAACGACAGTTCGTTTGTGAACATCCTGGTGAGCGACTCAACGGAGGCCGAACAGCGCTTTGAGCGCCGCAATGTGGAAATCGGCCTGTCGGACGGCATCAACATCGAGATTAAAAACGGTCTCGACTGGGAGGACAAACTGAAGGGAAATGCGGTGATTAATTAATACGTTGAATCGGTTAACTGGTTAATCGGTTAATCGAAATGTCGGTTCACCGATTGGCCGATTCACCGATTCACCCCAAAAAAAAATCAACAATGAAAAAGTTAGCAATATTGGTAGTGGCTGCAATGGCTGCAAACGCGGCTGCGGCTCAGGACGAGTGGACGCTGGAGCGCTGCATCAGTTACGCCATCGACAACAACATAACCATCAAGCAGCAGCAGTTGAGCGTTGAGCAGCAACAGAACTCGTATGAGCAGACGCGCCTGAGCGTGCTGCCAAGCGTGAACGCGGGGTTGAGCCAGTCGTTCTCGTTCGGTCAATCAACGCGCAGCGACAACACCTTCGTCAATAACAACTCATCAACGACATCGGGCCACATCTCGGCCAATATGACGCTGTTCAACGGTCTGTCGAAATACAACCAGATAAAAGTGAGTAAACTCAACTACGAAGCGGCTTTGCAGAATCTGGAGCAAGCCAAGAACAATATATCGCTGAACATCACATCAGCCTATCTCGACGTTCTGCTGAACAAGGAGTTGCTGGCCACGGCGCAGGAGCAACTGCAACTGACGCACGAGCAGATTGAGACTAACCGCCAGCAGGTGGAGGCGGGAAAACTGGCCGCTGGCAAACTGCTTGAGACCGAGTCGCAAGCGGCGCAGGAGGAACTCGACGTGACCAACCGCGAGAACTCTTTGCTGATTTCGAAAATCACTCTTCAGCAACTGCTGGAACTGCCTGTTAACGAGAATTTTGACATAGTTGTACCTGACATTGATTTCGACCAGGTGGCAGCCACGCTGCTGTCGGTTGACACGGTTTATGAGCACGCAGTTGAGGAGCGGCCCGAGATTAAGAGCCGCGAGTTGGCCGTGGAGAGTGCCGACCGCCAGATTGCCGTAGCAAAGGCGCAGCAATACCCGTCGCTGAGCGCCAATGCGGGCTACAGCAACAGTTACTACAAAATGTCGGGAATAGATAACCCGTCGCTGAACGACCAACTCGACCTTCACGGCAGCAAAAACATCGGATTGTCGCTGAACATACCCATTTTCAACGGCTGGCAGGCTCGCACAAGCGTGAAAAACAGCAAGTTGCAATACCAAAACTCACAACTCGAACTACAGCAGGCCAAAAACACACTTTTGAAAGAGATTCAGCAGGTGTATGTGAACGCGCAGGCCGCCCTGAAGCGCTACGAGTCGAGCCAGAAGGCCGTGAGCAGCGCCGACGAGTCGTTCCGCTATGTGAAAGAGAAATTCGATTTGGGCATTGTGACGCCGCTCGAGTTCAATGAAGCCAAAAACCGCCTTGCTCAGGCGCAGTCAACCTTCATTCAGGCCAAATACGAGTATCTGTTCCGAATCAAGATTCT
Organism: uncultured Bacteroidota bacterium; assembly: GCA_946404125.1. Lineage (GTDB taxonomy): Bacteria > Bacteroidota > Bacteroidia > Bacteroidales > SZUA-534 > RUG13583. The sequence continues at coordinate 18,183 of CAMJCK010000020.1, read as the reverse complement.
GGATTTTTACTACGGAAGAGAGTTGAAGATTTAAGCCATATGACCGAAAGAAAAAATCCCGAAGGAGCAACCCTTCGGGATTTTTTCGTTATGTTATCAACCCTTTTTATGCGTTCAAACTCTGCTCGCGCATATTGGCGCGCTTGCGCTCGGTTTCGTCGAGAATAATCTTGCGCAGACGCATTGAGTGCGGCGTAATTTCCACATATTCATCTTTTTGGATGTACTCAAGCGCCTCTTCGAGCGAGAATTTCACCGGTGGCGCAATGCACACCTTCTCATCAGAACCCGAAGCTCGCATATTGGTGAGTTTCTTTGTCTTGGTCACGTTTATCACGATGTCGCCCGGGCGGGTGCTTTCGCCGATAACCTGACCGGCATAAACTTCTTCCATCGGCTCAATGAAGAATTTGCCGCGGTCTTGCAGTTTGTTGAGCGCGTAGGCGATGCTGGTTCCGCTTTCCATCACAATCAGCGAGCCGTTAATGCGCTTCTCAATCTCGCCCTTGTAAGGCTCAAAATCGATGAAGCGGTGCGCAATCACAGCCTCGCCGGCGGTGGCGGTCATCATATTGCTCGACAGGCCGATAATGCCGCGCGACGGGATTTTGAAATCCAAGTGAACGCGGTCGCCCTTGCGGTCCATATTCAGTAGCTCGCCCTTGCGGCGTGTCACCATCTCAATTGCCTTGCCCGAGCAGTCCTCAGGCAGGTCGATGGTGAGTTCCTCAACAGGCTCGCATTTTTCGCCGTCAATTTCCTTTATAATCACCTGTGGCTGACCAACTTGCAGCTCGTAGCCCTCGCGGCGCATTGTCTCAATCAGAATCGACAAGTGAAGCACGCCGCGGCCGTAAACGGTGAACGCATCGGCCGAGTCGGTCGGCTCAACGCGCAGCGCCAGGTTCTTTTCCAGCTCTTTTTCAAGACGGTCTTTCAAGTGGCGCGATGTCACAAATTTACCGTCCTTGCCAAAGAATGGAGAGTTGTTGATTGTGAACAACATACTCATTGTCGGCTCATCAACGGCGATTGGCGGCAGAGCGTCCGGATTCTCGTTGTCGGCAATGGTGTCGCCGATTTCAAAACCCTCAATGCCCATCACGGCGCAGATGTCGCCGGCCTCAACCTGCTCAACCTTTGCCTTGCCCATTCCCTCGAACACGTAGAGCTCCTTCACGCGCGATTTCACAATTGAGCCGTCGCGTTTGCAAAGGCTGATTTGCTCGCCCGAGTGGATGGTGCCTCTGTGGACGCGGCCCACAGCAATTCGGCCCACATACGACGAGTAGTCGAGCGATGTGATGAGCATCTGCAGCGAGCCTTCCTCGGCGTGCGGTTCGGGAATATATTTCAGAATGGCCTCAAGCAGCGGCAGCATATCGGTCGACGGCTTTTTCAGGTCGTCGGTCATCCAGCCGTTCTTTGCCGAACCGTAGATAACCGGAAAATCCAGCTGGTCCTCGTTGGCATCGAGTTGGAACATCAGCTCGAACACCTGCTCGCAAACTTCGTCGGGACGGCAGTTTTGCTTGTCCACTTTGTTGATGACAACAATCGGTTTCAAGCCGATTTGAAGGGCTTTCTGAAGCACGAAACGTGTCTGCGGCATCGGGCCCTCGAAGGCGTCAACCAAAAGCAGAACGCCATCGGCCATATTCAGCACGCGCTCAACCTCGCCACCAAAATCGGAGTGCCCCGGGGTGTCGATAATATTGATTTTCACACCCTTGTAAACCATCGAAACGTTTTTCGACAGGATGGTTATGCCGCGCTCCCGCTCAAGGTCGTTGTTGTCGAGAAAGAGTTCGCCGGCGGCGTGCTCCTTGAACTGCTTGGTTTGCAGCAAGATTTTGTCAACTAATGTGGTTTTTCCGTGGTCGACGTGTGCAATGATTGCAATGTTTCTGATTTGCTTCATTTTTAGCCCATTTTTTGAGGGTGCAAAAGTAATTGTTTTTGCAATATTCTGTACTGACTCTTAAAAAGATAGGGTAATTATTTTGCAATCAGCCGATTGTAGGCCGTCAAAGGCTCTGGCCGTGCGTCCTGTGGCTTGCCGCGATGGTGGTTTTCGAAGCAAATTCGGCGCAACTTACGGCTAAACCGTTAGTGAACGGGCACAAAAAAAGTGCCGTGTTGTGCGGCACTATTTTTAGCCTGCATTCAAGGCCGAGCCTTGGTGGCAAGCAACAAAAAAGCCCTCAACCGAGGGCTTTTAATTAGTTTACTTTGTCGGCCAGAGCCTTGCCAGCTTTAAACTTAGCAACTTTCTTAGCAGCAATCTGAAGTTTTGCACCGGTGCGAGGATTCTTGCCAGTACGAGCCGAACGCTCGCTAACTGCGAATGTTCCGAAACCTACCAATTGTACACTGTCACCCTTTGCGAGTGCGTCAGCAACAGATGCGGTGAAAGCATTCAATGCTTTTTCTGAGTCAGCTTTAGTCAAGCCAGCTTTTTCTGCCATAGCGGCAACCAGTTCTTGTTTGTTCATTACCGAATGTTTTAAAGGTTGTATAACAAAATTGATAAATGCTTAAAGCATTGTAAATATAGGGAAAGTTTGTAATTGTGGAAACGTTTTTGTCAGATTATCACGTTTTTTTTTGAAAAAACCGATTTTATAGACGATTTCGGCGTTTTTTACCCCTATTACGCCCCAGATGCCGCTATTTTAGTGCGTTTTCACCATTTTTTGAGGTGCCAAAACGCCTTTTTTCACCCTTTCGGGATAATGGCCGATTGCTTTTTAGGCAGATTTTGTGCCGAAAAGACCGCTCCGGACGCCTGAAAAGCCCGCATCCGTCGCGAAAAACGCGTATCATCCACCACAATTACGGCAGATTTCAAGCCCTTTCTCCCATACCTGCCGCCGTAAATTATCGGCCTCAACGCTGTTCCAAATTGAAAGGGCGTCGGTTTGGTTGACGTTGCCCAGACGGTGCCGGCAGTTTTTGTCGTAGCAGCAGAGCGCGACATCGCCGTTGGCGGCAACCACCATTGTGCCGCGCAAGCGGAAGCAGTTGGCGTTGAACCGCCTTTTCGGGGCAATGGTGCCATCAGGGGCCAGGCGGTAGCGGCTGTATTTCGAGTTTTGAGGTGGCATTTCGGTGGCGTTTGCCGATGTTTCAATCTGCGCCGTTTTCAGCACCGCGCGGTCGGCGCCCCATTGGCGGGCCAGCCGTTTGAAATCGGCAATCTGATGCTCGTTGTGGCGGAAGACGATGAACTGCGCCGTTACAGCCGGATTGCCGCGCCCCAGCTCGCGCCGCGCTCTCACAATGTTGCCAATGCCGTCGATGGCCTTTTGAAGACTGCCGCCTACGCGATATTGCTCATAAACCGCCTGCGTGGTGCCGTCAATTGAGACAATTATCTGGTCGAGGCCGCTGCCGACAAGCTCGTGGCAAAGGTCGGGGGTGAGTGTCTGGCCGTTGGTTGATATGGTGGTGAAAATGCGGTGTTGGTGCGCTTTGGCAATCATCTGGCAAAGGTTCGGGTTGAGAGTTGGCTCGCCCTGGAGGAAAAACTGGCAACTCACCAGCCACGGTGCCAGCGGTTGCAAGGCGTTTTCAAAGGTGGTCGCGTCCATCAGCTGGCCTTGGCGCTGCAACCGCCCGCCGCCCAGCGTGCACTCGGGGCACCGCAGGTTGCACACCGATGCCGGCTCCACCGACAGCGATTCGGGCCGCGATGTCACCCGCCGTATCCGCGCAAGCGAGCACAGCCTGATGCGCGCCGAGTTGGCCATCCGCGCAAGCGTGAAAGCCCGCGCAAGCCCGACAACCAATTGTATTTTAGCCATTACCGACATCGCTCTATATATTAATAGGTGTAAGGCCGAGCCTCATTCACGCAAATATAGGTGAGATTTTCTTGCCGCCGCCTACAAAACCGACAACGAGCGGCAAATGCTATTGGCTGATAATCAATATTATACTAACAAAATGCGATTTTTCTTCATAAAACATTGGTTTCTGCTGCAACGTTTCGGGGTTTCAATCGTCATTGTAGTGTATTTAAAACAAAACTGATATGAAAAAACTTTTGCTAATGTTAATGGGCGTTTCGATGCTGAGCGTCGGCTGCGCCATCAATCGCAACTCCGATTATGCCACCTCAACCCGTCAGGTTTCGGGTTTCACTGGCATCGATGTAGGCCAGGGCATCAAGGTCAATGTTGTAATCGGCGACGCCGACAATGTTGTGGTCACGGCCCCTGCCGACTACATCGACGATATTAAAACCGAGGTGAAAAACGGCACTTTGGTGATTCACTGGGATAAGAAACGCAACATAAGAATGCCGCAGAAGGTTGAGGTTGATGTTACAGCCATCGGCATTGTGCGGGTGGTGGCCAGCTCGGGCGCAACCGTCACAACCGATACGCTCACGGGTGATAATCTGGTGTTTGCGGCTTCGTCGGGAGCGAGGATTAACGCTATGGCGAAGGCCAACAAGGTTACCGCCGAATCGAGCTCGGGCTCAAGCGTGATGCTTGCCGGCAAGGCTCAAAATGTTGATTTCGACGCATCGAGCGGCGCAAGCATCAGTGGCGACAAGCTGACAGCCGCCAACGGCAAAGCCGAAGCGTCGTCGGGCGCCAGCGTCAGTGTCAGCGCCAATGTGAACCTCGAAGCCGAGGCCTCAAGCGGCGGCCGGGTGCGCTACAGCGGCAACCCCACAATGGTCAACGTGTCGTCGAACAGCGGCGGCTCCATCTCACGCCTCTAAAATTAGTCCCTATATTAAACTAATAGTTGCTTACAAAAGAGTCAGGCGGGCGCCAGCCCGCCTGTCTTGTTTTCCGCCGTGAATATTTTTGCGAAGATAAAATCGCACAAAAGCCGCAGTTTTTTTATCTTTGTGCTAATTAACCTTTGTCGCCATAGTGCGGCAATTAAAAACAGATTGTAATGAAAGCAAAAAAACTGATTCTTGGTGTTTTGATGCTCAACGCATTTGGTGCATCGGCACAAATTCTGACCGGCGACTCGTTCGCAAAGTATGATATTGACAAGTATGATGGCAAATCCGACCACAAACATCAGTATGCTGAGGCGGCTGTAGCTCTGAAATCGCGTTTTGAGCTCGACAAAAACGACCAGCTCTCGTACACCTCTGTTATTGAGTGCGTGGGAATGGACAAAGACAAAATCTACGACAACATAAGCGGTTGGTTCACAAAGGCTTTTGCCGATAAAAGCTCGTCAATCAAGACCAACGACAAGGAGTCGGGGGCGCTTGTGGTGAATACAACTCTGAAAAATGTTGTATCGTTTCCGCATCAGATTGTCAGTGTGAATATGATTGTGAAAATCAACATTAAAGACGGCAAACTGCGATTGGTGCAGACAATCAAGGATTACGTCATCAATACCAGTTCAAATTGGACGCCGAAAAAATGCGCTCCGTTCTATGACGAGCAAGACGCTCTCCGCAAAAAAATCGGTTCGAGCGCTTACGTGGCAAGCTGCGTGTTTGCTGAAATTGTTGAGAAACAGCTCAAAGAGGCCGTAACTCCGAAAGCTCCCGTCAAAGATAACGACGACGATTGGTGATTTTAACTTTAAGGATTTCAACGGGCGATGGTCAATACAATTGGCTGCCGCCCTTTTTTTTGTTAACCAAGTTTCCGGCGATTGGGGGAGACAAAAGGAGCTGGCGCTTTAAATTCCGAACCAGCCTTTCACCGTCTGGCAGTCGGTTTCGAGTTGCGCCCGGAGTTCGTCGAGGTTGGCAAACTGGCGCTCGTCGCGGATTTTATCCACAAAAAACACCTCAATAGTGCGGCCGTAGATGTCGCCGCTGAAGTTGAACAGGTGCGCCTCAATGGTTGGCTGCCCCGCGTCGGCAATGGTTGGGCGGTTGCCGATGTTCAGCATTCCGGCATATTCGGTTCCGTCGATGTTGGCGCGGATGGCGTAGGAGCCGTTGCCTGGCACAAACTTGCACTCGTCGGGCTGGATGTTGGCTGTGGGGAACCCGAGTTTGGTGCCAATGTGGTTTCCGCTCACCACCTTGCCCGAAAGACCGTAGGGGCGCCCCAGCAGTTGGTTTGCCTCAATCACTCGCCCTTCCGAGAGCAGGTTGCGGATGGCTGTGGAGCTGATGGGCTGTGTGTCGGCGGCAAGCACCTCAAGCTGCCGCACCTCAAAACCAAGCTTTTCCGCCAGCGCCTCAACCTCGGCAAAGCGTCCGCGGCCGTTGCGGCCAACCTTGTTGTCGTAGCCGATGAGCAATGTGCTGATTTGCAGCTTTTTCACCAGACATTCGGTCACAAACACATCGTATTCCATCTGCGCGAACTCGCGGGTGAAAGGCAGAGTTATGAGCCAGTCGATGCCTGTTTCGGTCATCAGTTGCAGCTTCTCGTCGGGAGTTGAAAGCAGGCCGGTCTGCTTGCCGCCCAAAACCGCTGCCGGATGCGGCCAGAAGGTGATGACCACACTGCTGCCGCCCGTCTGCCGCGCATAATCGGTGAGCTGGCGCAGCACCTCGCGGTGGCCGCGGTGCACCCCGTCGAACGAGCCGATGGTGACAACCGGCTTGCTGATGTTCAGGTTCTCGATGCTGTTGCTTGTTTGCATACGTCGCGCGCTCTCCTCAATTTTCGTGCAAAAATACCTTTTGCGCCGTTTCGTGGCCGAAAATTATCGCCTAATGTGCGCATTATTGCGCAAAGCATTGATAATTAACGCATATCAGCCCGACCGCAACTTGCTGCAAAAACACTTGACGGGAGCGGTTTTTCGGGCGCTCGTCAAAAAGGTGCGGCAGTTTGTCACATATTTCGGTGCGTTCGATAAACAAATCAAAAATTCATATATTTGATTCGGTTTGTCGAACCAATAAAACGCTTATTTTGAAACGCTTTTTAAGGCATTAATACTGACTAATTTGGCAACGAGAAAATTTAGCGGAATTACCGTCTTGACGGCACTTGTGCTATCGTCAAGTATGGTTGTATCAGCATTTTGCGCGCGCGCCCAGTCAACGGTTGCGGGCGCGTTCGATGTTGGAGTGGCTGTTGAGGAGAGGGTTATTCTGTCGTCGAAAGACAATGCCGATGGCGAAATTGAGTATAACTTCGCCGAGCATCTCGGCACAAAAAAAATCACACTGACCATCAATCCCGATGATGTGACGCGCCTTATGCTAAGCGAATTCTGCTTCGAAGGCATCGGCCAGGAGCCGATATGGTCGTCGAAATCGTCGGTGACATTCAACCTGCCGTCGCGCCACGCCGAAATCACCATCAAGGCCCGCACCGATGGCGGCCTGTCGTACCAGACAACACTGAAACTCACCGACGGCCGCTCGTTCGGCATCATCGATTTTGTGGTGGCCATTCTGATTGCCGTTGCCGCCGTCTGCGCCATCTACTTCTGGAGCCGGCTGAAGATTCTGCGCGCCACACTTTCGCTCGAAAGCGAGATTACAGACCGCACCAAAGAGCTTCAGGCGCAAAAAATGAAATACGACGAGCTGGTTGCCAATTATATGCCGAAAGAGGAGTTCGAGAAACTGAAGGCAAAGGAGAAGACAAAAGACAAAGCCACTCGTTACAAGATGGTTACGGTTCTGTTCTCCGACGTGCACGGATTCTCAAACATATCGAAAACCGAAAACGCCGAACAGCTTATTGACGACCTCGACCGCTTCTTCTTCCACTTCGACGAGGTGGTGAGGAAGTTCCACATTGAGAAAATCAAATCGATTGGCGACATCTATATGTGCGCCGGCGGAATCCCGCAGAAGAACCACACCAACCCGATTGAGGTGGTGCTGGCCGCCTTCGAGATGTACCAGTATATGCAGTCGATGAAAGTGCAGTACGGCAACGACAAAGGCTGGAACCTGCGCATCGGCATACACACCGGCCCGGTTTTCTGCAACAACACCGGAAACAAGAAGAAGCTCGAAATCTGGGGCGACACCGTGAATATTGCCAGCCGTATGGAGGCCTCGGGCCAGATAAACAAGGTGAACATCACCGGAATGACTTACGAGCTTGTGAAAGACTATTTTGTGTGCCAGTATTGGGGTAAGATGCCCGTGAAATACAAGGGCGAGATTGATATGTACCTGATTGAGGGCTTCCGTCCGCACCTGTCGGAGGGCGGATTGGGCATCAAGCCGAACCAGGCCTTCCAGACGCGCCTGGGCATTGTCCGCTTCGACGACATTGAGGAGGTTGTGCTGAATATGCTTGAGGAGAAACTGCCCAAGAACCTCTACTATCACAACCTGAAGCACACCATTGATGTTACAACGCAGGTTGAGATTATCGGCCGCCACGAGGGCATCACCGACGAGGAGATGCTGCTGCTGAAAACCGCCGCGCTGTTCCACGACACCGGTTTCACCCGCACCTACAAAGACCACGAGGAGGCCGGCTGCGAGATTGCGCGCGAGTATCTGCCAAAATACGATTACACCCCCGAGCAGATTGATTTCATCTGCAACCTGATAATGAAGACCAAGCTGCCGCCGAAGCCGGTTGCGCTGCTTGAGCAGATAATCTGCGACGCCGACCTCGACTATCTGGGCCGCGCCGACTTTATTCCGGTGTCGGGCAACCTCTACCGCGAGCTGCGCGAGAGGGGCGCCATCGAGGACGATATTGACAAGTGGAACTTGATGCAAATCAAGTTTATAGAGGGACATCAATACTTCACAAATTCGGCGAAACAGATGCGCGATGTGAACAAAAACAATCAATTGGAGGCCATTAGGCGTTTAGTTGAAAAAAATAATTAAATTTGTAGATTATTCAATTGATAGGATATGGCTAAGACGAGAAAAGACGTTATTGTGATACCTTGGGACTATACCGAGACTTGCGAGATAGCCCTGCAGCACGCAATTCTGCTTGCTAACGAGGTTGACAACCAGATTATGCTGGTGCGGTTCATTAAGGCGCCCGGTTTGTTCGGCAAAGCCGCCAAGCAAGCCGAATATGAGGAGGAAAAGGTGAAAATCAAAGAGGCCGCCAACCAGATGGTGCAGAAGTACAATCTTGACCCACAGCGCATTTTCATCGATGTGGAGATTGGCACCAAGAGCAAAACCGTTGACGGACTGATGAAAGACGCCAACGCCAATCTGGTAATCACCGGCCGCACCTATAAGATGACCGAGAAGGAAACCCTCGGCATCAGGGAAATCACTGACATACTGTCGGTTATCGACATCCCGTTCATTGTAGCTACCACAGCGCCCACACACGACTACTACAAAGAGATTGTTGTGCCGCTCGACCACGACAAGAAGATGAAAGAGACTCTGCAGTGGGTTGTATATCTGTCGAAATACTACAACTGCAACATCAACATCATCAAGCCATACATCGACGACGAGTATCAGAAGAAGGATATGGCCAACAACATCTACTTCACCAAGAAGCTGCTCGACAAGAAAGACATTATATATGGTATAAAGACAGCCAAAAAAGGCAAGGTTTTCGAGGACGAGATTCTGCGTTTCAGCCAGAACATCGACTCCGACCTTGTGGTGCTCATCATCAACAAATACAAGAAGATGGTGAAAGACAACCCCGACTACAAGGAGACAATCCCGTTCCTGGTAATCAACCGCAACAGCGAGGTTGTCAAGTACGGAGGAAGCTTCCGATAGGCCGCCGGCAAACGACACTCAGCAGCCGGTTCCGAACGCTCGGGGCCGGCTGTTTTTTTAGAACTAACCTAACCAAAATGATAATGGCAAAAGAAATAACATTCAAAAATACGAAAGGGGCTGATGTTATGAAAAAGACATACGTAGGTTTATTAGGCATATTATTAATAGCGACATGTTCTAATTGCAGAATGGCAATGGATTATTCTTATGAGATTAATTTAGTTAATAATTCAGAGCATTCCATTGGTTACTATTTTGCAGATGGCGGAAAGTATGGAACATTTTATCCGGATTCATTACCAGAAACTAATGAGTGGGTTATATATGATATTACTAAGGTAAACAGACCAGGCTTAGAAAGTCATATGGCGTGGGAAAAGTTTTTTAATACCCTTCCACACGATACATTATCTGTTTTCATTTTTCATACTGACACTCTAAACAAATACGATTGGAATGTTATACGAGATAAGTATATGATACTAAAAAGGTATGACTTAAGTTTGGAAGATTTAAAACAATGCAATTTTACAATAGCATATCCATAAATGCCTGAAACGGATATAATGACAAAAACTAACACATACAATAATTACTGTAACCTCGCAGCCACAACGCCCTACGTCGACAACTACGAGCAAAGCACCGCCAATGGTGTTACCACCACCTACGATGCCGCCGATCGCCTCACCAACTGGACTGTCAACAGCGCCGCCTACTCTGCCAATTACTCTGGCAACGGCAATCCCGATAACTATCGGGAGCGCAAAAGCGATTTCGGCCCGTATGCCTACAGCGGCAGCAAGCCTCACGCCGTGAGCGGCATTAGCAGTCTGATTGCAGGAACAGGCGAGGGCGCACCTGCGAGGCCGTTACGCTGACACTTATTTAAAATCTACTCCATCGGGAAAAAATAAAAACCGCAAAACGTTCGCAATTCAACTATAAATTATATTTTCGTAGAATTGTGAAACAATGGTGTGCTATCACACGCGCTAAACGTCAAATAAACATTTATTTAGATGGAACAAGAGATTTTAAACGAACAGGAATTACCTGAAGAAGGTGCTCTTAACAATGGTGCGGCCGAGCCTGAAGCCAATGGTGCGGCTGCCGCAGAGGAAACCAACAATGTGACTGCTGAGGTTGAAAACGCAGTTGAAAATGAAACCGCCGCTGAGGCCGACGAGGAATCGGTCGAAGAAGCTGACGGCGAGGCCGCCGATATGGCTGACTTCGACGGAGAGAAACAGGTGGAGAGCGAGGATTACTCGAAATGCGAACGCCCCGAGCTGCTGACCAAGCTCAACCAGCTCATCAACAACCATCCGGTTGAGACAATCGTGGTTGCGGTTGAGGAGATTAAATCGGCTTTCTACAAGAAGTATCACGCCGACTGCCAGGCCGCCCGCGAGAAGTTTGTGGAGCAGGGCGGAGCGCCGGAGAGCTTCAAATTCGCCGACGAGCATCAGGAGTCAACCTTCAAGGAGCTTTACTCGCAGTTCCGCGAGAAGAAAAACGCTTACAATCAGAAACTTGACAGCGAGCGTGCGGAGAATCTGAAAAAGAAACTCGAGATTATTGAGGAGATTAAGAAACTGGTTAACACCGAGGAGTCAATCAACAAGACTTTCCAGGATTTCCGCGACTTGCAGCAGCGTTGGAAAGACGTTGGGCAGGTGGCGCAGTCGGAGCTGAAGCACTTGTGGGACTCTTACAACCTGGCTGTTGAGCAGTTCTACGATTACATAAAGATTAACAAGGAGTTGCGCGACCTTGACCTGAAGGAGAACCTGAAGGCGAAAATAGCGCTGTGCGAGAAGGCCGAGGCGCTGATTCTTGAAGATTCGGTGGTGAAGGCGTTCCGCGCTCTGCAGGAGCTTCACGACAAGTGGCGTGAGCTGGGCCCCGTTCCAAACGACCAGAGAGAGGATGTTTGGGAGCGATTCAAAGCCGCCACAACCATTATCAACAAAAAGCACCAGGAGTTTTTTGAGAAGCAGAAAGACCTGCAGGTGCAGAATCTGGCGCAGAAAACGGCTCTGTGCGAGCGCGTTGAGGAGATTATCAACTCGGCCATCGACAAACCGAAGGACTGGGAGGAGAAATCGAACGACATTGTGAAGATTCAGGAGATTTGGCGCACTATCGGCTATGCCCCAAAGAAGGAGAACAGCAAGATTTACCAGCGCTTCAAGAACGACTGCGACCTGTTCTTTGCCAAGAAACGCGAGTTCTACAAAGACATCAAGGCCAGCCAGAAAAGCAATATGCAGCAGAAAATTGAGCTTTGTGAGAAGGCCGAGCAGCTGCAGGACAGCACCGACTGGAAAAAGACAACCGACATACTCATCAGCTTGCAAAAGCAGTGGAAAGAGGTGGGCCAGATACCGCGCAAGCAGTCGGAGCCGCTGTGGAAGCGCTTCCGCGAGGCCTGCGACCATTTCTTCACGGCCAAGGCGGCACACTTCTCGTCGATTGACGAGGGCGAGGCTGCAAACCTCAACCTGAAGCTGGAGATTATTGAGCGCGTGAAGAATTTTGTGAAGAGCGACGACAACACCGACAACCTGAACCGCTTGATGGATATTCAGAAGGAATGGGCCAACGTGGGTCACGTGCCTTTGAACAAGAAAGACGAGGTGCAGAAGGCTTTCCGCGACGCCATCAACGCGCAGTTTGAATCGCTGAAACTTGAGGCCAGCGAGCGCGAGCGCACCAACTTCAAGGCAAAGGTGGAAAACTGGGCCAACTCACAGGCCAAAGGCAAAATATACTCGGAGCGCAACAAGATTGTGCAGAAAATGCGCGAGCTTGAGAACGAAATCACTCTGTATGAGAACAATATGGGTTTCTTCTCGAAATCGGCCAATTCGGAGGCTCTTATCAAAGACATCAACCGCAAGATTGACAAAGCCAAAAACTACTTGCAGGAGCTTCAGGAGAAGCTGCGCATTTTGAGCGAGACTGAATGACAAAAACAATTGTAAAACAACTGGTTGCGGTCTTTTAAACGGCAGATTTGCCAATTTTAAGGATAGCGGCCGCAAAAAAAGACAAGACTATGAATCTGAAAGGAACAAAAACAGAGGCCAACTTGCAGGCCGCCTTTGCCGGCGAATCGCAAGCCCGCAACAAATACACTTACTACGCCTCGAAGGCCAAGAAAGACGGCTACGTGCAGATTGCCAACATTTTTGAGGAGACGGCTGCCAACGAGAAGGAGCACGCCAAAATCTGGTTCAAACTGCTGCACGACGGCGCTGTGCCAAGCACCATCGACAACCTGAAAGACGCCGCCGACGGCGAGAACTACGAGTGGACCGATATGTACGCCAAATTTGCCGCCGACGCCCGCGCCGAGGGTTTCGACAAGATTGCCACACTGTTTGAGGAGGTGGGCAAGATTGAGCGTGAGCACGAGGAGCGCTACCGCAAGCTGCTGGCCAACATTGAGGGCGGTCTGGTCTTCTCGAAAGACAACGACACCATCTGGCAGTGCTCGAACTGCGGCCACATTGTGGTTGGCAAAAAGGCCCCCGAGGTTTGCCCCGTCTGCGACCATCCGCAGTCGTATTTCCAGGTGAAGGCGGAAAATTATTAGTTATTTAGGAATTAGGATTGGAAGGTTGAAAAAGTTGAGAGTTAAGCGTTAAGAGGTTAAGAAGTTGAGAATGGTAAGTTATCTAAACAGCGAAGCCCCCGATAGCTATCGGGATAAACTTTTAAACAATTCACCGATTCACCAGTTAAACAACAGAATAGGCTTTAAAATCAATAAATCTTTAAAATTCTTTCGGTTATGAAGAAGAAATTTGTTTGTCCGATTTGCGGATTTGTGTATGAAGGCGAAGAGGCACCAGAGCGTTGCCCACAGTGTAAACAGCTTGTTGCCGGCAAATGGAAAGAGCTTGCCGCCGACGCTGATTTGAATTTTGTTACCGAACACGTTCTTGGCGTTGCCAAAGACACCGACGACCAGATGAAGAAGGACCTGAACGCGCACTTTATGGGTGAGGCCACCGAGGTTGGTATGTATCTGGCAATGAGCCGCCAAGCCGACCGCGAAGGCTATCCTGAGATTGCCGAGGCTTTCAAGCGTTACGCTTTTGAAGAGGCCGAGCACTGCGCCAAATTTGCCGAGCTGCTGGGCGAGGTTGTCTGGGACACCAAGACCAACCTTGAGAAACGTATGCACGCCGAAGCCGGCGCCTGCGAGGACAAGATGCGCATTGCCAAACGCGCCAAAGAGCTCAACCTCGACGCCATCCACGACACCGTTCACGAGATGGCCAAAGACGAGGCCCGTCACGGACAAGGCTTTGCCGGTTTGTTCAAACGCTACTTTGGCAAGTAAATCGCCCAACCGCGATAAAATGAAGCGCAGCTGCCCATTTGAGGCGGTTGCGCTTTTTTTGTGCGCGGATGTGTTCAGTGTCAACAAAAAATCCCCGACAGAGCAGCTCTGACGGGGATTCTTCATTCACACATTCAATCCTTCACACATTCAATCCTTCAATTCTTCTCTCCTTCAATCAATAGCGATAGTGCTCCGGTTTGTAAGGACCTTCAACCTTCACACCGATGTAGTCGGCTTGGGCCTGGCTCAGGATGGTGAGCTTTGCACCGACGTGCTCAAGGTGCAGACGGGCAACCTCCTCGTCGAGGTATTTGGGCAGGCGGTAAACGCCAACCTCATATTTCTTCTGCCACAAGTCGAGTTGGGCAAGAGTCTGGTTGGTGAACGAGTTGCTCATTACAAACGACGGGTGGCCGGTTGCGCAGCCAAGGTTCACCAATCGGCCTTCAGCCAAAACAATAATGCTGTGGCCATCGGGGAAGTAGTATTGGTCAACCTGCGGTTTGATGTTCACTTTCTTGATTCCTGGCAGAGCCTCAAGGTCGGCCATCATAATCTCATTGTCGAAGTGACCGATGTTGCAGACAATGGCTTTGTCCTTCATCTTCTGCATATGCTCGGCGGTGATGATGTCGCGGTTGCCGGTGCAGGTAACGTAGATGTCGCCCTGCGGCAGAGCGTCCTCAACGGTAGTAACCTCAAAGCCTTCCATAGCGGCCTGCAGAGCGCAAATGGGGTCAATCTCGGTAACCAGAACGCGGGCGCCGAATCCGCGCATACTCATTGCGCAGCCCTTGCCCACATCGCCGTAGCCGCAAACCACTGCCACTTTGCCGGCAATCATAATGTCGGTGGCGCGCTTGATGCCGTCGGCAAGGCTCTCGCGGCAGCCGTAGAGGTTGTCGAACTTCGATTTTGTTACCGAGTCGTTGACGTTGATTGCGGGGAAACGCAGAGTTTTGGCTTCGGCCATCTGATACAGACGGTGAACGCCGGTGGTTGTCTCCTCCGACACGCCGCGCACTTTGGCGGCTAGCTTGTGCCATTTCTGCTTGTCGTCGGCCAAGCCGTCTTTCAGGCGGGCAAAGAGTTGGATGGCATCTTCGCCTTTGGGCATAACGTCGAGAATGGCAGGATTTTCCTCAGCCTCAATGCCTTTGTGAAGCATCAGAGTGGCGTCGCCGCCGTCATCAACAATCAGGTCGGGACCTTCGCCGTTGCCAAAGTTCAGAGCCTGCTCGGTGCACCACCAGTAGTCGGCCAGGTTCTCACCCTTCCAGGCGAAAACCGGCACACCGCGTTCAGCCACAGCTGCTGCGGCGTGGTCTTGAGTCGAGAAGATGTTGCAGCTTGCCCAGCGCACCTTCGCGCCAAGCGCTGTCAAAGTCTCGATGAGCACTGCCGTTTGAATGGTCATATGCAGGCTGCCCGAAATTTTTGCGCCTTTAAGTGGCTGGCTTGCAGCGTATTTCTTGCGCAGCGCCATCAGTCCGGGCATTTCGGCCTCAGCCAGTTCAATCTCTTTGCGCCCCCAGTCGGCAAGCGCCATATCCTTCACCTTGTACGGAAGATTCTGATTATATTTTTCCATCTGTAATAAATTATAATTATTTGTTAATAAATGATTTGACAGTTTTGTTCTCGACAATTTCGATGCTCTCAAGCAGCGTTTTGTCAATGTCTTGGATGATGGGGTAGAAGCCGTCGTTGTCGATAACGTTGCGGGCAATGAGTGCCATCACCTGTGTTTCTATCAGCTTGCGCGACAGTCGGATACCTCTCGCGTCGCGCTTGACGCCCTGCTTTTCGGCGTAAGCCACAAACTGGTCGAAGATGTTCTGGCCGCGCAGATATTTCGCAAACTCGTCGGCTGTTTTGAGTTTCTGAAGGGCGACGCGGTTGCGGTCGGTGTATTCGAGGCAGAACTGGTATTCGCAGCCCTTGCGCGAGATTTTGTTGTAGTAATCCGATGTTCCGGCAGTGTCGGCAGGGACGAAAATGTCGGGCATAATGCCGCCGCCGCCATAAACCACGCGGCCTTCGGTGGTGTAGTATTCGGTTGAGTCGGTGATGCGGATGCTGTCGCGCTCCATAAACTCGCCGCGCTCGTAGCGTGTCTCAAGGTCGAGGTAATAGTCGTCGTCGCTTTGCGTATAAGGCTTTTGGATGCAGCGGCCCGACGGTGTGTAGTAGCGTGCGATGGTGAGCCGCACCGACGAGTTGTCGGGGAACATAATCGGCTCCTGCACAAGTCCTTTACCAAACGAGCGGCGGCCCACAATGATTCCGCGGTCGTTGTCCTGGATGGCTCCGGCGGTAATCTCGCTGGCCGATGCCGAAAACTCGTCAATCAGCACCACAAGGTTGATTCCGGCGCACGACTGGCGGTGCGATGCGTAGAAATCGTCGCGTCTGCGGTGGGCGCCTTCGGTGTAGACAATGAGCTTGCCGTTGGGCAGGAACTCGTCAACAATGTTGATGGCCGCGTCCATATAGCCGCCGCCGTTGCCGCGGAGGTCGAAAATCAGGTTCTGCATCCCCTGGTTCTTGAGTTTGGCGATGGCCTCCTGAAACTCCTTGTACGACGTGCGCGAGAACTTCGAGAGCTTGATGTATCCCGTTTTGTTGTTAATCATATACGAAACGTCGATGCTGTAGAGCGGAATCTGGCCGCGGGTTATCACAAACGGCACCAGGCCTTTCTCGCCGCGACGGGCGATGCCCACTTTCACTTTGGTTCCGCGCGGGCCGCGCAGTTTCTTCATCACATCGTTGTTGCTGATGCCGATGCCTGCAATCAGTGAGTCATCGACAGTCACAATGCGGTCGCCGGCGCGTATGCCCACCTTCTCCGACGGGCCGCCGGCAATCACGTTCATCACATAAACAGTGTCTTTTTGGATGTTGAACTGAACGCCGATGCCGTCGAAATTGCCTTCGAGCGGCTCGTTCATCTCGGCAAACTCTTCGGCCGAGATGTAGGTTGAGTGCGGATCCAGCTCTTTCAGAATGCTCACCGCGGTCTTCTCCTCAAGGTCGGCCATATTGATGGTATCAACATAACTGCGCTGTATGTTGCTCATTATCATATCGATTTTGCTTGAGCGGCGCGAGCTGATTTTCATCAGTCCGGTGCGGCGCAGCATATTGGCCTCAACCAGCATTCCGAACGCAAAAGCGACGGCGAGCAGCAGCGGAAGCCATATTCTTACCAGTTTTTTCATTTTCAAGGTTTATTATTCTATTTCGATTTGCACAATCTCGATGCCGGCGCGTTTTAGCAGCTCAATGCCGTCCTGGATGCGGTAGTTGTCGGCGAAGACCACACGCTTGATGCCCGACTGGATAATGAGCTTGGCGCACTCCATACAGGGCGAGGCCGTGACGTAGAGCGTTGAGCCCAGGCTGCTGTTGCTCGATTTGGCCACCTTGGTGATGGCGTTGGCCTCGGCGTGCAGCACATACGGCTTGGTGGTGTTCTCGTCAATCTCGCAGCAGTTCTCAAACCCCGAAGGCGTGCCGTTGTAGCCGTCGGAGATAATCATCTGGTCTTTGACCAGCAGGGCGCCCACCTTGCGGCGCACGCAGTAGGAGTTTTCGGCCCAAATGCGCGCCATCTGCAGGTAGCGCAAGTCGAACTGGTGTTGTTTTTCGGCGTTCATTGTGATTGTTTTTTGCGGACACAAATATAATCGAAAGTTGATAGCTCAAATGTATTATTAGGTGTTGGTTCCGAAGTTATCGGGAGACAATTTAGTTAAGGGCTTAAGTTTCTTTGACCTCGATTTTTGCCGGTTTTGTAATTATTTGAAAGACAACAGCCAAATAACTATGCATATTGATTGTCATTAATATGTGGCGGTTTCTGTCCAGAAAGCCTGTCAGAAGGAAATCTTCCCTATATGTTCCCTTAATCTTCCCTTAATGATACCTTAATGATACCCTTTTCACCCGTAATCTGATTTTTAACTTTCTAATATCCGATGCTTTCATACTTTTGTACCGTTTTTATTGCGAAAAATCTTGAAACGCAAATTCATACTGAACCTAATTCTTGTTGTATTCCTTAACCTGCTGGTCAAGCCGTTCTGGGTTTTCGGAATCGACCGCACCGTGCAGAACGTGGTGGGTGCCGAGCAGTACGGATTCTACTTTGCGCTGTTCAATTTCTCGCTCATTC
>CAMJCK010000019.1:0-62478 GCA_946404125.1 uncultured Bacteroidota bacterium | reverse complement strand
TTCACCGCGCTATGTTGCGCAGCCGTCTGCACCGCTTGCAGCCAGCAGACAACCGACCAGAAACTCGACGCTTATTTCAGCACTCTCGACGGGCATTTTATGGGCTCGGTGGTGGTGCAGCGCGACGGGCAGACCATCTATCAGCGCTCGTTGGGTTGGGCCGATGTTGAGAACCAGATTCCCGCCACGGCCGAGACGCAGTTCCGCATCGGGTCAATCTCAAAACCCTTCACCGCCGTTATGGTGCTGAAGGCCGCCAACGAGGGCCGTCTGTCGCTCAACGACAACATTGCCAAGTATTTCCCCGACGCGCAAATCCCTAATGCTGAGCAGATTACCATCAACCATCTGCTTTATCACCGCAGCGGTTTGGTGGATATTGTCAACGACAAGCCGTATGAGTATTCGACCTACTATCTGACACCGCAGACGCGCCAGCAGATTCTTGAGCGCGTGGCCGCCGCAGGCACCAATTCCGCGCCCGACAGCACTTTCCGCTACTGCAACACGGGCTACAATCTGCTCGGCTACATCTTGGAAGACGTTTACGGAAAGCCGTATGCCGAGGTTGTTGACGAACTGATTGTCAAGCCGTTGGACTTGCGGCACACACGTTTCAGCGAGGCCGTCAATCCGCAGCGCGGCGACGCACGCTCATACGCGCTGCTTGACAATTGGCAGGTTCAGCCCGAAACCGACGCGTCGGTGGCGTTGGGCGCAGGCGCAATGGCATCGACACCCGCCGACCTTGCGAAATTCGGCAAGGCGCTGTTCGACGGCATCTTCGGCGACAATCTGCGCGAGCAAATGAAAGAACTGAACGAGGGCATCGGCCGCGGCCTGTTCCCGTTCTCGCACAACGGCCATTCGGGCTACGGCCATTCGGGCGCCATCGACGGCTTCAGGTCGCAACTTGAGGTTTTCGACAACCTGACAATCGCCATCTGCTCAAACGGCACTGACATCGACCTTAACAAAATCACTTTGGCCATTCTCGACGCTGTGGACGGGAAGGACATTGAAATGCCCGATTTCTCGAAATACATCGAACTCTCGGCCGAGCAACTTGCGCAGTACACGGGCGTTTTCCGTTGCGAGGCGCTTGGAATGGAAGTAACGGTGACGGTGGCAGGCAATCGGCTGTGCGCACAGACGGCGGGGCAGCAGTCTTATCCGCTCGACGCCCTTTCAGCTGACCAATTCGAGAATGCAAGTGTGGGCGTTGTCATTACTGTCGCACCCGATTGCAACAAAATCACACTCAAGCAAATGGGACAGACATTTGAGTTTGTGAGAAAATCGGCTAACGCCGATAATCAGATTGAAACCCAATCGGTTGCGCTAACCAGCGAGCAGTTGGCGGCTTTCGTCGGGACCTACTCGTCGGCGCAGTTGGGAATGGACTTGAAAATCACTTCCGACGGCACAAAATTGCAAGGTCAGGCAACAGGACAATTGGCATTCCCGCTCACCGCAACATCGGAAACCGATTTCGAGTACAAGCCTGCAGGCATTGTCATCATATTTAACCTTGCGGATAAAAAACTGACACTTAAGCAGAACGGCGGACAATTTGATTTTTTGAAGAAAGAGTAGAATATTTAGGAATTATAATGTAGTGACGCGATTTATCCCGTTCACATAAATCTGAAATACAATATGTTATCGGTTAAAATCGGATTAAATCGGTTAGAAACAATAAAACTTTTAACAATGAAACTATTACCATTAATAATGATATTCGCCGCAATGCCGATAATCGGTTTTGGGCAAACCACCGTCAGCGGAAACATTCTGAACGAGCGCGGCGAAAAGGTTGAATATGTCAGCATCGGATTCAATCGCGACAGCGTTGGCACCATATCGGATGGCAACGGACATTTCTCGCTGAAAATACCCGAAGGGCGCACTAACGGGCTTGTTTTCAGCCACGTATCATATCTGCCGATAGAGATTCCGTTTGAGACATATTCGGCAGGCAACGAACTGACTATCGTTTTGAAAGACAAAATGGTAGTGCTGCCAGAGGTGACTGTTGGAAAGCAGAGCAAGCCTAAGACCATTGAGGGCCGCGGAATGCCGATGCCAGGCAGTTGCGTGCTCACGGGACGCGGCACCCCTGACGGCCCCGAGGGCGGTCCAATGTTTACAGTCGATAAAGATTACATTATCAGCAACATATTGTTGAAAATACAAAAATGCACCTACAAGGAATGCAAATTGAGTTTCAATCTCTACGAGCGGCAGGACAGCCAACTTGTCAACGTTCTTCAGAAACCGATTTATCAGACTGTGCAACAATCAAATAAAGGGTTCACGCTCAATGTTGAGCCGACCGACATTCTGTGGCTGAAACGCGGCACAGAGTACTATTTAAGCGTGTCAATGGTGGACAGCGAAGGCGAGGGCACGCTTATGCTCGACGCAAGTATGAAAAGCGGCTATTTCCGTAAAGGGCTGATTAACGGCGAGATAAAGAAAGTGCCCGTCTGCCCTGCGATTGCGGTGAAGGGGAATGAATTGTGATTCAATTGGACGAAAAAGTAGAATATGCAAAATTTGCACATACCACTTTAACAACACGTAAAATTTGAGTCTTGTTGTGAAAAACGAACCTACAATAATCAGGAATCCAACTTGTGCTATTTTTGCACATTTTCAAATTTGAAATATGAGTGTGTAACCGTTGAATATTATAACTTGCAGAACTCTTTTTCGATATGGAACCGAACGATAAAATAGTTATCTATCAGACCGACGACGGGCAAATGCGGATTGATGTCCGTATGGAAAACGAGACGGTGTGGTTGTCGCAACAGCAGATGGCTGAACTATTTCAGAAAGATAGAACAGTTATCGGGCGGCATATAAACAATGTTTTTAAAGAAGGTGAACTTGATGAAAAAGTGGTATGTGCAAAATTTGCACATACCACTCAACATGGTGCAATTCAAAGCAAAACACAGATTCAAGAAATAACGCTTTACAATCTTGATGTAATCATTTCCGTTGGTTATCGGGTTAAGAGCCAGCACGGCACGCAATTCCGCATTTGGGCGAACAGGGTTCTAAAGGATTATTTGATAAAAGGTTACGCTGTAAACAACAAACTCTCGCAGCAGAAGTTCGACGATTTGCGAAAACTTGTCGGTGTTTTGGGCAGGACGGTAAAGGCACAGGAAAAACTCACTACGGACGAGGCAACCGCGCTGATTGACGTTGTGATGAACTACAATTACGCGCTCGACACTTTGGATAATTACGATTATGAGCGGCTGAAAATCAACGCCACAACCAAAACCGAAAAATTCCGCGCCACATACGAGAATGCAATGGCGGCCATTGATTCGCTCAAGGCGAAATTCGGCGGCAGCCAACTTTTCGGGCACGAGAAAGACCAGTCATTCAAAAGTTCAATCGGGCAGATTTACCAAACGTTCGACGGCGTGGAACTCTATCCGTCGGTTGAGGAAAAAGCCGCAATGCTACTCTATCTTGTTACCAAAAACCATTCGTTCAGCGACGGCAACAAACGCATTGCCGCCACGCTTTTTCTTTGGTTTATGGATAGCAATGGAATTCTCTACAATGCCGACGGTTCGAAACGTATTGCCGACAACACGCTTGTGGCTCTGACACTTATGATTGCCGAAAGTCGAACTGAAGAAAAGGATACCATGGTCAAAGTGGTTGTAAACCTGATAAATAAGAATAACTAATCTTTTATTTGAAAACTTTAAACTTCAAAAAACTTATAACTTCGATAACTCAAAACGTGATTTTCAGAATGGACGAAAAAAACAAAAAAAGATTATGGCTTTTCCTTGTGGTCGCATTCGGCATTCCGGCGATAATGAGCATTCCAATGATTATTGGTGCGCAAAATGGTATTGACATTAAAATGGTTGCCACTATGCAGATGATGTATCCAGCGTGTGGTGTGATACTTGGAATGTTGTTAGTTAATGAAAACATAGGTCAAATACCACGTGCCGGCTTCATCACTGTGCTTATTATAACAGGGTTATGTACGATTACAGGGTTATGGAGCATTCTCGATTCTGGCAGTAAGGTTGCCAATACTGTTACCGATGGATTGTTAACAATAGGAAGCCTTACCACCTATATATTGTTTTGGACTTGTGGCCGGAAAAAGCGTGAAAACTCCGGGATTGAACGGAAAAACATAAAATCGGGGGCGATTCTTATCGGTTTATTCATTGTTCTTTACATTTCACGTTCGTTGATACTGAACTATTGGAAAGATTCATTCTTGGATTTCAGAAACATAGAAACGTGGTCTACACTTGCGTTGGCAGGCATGACGTTTCCGTTATATTTTGTGTTATTTTTCGGTGAGGAATATGGTTGGCGGTATTATTTGCAGCCTATTTTACAACAAAAGTTTGGCATAATCAAAGGAACACTTCTGCTCGGTGTGGTTTGGGGACTATGGTATTGGAACTTCATTTTCACCAAAACGACAGGCTATCAAATGCTAACATACCAAATCATTACCTGTGCTTGCTTGAGCATATTTCTTGCTTATGCCTATATGAAAACCGGTAACATATGGGTTACGATAATTATGCGTTTTATCTTTTTTGTATGTGGCGAAATGTATATCGTTGAAGATATAAAACTTGAATGGATAGATTTACCGTGGCTGTTAGTTTCGAATCTTGTATTTGCGGTGTTTATTTTTGCACCAGTGTTCAAAGGGAAAAACCAGATTAGCAACAATTAAGCCACGAAGTAAATGATTAAAAAGAGAACGAAATTTATAATACAGTAATCAACTCAAAACGTAAAAAATCAAAAATGTCTGATTTACTAACAGTTAACAATCTCTGCAAAACCTTCAAACTCTCGCTCAAGCAGCAGAAAATTGAAGGCACGAAGCAGAAAACGGCGGTCAGCGACCTTTCGTTCACCGCTCGGCGCGGCGAGATTTTCGGTCTGCTTGGCCCCAACGGCGCGGGCAAGACCACCACGCTGCGCATTCTCTCGACGCTCATCCGCCCCGACAGCGGCAACGCCTTCTTCGACGGCGTCAGCGTGGTTGACGAACCCGAAAAGGTGCGCTCGAAAATCGCTTTCCTGACATCGGAACTCAAACTCGAAGACTTCTTCACGCCGAACTATCTGTTCGACTTTTTCAGCCAGTTGCACGGCGTCAGCCCCGAAGTGGCCAGAGAGCGTAAAGAGCAGTTGTTCAGCCGTTTCGGCATCGACCGCTTTGCTGAAGTGAAGGTGGCCAACCTTTCAACGGGAATGAAGCAGAAGGTGTCGATAGTCATCTCGCTCGTGCACGACCCCGACATCATCATCTTCGACGAGCCCACCAACGGACTCGACGTGCTCACGGCG
This sequence comes from uncultured Bacteroidota bacterium, assembly GCA_946404125.1. Taxonomy (GTDB): domain Bacteria; phylum Bacteroidota; class Bacteroidia; order Bacteroidales; family SZUA-534; genus RUG13583. The sequence continues at coordinate 57,108 of CAMJCK010000019.1, read as the reverse complement.
CGCACCGTCACCGATTTCCTTCAGGAACTGCGCGCCAAGGGCAAGACGATAATCCTGAGCACCCACATTTTCAGCCTTGTCGAGCGCCTGTGCGACCGCGTGGGCGTGATTATCGACGGCCGAATGGTGGCTTGCGGCTCGCTCAGCGAAGTGTGCAACGGTCTGCAACTCGAAGACCGCTTTTTTGAACTCTATAAAGAAGTGAAAGGGAACGAAGAATGAAAAGTAACGTATTGACAATCATAAAGAAAGAGTTTGACCGTGTCTTCCGCGACCGTCAACTTATGTTCACCACAATCATCCTACCAGGCCTGCTCATCTATTTCATTTACAGTTTTATGGGCTCGAGTGCCGACAAATTGACGCAGCAGAACCGCGAAGAGAGTGTTACCGTCCAGGTTGACAATCTGCCGCAGAGCGTCGCGCAGTCGTTCAATGCGCTGAGCGGCAACGTCACGCTTAGCCAGAGCGCCTTCGGTCAAGCCGAAATCGACGCGCTTAAAGACAAGAATGTCAACACGGTATTGGTGCGCTTCCCTGCCGATTTCGACTCCGCGGTGAGCGTTTACACCACAGCCGACAGCACACCCGCGCCCAACGTCGAGATTTACTACAACTCGACCAACGAAGCCACGCAGCGCATCTACTCGATAATCTGCGGCGCACTTGGCGGATACGAAGAGTCGATAGGCAACCGCTTCGACATCAACCGCGCCGACAGTCCCGACACGCGCTTCAACCAGGCCAACGATGAGCAGGTGAGCGGACAGATTCTAGGCCGTCTGCTGCCAATGCTGATTCTGATTATGCTTTTCAGCGGCGTAATGTCGGTGGCGCAAAACTCGATTGCGGGCGAGAAGGAACGCGGCACCATTGCCACGCTGCTTGTCACCCCAATGCACCGCAGCGAGTTGGCTTTCGGCAAGATAGTGGCCATCAGCGGAATATCGCTGCTGAGCGCCATTTCGAGTTTCATCGGCATTGTGCTGTCGCTGCCCAATATGATTGGCGGAATGGGCGGCGCCGTATCGTTCAACTACGGCACCAGCGATTACATCATTCTGTTTGCCATAATTATCAGTACGGTGCTGATTATGGCTGCCATTGTGAGCATTCTGTCGACGTTGGCCAAAGACGTGAAAAACGCCGCGTCGCTCTGTATGCCGCTAATGCTTGTAATGGTGTTCCTTGGCATTATTTCAATGCTTAGCAGCGACATTTCCACCAACACAGCCGTTTATCTGATTCCGTTCTACAACTCGACGCTCGCAATGACGGCCCTGCTGCAGCACGAATTGGCATTGCTGAATGCCGTTGTCACCGTCGGGGCGAACATCGCCTACACGGTATGCGCCGTTTGGGTGCTGACAAAAATGTTTAATAATGAGAAGGTTATGTTTAGCAGGTAGGAGGGGAAGGTAATATTTGGAAACCGCATCGCCGCAGTGAAGCAAAAAACATTGCCTGACGATGCGGTTTTTTATTGTTGTATCATATTTTTTTGCATACATCGATGGAAATGGTTGTACAATCTGACAAAATGCCTGTATGATGGACTGGCGTCAGTGTTTTTTATGTTCATAACCCTCTAAAAACATTTATTAAAGGTGTTTTTATCTTTTCAGATTGTTAGTTTTATATGGCGCGAAATGAGTGCTGCGAACGCTATTTTTATCTACCTTTAATGCCACTTTTAGAAACTTTTTTTGATTCGAATTAAAGGAGTATACCGATGAACAAAAAACTTATCAATCTGCTTGGAATCTTGTGCGCCTGCCCGGCACTTCTGGTGGCGCAAGAGGTTGAAGACGAGACCAATATGGTGCTCAATCCGAGCTTCGAACAGTATGAGAAGTGCCCCGAAGGCTACATTTACAACGACAAGTCGCACCGGCTGATTCCGCACTGGACATACCCGTCGTACACCACGCCCGACTACTTCAACAAGTGCAGCACAGGCGAGGTGAAGGTGCCCGACAATTTTGCCGGATACAGCCAGCCGCATAGCGGTAAAGGCTATATGGGCGCCATTCTCACGGGGTCTGACCGCGACTATCGCGAATATATCCAGGGCGAATTGAGAAAGCCTATGAAATCGGGGCAGGTTTACTGCGTATCGTTCTGGTACAAGCTGGCCAACGGCTCAATGTTCGCTGTTGACCAGATGAGCATCTACTTCACCGAACAGAAGATTGAGAATGGCAACACCACATACTTGAGCTACAACGCGCAGCTTAACAACGAGTCGGGCTTGTTCCTCGACAACACCGATGAGTGGAAGCACTATTGTATGCTCTATACCGCCACGGGCAACGAGTCGTTCTTTGTTGTGGGCAACTTCAAGAACTACGACAACACCAACTATGTGGTTACCGGCAAGGATGTGCAGAACAAGAAAGGTAAGAAGTACGCCTATTATTTCTTCGACGATTTCGAGATTCGTCCGCTTACCGATTGCGATGTGTGCGCCTGCGTGCCGAAAGGTCTTGAAACAGTGATTGTTGACTCGGTTTACACTGGCGGTTTGGACCCGGTGACGGGCAAAATCCAGCGCATCATCGACGATGGTGTCATCAGCCTTGGCATTTCGGGCGGAACACCACCATATAATATTAAATGGTCGAATGGCGCAACAGGGCAGAAGCTTACCAATTTGCCGGCCGGAACGTACACCTACACCGTGTCGGACCAGAACAACTGCCACAACAGCGGCAAGGTTGTTTTTGTTCAGCCGGAGATTCCTGAGGACCCGTTTACCGACGGACTGCGTAACATTGAGGAGGGTTCGGCGCTCATCTTGAACAACATCTTCTTTGAGACAGGCAAAAGCACACTGCTGCCACAGTCGAACGCCGAGCTTGACAAGATTGCCGCCTTCCTGGCCGAAGGCACAGTGAGCCTGATTGAAATCAGCGGTCACACCGACAATGTGGGCTCCGACGAGCTGAACCAGAAGTTGAGCCAGGCACGCGCCCAAGCGGTGGTTAACTATTTAATATCGAAAGGGATTAGTCCCAATATGCTGCAAGCCAAAGGTTACGGCAAAACTCGCCCAATCGACACCAATCTGACCGATAAAGGCAAGAGCAATAACCGCCGTGTTGAATTTTTTGTTTTAAAGAAGTAATCCTGAAAAGATATGAAACGCATATTTTTAGCAATACTGATGTCGGCCGCCGTGGCTTACAACGCGTCGGCGCAGAAACCCGAGAAGGCTTTTGATGACATTATTACCGCTGTTAAGGCCAAAGACCGCCAGCCTGTTGTGGACGAGAATATGAACAAGGCCCGCGCCACGCTTGAGAAAGTCCTGTCAAAGGATTCGAACAACGCAATGGCAAACCTCGGAATGTCGATAATTCTGTCGTACGACGCCTACTCGCAGAAGGATTATTTCCGCGGCTGGCGCTATTTTAAAAAGGCCGATGCCGCTGTTTCAACCTTCACGCCCGACGATAAAAAGGTGCTCGACGGTTATTTTATGGCGCAGAAACTTGAGCGTCGCGGCAAGCCAATCGACAAGAATATGGAGGTTGAGCGTAAATTGGTGGAGGAGAAGCTGATAAAGTATGTCCGCGAGGAGAATAATCTGCAATATGCCGAAAGATTTCTGAAGGAGTTCCCCGATTCGAAATACTACAACAATGTGGTTCACATCCGCAACTACATTGAGTTCCGTACGGCAGAGAACGCCGGAACGGTTGAGGCTTTCAACTATTTCCTGGGCAAGTATCCCGACGCCGCTCAGGCGAAAATCGCCGCCGAGGAGCGTAACGCGCTGGCTTACAAGCTGACACAAGAGGCCAACACCTTTGCCGCCTACAAGAATTTCGTTGATAACTATCCCGATGCCGTTCAATATGAGGAGGCAAAGAAGAAGCTGGGTATTCTGGCTTTCGACGATGCCGCGCAAAAGCACACTCTTGACGCCATTGAGCAGTTTATGGAGCAGTACCCTAACTCGCCCAAAATGCCCGAGGCCAAGGTTATGAAACGTCAACTTTTGTTCGATTGGGCAAAATCGGTCAACAGCCTTGAGGCATATAATAAATTTGTATCACAATATCCTGAAGGTGAGATGTTTATCGACATCTTCAATCTTAAATCGGCCGCTTTGGGACAGTCCATTGCCGCCGACCTGCCAATGGAGAACTACAAGATTATCCGTGGTTTCGACAACAATCAGGCTCGCGACTACGGCGGCGCCATTGCAACCTATGCTGACGGCTCGCTGATGGTGATTGCCAACACTCCGTCGCTCAACGACGATATGGACGATGTTTGGATGATTAAGCTCGACGCCGAGGGCAAGATGATTAAGAACGACATTCTCGGCAACGACTTTGATGACCGCGTGAATACGGTTTACATCGACAAAGCTGGCGCTCTATACGGTGCAGGTCTCACAAATGCTATCCGCGACAATGTGCCGGGCCAGTCGTGGTTCTTCAAGATGGATCCGCAGGGCAAGAACATCTGCAACGCTAAATTCGAGGGCAACGAGGTGCTGTCGATGGTGGTTTACGAAGACGGTCGCTCGCTGCTTGGCGGTTATCTGCAAGCCGCTGATACGGTTGAGCCTACGCCGCTCATCACCAAACTCAACGCCCAGGGCCGCAAGCTCTGGACACGCACTTACGCTCCGGGCAGAAAGGTTACCTCGCTTGCATCGGACGGCAGCGTGTGCAGCATCGCCTTCAATGGCAACTGGGTGATGCAGATTGACGAGCTCGGCTACCTCAAATGGGATGCGATGGCCGACGACAGCTGCCAACTCTCGTCCGCCGCCCTGTCGAACGGCAAAACCGTTTACACAGGCACCAAGCAGGGGCAAGGCTACACTGTGACTTTTGACGCCAACGGCAAGAAACTGTCCGAAGCCACCTTTGAGCTTCCCGGTGAGGGCAGCTTTACCCAAAGCTGCGCAATGCCCGACGGCTCGGTTGTGAGCGGCGGAACATTCGGCAACGCAATGATTCTGGTTAAGATTGACGCCAGCGGCAATGTGGCTTTCGCCAAGACGTTCGATGGCTCGAAACAGGTGGCATTCAACGGTTTGGCCGCTTCGGCCGCCGACAATTCGGTCTGGGTTAGCGCCACCTATGCCGACTCTGACATTGTTGTGTTCAAGTTAGGTTTGTAATTTGTTTTCACACACAAATAAATGCGCTTCGGCGCACTAAGGCCGCCCGTAACCGGGTGGCCTTTTTTCATCATCTTAAAGCTGACTTCCAAATTCAAAATCCTAACTCTCAAAAAAATGCCGTTTGACATTATCAATTTAAACCTTATAATTGTGTGGTTTTCGGGGTTCTGGCTCCTGCAGCGGGTCTGAAAGCAACTATTTTAGGGAAAGAGATTATTAATCAACTAAATAAAAACTGGATATGATAAACAGGAAACGTCTTCCGATTGGCGATTCGCTTGCAATGATAGGCGGCTACGCCAAATCGCGGATTATGGGACAGATAAAGTCGGTAGCCTTTATCATCCTATACCTTGTGTTTTTTCAGGTGGCCATTCTGCGCACGCCGCTGGCCAACGCTTGGGGAACGGCGGGCGGCATAGCCCTTGTGGTGTTCGGTCTGGCCTTCTTCCTTGAAGGGCTCGTGCTGGGTATGATGCCCATTGGCGAGCGCGTGGGAGTGAAGTTGCCCGCCAAAGTTGGCATTGTGCCAATCTGCATCTTCGGCATCATTCTGGGCTTCGGCTCAACGCTTGCCGAGCCTGCCATCAGTTCGCTGAAGACGGCTGGCGCAACCATCACGGCGTGGGACTCACCGCTGCTCTATATGATTCTCGACAAATACTCGGGAATGCTTGTCAACGCCGTTGGAGCGGGCGTGGGACTGGCTGTGGCGCTCGGTATGTGCCGATTCTACTACGGCTGGAACATCAAGCCGATAATATTCGTGGTCATTCCGCTGGTTATGGCAATGACGGTTTATGCGTCGTTTAACGCCAATCTGTCGAAGATAATCGGCTTGGCTTGGGACTGCGGCGCCGTAACCACTGGTGCGGTGACCGTGCCGCTTGTGTTGGCGCTGGGCATCGGCGTTTCGCGCACGGCCAACAAGGGTTCGGGCAACGACGGCGGATTCGGCATCATTATGCTGGCGTCGGCATTCCCGATTGCGGCTGTGCTTGGCCTTGGCTTGTATCTGAACACGCTCATTCCCGCCGCCACAACCGAGGAAGTCTTCTTCGCGCCTGAAAACAAGACCGTTTCGGCTCAACTGTTCAACGGCAACGAGGCAATGGTTGCCGAGCACGCCTTCACTCACGGCAGTGAGGCGGGCCGCCGCGCCTTGTTCGGCAACGATTCGGCGCAGTTCGACAAAGCCGTTATGGCCATCGCCACAAACGATTCGGTTTGCAAGAAATATCTTGGAAATGAGACACTTCAGGAGTGGCTCGCACTTCGCGCAAGCGATTACGAGCGCGGGCTGCTGTCGTCGGTTGAGATTGCAAGCGAGGCACCCGTCACCGAGCCGCTGAGCACAACGCTCAAGGAGGAGACGGTTGGCGGCCTGCGGGCTGTGATTCCGCTCACGCTGCTGCTCATTCTGGTGCTCACGCTCTTCCTTCGCGAGAAAATCCGCAACAAGGACGAAGTGGCTCTGGGCCTGACATTCACGCTGGTGGGTATGATTCTGCTCACATCGGGCATCAAACTTGGTTTGGGTTCGCTCGGCGGCGAAGTGGGCTCGCAGTTGCCGAAGGCTTTCGCAAGCGAGGAGAAGTTTGTTGAGCAGGTGGTTATCAATAATTTCGACAGCACAATGCTCTATAGCGGCATCAGCCCCGAAGGCGAAAATCTGACCTTCTTCAACCTTTACGAGAAGGGCGAGGTTAAGCCTGTTGAGTTCAATCCCGCTTATTACGACAGTGAGAAACACACTTATACACAGATAATTACCGAAAAGCCGCTGTTCAACAGCAAGTTGTCGATTCTGGGACTTGTGCTGGTGCTGCTGTTCGCCTTCGGCCTTGGCTATGGCGCGACACTTGCCGAGCCCGCGCTTAACGCATTGGGAATCACGGTTGAAGACCTGACCGTTGGCGCCATCAAGCGCAAGCAGATTGTGCAGGTGGTGTCGGTGGGCGTGGGAATGGGCATTGTGCTCGGTTTGGCGCGCATCTTGTTCGATTTGCCGCTTGTCTGGCTGATAGTCATCTCGTATGGTTTGCTGCTGATTCTCACTATTTTCAGCGAGGACGGATTCGCGTCAATCGCCTGGGATAGCGGCGGCGTGACCACAGGACCCGTGACCGTGCCGCTGGTGCTGGCTCTGGGCCTTGGAATCGGCGGAGCGCTCAACATTTCCGACGGTTTCGGCATTCTGGCAATGGCTTCGGCCTGGCCAATCATCACTGTGCTTCTGTTCGGCATCTTCACCCGACTGAAACAACATAAAACCCTAAAGACCAATGACAATGAATGATAATATGGAAAAGGTGAATGCGAGCAGGAATCGCGCATTCTCGCCGTCGCGTACTGTTTGGCGGACGCAAATGGCCAAAGGCATCTACACGCCGCATCGCGTGAGCCTTATAACCTGTATGATTAACAACAATTTGGCGCCTGTTGTGCAGGATTTTCTGACGCAACTCGAGGTTGACGCCTACATTGAGCAGGCCCGAAACGTGCGCGAACTTGTCAAGCCGCTGCCGTTCGGCATTCCTGGCGACACAGTGAAGTTAAGAAGCACACCTTCAACCATTTTCCGCTTCACCGTGCCGCGCGAGAACGTGAGAGACACCATCGGTGCCATCATCGCCTTGGCGGGACTGAACGTGCCTGGCCGCGGAACCATCTTCTCGCAGGACCTTATGGAGTTCAGCAATCAGCCGCCTGTCATCAATCTGGCTTTTCTGGATAGCAAAAAGGTTGAAAACAATGACGTTACGCTGCTGAACCACCTTTCGTATATGATTTGCGTGCTGTCGGAGAACGGCGAGGGCGACAATCTGGCCAAGAACGCGCTCGACCTGGGCATCTGTGTGCCGCAACTCACCAACGCCACTGGCAACGACATCCGCGACCAACTGGGCCTTATCCGCGTCACCATTCCCGCCGAGAAGGAGATTGTGCACCTGATTATGCCCGAGCAGGATTCGAGCAGCATTGCCCAACTGCTGGCAGAGCAAGCCAAACTCGACCGCCCTGGACGTGGATTCATCTACCAAACGCCTATCACTGTGGGACTTATCGACACCTATATGAAGATTGGCGGGCAGAAGTTCGCCGCGTCAATGGAGCAGGTGATAGCCGCCATCGACTCGCTCAAGGGCAACACCAACTGGCGCCGCCGCTTGGACGCCGAAGGGTCGGCCGACAACCGCAACGCTTGTGTTCATTCTGACAACTGCGAGGTGACCATCATATCGGACGAGGACCGCATCGACGACCTGCGTGCCACCTGCCTGAGCGTGGGCGCAACAGGCGCAACCACAACGCGCATCACCCGCATATCGGGGCAAGGCGAACTTGGCAAACAGTCGCTCGTGCGCAGCGCCGTGAGCATCCCCGCTTCAATGGCCGACGCGGTGGTCGACTCGCTGCTGCAAATCAGCACCATCGACAAGGAAAACGTTGACAAAATCAAAGTTCTCGACTCTCCTTCGACGTATGTCAGGGCGTTGTAGGAGAGAGTGTTAGATAACGCAGAAGGCCGCCTGAAGACGATTCGGGCGGCCTTTTTTATTCAATAGGCAACGAAAAGATATTGCTTTTTGCGGCTTAATAGACAAATAATAACTATGTGAAACCGTTCGGCTTGCGATATAACCGAATCAATACAAAATTATATATATTTGACCCTGGCGGAGAAGAGTTACTCTTGTTCGTCTATAATAGCAAGGAGCTAGAGAAGAAGCATTGAAAGCAGAAAAGAATAATGCAGAAAGATTAAGGAGGGAAGGACAATTAGACCCAAATAAACATAAAATTCCATAGGATGAACTTAAGATACATATTAATAGGATTAGATTACGACTTTTACAAGGTGGCAAATAAAGAATTGCGTTATGAATTTGAATGTCATACTCGCTTTATAAGTAATTATTTTTCAAAGGCAATCAGAAAGTATAAATTTGACACCAATGGAGTATTTAATATGATTTCCATTGCATTATTGCCCGAAAACGATTTAAAGCCAACAAAAATATCAGGAGCAGATGTGCTTAAAACTTATTTACCTTATGACCCAGAGCGTTATGAGCAGATAAAAGGGACCGAAGATTGCGGTTATTATTTGAAATTATTGGAGCAGGGGTTTAAAAAGGCTTACGAATTTAAACCAATTCCATTAGATACCCTTTTAACTTTAATAGATGAGTTCAAGAAAGGTGGTTGCAAAAACGAATGGATTCACAAAAAGAAACGATTCAAAGAAGTTGATTTAGAGGTTATTTTGAAATGCGAGTTTACCACAAATTATTTTCAGTTGGTAACAACAATCAATCAAATATCAACTAAAAAAGAGCTGGCTAAAGGCATTGCAATGAAAACCAAACCAGATGAGATTCTTTTTGGTGGAATGTTCAAGGATATTTTGATACACGATAATTATATTATTATCACAGATTCAAGCGACTGTGCCAGGGTATTAATCAATATTGAAGATGCCCGAAATGGCATTTTTAATAAGATGTTTGCACCATACATATACAGTGAAGATTACACGCCAGAAGAAAACAAGAAATACGAATCTACCCACAACGCGGTAAATAAAATGTTGTCGTATGACGGTAGTGGCTTTTGAAATAGGCTTTGAAAGCACCAGTTTCAGTGCCGGGCGCATTGTGCGCAACAGCAGCGGTTACGCCGTGCAGTATCACATCACCGACCACCTCGGCTCGGTGTGCGAACAAACACATACTTATATGGACAGAAAAATCTTAATAAAATGAAACGGATTCCTATTTTAGCACTATTGAGTTTATTCATATTTTATTCTTGTACCCCTGCTGCTCCAACGAGAGAGGATATAATAGGCGTATGGGTCTCTGATGATGGTGCTAAAATTCAATTTAATAGTGATTCCACTTTTACGCTTACAAACATTCCTGATTCAATTATGATTAGTTATCATATAGATAAAATATTATTATCAAGCTCTGGCTTGTGGAGTTTAGAATATTCAGAAATAAATCATAGACGGGAAATACACCTTTATATTCGAGATTTTGTAGGACAAATGTTTGTAGATAAAAACCCTTTTGCCAATTCTAGAATATTATCCTTTTTTGATAAAGATTTTGTGGAAAAAAACTTTTATGTCAGTTCAAATTGGCTACTGTCCTTTTTTGATGAGAAAAATGGTAAATATTTCTTTAAAAAAGTAGCACAATGAAGCAAAACTTCCTTGCCGACGGCCGCAAACTGCTATCACTTGACGACATAAAATCAAATCAGCACCATCGACAAGGAAAACGTTGACAAAATCAAAGTTCTCGACTCGCCTACGACGTATGTCAGGGCGCTGTAGGAGAGAGTGATAGATAACACAGAAGGCCGCCTGAAGACGATTCGGGCGGCCTTTTTTATTTTTGTGCCTTACGCGTTGGTGCGAATTCGGATTCGGAAATAACCGATTTAAAATCAATGTTTTATGAATTGCCGAAAGGCGTTGCCTTGAGTTGTGTGTACAATTACATAATTAATCCCCTGCGGCAGATTGCTTACGCTGTATGAAGCCTGTTGGCCCGCTGCTGACAGAACTCGTCCGCTTGCATTTACAAATTCCACGCTCACAATGCCGTCCCCATTAATTTGCACATAATCGGTTGCTGGATTCGGATAAACCTTTATGTCGATATTGCTGACGTTGGCGGTCTGGTGCCCGGCAAGGGTGAGAGCCACTATGTCAGAGCATTCCGATTGGCCGTCGTAATCGGTCTGGCGCAGACGGTAATACATCACACCAGCAGCGTTGGTGCTGTAATTGTATTCATAGTTTATGATTTCCGTTGACGTGCCCGCACCGCTAACTGTTGCCAGCTCGCTGAAGTTAAGCGCATCGGTACTGTACTCAATGGTGAAGTAGTCGTTGTCTTTTTCCGAGGCCGTCTGCCACTCGAATTTCACGCCATTCGAAGTTTGACGGGCAATGAAATAGGTGAGTTCAATAGGTAGAGGTGAAATTGATTCATCGGCCCATCCTAATGCCGTTGTTACATAAGCCGGCATAGAGAAATCAATATCTGTACCTTCCAGTCTATCAATTAAATTATTCGCAATTCCAGCCAGAACACTGAGGTTTTTGTATGTTTCGTTATCATCTATATAAGTTTGGCTGCCAGGATCAGGGAGTGTAGTTTTGTTACGTATACCACTATAGCCTCCACTGGCAAAAAAAGAAGTATTATCCAGTGTAGCTTGCCCATTTTCTTGAATGACTATTCCCTTAATCATAACTAAAGCATTGTTCGAAACTAATATCTCACCCTTATTACGTATATGTAAATCGCCATTCACAATCAGTGTGGCACTGTTTGTTATTGTCAATACTATGCCATTGCTTATTGTTAGGTCTCCATCAACTAAAACAATTGGGGAACTACCGGAATATCTCGTATCATCAGTGATAATCCTATTTTCCGCAAATACGCTTCCGTAGCCAAACATCAAGGCTATTGTTAAAATCCTATTTAAATAACTCGTTCTCATCATCGCTTCTCTTTTTGTTTCTTATATACAAACAATTATTAATACGAACATTTTGGAAATTTGTTCGTGTTTGCTTTTTTTAAGTAAAATTATTGATTGCCAGAATATTATAGCCAGCCGAGATGAGGTTGGCAGCGTCTCAGCCATTGGTGAAGATTGAGGAAGCACCCTACAAATCCTGCGAGCTATAGCGGATTCCGATAACCAGAATATCGTCAACCTGGTCGTAGCGGCCGCGCCACGTGTCGAATTCCTTCTTGATGTGTTCTTTTTGCTCGCTCATTGGCAGGCTCTTGATTGTCTCCAGCAGAGCCTTGAAGCGCTTGGTGAGGTATTTCTTGCCGTCGCTGCCGCCAAACTGGTCGATAATGCCGTCGGAGAAGATGTAGAACTGGTCGCCGGCGTGGAACGGGTATTCGTGGTTGGTGTAGGTGCTGTTCACCGATGTGCCGGAGATGTTGCTTGTAATCGGGATTTTGTCGCCTTTCAGCTCAACGAACTCGTTGTTCGAGAAGAGGTACATCGGGCGGAGTGCGCCGGCAAATTCAATGGTGTGTTTCTCCTTGTCAATCACGGCAAGGGCAATATCCATACCGTCGCTGTTCTGGTCGCGCATACCATCGCTTTTCAGCGATATTTTGATTTTGCGGTTCAGATGTTTCAAGATGTCGGCAGGGCGGTAAACGTCGTTGTGGATGACAATGGAGTTGAGCAGATAGCTGCCGATAATCGACAGGAACGCACCCGGAACGCCGTGGCCGGTGCAATCGACCGCTGCCACAAAGTATTTGTTATCAATGCGATGATACCAATAGAAGTCGCCGCTCACAATGTCTTTTGGCATAAACAGAACAAAGCTGTCGCTGAAGTCGCGTTGGATCTGCTTGGGTTTGGGCATCATAGCCGTCTGGATGCGCTTGGCGTAGCGGATGCTGCCGTAAATCTCGTTCTGCTTGGCCTCAATCTCATCGCGCTGGAGTAGTGCAATGTTGCGCTGCGCCTCGGCTTCGGCTTTCTGCTGCTCAATTTTCTGCTCATACTGCTTCAACTGCGAAATGTTGGTGCCTACGGCGATTATGAGCGTTACATCTTCTTGTGCGTCAAGAATGGGAGTGAGGGTTACCTGCATCCAACTGTTGTCGGGTTCCTCTACCTCAAATGAGGTGGGCATTTTATTCTCCAGGCATATTGGTAACGCATTTTTCAGCGCCTCGGAATTGCTGCTCAAATCGAGCAGGTTCATTGTTGGTCCCGACTTGTATTCCTCATAGTCGGTGTGTATAAGATTCGCAAACGCAGCGTTGTACCAGTCAATCTCGCCGCTCGGGCGAAATATCACAATACGGTTGTTCGACCGGTTGGTTACCTGCGAAATCTTGCCCAACTCGTTGTTTTTCAATTGCAGAAGCTCTTTCTGCGCACGCAGCTCCTCACGCTGGTCCTGAAGGGTGTTTTTTTGCTGAATCAGCTCCTCGCGTTGCGCGTTCAGCACATCTTTCTGCTGGTTGATAAGCTCGGTGCGCTTGTTGATGCTTTTCTCCATATTCCGGCTCATCTCGTAATATTCGGTGCGTGTCTTCACAAACTTCAGGCTGAACCTGACTGTCGAACGTATCGCAATCGTCAGCAGGGCAATCTTCACGTAGTGCTCGTTGGTATAGACAATCATACCATACTCGCTTTTAACAATATTCTTGTAAATGAGACAGATAAGTATTGTGGCCGATACCGCGACCTGTAGTGCGAACTCCTGTTTTTTCCGATTCCAGTTCGATGCCACACAATAGATGAAATATATGCAAGTTAAGCCGATGAATGCGTTGAGGATTATGTTTCTGAAGTTGTTGTCGAAAGAGAATAGAGATAAGAACGTGCACAAAAATCCCAGCGTAATCATCAGGTTCGACGGGTGGGCGCGCAGCCTCTTGAACGGCCGCGGCGGCATACTGTATTTTTGGTAATAGATGAAAGCCGTCAGTGTCAGCGGTTTCAGCAGCTTGCCCAGCAGTTTGTTGGCCGATGGCGAATTGGGCACAAGGTATTTGAAGAGCGTTTGGTCGTAGTAGAGCAGCAGAGCCAGAAGGCTTATCGTCAACAACATAGCCACAACGTAAATCTTCTCTTTTTCCGATATGTAGAGTAGCGCTATTGCCAGAATTGAGAGCAGCGCAAGCGCGTACACCAGTCCGTTCATTGTTTGGCTGAAGCTGCCCTCATCGAAGAAGGTGCTGCCCGGTTTCATCACAATCGGAATATGCACTACGTGCTGCTGCGGCGAGAATTTTATGCAGAAAGTTGATATGCCCAAAGGAATTACCGATACCACAAAATTATAGAACTTTGAGTCGCTGGGGCGCTGCGAGAACGGGTAATTCAAACCGGTATTGAAGAACGATGAGTCTCGCGTTGAGAAGAAAACCAACTCGTCGATGTTCGGGTTTTGCAGGCTGAGGAAGTAGTCCTGACGGCGTTTTGTGGTGTTTTTCAGAGTGATAAGAACCCACGTGGTGTTATTGTTTCCACCGATGGTCAGAATGTTGTTCTGCATCTGGATGTAGTTGCGGAAAAACGCCTCCGAAGCGGCCGTCTCAAATGTCAGGGCGCCGGTTGGGTCCTCGTAGTAGAAGATGTTTTCGGCAAGGTCGATGGTTTTGTCGGCGTTGGCGTCGGTTATGACAATCTCGCCTTGGCTAATAAACGCCAAACCAAGCAATAATCCTATGAATAAAAGCTTCTTCATCCGCCGTTGCCAACAAGCCTTAAATATAACAAATATTATTACAGAATCTGTTTTTCTAATTCTTTTCGTCGAAACGTTCTATTCCCTTGTCAAGAAACTCTACAAACTCGCTGACATTCAGGTTGTAACCCATCGGGTCGGCAAGCAGGTTGCCGTCGGTGTCGAGCAGGCAGTAGTAGGGTTGGGCGTTGATTTTGAAGCGGCTTATCTGAAAATCGGCGTTCACCTTGCCGATGCTTTTCTTCACTTTTCCGTCGTAGTCCGATGTCACCCATTCGCTCTCGGGCAGCTCGGTTTTGTCGTCAACATATAGTGCCACAACAATATAGTCGTTGCGCAGACGGTCGAGCACTTCGGCGTCGGCCCACACGCGGGCTTCCATCTCGCGGCAGTTGACGCAGCCGTGGCCGGTGAAGTCGATAAAGAGCGGCTTACCCTGCTCGCGGGCGCACTCAAGTGCCTGATTATAATCGAAATAGCCTTGCAGTCCGTGGGGCAGGTGCAGCAGGTCGGCATATTTGGGCGTCTCGCAAAGCGATGATTCATAGTCATCGGCGGCAGTTGTGGCTTTCGCCGAAAGGTCGAAATCGATGGTTGTCTGCGGCGGCAAATATCCCGAAAGGGCCTTCAAAGGCGCGCCCCACATTCCGGGAATCAGGTAGATGGTGAAGGCTGTTGTGAGCAGTCCGAGCAGCAGACGGAACACTTTTGGCGGGTTGTTTTTGGTTTCGCCAATCTGCAGTTTTCCAAGC
Source organism: uncultured Bacteroidota bacterium (assembly GCA_946404125.1). Lineage (GTDB taxonomy): Bacteria > Bacteroidota > Bacteroidia > Bacteroidales > SZUA-534 > RUG13583. Next base: position 41,942 of record CAMJCK010000019.1, on the reverse strand, counting down.
AGAAACAGGCTCAGCAGGGCGAAAACGGCAATCCAAATGGCCAGATAGACTTCGCGGTCGAGAATGCCCCAGTGGTAGGTTTGGTCGGCCACGCTCAGGAATTTCAGGCCGAGCGCAATCTCGATGAAACCCAGCGTTACCTTAACGGTATTGAGCCAACTGCCTGATTTTGGCAGTTTTGTGAGCCACGACGGGAAAAACGCCAGCAGCGTGAACGGTAGCGCAAAGGCCGCCGAGAAGGCCAGCATTGTGATAATCGGTTCCCAAATGTCGCCTTGAGTTGATTTCACAAGGATTGTGCCCACAATGGGGCCTGTGCACGAGAACGACACCAAAACCAGCGTTAGAGCCATAAAAAGCACGCCCACCAGTCCGCCGCGGTTCGAGTTCGAGTCGGCCTTGTTGATTAGCGAACTTGGCAGAACAATCTCAAAAGCGCCCAGAAACGATGCGGCAAACACCATAAATATGATGAAAAACAGCACGTTAGGCAGCCAATGCGTTGAGAGCCAATTAAAAATATCGGCCGTAACCGATTGCCCGCCAATCAGATAGGTGGCCAAAATGATGATTGCGATGGGAATGGTGTAGAGTGCCACAATCGCCAGCCCGAAAGCCGATGCCATTGAGCGCGAGCGGCCTTTGTTCTGCTCGTTTTTCAGGAAGAACGACACTGTCATTGGCACCATTGGGAAGACGCACGGTGTGAGCAGCGCGGCAAAGCCCCACAGAATGGCTTCGAGAATCACTTTCCAAATTGAGTTTGAGTTGGCCGTGTGCACAACGGGCTCGCTTTCAATGATTTTTGCGTCGTTGCTCGGCTCGGCGGGGGCGGGAACAGAGCTCTGTCCGCCGTCGAGCAGCGACAAGCTGAACTCTTGGTCGCCCATCACGCACATCTCGTCGGAACAAGTCTGGTACTCAATTTTGCCGCTCACAACGGGGGCGGGGCCGGTCACTTTAAATGTCTGCGCAAAAACGGCTTCGTTGCAGAAATAGCGCACAACGGCGCCTGCAATCTCATCTTTCTCTTCAGTTACTTTCGACAACTCGCGCACCGTGTCAACGCGCTCAACATCAGTGAGTTGCTTAAACGAGAAACTTGTCGGCAGCGAGTAGTTGCCTTTGGGCAGATACTGCGCAAAGATGTGCCAGCCTGCGTCAATCTTGGCTTTGAAGTTGATTTGGTATTCATTCTCGCCGGTTTTCTGGCTGCTGATGTCCCATTTAACGGGATTCTGGATTTGCGCGCTCGCGGCTATCGTGCAAAACGCGAAAAGAGCAGTAAGTGTTCGTTTTATAAGTTTCATACTTAAAACAGTTTGTTTTTTGTAAAAGTATGAAAATTGTTGGCTGTAGTTTATAATAACCACGGAAATCACAGAAAAACACTGATTTTTTTATCATTTCCGTGTTTTTCGTGTGTTCCGTGGTTAATTCTTTTGTTTGCGGTTATCGTTTGGCCAGGTCAACTTTCAAACCGGCTTTCACCCATCGTCCGGGCAGCTGCAAACCGCTGAAATCGAAGTATTTGCTGTCGCCGATGTTTGTGGCTTCGGCAAACACCGACAGCCATCGCCATTTGTACGAGGCTCCGGCGTCAACCGTCCAGAAGCCGTTGTAGGGGTGCGTTTCGACAGTTCCGTTGGCATTGGCCGCATCGTAGTTGCCGTTGCGCTCCTGATACACAAGCCGAATGTCAACGTTCAGTCTTTCAATTGATTGCAAGCCGATGGCCGCTGTGAATTTGTGCTTCAACTGGTCGAATGCGTAGAGCGATTCGTAGCCGCTCGATGCCTTTGAGGCAGAAATGTGCGAGTAGCCACATTCCACGGTGTTGACTGTCAGCCATTTGCTGCCTATAATCTCTGCCGGACGCGCAATCACCTGCACTTCCTGCCCGAAGGTGTTAATCTTTGTAACATTCTGTGCAACATATAGTTCTGTGTTCGACGTGCGCGCCCAGTCAATAATGTTTTTGCCCTGTCGCAGATAGATGTTGCCGTTCACTTCAAAAATCGATTTTTTAGCTCTCAGACCGACTTCGTAAGTGGTTGCTTTTTCGGCTTTTAGGTCGATGTTGCCTTTGTTTTTCGGGCCGCTGTAGAACAGGTCGGTAAAGGTTGGCAGACGGAACGAGCGGTTTGCCGCCGCATACAGTCTGATACTGTTGCTCGGGGCGTAGCTCAGGTCGATGCCGGGGTAGATTTCGGTGCCTTTGTATTGCAGAATGGCCGCGCCAACCGACATCGAGAAGCGGTTAGCGGTGTATTTATTATTCAGAGCTACAGTCAGATAACCGCGGTCATAAAAATGGTCGTAGCGAATTGAGTCCGATGTGCGGGCGCGACGGCTGCGGCTCTCGTCGGCGTTGCCCAGGCGGTTGCTGCTGATGCGCTCGTTGCGGTATTCGGCGTTCAGCGTGGTGCGGCCGATGCGGGTGTTGGTCTCAAGTTCGAGGTTTGCGCCCAAAACATCCGTAAGATGGTGATTTTGATATATGTTAGGGTTGTCGCGCACAAGCACGTAATAGTCGCGCAGGCGGCGGCCATACACGTTTGCGGCAACTTTTACCTGTTGTCCGGTTTCAATGCCGATGCTGCCGATAGTCATCATATTCTCCTCATACTGAGTGGGATAGGAGAGCGTATAAAATCCGTTGCTGCCGAATTTCTTGTCGGTCAGGCCGAATTGTGCGTTGACGCTGAAGTTCCGGGCTTTGTAAACGCCTCTGTAATAGATGGTTTGAATGTCGAAATCGGTGTTTTCGGTGTAGCCGTCGGAGTGCGATTTCGCGACAGCGACAAAATTACTCAAATTGCTGAATGTCAGGTTTGTGGCTGCCGATAGTTTGTAAAGCCCGTAGTCGCCCACCGTGAGCCTTGCAGTGGCCGAGTTGGCGGTGTCGGTCGGGGTGCTGAAGCAAACGGCGCCGTTGAGAGCGTTGGTGCCTAAGATTCGGCTTTGCGCACCGCTCACAATTTCAATCTTTTGCGTGTTGCCAAGGTCGATTGGCAAGGCGAAATTGTTGTGCCCGGTTTGCGGGTCGCTGAAGTTTATTTTGTTGATTATGATTGCGTTTTGGTCGGTTGAACCGCCGCGGATTGAGAGGTCGGCCTGCACGTCATTTGTGCCGCGCTGCCTGATGTCGAGGGAGGGAATGTACTCAAGGAAATCGGTTAGGCTCTGCTGGGGGGCGGCGTCGAGCTGGCGTGTGCTGATGACGGTTGGCTGAAGCACCATTTGGGTGAAGGTCACGGGCGTTCGGTCGGTGGCTACTATCACCTCGTCAATGTCGATGTGGCTGCCCACCTGCACCGAGTCAATCAACGATTCGCACTTTGCCTGCGTGGCCACAACTGTCAGTGTGTCAACCAGAACGCAGATTTTAATCACTTTGCCGATGCTGCAAAAAGTTGCATACGGTTTTCGCGTCCATTGCGAGAAATGGACAAGTCTCTGTCCGAGACATCGCTTTTTTTGTTTCATAAATTTTATGTTTTAAAAGTTTAACAAACGCCGCGCCGTTATGCAATTTCTGTGCCAGATTGGGCATCGGCGTCGTGCTGAAAATTCCAAAAGAATTGATGACGAAACGCGCCGTAGGTGCTTTGGTTGCGGCACAAAAAAAGTAGAGACGTTGCGTGCAACGTCTCTACCATCAATCTATTAACGTGTTCAATTATTTAAACAAGCCCTGTGCCATAAGGTGCAGGCAACGGCGCCAGGTCAGGAACTCGTGTGCGGTGCCTTCCGAAACGTAGCCAACGCAATTGTAACCAGCGGCTTTCATATCGGCAGCCGATTTGTTGATGGCGTCGGGGCTCTCCTTGCTTCCGCAGCCGACAAACAGATAGTTGACAGCCTTGTTGTCTTTGAAATCGGTGGGGGCAAACTGTCCGCCGCTCAACAGACCGAATGATGCGAAGGTGTCGGTCTTGCGGCCCGAGATGAGTTTTGTCTCCATACCGCCCATCGACAAGCCTGCAAGAGCGCGGTTTGCACGGTCGGTTTTGGTTTTGAAGTGCGAGTCGATATACGGAATCAACTCGTCGCAAAGCATTGTCTCAAACTCTTTTGCGGTGAATTGGCCGAAGCCGCTTCCGAACTTGATGTCGTTGGTCAGACCGTAGGTCATCACAATGATGAACGGTTTTGCCTTACCCTCGGCAATCAGGTTGTCCATAATCAGGTTGGCGTGGCCTTGGTTGCTCCAGGCGGTCTCGTCCTCGCCCCAGCCGTGCTGCAGATACAGAACGGGGAATTTCTCCTTCGGGTTGTTGTTGTAGGTCGGCGGGGTGTAAACAAAGGCACGTTGGAACTTGCCAGTGCTTTCGCTCCAGAAGATAACCTGCTGAACCAGTCCGTGCGGAACGTCTTTCTTGGCAGCGTAGAAGTCGGCGTCGTGAGCGGGAATCTCAATACCGCTTTCCCAACGAACCGAACCGTAGTAGTTCAGTGCGCCCGGGTCGTTAACAACGCCGCCGTCGATGGTCAGGTGATAGTAGTGGAAGCCCTCGTCCATTGGGCCCTCGGTAGTGCCTTCCCAAACGCCGTCTTTGTTCTTCTGCAGAACGGTAGCGCCAACGCCACCCATATTGCCGCCAAGTCCAAGGCTGACAATCACTGATTTAGCCTGCGGTGCGTTTACTCGGAAGCGGGCATAACCTTGCGAGTTGACCATTGGGTACTCCTGACCAGGTTGGTTCAGTTCCGATGGTTTGAAGTCTTCTTTAATCTCTGGATTGTCAAGCTCAGCATTGAAGCGCTTAACAAGGCGGTACGACGATTTGCGTTTCAAATCCTTGTCGAACAGCAGCGGATAGTTGTTCACGCCTACCCACGAATCCTTGTCGCTGACGTTCCAGAAAGTAACTACGTCGATTTTGTCTTTGTGCTGACGCAGAACGCGGAACAACTGCGAGTATTGGTTGTCGTGCAGAGTGCGGACATACGGCTCAATGGTAACGCCCTCGTTGCGGCTGAACTGCAGTTGGCCGCCCATTTCCTCGTTTGCACGGATGTCAAGCTCGGTGAATTGGATGTGGTCAACAATTGTGGCGTATTTTTCAATCGCAGCAGCGATGTTTTCCATTGACGGGCCATAAACATTGTAGTGGCCTTGCATACCGATACCGTCGATTGGCACGCCTGCGTCTTTCATTTTCTTAACCATATTGAAGATGCGGTCGCGCTTGTCAGGATTGGCAGCGTTGTAGTCGTTGTAGAACAGTTGGGCGTTCGGGTCGGCCTCACGGGCGAATTGGAATGCTTTCGCGATGAACTCATCGCCGCACAACTGATAGAGTCTCGAGTTGCGGTAAGGCGACGGATTTGGGTTCCACGGCATGGGGCGAACGTTGTCTTCTATAGCCTCGTTCACAACGTCCCAGCAGTAAACCACGTCTTTGTAGCGGTTCACAACAGTGGTGATGTGGGTTTTCAGGCGCTGATAGAACACCTCTTTTGTCACTGGTTTGCCTTTCTTGTCGGTGAACATCCAGTCGCAGAATTGGTTGTGCCAAACAAGGCAGTGTCCGCGAAGTTTGATGTTGTTCTTGCGGCAGAAGTTGGCGATGCTGTCGGCGTTTGCCCAGTTCCACTGGCCCTCTTTCGGCTGCAGCGAGCCCGGTTTCATATCGTTCTCGGCCGTAATGCTGTTGTACTCCTTCAGGATAACTTCTATCTCCTTCGGATTCTGCATATTACGCATATTCACAGCCACACCTACTTTGAAGTAGTCTTTGTAGGCGTCTTTCAATCCATCAGGATCTTCAGGTTCGGGGCGGCCAAATGGGAATTGAGCCATAGCCATTGTGCCCATACTCATTGTCAGAGCAAAGGCGAGCAAGTTTTTAAACGATTTTTTCATTCTTTATAAATATTACGTGATACAAAGTGTAGCAAATGTACTTTTTACAATTTATAGTCGGGATTATGATAGATATTTCACGGCTTTTATCCGCCAATTGGTGATTTTTTATCTATCAGAGTTTACTGCACTCTCCAAACGCGAAGCGAGATGCCTTCGGGGGTGAAACCGCCCGGTTTGCAAAGGAAAAGCGAGTTGTTGAGCCAGTCGTACTTGCTGTCGCTTGGCGCCTCGAACTTGGGTGCGCAGCGGAAGTAGAAGTTTGGCGAGCCGTCGGCGTTCTTGTATGTCACAATCAGGTCGCAGTTGTGGATGTGGATGAAGACACCGTCGTCGGTTTTGATTGAGTAGATGGCCTCAATCTCGTTGCGGCCTTTGGCTTGGTCGACAAGCTGATAGTCGGCGCCGCCTTCCAAAACGGTGCCCTTCATATTCGGGCCTTCAAATGTTCCGCCGGTGATTGGAATCACCACCCGTGTGCCGTGGGCTGTCTGGCCAACGGTGTAGGTTTGGCCCAATTTCACGTGAAGTTCGCATACAAACTCAAGCGTTGGGGTGTCATCGCCTTGAGCGGGTTGTGCCTGAGCTTGCGGCGCAAAAGCCATAACTGCCAGAGCGGCAGCAATAAAAAGATGTTTATGGTTCATAGTTTTTGTTTTTTATGTACCCAAATGTACATAAAAATGATTCACCGAGCTGCGAATGGACCGTTTTTGTGAGCTCAGGTCCACAATTCGGTGATGAACATCGGGCTTGCGTCGGTGGCGCGGCTGAATCCGCAGTGCTCGTAGAAGCCCACTTCCTTGTTGTAGGCCACAACCACAATCCGCAGATAATCTTTGTATTGCGCCTTCATTCGTTCAACAAGCTGCTGCCCGACGCCTTTGCCCTGATACTCGGGGCGCACGAGCAGATAGTGCACGTAGGCGTTCATCACGCCATCGTCCATAGCGCAAATCATACCAATGAGCTTGTCGCCGTCCCACGCCGAAAAGACTGTCTTGAAATTGCGCATAGCAACCACCAGCTTGTCGGGGAAATGTCCCGATGACCACTCAACTGAGAGAAACAAATCTTGCAGTTGGTCGGGTGTGAAATCGTGAGTGTCTTTTATCTGCATTTTTCGTAGATTGTTGAACTACAGAGTGTTTTCGCGCCGCTAACGTTTATTTTGTGACTTCGAGAATCATCGTTTCCAAGTGGATGAACTCGTAGGGGAAAATCTTGAAATGACTTTCGATGCCGTTCAGAGCCGGATGCTCGCTTTTACTCATTTCGCACGGCGTGATATTCTTGAATCCGTTATCTGCCAGCAGTTTGCTCAACGTTTCCATATCATAGACAATCTTATGTCCCCAGCTTGTGTGAAACCGGTTGATAACATATACTGGCGTTTGCGGCATACCCAGATTCTTTACCGAAAACTCCATATACGCCGTGTGGATAGGTTTTTCGGGGTTTTCGTATAAGTCTAAAAGGAAACGCAGGTTGGGCGTGGCAATGCGCATAACAGCGCCGGGCTTCATCACGCGGTAGCACTCCTTGAGCATATTTTGCGCCTGGGGAAATGTCAGATGCTCGAACAGATGCTCGGAGAACACATAGTCGAACGAATTGTCGGGCAGGGGGAAAGGCTTGCCGGCGTCCATATACATTCCGTTCCAGCACTCCCAGAAATCGATGCCTGTATTCAGCCATCCTTCCAAAGGGAAGTTTCCATAACCAATCTGCAGCTTGTGCTCTTTGTTGTTGGCCAGGTAGCGTTTGACTCGTTTCTTTTGTACAAATCTGGTTTTCAGAATTTTGTGCAGCATAGCGCTGACGATTCTGGTTTTGATGATTCTAATAATAAGTTTCTTCATATTTTTTTTGCTTTGATTACTAATTGAATGTGGCACGTATCGTATTTATCTGCAAATCCGCAAGATAAGTATATGTGTGTTGGTCAGGAACTTGAAAAACAGACTGCCGATACGGCACTTGCCTAAGTGATGAGCCAGCGCCAGCACAAACATCATTTTTTTATGGTGGCCGTCGTTGAGCTCGCGACGGAATATTTGATAGGCCTTCTGGTAATTCGTCTTGTAGTGGGCGTCAACGTAATAGTCGCAAAATTCGCGGTAGTAGTATTCGGCCTCCTCAATGTGCTCGCCCGGAACAACGTTGTTGGCAAACTCCTCATAAAACAGACCTCGGTGCTGAAGAATGCTTTCATAATCAGTTGCGGTGACAATGGATTCGGGACGGATGTGGTATATATATGTGATGTCGCCGACAAAAGCCGCGTGGCAGAGAACGCGCATAAGGTAATAGTTCCAAAGCTTGTCCTCATAGAGCAGCCCCTCTTTGTTGTAGAGCCGGTTTTTCTTTATGAAATCAAGTTTGAGCAGTTTGTTCCATACGTAAGAGGGCCGGCGGGTTTCTCCTTTGTAAAACCAACGGCGTACATCTTCGTTGGTGTGGAGTTGGGCGGGAGAGTCCTTCGGCCATTTGCTGTTCGGGAAAATCAGCAGCCGTTGCCACCAGTGAAGTTGCAGTTCTGAGCGTTCGGTAAAGTTGTTGCCCATAACCATTTCAATGGAGTTGTCGCGCGTCAAAGGCTCGGAGAGTTTCTCCAGGCAGTCGTGCGTAATCTCGTCGTCACTGTCGAGATAGTAGATATAATCGCAGGTGGCGGCGTTGGTTCCGGTGTTGCGGGCGGCGGAGAGGCCCTTTTTCTCTTTGTGGTGCAGAATTTTGAATCGTGTCGGGCCCTTGTATTCGGCCATCAAACGCTCGCATTTGGCTATGCTTTCGTCGGGCGAGGCGTCGTCAACAATGATGCACTCGTCGGCCGGACGCGTCTGGCGCATCACCGACCGAAGACAGCGTTCAATGTAGGCGGCCACGTTGTACACGGGCATCACTATGGTAATGGTAGGTCTGAAAGTTTGTTCCTGGCTCATCAGTTAATTTTCAATCGATGTCAAATACGCCCGCAAAGGTATAAAGACAATATCTAAAAAAAAGCCCCATTCCATCAAGAATGAGACTTTTTTGCGGTAGGATATGTGTCGGTGAATCGGGGCGGACGCGATTAATCGCGTCCCTACAATCCTAAATTCTAAATCCTAAATAAACTACACCGTCGCTTCCACATTCCACACAAACGCACGCACGCCGACCTCTTTGTTGCGGTTGTCCAAGCGTTTGATGCGGCTCAAGAGTTCGGGCACCATTTCGTCCTCGACAACGGTGATGATGGCCGAGTTCATTTCGGGCCAGGTGTGCGTTCCGCGGCGCGGCTCGCCGTCAACCGAGCCCTGCCCCTGAACGTCTTCCCAATAGGTGAACCCCTTTATGCCAAGGCGGTCGAGCATATACTCAACACGCTCTGTATTTGCCTGATTGTAAACTATAAATACTGCTTTCATTGTCGTTCAATTAAGTTATTCAATCCTTCAATCCTTCAATCCTTCAGTTATTTGTTAACACGGCTGTCGTAAACCGAATCCTCGTCCATATCGAAGAAGATGAACGAGTGGCGGATTTCCTCTTCCTTATCGCGTTCGCCGTGGCGCGACATAATAGAGTAGAGCACAGGCACAACCAGCAGCGTTACCACGGTCGAAACCAGAAGGCCGCCGATGACCACAATACCCATTGGAATCCACATTTCGGAACCTTCAGAACGGCTCAGCGCCATTGGCAGCATACCCAGAATGGTGGTGGCTGCGGTCATAAGCACGGGGCGCAGACGCGACTGACCCGAAAGGGCGATGGCCTCGTTCAACTCGTAGCCGCGGTCGCGCATAAGGTTGATGTAGTCAACCAGCACAATACCGTTCTTAACCACAATACCCACAAGCATTACAACACCCAGAGCGCCAATCATATCCAATGTGGTGTTGGTTATCCACAAGGCCAGAATCACACCCGAAATGGCGAACGGCACTGCCATCATTATAATGAACGGCTTTTTGAGCGACTCGAACTGCGACGCCATAACCACAAACACAAGCATTACAATCAGCGCGAGCAGAAGGCCCATATCGGCAAACGTATCCTGTTGGTCCTCGTAACTACCGCCGATTTTCACGGTGATGCCAGGCGTGGTCTTTACGTTGCGGGCAATGAGCGCCTTCACGTCTTCGGCAAGTTCGCCAAGCGATGTTTCATAAGGCGTAACGCTCACGGTTACAATACGTTGACGGTTGCGGCGGTCAATCTGTGGCGGGCACCAGTACTCTTCAATGGTGGCCAACTCTTTCAGTTTGATTTGCGCGCCCGTGGCCGACGGAATGGTCAGATTCTCAAGGTCGCTGATAGAGTTGCGGTTTTCCTCTTTCAGGCGGACGATGATGCTGTACTCGTCGCCGTCCTCTTTCAGGAAGCCCACCGTCATACCGTTCACGCGGTTGCGGACGTAGGTGGCCACTGTGGCCGATGTCAGGCCGTGCAGCGCCAGTTTTTCCTTGTCAACCTTCACGTTCAGTTCGGCGCGGTCCTCTTCGCGGCTCACTTGCGCGTCGCGGGCGCCCTGAATGCTGTCGTTAATCATTTGGCGGATTTCCTCGGCCAGAAGGCTTGTTTGGTCGAAATCGTAGCCATATATCTCAACGTCAACCGATTGCGCACCCATACCGCCCGATGTCGAGCAGAAGTATTTGTTGATTTCGGGATACTGCTTCATTTCCTCGCGCATAACCTCGGCAATCTCGAAAATCGAGCGGTCGCGGTCATACATTTTCGAGCAGCGCACAATCATTGAAATCTTGTTGTTGTTGGTCGAAGCGAAGAGTGCGCCAACACTAGCGTCGTCGTTGGTACCAGCCGATGTCGACATAATCTCGATTTCGGGTATCAGTTCGCGGAAGCGCGCCTCAAGTTTGCGGGCCGTCTTCAGCGTCTCTTCAATTCGCGTACCGCGCTGAAGTTCAATGGTCACGTTCACGCGGGCGTTGTCCGACTGCTGCATAAAGTCGGTGCCGATGTAGCCCAGAATGGCGGGCAGCAGCGAGAGCGCGAAGAATCCCACAATGCCAGTCATTGTCAGTTTCTTATGGTTCAGGCAGACGCGCAGCAGGCGGGCGTACAGGGCGTCAATCTTGTCGAGCAGGCGCACCACGGTGTTCTCATACGACCACTTCTTCACAGCCGCCTTCTTCTCAACAATCTTGCCGTTCTCAATCACCAGGTTCTTGCCCTTCAGCATTATCGACGCAAGCATAGGCGTCAGCGAGATGGCCACCGTTGTCGATGTGCAGACGGCGATGGTGACAATCCAGCCCAACTCTTTGAACAGGATGCCCGCCATACCCGAAAGCATTGTCAGCGGCACAAACACGGCCACAATAACCAGCGTGGTGGCGATAACCGAAATCCACACCTCGTTGGTGGCGTAGATGGCCGCTTCACGCGGACTCGAGCCGCGCTCAATATGCTTGGTGATGTTCTCAAGCACCACAATGGCGTCGTCAACCACCATACCAATGGCGATGGTGAGCGAGCAGAGCGATATGATGTTGAGTGAACTGCCCACAGCCAGCAGGTAGATGAACGCCACAATCAGGGCGATAGGGATGGTGAGTCCGATGATGACCGTGGCGCGCCAGCGGCCCAGGAAGAACAGCACCACCAGCACAACAAACAGCAGCGCGTACATAATTGACTCGGCAAGGCTGTTGATGGCGTTCTGAATCTCTTCCGACGAGTCGTAGATGTTCTCAATGTTGATGTCGGCGGGCAGATTGTCCTTCATTTCCTTGAGCGTCTCGCGCACGTCCTTGCAAATCTGCACCGCGTTGGCGCCCGACTGCTTGGTAATCATAAGGCGCACACCCTCGCGGCCGTTAATCTTCTCGTCGAGCGACAGGTCCTTGATGGTGTCGCGCACGGTGGCGATGTCGCGCACAAAAATCTGCTTTCCTGCGGGCGTTGTCGTCACCACAATATTGTTGATTTCGGCGCTGCTTGCATACTCGCTGCGCACCTGCAGGGCGTACTGCTCTTTGCTCATTTTCACGTTGCCCGACGACATATTCAGGTTGTTGGCGCTGATGGCCTGACCCACAAGTTCAAGCGGAATGCCGTAGGCGTCGAGTTTTTCCTGCTCAATGTCGATGTAGACGTTGCGCGTCGGCTGACCCGACATTGAGATGTTACCAATGCCGTTCACGCGGTTCAGTTGCGGAATGATGTCGTCGTCGATAATCTTCTCAAGGCCCGAGTAACTCTCGTTGGCCGTAACCGCGTACATCATAATCGGCATTGCGCTCGAACTGAATTTGAAGATGAACGGCGTCGAGCAGCCGTCGGGTAGGTTGTCCTTCACCATATCCACATACGAACGCACGTCGTTCACAATGTCGTCAAGGTTCAGGCCCCACTCAAATTCCATTGTCACCACCGAAATGTTGTCTTTCGATATGGTGTTCATTTCCTTCAGTCCGTCGACCGAGTTCAGCGTGTTTTCCATTAGTCTCGACACGTTGGTCTCAATCTCGCTTGCGTTGGCGCCGCCGTAGGTGGTCATAACCATTACGTAGGGCGGGTCCATTTCGGGGAACTGGTCGATAGGCAACTGTTTCAGCGAGAACAGGCCTATAATCATTACAGCCACAAATATCAGCGATGTGGTGACTGGATGGTTTATGGATGTCTTATATATACTCATTTTTGTATCTTGTTTGTTTCCAACAAAATGGCTGGTTTATTTCACAATGTCGATTTGCACGTCGTCAATCAGGTGGCCCTGGCCGACAACCACAAGTTCGTCATTCTCGGTTATGCCGTCGGTGATGATTTCAACATTCTCGTCGAAACGCTGGCCCATTTTCACTGGCACGCGTTTGGCGCGGCCGTTGTTGTTGACGAACACGTAGCGGTCGTTTGAGCCAATCTGCTTCAGCACAGCCTGATAGGGGGCAATGATGACTTCCTGCTGCGAGATTGGCATTGTGGTGCGCACAAACATTCCTGGGCGCAGGTAGTTGGCCTTGTTGTCAATCTTGATTTTGGCTTGGAACGTGTGGCTCGACGCGTCGATGGTCGGGTGAACAATCTCAACCACGGCCTTGAACTCTTTGTCGGGGTAGATGTCCGACTTCAGCGTCAGCGACATTCCTTCCTTCACGTGCGGGAAGTACGATTCGGGAATGTTGATGTAGGCCTTCAGTTTGTCAATCTGTGTGAGCGTCAGAATCGGGCCGCCGCCGTAGAGTTCGCCGTCCTCATAGTTCTTGGCCGATATGCTGCCTGCGAATTTGGCCTTCACAAACGTGTTCTGGCGCAGAAAATCAAGGTTCTGCTTGGCCTGGTCGTAGGCCACCTTGGTCTGGTCGTAAACCTGCTGCGACACGTTGCCGCTCTCTTTCAGCGCGTCCATACGCTGCATTTCGGTTGTCAGGTTGTCAACGGTGAGTTTGGTTGTCTTGTACTGTGTCTGGTCCATACGCACAAGGTCCTGACCTGCAGACACTTTGCTGCCAATCTCAACGTAGATGTGCTCAATGGTTCCCGTGAGCGACGGCGCGATGTTCATTGTCTCGTAGCCCTCGAGCGTTGTCGAAACTTCATACACGCGGTCGATGGTCACTTTCTTAAGTTTCTGAACCTTAACCTTTTCAATGCGGGCTTTTTCTGCCTTTTTCTCTTCCTGCTTGCAACTTACGGCTGCCAAAGCCACGCAAGCCAAAACTGCAAAACTGATTAACTGTTTAGTTTTCATTGTTTTATCTTTTTTATTATTAATTATTATTTATTGTCGATGTTAAGAAGTTTCTCAAGTTCGATTTGCGCCGTCACAAGTTCCATAAGTGCCTGAACGTAACTGCTTTGCGCCGAAATCAGGTTGGTGCCCGCGTTGGTCACCTCAAGGCTCGAAGCCACGCCCTGCTCATATTTTTGGCTCGTCTTGTCGAACACGCGTTGAGTAACCTCGGTGTTCTGCTTTTGGTTCTCAAACGTCTCGTAAGCCGACGCCAAATTGTATTTCAGTTGGTTGTGCTGCACTAAAAGCGCGTTGGTGGTGCTCTCAAGCGTGTTCTGCTGTTCCTGATAGTTTATCTTGGCTTCTTTCAGCGAGTTCCACTTGTTTCCGCTCGACCAAATCGGCACCGACAGCGTCGCACCAATCATATTCGGCGGCGTCATACTGAAGCCCTTGTCGCCAATGTATTTCACAATTGAGTGCTGATAGTAGGCGCTCAGCGTGGGGGTGTGGTTCCACTTGGCAATGCTCACCTGCTTGCCGCTCAGTTCAACGTTCTTCTGAAGCAACTGATAGTCGTAGTTGTTGTCCAGATTCAGTTCGTTCGCAAGCAACTGCATTGTCAGTTCAAGGTTGAGCAGGTCGTCAATCTTCTGCGTCAGTTCAATTTTAGTGTTTACGTCAACGCCAAGTTGCAGACGCATAGCGTTATACACCATTTCAAGCGAGCGCTTTGTCGAGTTGATGCCCGATTCCATTGTCAGCACCTGCACCTGCAGTTTGTCGGCGTCAATCTGTTCGCTCACGCCCACCTTCACGGCGCTGTTGGTCGATTCGAGCAGTTTCTTCATATTTTCCAGATTGCGGTCGAGCAAATCAACCGTCTCTTCCATAACCAGAGCCGAGTAGTAAAGGCTCTTCACTTGGTTGCGGATGTCCTGTTCCGACTTCTGCTTCGACAGTTCCGACATTTCAAGCGCCAGACGGCTCAACTTCATTGCCACAAACTGCGTACCGCTCAGTGCCACAGCCACCTGCACGCCGAAAGTCGCCGTAGTCGGCATTTTCATACCGCCTTCTTCCGACTCGGCCTGCTGAGCCGCAGCCATTTGCGCCATTGTGTTGGCGAAGTTGGTGCCCGAGCCAGCGGCCGCCAGGTCCTTGCCAATAGCCTCAAAAATAGGCCCGAACGAGTCCATAATGCCGCCGCCCATACTGAAACTCATTTCGTAGCCGCAGTAGTTCGAGTATCCGATAGAGCCCGAAATCTGCGGAAGCACAGTCGAGATGGCTTCCCAGCGAGCGGCCTCGGCCTTCTGCACGTCGAGCGATGCGTTCTGCATTGAGTAGTTGTGCTCAATGGCGTAGTTCTGCGCATCTTTCATTGTCAGCCGCATTGTGCCAGCGGTGTCGGCTTTCACAGCGTCGGCCGTCAGAGCCAGGCTGTTGGCTGCAGAGTCGGCAGGTGCTTGCCCCACGGCAAGGCTCACCGCCATTGTAGCCAGAGTTGTGATTAGAATTTTCTGTTTCATTGTTTTATAATTTAAATAGTGTTGTCATTGCTTTTTGTGTCCGCACATTTTCAGGTTCACCTTGTCCAGTTCGCCGATGCCCTTTTCGGTGCTGATGCCCCTGAAGAAAGGGTAGAATATGGTGCGGTAAACCTCGTATGGCGCGAATTTGTGATTATCGATAAGGTCAATCGCAAACTCAATTGAGTTGCAGATGAGTCGGCTTGCCACTTCCACGTTGAAATTGTCGCCGTTGAAGAACTGCCCGTCGATTCCCGTCTTGAACAGCCGTTCGAGCAGTTTCAGCGAGTTGTTTTGGTTTTTGCTTTTCGATTTGGCCAGCAGGTCGGAATAGTATTTGCGCAGGTCGTCGAACAGCACGGGGTTGATGCCGCTAAATTCTTGGTGCTGCAGTTGCGCAAACTGATACATTACTTCGTAAACATTTGAGTTTGAGTCGAGAATCTTGTTTCTCCGAGCGGTGGCGTCGGCCGCCGATTTCAGCAGACACGCCTCAATGAGCGCGTTTTTGTCTTTGAAATTCTCGTAGATGGTCCGCTTCGACATACCCAAAGACCGCGCCAGTTCGTCCATTGTTACACTTTTCAGTCCGTTTTTTCTGAAAAGTGCCCTAGCCCCTTCAATTATGCAGTCTTTAGCGTCCATTTTGCGCGTTTTTCTGAATTAGGGCGCAAAAGTAGAAAACTTTAAGGCTCTAAAAAGTTTTCTTAAAAATTATTACGCAACAACTCTATCAACGGCCGTTTTTTGCCGATGACGCGATTCCATATGTGTGTGAAAATCAAAAGCGTTTTTCGGGCGCAAAGGTGGAAAAACGTTTGCGGAAACATACGTGTTTTCTTGCGTTGGGCGTGCCGCTTGGCGGGCTTCCACGCCTTCAGCCCGCCGTTCACAAATCCGCCTTTGCGGAAATTGTCTTTGAAGTGCTGCTCGGCGGCCACACCAACCTTCACGGGGATTGTCCGCTCAAAAGCCTTTGCCAGTTGCTTGACGTTGGTCTTTATCAGTTGCTCGAATTGTTTGGGTGTCATAGGCATTGGTTTTTGCGGCGCTCGTTGCGGCTCAACAGCCACGCCTCGGTGGTTATCAATAGCATAATGGCGATGGCGAAAAACAATTGCTTCATAGTTTTGTGTATTAAAAAGTTTTGTATGTTTGCAGTGAGAGTAGGAATCTGAATGTTATTGGAGTAAGGTACTCGCAGGGTTCAGGTTTTTACTCTTTTTTTTGTATAAAATAGGGTATTTCAAAGCCCTTATTTCGCACTTCAGTTTTTAATATATACACACCATTTGAAGCCGTGAACTCATAAACATTATAGTGGGTGACACCTCTACCTCGTTTCTTCTCCATCTTTTTGATAAATTTTGGCTGCGTTAAATCATAGGTCTCACCCAAAGGACTCACACGTATAAATTTCACCTTCGATGGTTTCGTAAAGAATGAAATCATAGCTTTTCTTCATCGGCAGTATACTCGTGGTTGTACAAACTTTTAAAACATTTCTTGCTATCGAGCATTTTGCCTGTTTGCATCGTTTTCACAGCAATAGTTTTGTTTGGCCGCTTTTCAGCCATCTTGTGTGCTCTTACAATGGTCATTATTTCGGCTTTTTTCGCTGAAATATGTTGGGCTTCAGCCTTCTTTTCAGCCGTTGCTATGCTACGGTTCACCCTTCCGCAATCATTGCAATGCTTTCCGCGTCCTGCAAGGTTGTGAACGAGAGCGACGAGGCGGTTCCCCGCGAATGGGCAACTTGAGCAGCCGCTTGGATAGTACGGGTGGCGGTCGCTGAACGGCTCGCGGTCGGTGGCGGGGTTGCTTTCCAATCCTGGCATCGGGTCCGATTTGCCGTCGCTCGAAGGCACTGGCGTTGAGTCGCGGTCGGTTTGCCGCAGTTCGCACTTGCAGTTCCATCGGTCGCCAGGCTTGTGCTCGTTCCAGAACGGGTCATCGACTGGCAGCACCGTGCCCCAGAACACCTGATGGTCGGCACTTGGATGTGGCGATGTTGACGGAATCCACTCAAGGTTTGGGAACACGCAATTTTTGCGTCAGCAGTTCCCTAAATGTTTTTCGGGTTATTTCACAAAACTCTTCGTTGTCCATTTCAGGCCCCACCAGCGCTTAATGAACACGCCAGCGCGGATATTCTCGTCGAGCACGAAGGCCACCCACATTCCAATCAGGCCCCAGCCGAAGCCAATGCCGAACAAGTAACTCAACCCGACCGACACCGTCCACATTACGCCAATGCCCAGCAGCACAGGGAAATAAATGTCGCCAGCCGAACGCAGGGCGTTCACGGCGAACACGTTCACGGCGCGGCCGAATTCCAGCACAACGTCAATCCAGAGAATGACAACGCCCATTGCAATAATCTCTTGATTATCAGTAAGGAAGTTGAAGATAAACTTGCCGAATATCGCAAAAATAACCGACACCACAATCGACGTTACAACGGCAATCTTCATCACCAGTTTGCCGAAAACAAAGGCCGCGCGCGGACGGCGGTCGCCCACAAGGTGCCCAATGGTTATGGCGCCGCTCTGCCCAACGGAAACCGAAAACAGGTAGACGAACATTATAATGTTCATACAATAGGTGCGGGTGGCCAGCGCTTCGTTGCTTATCATATTGATAAAGTAGGTGATAACCACCATCGAAAGGCTGTACGACATCTGCTCGCCAGCCGACGGAACGCCAATGTGCAGCAGTTTTTTGAGTTCGCCGAACGGGAAGGGACGGAACAGCGCGCGCGGAAAGTGCCGAACGTGCTTTGTCTTAAGCAGATAGAGCAGCGCGAACATTGCAATGGTGCGGCACGCTGCGGTGGAAATGGCCGCACCTTCGACACCCAGCGCGGGCATCCCGAACTTGCCGAAAATCAGCGTGTAGTTGCCAATCACGTTGACAATGTTCACCACAAGCGTCACCATCATTGGGTAAACGGCTTTGTTGGCGCTTCGCAGCGACGCCGACGCAGCCATCGATATTGCTTGCGCGAAGGCGAACGAGCCCACAATTCGCATATATGAAAGACCGTCGGGCATCAGTTCGGGACGAAGGCCCATCAGGTGCAGAATATTGCCTGCAAAAAAGAACATCAGGCAACTGATAATCAGGCCGAAAGTGGCGTTCAGTACAAGCGACACACCAACCGTCTGCGTCACCTTGTCCGACAGTTTTGCGCCAATGTATTGCGAGCATAGGATAGAAGTGCCCAGCGCCGTGACTTCGAACACCAGGAAAATCATACTCACCAACTGATTGACCATACCCACGGCGGCCACGCTGTTGTCAGAATGTTGGCTCAACATTATGGTATCGACCGCGCCCAGCGTCATCACCAGCAGGGTTTCCATAAAGATTGGCCCCGCCAGCAGCGCCAGTTGTTTTTGCAGGCCGTCGAGTTGAAAAACTTTCATTGTTTGTAAATAACTGATTGAAGGACTGAAGGATTGAAGGACTGACTAATTGATAATCGAGTTTAAAGTTGAACAGGTTGAATTAGTCGTAACTCGTAATTCATAATTCGTAATTCAATCAAATCTGTGAAAATCAGTTCAATCTGCGTCATCTGTGTTCAAAAATACATCGCTCTAAATCAATTCCCAGTTATCCGTTTCAGCGCACCCGTTTCAGGCTCAAATTCAATCGAATACTTGTGATTGTTGAGATAGTCGGACGGCATTGGCACAACCACGCCTTTCTGCGCGATTCCAAACTGTCCGCTGAAGTATTGTTGGCCATCGTAATCAACTGATACCGAAACTGTTGCGGGTATTCGGTGGTAGAGCCCGTATTTTATGCTCGACGACGATTTCGACGACGTGTCAACTTCCTTAATCGACACCTTTGGCGAACTTGTCAATGTCTTGATTGTCATTGTGATAGGATAGGTGTCGTTGCGTTTTCCTGTTTTCGAGAAATAACTCAACGAGATTTGCTCGTCTTCGGACTTGCCGTTCGGCGTTACCACAAACGACTGTGTGTAAGTGCTTTTGACGCTCTTACCTACAAAAAGACTTAAATATTCGTTTTCCAGGCGGTCGAGTTCGGCAATCATCAGTTTCAGCGCCTTGCCGCTTGGGTTGTTGGCTTCTTCGGCAATGCCTGCCACCAGTTTCAGGCGGCGTTTGCGGATTTTGCGAATGAAAGCGGCGGCCGCGGCGGCGTTCTCTTCTTCGGTCATCACAATCGGCTGTTGCTGTTTCGGCTTCTTCACTTCAACCGAGTCTTCTTCATTCGTATCTTCTTCTTCTTCAATAACTATGAACGGCTTCACGCCCATATCCAAAAAGGTGATTGGCTTTGCGTCGGGTTCAGCGTTGTTCTGTGGTTTTGGCGCCTTGTAACCTTCTATGACGCGCGGGCAGTTGCAGGCCAGAATGGTGCCGTCGGCGTTCAGTTGAACCATTGGCAGGTTGTCGATTCCTGTGAAATTGATTGCGTAGAGTTGGCTCGTGTCGGGCTGACTGATACGCTCAACTTTCACATTCTCAATCGAATAAGCGGTTTCCGACTCGTTGATAATGCCTGTGGTTATGTTCAGATATTTCTCGGCGTATTGCGCGTATGGACCTTTGGCCTTCACCGTTTTTTCGATTTTCAGGCTGACCATCAGCGAATTGCTTGGTAATGAGTAAAATACTTGGTGCCCATCGACGTTCATCTCGCCCTGAACAGGCGTTACAAAATAACTGTTCTCAACATCTTTTTGGCCGAAAGCCACTGTTGCCGAAGTTAAAGCAGCAATTGAGATAATCGATTTCAAACTGTTCATTGTCAATATCTTTTAGTTTCAGAAACGCTTTCCCTATATTGTCGATAATATTGCTTGCCGTAACAAATTCCATACCATCGGCACGGGTGGCAATATCGCCAGCCAGACCGTGCAGCCCCACGCCCAGAACCGCAGCGTCGGCGGGGGAATAGTTTTGAGCCAGCAAAGATAAGATAATTCCCGTCAAAACATCGCCGCTGCCTGCCGTGGCCATTCCCGCGTTGCCCGTAGAGTTGAAGCGTACGGTGCCGTCGGGCATTGCCACCGAAGTAAACGCGCCCTTGAGCACAATTATTATATTGTGTTGGCGCGCCAGGTCGATTTGCGTCTGCAGCCGCTCGTAGCCCGTCGTGTGGCGGTGCGTCAGGCGGTCGAACTCGCCAGGGTGCGGCGTGAGTATTGTATTGGGTTTCAGCAGTTTGAACATTTCTTGATTGGCGGCGATAATGTTGAGAGCGTCGGCGTCAATCACCATTGGCGCGGTGCTGTTTTGCAGCAGTTGCGCCAGTCCGTTGCGAGCAGCGTCGCTCTGCCCAATGCCAGGCCCAATGCCAATGGCCGAAAACCGTTGCAGACGGTCGGCCGCGTTGTATTCCATCTGACTGTCGTCGATATTCAGAATTGCTTCAGGCACAGCCGTTTGCATAATCTGATAGGCCGATTGCGGAACGTGCGCCGTGAGCAGTCCGCAGCCCGTGTGCAGGCACGCCCGCGAAGCCAGAACGGCCGCACCGCTCATTTGGTAACTGCCCGCCGTGAGCAGCGCGTGGCCGAACGTGCCCTTGTGCGCAAACCGCGGACGGGGCTTTATGAGCCGCGCCAAATCGCGCTTTTCGGTCAGGCTGAAGGGTGTTTCGGCGCTGTCGATAGCCTGTTGGCTAATGCCGATTGGAAGAATGTCGAAATGGCCAACAAACTGCTCATTTTCAGCAAAGAAGAATGGCAGTTTCGGCAGTTGAAGGCTAAACGTGTTGGTGGCCTTAATGATTGCGCCAGTGTTCGCCCGATTGTCGGTGCAGAACAATCCCGACGGAATATCGATTGCAATCGTCTCATTTCCAGAGCGATTGATATGCTCAATCAGTTCAGCCCAATAGCCTTCGACGGGACGGTTCAGGCCCGAGCCGAAAATGCCGTCGATAACCACGCTGTGGGGCTTGATTTCGGGCAGTGCGTTGCCTTTGTTAATGAATGTAACGCTCACGCCATCAATGCCTTGCAAGCGTTCGAGATTCTGTTGGCAGTCGGGAGAGTTGTTGCCAATGTTAAGTTTGTAAACCGTCACACCGCCACCGAACATTTTTGCCAACTTTCGAGCCACGGCCAGCGCATCGCCGCCGTTGTTGCCCGAACCTGCAAAAAAGGTAAAATGTGTGTTGCAGTAAAAGTAATTCCCTGTCAGCCAATCGGTTATCGCGTCAGCGGCACGTTCCATCAAATCGATAGAAGCAATGGGCTCGTTTTCGATAGTAAATCGGTCGCACTCTCTGATTTGTGCAGCATCGAGAATTTTCATTATTTATTGAATATCAATTACTTCTCAATATCGCTAAAATCGAACACTTCATCGTTTTTCAGTTCGATAAGCGTCTCGTTCTCGCACTTGATAATGCGGCCGGGGAATTCCTTAATCATCGAGTAATCGTGCGTGGCAATGAGCACAGCGCGGCCGTTGTGGCTGATTTCGGTGAGCAGCGTCAGAATGCCGCGCGACGTTTCGGGGTCGAGATTGCCAGTGGGCTCGTCGGCCAGAATGATTTCGGGGTTGTTGAGCAGTGCGCGCGCAATCACCACACGCTGCTGCTCGCCGCCCGACAGTTCGTTGGGCATTTTGTAACCCTTCTGCGACAGCCCGACCTTGTTCAGCACGTCCTGAATGCGGTTCTCAATCTCGATTTTGTTCTTCCAGCCCGTGGCCTTGAGCACAAAAAGCAGATTCTCGTGCACGTTGCGGTCGGTTAGCAGTTGAAAGTCCTGAAACACAATGCCCAACTTGCGGCGCAGGTAGGGGATTTGCTTGCGGCGCAGGCTTTCGAGTTGGAAGCCCGCCACGGTGCCGCTGCCCTTTGCGAGCGAAAGGTCGGCGTAGAGCGTTTTGAGCAGACTGCTCTTGCCGCTGCCCGTGCGACCGATAAGGTAAACCAACTCACCGCTGTCGATTTTCAGGTTTATGTTGGTGAGAATCACGTTGTCAGGCTGCGCGATAGTTGCGTCGGTCAGTTGAATTTTGGTGTCCATTGTGTCCATCGTGTCACTTTTTTATGTTTCGATTTGATTATGCGATTGCACCCCAAACGAGGCCTTTCATACCGCATCAAAAGTATTATTTAGTGTTTTCCAAGAATGCGGGTAGTGTTTTATTTAATAAACATTTGGGTGTTAATATGGGATTGGGGATTTATGCCGCGTTGCGAAGAAGGGTATGAACGCCGGCAAAGAGTTTTGGAGTTGCTCAGGCTATCCCGAATGCAATGGGACAAGAAAGGTGGAGTAATTAAGACTTATTTTTATATCAATCAAAGAGTTGTCATAATGACAACCCTCTTTTCAATTTTAGAATACTCGAAGAAATTTTGAATTATCAGTGTAATCTATGCGAAATCCATCCGCAAATTCCTTCGATTATCCGATTCATCGATTCACCGATTCAACACAATTTAATTTAAACCTTCATCGCGCAAATCGTTAAAACGACGCAAAAATTTTATACCAAACCGGATAATTATAATCCCGAACAATCTTATACATTTGCGCAATTCACAAAAACAAGATATGTACACACTTTACGATTATCTGCACAACGGTCTGCTTTATCTGAACAATACTTTCAGACCGCGCCACAAGAAGTTGAGCCAGTTGATGATATACGCCACATCCATTTGCCAGTCGCGGTGCAAGCATTGCTCCATTTGGCAGCGCGAGCCCGAAAGTCTTTCGCTCGACGACATCAAGCGGATTGTGTCGAGCCGATGCGTTAGCAAAAAAACGGTTGTGGGACTCGAGGGCGGCGAGTTTGTGCTTCATCCCGAGGCCGACAAAATAATGGAGTGGCTCTCGAAGAACCACAAGAACTATACACTGTTGTCTAACTGCCTGACACCCAATAAGGTGATTGATGCGGTGCGCAACTATCATCCGAGCCATCTGTTTGTTTCGCTCGACGGAAATCGTGAGACATACGAGTATATGCGTGGCCGCGATGGCTACGACAAGGTTATCCAAGTGGTTGAGACACTGAAAGATGAGGTACCTATTTCGCTTATGTTCTGCCTTTCGCCGTGGAACAATTTCAGCGATATGGAGTTCGTCATCAATGTGGCAAAGAAATACAATATCGATGTGCGCATCGGAATTTACAGCACCATCGATTTCTTCAACACCACGCAGGGGCTGCTCGATGCCGACGATTTTGTGAAACGCATTCCGCAGAACATTCACGATACGCAGGAGAACTACGACTATGTGGCGCTCTACGAGCAGTGGCGCCGCGGCAACCTCAAGTTGCGCTGCCAGAGCATCAAAAGTTCGCTGGTGATTCACAGCAACGGCAACGTGCCCATCTGCCAGAATCTTGATGTGGTGCTCGGCAATATCCACAAGCAGTCGCTCGACGAGATTTTCAACGGCAAGCCAAATTGCAGCCTTCAATGCAAATACGACAAGGAGTGCAACGGCTGCTGGATAAATTTCCACCGCAAATACGATGTCATTCTGCTTCGGAATATCGAGCGGTTGCTTCCCAAATGGCTGATTGAGAAATTCTACGGCAAATACCAATGGACCGACGACAAACGTCAGACCTACGCAGGTTATCTTAAATCGGTAAAAGAATGATTGATAGCGTTATAGAACGATACAAAAAGATTCGCACCGCCAAAATGCTCAATCGCCGCTGCGCGTGGAAATATGCGTTTGTGGGGCTCGGTCAGCACAGTTTGAGCAATCTCTATCCAGTGCTCGACTATCTGCACGTTCCGCTGAAGTGGATTGTGGTCAGGAGCGAGGAGAAGGCTCGGATGATTGAGGCCAAATATCAGGGCGTGAAGGCTACAAGCCGCCTCGACGATGTGCTGAACGACAGCGAAGTGCGCGGTGTTCTGGTTGCCGCTACTCCGAAGGCTAATTTCGAAATCGGACGCCGAGTGCTCGAAAGCGGCAAATATCTTTTTGTTGAGAAACCGCCTTGCCTGACAATCAGCGAGTTGGAGACTCTTGGACAATTGTCGGAGGGCAATCGGCTGGTTATCGGTCTTCAGAAACGCTATGCGCCCTGCACTGCCGAACTGCAAAAGCGTTTGGCAAAAGAAACGGTCCACAGTTACAGTATGACTTATCGGACAGGCAGTTACGCCGAAGGCGATGCAATGACCGACCTTTTCATTCATCCGCTCGACCTTGTCACCGCAATTTTCGGTCAAGCCGAAGTTGTGGGCGTCGCCAGAAACGCTGGAACCATTATGGCTCTTCTAAACCATAGCGGCGTAATCGGCCAGGTGGAGATGTCAACCGATTACAGTTGGACCGATGCTCACGAAAATCTTCGCGTGGTTACCAACCGCGCCGTTTACGAGATGGAGCAGATGGAACAACTCACACGCGAGGCCAAAGGCCGTGTGGTGATGGGCGTTCCGATGGAAAAAGTTTTTGGCGGCCACATTGTCAGAGAGCAACTTTTCGGCCGTAACAATTTTGTGCCAACATTGGTTAATAATCAGGTGTTTACGCAAGGCTATTACAACGAGATAGACACCTTTGTCTCGGTCGTTGAAGGTTGGGGCGGCAAAGTGCTCACCCGTGCCTCCGATGTGTTGGAAACCTATCGTTTGATGGAGGCCGTCAGCAAACGCTGACATCTGGTTCCTGCCGTCAGAAATATGGCGCTAGAACAACGCCAACTTGTTCAGCGCGACCTGAATGCGGTTCTCAACGCCGATTCAGCGATTCTACACAAATAAACACTCACTTGTTAATTAAAACCTTCGTCGCACAAATTGCGTGTGGCTGAAAACGATTTTATTTGTTTCGGATAAAAAGAGTCGGATTTGGGCGGAAAACGGCACCGATTCGGCCGAAAATTGGAATAGAAACGGGGAGCGGGAGCGTTCCCATTTAGTTCATTCTTTTATGCGTAGAAAATTATTAGCCAAATGTTTGGCGGCTGTTATCTCACTAACGGCTTTAAGTGCTTCGGCACAGAAATCGATAATCTATAACGACGAGGACTACGATTACCGCGTAGGCGTCGATTTGTTCAGCAAGCAGCATTATTCGCAGGCTCAGGAGTTTTTTGAGCGGGTTGTGGCACGCTACGGCAACGAGTTTGCCGACATCAAAGCCGATGCCGAATACTACGCCGCGCTTTGCGCCCTTGAGCTCTTCAACAACGACGCTGAGTACCGCATCGGCAAGTTCATCAGCGACTATCCAGAGAGTCCGCGCACGCGCACGGCTTACTTCGAAATGGGCCGCTACCAGTACCGCGTGAACCACTATCGCGAGGCCATCGAGTATTTCGACAAGGTGTGGAAGCAGCATCTTAACCGCGACCAGCAGGCCGAGCTCTACTTCAAGAAGGGCTACAGCTACTTCAAGCTTGGGCAGACCGAGAAGGCGCAGAAAATGTTCTACGAGCTCATTGACAAGAACAACAAATATTCGGCGCCGGCCATCTATTTCTACGCGCATTTGGCCTACACCAATAAGAATTATGAGACGGCGCTCAACAATTTTGCCAAAATCGATAACGACCCGGCTTTCGCGCCCATCGTGCCGTACTACAGGGTGCAGATTTACTTCCTTCAGGGGAAAGACGACAAGGTGCTTGAGTTGGGCAAGGAGCTGCTCGACCAGGGCGACGCCAAGCGTCAGGCCGAAATGTCGCGCATAGTGGGCGAGGCGCTCTACAACAAGGAGCTCTACGCCGAGGCGGTGCCTTATCTTGAGACCTACAAGAGCAACGCCAGCAACTACACCCGCGAGGACATCTACCAGTTGGGCTACGCATATTTCAAGACCGGCGAGTTTGAGAAGACGGTGAGCACAATGTCGAACGTGACGAACCTTGACGACGCGCTCACGCAGAACGCCTATTTCCACATCGCTTACGCGAATATGAAGATTGAGCAGAAGGAGCAGGCCCGAATGGCTTTTGAGGCTGCGGCCAAATACGATTTCAACGCTCGCATTCAGGAGCAGGCGCTGCTCAACTACGCCAAACTGTCGTATGAGCTGTCGTACTCGCCGTTTAACGAGACGGTGCGCGCCTTTAACAAATATTTGGAGAAATACCCCAAATCGATTCACCGCGACGAGGCTTACGGCTATTTGGTGAAGGCCTACCTGTCGTCGAAAAACTATCAGGCGGCGCTCGAATCGTTGGCCAAAATCGAGAACAAGACGGCCGAGATGCAGTCGGCGTGGCAGCGTGTGGCCTATTTCCGCGGCCTTGAGCTCTTCAACAACCTGAAGTTCGACGAGTCGGTGGAGGCGTTCAACCAGGCCATATCGCTTAAAGCGTACGACAAGGAGATACGCGCCTTGGCAAGCTATTGGAAGGCCGAAGCTCTCTACCGCCAGGAGCGCTACCACGATGCCGCCGACGCCTACAACCAGCTGCTCACAACGCCCGGCGCCTACACAATGCCCGAGTACAAAACGTGCTACTACAACATCGGCTACTGCTATTTCAAAACCAAGGAGTACACCAAGTCGGCCGATTGGTTCCGCAAATACGTTGAAAAACCCGCCGAGGCCGACACCGCAAAGCTTGCCGACAGCTACATCCGCATTGGCGACTGCTACTTTGTGACATCGAAGTTCAACGATGCCGTGATGTTCTACGGAATGGCCGCCGACCTTGACAAGTTCGACGCCGAATACGCGCTTTTCCAGAAGGGTTTTGCGATGGGACTTGACAAGAATCTGCACGGTAAGATTTTGGCAATGAGCGATTTGCTTGCGCGATACCCGAAATCGAAATACGCCGCCGACGCACTCTTTGAGCGTGGCCGCGCCTACACAATTCTCGATTCCACACAGTTGGCAATCAGCGATTTCCGCTCGTTGGCGAAGACCTATCCGAACAGCTCTTATGTGGTTAAATCAATGCTTCAAACAGGCTTGCTCTATTATGCTGATGGTCAGAACTATTTGGCAATCGACAACTTCAAAAACGTGATTGAGAAGTATCCGGGCTCATCGGAGGCCGACGAGGCTCTGTTCGCTTTGAAGAACGTCTATGTGGATATGAACAAGGTCGACGACTACTTCGACTACGTGCAGAGCAAGGGCAATCTTGGCAATATCGACCAGAACGAGCGCGACTCGCTTACCTACGCATCGGCCGAAAAAGTCTATATGTCAGGCAATTGGACCGAAGCCGCAGGCCTGTTCGACAGCTATTTGGATAAGTTCCCCGCCGGCCGTTTCTCGCTCAACGCGACCTACTACCGTGGCGACTGCAACCTGAAACTGCACAAGAACAGCGAGGCCAAAGCCGACTTCATAGCCGTGGCCGAGAAGCAGAAAAACACCTTCACCGAGGCAGCGCTGCTCTCGTCAGCCACTTTGGCCGAGAACGACAAGGATTACAAGCAGGCATACGACCTTTATAAACAGTTGGAAGACAATGCTGAAGTGAAGTCGAACCTGATGATTGCGCGCGAGGGGCAGATGAAAACGGCCTTTGCCGACAGCAACTTCAATAACGCGCTTGAGTCGGCACGCAAACTGCTCATAACCGACAAGGTCTCGGACGAGCAGGTGCGCACCGCACGCCATATAATGGCCGTAAGTTACTATCAGACAAACCAATTGGACCCGGCCATCACGCAGTTCCGCATTCTTGCGCAGGATATGAACAGCCGCGAGGGTGCCGAGGCACAATATATGGTTGCACGTATGTTGTTCGAGCAGAACGAGTTGCAGAAGTCGGAAGATGAGATTAACAACCTTATCGGTTCGGGCACGCCGCACATCTATTGGATTGCCAAATCGTTCTTCCTGCTGTCCGACATTTGTATGAGCCGCAACGACCGCTTCCAGGCCAAAGCCAACCTGCAGAGCGTCATCGACAACTACGGCGACGACTCTGACGGCATTGTGGCCGAAGCCAACGCCAAACTGAAACTGATTGTGGACGAGGAGAGCACCAAGTTTGTTGACGACAACTCGAAACAGGAAGTTGAAGTAACAATTGATATGAGTGGCGGTAACGACAACGAAAACAATTACTATAACGATAACGAAGACGCAAACACAGACACAGACACAGACTCAAACGAAAACCCAGACACAAACAATAGCGATAACAACGGCGAGAGCGTAGAGCCGCAGCAGACGGAAGCGCCAACAACAGAATCGGGCGCAACCTACGCGCCAGAGCCGCAAAACGGGCAGGAGAGTGCTCCGCAGGTGGAGGAAGCTGTGATTGAAGAACCGGCGTCAACCACCGAGGCAGAACCTGAAGCCGCAGAGCCCGTAAGCGAACCGGCTGAAGAGCCTGCCGCTGAAGAACCCGCTGCCGAACCGACCGATGAACCGGCTGAACCTTCTGATTCAGAAGAAAATACCGAAACACCGGCCGAAGAAAACACAATTCAAGAACAAGAATAAACCGACATACAGATATGATACGTTTGAAACGAAATATCCTGATTCTGACAATGTTAGGTTCGTGCACCGTAATGGCGCAGAACAACCTGAATCAAGAGGTGAAGGTCATAAAATCGTATGAGCCAGTCATCAACGACGCATACAAAATCAGTTCGCTACCGAAAATTGTTGATACAATCAAAGTTACGCCAACTTTTGAGTACGACGAGGGCGAGCTTGAGATGTATCCGACCAAATATCAGCCGAAGCAGCTGAAGCCGGCCAAATTGGTGGCAGAGCCGCTGCCGAAACTCTATTACGCCTATGTGAAGGGCGGTTTCGGGTCGTACGCGTCGCCAATGCTGAACATCTACACGGGCAGCCAGCGCTCTGAAAAATGGATTTGGAACGCCAACGCCAACTATCTGTCGAGCAACGGCAAGGTGAAGAACGAAGCCGACGAGCACGTTTACGCCGGTCTGTCGCGTTTCGATGTGGGCGGGCAGGTGCGACGCATCTTCAAGAAAGACCTTGCAGCCAGCATTGATGCCGGTTACGGCTATCGCGCCAATTATTATTATGGTTACGACACCAACCTGAAAATTGCCGACGACTCACTGCCACTGAAGAAGAAAGATATTGAAAAACAATCGCTTAACTACTATTCGATTGGCGCGTCATTCGGCACCACCAATCTCGATTCATCGAAATTAGACTATCGCATCGCACTGAACTATAGCGGAATAAAGACCAAAGACAGCAAGGGCGACAACATTCTGCACGTTGATGCATTCTTGAGCTACATATTGGACAAGGAATTTATGGGGCTGAATGTTGCGATTGACAATTACAGCACCAAAGGCCTGAATATCAATGGTAAAGGCGACATCAGCGCGGCTGTGGTCAACTTCAATCCGTGGATTGGCGCCTACGGCCGCAAATGGCGCGTGAAGGTGGGTGCAAGCACCTTCTACGACCAGCGCAACTCGAAGTTTTGGTTCTTCCCCGACATCAGTATGCAGTACAACATCATCGACTACTTCCTGCTGCCGTATATTGAGGTGAACGGCAACTACGATGTGCACAGCTATCGCGAGATGTACGGCGAGAACCCGTTTGTGCGTTCCGACCTGAACATCAACCCGACCAAGACGCGTTGGAACCTTGCAGCCGGATTCCGCGGCAATGTCAGCTCGAAGGTTGCCTTCAACGTCCGCGCCGAATACGCCAAAATCGACAATCAGTATCTGTTTGTAAACGATATAAATAGCGATTTGCACAAGAAATTTACGGTGGCCTACGACGAGATTATGCGCACCCGCATTTTGGGCGAGATTTCGTACAAGATGAGCGACAAATTCAAGATGGGGCTGAAGGGCAACTATTTCATTTACGATATGTCGCACGAGATTGAGGCTTGGCATCTGCCGACCTACACCGTCAGCCTTGACGCAAGCTACAACCTTGAGAATAAGATTATTGCGCGCGTCAACGTTTACGCCATCAGCAAGCGCTACGCCCGCAACGACCACATCAACGACAAAGGCGAGAACCTGCCCGAATCAAAAGAGCTGAAGGGCGTGATTGACGCCAATTTGGGACTCGAATACCGCATCACAAAGCGTTTCTCGTCGTTTCTCGACTTGAACAACATTGCCGGACAGCGCTACTACGAGTGGAACCAATATGCCAATCAGCGGTTCAACTTTATGTTGGGACTGACGTACACGTTTTGATTGAAGGATTGAATGTGTGAAGGATTGAAGGATTGAATGCGTGAAGTCCCGATAGCTATCGGGATGAATAACAGATTGTCAATTATGAAATTACGGATATTTAAAAAGAGAGTTGCCATAACCGATATTCAGCCGGAAACCGCTATTGAAGAGCAGCACAGGCGCAAACTTGCCGAAGTGGGCATCTTCTCGTCAGCCGACCGCCTTGCCAAAATGGCTAAAATGCTGAGGAATAGAGAGAATTAGGTGTTGGGTGTTGGTTAATTACGAATTTTGAATTACGAATTACGAGGACTAAAGTCGTCTGTTGTCCGTAGTCTGTAGTCCAATCCAAAAAAATTGTCAATTTCGTGTTAACAAATAGCGGAAAATGCACTTGCCGCGGGCTTTTGTGCACCCCCGTTTTTGGTATATTTGTTTGTTTTGGCGAAGGACTAAATATGCCAATCAACTATTTGAAACATAAATAATTAAGATATGAGCGAAGTGGAAGAAACAACACCGCAGAACAACAATTATGGCGCCAATAGTATTCAAGTGCTTGAAGGATTGGAAGCCGTGCGCAAACGCCCCGCAATGTACATTGGCGACATCAGCGAGAAAGGTTTGCATCATCTTGTATACGAGACAGTTGACAACTCAATCGACGAGGCTCTTGCCGGATACTGCACCCACATTGAGGTGACAATCGGCGAGGACAACTCAATAACCGTGGTCGACAACGGCCGTGGTATCCCGGTTGATATGCACCCGAAAGAGCACAAATCGGCCCTTGAGGTGGTTATGACCGTGCTGCACGCGGGCGGTAAGTTCGACAAGGGCTCGTACAAGGTTTCTGGCGGTCTGCACGGCGTGGGCGTTTCGTGCGTCAACGCGCTGTCGAAACATATGACATCGCAGGTTTACCGCAACGGAAAAATCTATCAGCAGGAATATGAGAAGGGCAAGCCGCTCTACGACGTGAAGGAAGTGGGCACAACCGACAAGACTGGAACGCGTCAGCAGTTCTGGCCCGACGACACCATCTTCACCACAACCATCTACAAATACGAGATTCTGGCCAACCGTATGCGCGAGTTGGCGTTCCTGAACGCTGGCATCACCATCACGCTCACCGACCTGCGTCCCGACGAGGAAGGCAAGACCCGCACCGAGACATTCTACTCGAAAGAAGGCTTGCGCGAGTTTGTGCGCTACGTTGACGGTAACCGCACACACCTTTTCGACGACGTCATCTACATCAACACCGAAAAGCAGGGCACGCCTATCGAGATTGCCGTAATGTACAACGACGGCTACTCAGAGAATATCCACTCTTACGTCAACAATATCAATACGATAGAGGGCGGAACGCACCTTCAGGGCTTCCGTATGGCGCTCACCCGCACACTGAAAAAGTATGCCGACGACAACTGCAAGCGCGACCTTGAGAAACTTGAGAAAAACCACATCGAGATTTCGGGCGAGGACTTCCGCGAGGGCCTGACCGCCGTCATCTCAATCAAGGTGGCAGAGCCGCAGTTCGAGGGTCAGACAAAGACCAAGCTCGGCAACAGCGAGGTTGCAGGCGCCGTTCAGCAGGCGGTGGGCGAGGCCCTTGCCAATTATCTTGAAGAGCACCCGACCGAGGCTCAGCGCATTGTGGGCAAGGTGATTCTGGCAGCCACCGCACGTGTGGCAGCACGCAAGGCTCGCGAGACCGTTCAGCGCAAATCGCCGCTCTCGGGTGGCGGACTGCCTGGCAAACTGGCCGACTGCTCAAGCAAAGACCCCGCCGAGAGCGAGTTGTTCCTGGTCGAGGGTGACTCTGCAGGCGGTTCGGCAAAACAGGGCCGCGACCGTAAGTTCCAAGCCATTCTGCCGTTGCGCGGTAAGATTCTGAACGTTGAGAAGGTTATGCGCCACCGCGTTTACGAGAGCGACGCCATCCGCGACATCTACACCGCTCTGGGCGTGCACGTGGGCACCAAAGACGACCCCGACGCACTCGACACATCGAGCCTGCGCTACCACAAAATCATCATTATGACCGATGCCGACGTCGATGGCAGCCACATCGACACACTGATTATGACCTTCTTCTTCCGCTTTATGCGCGAGGTGATTGAGCAGGGTTGCCTTTACATTGCAACACCGCCGCTCTATCTGGTGAAGAAGGGCAACAAGCAGCAGTACTGCTGGACAGAGCAGCAGCGGCAGCAGGCCATCGAGGAGTTCGGTGGAAACGACAAAGGCCTTAACGTGCAGCGTTACAAAGGTTTGGGTGAGATGAACCCCGAACAGCTATGGGATACCACAATGAACCCCGAGAACCGCACATTGCGCCAGGTGACAATCGAGAACGCCGCCGCAGCAGACTACACATTCTCAATGCTTATGGGTGACGATGTTCCGCCACGCCGTGAGTTTATCGAGAAAAACGCCAAATACGCAAACATCGACGCCTAATCGGCTTTGTTTACTTGATATGAAAATGTCCTGCAAACCAAGTGCTTGCAGGACATTTTTATTTTCCGTCGCAGCGGATGTTGCAATTAATTGCGATCGCGAGGTAGGGTAAATGGCCTCAAAATTGTTTTATATTTGGTTTGTGAATAAACTAACATCAAAACTTAATTTTGAATTTAACTTAAACGATTATGAAAAAGTTTTTAATGACAATTGCCGCCGCAGCAATGTGTATGACGGTTGCGGCACAGGAGACAAGCCGGTTCTTTACGCCGCCAACCGACGGCTATCGCGGATTTGCCGGATTGAATGTGTTTACAGGCTTGGGCGACGAGCCGTTCGACCGCTTTGCCGTAACCACCATCCACGGCTTCCAGGCCGACCAGATTTTTATCGGTATCGGTACATCGATGCAGTTTGTAACCAACTCAAACGAGGATTACTACTACGACGAGGATAACGTCTATCATTACTACAATAATGATAATGCCCCTGAATTTATGATGCCGTTCTTCATCAATGCCAACTACGAGATGCCTACAACCGGCAGGGTGTCGCCTTTCGGCGATTTGAAGCTCGGTTACTCAGTGGGCGATGTCTGCGGTCTTTATGTGCTGCCTTCGGTGGGAGTGCGTCTGGCTCATATCAGCCTTTGGTGCGGTTACAACCTTATGCAGGACAAGAAGATAACCGGTAGCGATAACAAGAAAACTCTGACCAATTATCATTCAATTGCTTTTGGCGTCACTCTCGACTGGGGCGCAAGAAAGTAAAGGCAGTACCAATAAAAATCGCCGCAATCAAGCTCCGGGCTTTGGTTGCGGCGATTTTTTATGGTTGCTTGAATAAACTCTTTATCTGTGTTTCCTGTTTGGTGATACTTGGTTCCGTGATTTCCGTGCGTTCCGTTGTTAGCTTTAATCAACCATCATACTGCGGATATCGTTGGTAATCTGACGGATACCCTTAATCTGCTCTCGGTCGAACTTCAGCTCACCATTGTCGTGAATAATGATGCGCTTGTTGGCAGTGTCAATCGTCATACAACCTTGCGGCACACGAATCACAAACTCGTCGAAAGCCTTGCGCAGTTTGCGCAGCATCACCAGATAGCTGGCCACATCAATGTCGTTCTGCTGGTTTTGCAGCAGGTTGATGATGATGCTCAACGAGAATTTCTGCGTTGCAATGCGGCTCACCATCTTGGCGTCGGGCTGGCTGTACATATTTATGGCGATGTATAGTGTCTCAATCCAACCGCCGAGCAGCACAAGGGCCGAGCTGTTGCCGCGTCCGCAGTCGTTCAGGTAGCCCGTCAGTCCCTTGTAGGCCGTGCGCGCAATCGCCTTGAGCGAGTCAACGTCTTTCGAGTGCGTTTCGCCCTGTTTGGCAATCTCGGCAATATAGTTTGAAGGAACGCCAAGTTGGTCGGCAAGTTTCTGAATGTTAGCCACATACGTTGCTGCCTGTTGGCTTTGCTCAAACACCCATAGGTAATTCAGGTCGGCGCCGTAAACGCCAATGTTCAGTGCTTTGCTGGTGCTCTGCGTGTATTTCGATGTGTTGCTGAGCGAGTTCACCAAGCTCGATTTGTAAAACGACGAATATTCGTTTATAAGGTTCGACATATCGGAGGGAGTGAAGATGTTGTAGAAGATAACATCTTCATCTTTAAGGTTTTTCGGCAACGGTTTCTCGTTTTCGAAACTGTCGTTGTCGGCCAATTTCGCTTTGTTGGCGTTGTGGCAGCCCGCCAGCCCAAAAAGCAGGCACAAAGCAACGCAGCAGCTAATCACACTTTTTGTTTTCATATGAGTCCATTTTACCCCCCAATTAGGAAAATCTTGTAAATTTAATAAACCATTTGATATATTTATGGCTTATGCTAAACATTTTACACTTTTGAGTAATTAATTTCAAATCAAATAGCTATGAAGATTAAAAGTTGGATAGAGGCGGCACGTTTGCGCACTTTGCCGCTCTCGGTATCGGGCATAATTGTTGGTTGTGGTTTGGCTTTCGCCGATGGCGGATTCAACGGGCCTTTGTTTGGTCTGCTTTTGGCCACTACCGTGCTTTTGCAGATTTTGGGCAATTTTGCCAACGATTTGGGTGATTATCAGCACGGTACCGATAATGCCGACCGCGTGGGTCCGCAGCGTACATTGCAGGGCGGAGGCTTAACCGTTAGTGCTATGAAGCGTGGAATTGCAGTTGCCGCGGCTCTCTCGTTCGTCGTCGGCCTGCTGATGCTTTGGGTGTCGTTTGGCTTTGGAACGGGCTTCTGGGTGTTTGTGGGCATCGGCATTGCCGCAATTGTGGCCGCTATGCGCTACACAATGGGCCGCAATCCGTTCGGTTACCGCGGTCTTGGCGACCTGATGGTGCTGGTCTTCTTCGGGTTCGCAACTGTAGCCGGTTCTTATTTCATTGTCGCTCATCAGATTACGGTTGAGTCGGTGCTGCTTAGTCTTGCCATCGGCTTTATGAGCGTTGGTGTGCTGAATGTCAACAATTTGCGCGATTCTGAAGGCGACCGTCAGTCGGGCAAGATGACCGTTGTGGTAAAGTTTGGCACGCAGTTCGGGCAGGTCTATCACCTTGTGCTTTGCCTTTCGGCGATTGTGCTTGTAGCCGCCAGCCTGCTTGTGTGGCATAGTGCCGTATGCTTGTTGTGGGTGGTGGTTCCGATTGCGCTGCTTTTGGCTCACGGCATCAGGGTTTTTCGTGCCGCCGATGTGAAAACACTCGACCCCGAGCTGAAAAAACTCTCGCTCACGACGCTGCTAATGTCGGTTCTTTATGCCGCTGCGGTGCTTTTTTAGCCCGACAAAAACTCGCTGTGGTTGGTTTTGATTGTAGATAACCTCTGAAAACCAATAAAATAGTAGGTGGGAAGCGGCAATTATAAACTTGCAAAAACAAAACATTATAAAATGTTTGCCGCTTGATATTTTTTATACATTTGCACCGCCAAAAGGAACGGAGTTTAGCGCAGTTGGTAGCGCGCTACGTTCGGGACGTAGAGGTCGCTGGTTCGAATCCAGTAACTCCGACAAGCTCGACTTTATAGTCGGGCTTTTTTTGTGTGCCTGTGGTTTTTCTGCCAATCTTTTTATCTTCGCATCTGTTATATTTACGAGTATGAATTTGGTTATGATTGTGGCAGCTGTCCTGCCAGCTTTGCTTCTGTGGCTCTACACCTGCAAGCACGACACAAGGCGCGAGCCGATGTCGCTGATGGTTAGAGCAATGCTGTATGGTGCCGGCATCAGCGTGCCCGTCATATTTATTGAACTGGCCATAAAAAGTTTGCTTTTCGGTGCGGGCGGAATCCCGGAAACTCTTGTCGGAACAACCGCCGAGGCCTTTTTTGTGGCGGCATTTCCTGAAGAGGTTATGAAGATGATTGCGCTCTGCATTGTGCTGCACAACAATCCTTATTACGACGAACACTACGACGGCATTGTTTATGCGGTGTGCGTCGGACTTGGATTTGCGGCTGTTGAGAACATCGGCTACATTCTTGGAAGCAGTAGCTGGATTGAATTGGCATTAATGCGGGCATTGCTTTCTGTCCCCGGCCATTATGCTTTTGCTGTGCTGATGGGCTATTATCTGTCGCTTTACCATTTCGGTGGCAAATCCGTCAAAAACCTGGTGTGCGCTCTGCTTGTGCCGGTACTTGCCCACGGCTGTTACGATGCAATCGCGTTGTCGGGCAAAGTTGCACCGGCCGTTGGCAGTTTGAGCACCGTCTTACTCATTTACTTTTGCATTAAGATGCACAAGTTTGCCCGTAAGCGGATGATGGCTCAGATTAGCAAAGACAAAAGCTTCCGTGATTTTGAAAATAATAATGCGTAGCTTTTGTTTTTAACGGAAAAACTCGGATTTAGTCGTCATTAAGAGGTTGGGGGCGTGCAGTAATTTTTTCCGTGTTATTTTCCTTACAGATGATTTTAGACTATAACTAACTCACTGTCAGCTTGTTTATGGCAAAAAAACAGGCGTTTTAACCCGCTCAGATTTCGATATACGACTTTGTTTCGTCAGGAAGATGGCAAAAAGGCAGAAAATCGTATTCTTCACCCGTTTTGGCCAGCTTCGTTGAGCGATGGAATTTTCTGATTGGAGTAGGAGAAGCCAACAGCAGTGCGGTTTGCAAGGCATAATGGAATAGGGGAGATTGTTTCCTTGTGGACAGTTTTGATTTGTACAAAAAATCCGTCGAAATAGAGAGGTTTTCTATTTAACAATAATTTTGAGCCTACTTCGAGCAAACATACAACCGATAAATAGCAAATATTAATGTAAACAGGGCGATTTTTACAAATGTTTCAATGAGTAATTGTTGAAACTAATTGTCAAATAATCAGTGGTTTATGTGTTTTATTTGTAGCATATCTTCAATAAGATACGGCATTTATGCCCATTTTGTCGCAATTATCGCATAGTATTTGTGTCTAAATTACTAAAACCCAATAAAATAACCACGATTATCTAAATTATAATATTAAGCCGAGAATCGGCTGTAATAAAATTGTGTATACATAAGTAAAATTCATTCATTTTACAAGTGTAAGTACATATGTAAATCAAAAATATTACATTTGTAACCATAATAAAATGTTGTTATGGAAGTAAGTGAACGCATTAAAAAAATTATGGATTCCGAAGGGCTCACAGCCTCCGCTTTTGCCGATAGTTTGGGCATTCAGCGCTCAAATGTGTCACATATTATGAACGGGCGCAGCGGGCCAAGTTTGGATTTACTCCAAAAGATTCTAACCGCCTTCCCCAAATACAACACCGACTGGCTTGTGATGGGACGGGGCGAGATTTACCGCCAACCGGTGCAAACCAGCATCTTTGACGTTATTGGCGAGCCCGAACCCGGACCTGCTCAAATTGCGCCAAACACGCTTGACAACACTCTTGCAGGCATTGACGATGTTGCACCTCAGCAGCCTGAGCCAGAGCTTTTTGCGCAGGATAACGATGTCAAATCGGATGTTGTCGCAAGTAAGCAGGAGGAGACTGGTGCGCCAACTGCAAATGCGTCTATGGCAGAGGTTTCGGCAGTAGCGGCGCAAGCTGTAAAGCGCGCTGCCGAAGTGCAGCAGATTGTGGTTCTCTACACCGACAATACTTTCTCCATCTATAATAGGCAGTAAATAAGCCATTTAACCATTGGAGGCATTGTTGGCAAAATGGTGAAAATCGGCTTTACGGTATTGGTTTTCATCGTTTGTCAATGCTTATATTTGGGTGTTTAATAACGATTTTCAGTACACTCAAACAAAACATTCAATGTATAAGACATTTATCCGCCCGCTGCTGTTCCTCGTCGACCCCGAACGCATTCATTCTGTGATAAATACAGGCTTGAAAGTGGCTAATGGCATAGGGCTTGGCCGTCTGCTCGGACTCTTCTACAATCCGCGCAGTTTACAAATGGAAACAGAGTTTTGCGGCATCAAATTCCCTAATAAAATAGGTATTGCCGCCGGCTTCGACAAGAATGCCGAGGTTTACAAAATGCTTGGCAATCTGGGATTTGGCCACGTCGAGATTGGCACAGTAACGCCGCGTCCGCAGCCAGGCAACCCGCGTCCGCGCCTGTTCCGCCTGCCGGCCGACAGCGCACTGATAAACCGTATGGGATTCAACAACAAAGGCGTTGAGAATGCTGTCAAAAACCTGCGCCGCCGCAACCGTAAAATAGTTATTGGTGGCAACATCGGCAAAAATTCGGTAACGCCTAACGAGAATGCAGTTGACGACTATGTGGCTTGTTTTCAGGCGCTTTACGACTATGTCGATTACATAAGCGTGAATGTCAGCTGCCCGAACGTCACCAATCTGCGCGAGCTGCAAGGACAGGAGTCGCTTGAGAAAATCTTGTCGGCGCTGGCCGGACTGCGCAAGCAAAAGGCTGTGTATAAGCCCATTCTGCTGAAAATCTCGCCCGACCTGAACTTCCAGCAGATTGACGAGTCGCTTGTTATTATTGAGCGTTACGGCATCGACGGGGTGGTGGCCGCCAACACAAGCACCACTCGCAACGGATTGAACACCAGCGCCGAACGCATTAAGGAAATTGCCAACGGTGGCCTGAGCGGCCAACCGCTGCGCGACCGCTCCGTTGAGATTATCAGATATTTAAGCCAGAAAACAGGCGGAAAGCTGCCAATAATTGGTGTTGGCGGCACAATGTCGCCCGACGACGTAATGGCAAAACTGCAAGCCGGAGCAACGCTCGTCCAAGTTTTCACAGGCTTCATTTATTACGGTCCAAGCTTGGCAAAAGATGTAAACAAAGCAGTAAAATTTGGTTTACAAAAGTAATCTTGTGGCAAATTTGCTATGATTTACATTTGTAACAATCAGGATAAATCTGACGAAAAACATCATTTTTAAAGAAAAATCGAAAAAATTTACAAACCGCACTCTATTTAACATAATCAATGACGGCAGAGAATCGCGTTTTGAGCGCAATCAAAATATCGGTAAAAAAAATAAACCGCTTCAGAGTGGGCTGGTTGGCCAAAAATACACTGATTGGTCTGGTGGCTGTATTGCTGATGGCATCGTGCGCATCGTCGCGCAGTGCGGCCGCCGACGAACGCGACGCTCTTTCGCGAAAGCTTGGCATCCAAATCACCAAAAAAGACAACATAAAACTCTACCGTCAGGCTGCGGCTTGGATGGGCGTTCGCTACAGGCTTGGCGGCACAAGCAAGTCGGGCGTTGACTGCTCGGGCTTTGCCGGCGCCATATATAAAGATGTGTACGGCACCAAGCTGCACCGTTCGGTCGACGACATATACCACAACGACGTCAAGCGCATACGCCGCGGACGGCTACGTGAGGGCGATTTGGTGTTTTTCCGCACCGACGACAAGCGCAAAAAACGGCCGAATCACGTTGGCGTTTACCTAAAAAATGGCAAATTTGTCCACGCCAGCACATCGAAGGGCGTAGAAATCAACAGCTTGGACAATGTTTACTACCGAAAAGCGTTTGTTAAGGGAGGAAGGGTTTCGAAATGAACAAAGACGAATACAAAAAGCTTGATAATCAGCTGCCGATATTCTTTAAATCGTGGTGGCTCGATGCCGTGAGCGAAGGCGGAGAGTGGCTTGCCGAGTCGTACTGCGAGAATGGCGTGCCGCAGTCGGTTTTTGTTTGTTTCGTCAAGCGGAAATTCGGCCTGCGCTACATTGTTATGCCGCCTTTGACGCAGTTCCTGGGCGAGTATTCGTTTGCCGCCAACTCATTGACTGACTGCAAAAAAGCCTCGAATTATTACATCGACAGACTGCCGAAGACAGCCTTTGCAGCCATCAATATGAGCCACACGTTCCGCTATTGGTCGCCGTACCATTGGCGCGGCTTCAGTCAGACCACACGTTACAGCTTTGTAATCAACGATTTAAGCGATATTGACGCTGTTTTCAGCAAGTTCGATGACTCCAAGAAA
Organism: uncultured Bacteroidota bacterium; assembly: GCA_946404125.1. GTDB lineage: Bacteria > Bacteroidota > Bacteroidia > Bacteroidales > SZUA-534 > RUG13583. Next base: position 1,800 of record CAMJCK010000019.1, on the reverse strand, counting down.
CGCAACATCCGAAAAGCAGCTAAGTCGCTGACAATCAATAACGAAATGACAGGAGAGGAGTTCTATTCATTTTTTGAGGACGAATTACACTCTAAAAATCAGCAAGTTAGCTTTTCGAAGACAATGTTCTTGAAGCTTTACGACGCTTGCGTGGCAAACAATGCAGGAGCGATTCTGCAAGCCGTTGATTCCGAAGGAGTTACAAATGGAGCTTTATTCGTGGTTTGGGATTCAGAAGCAATGTACGCATTAACTTACACATTTCCAGACAAATATCGCAGTACCGGTGTCGGCGATTTTCTGATGTTCAATGCCATTAAACTGGCAGCCACGGGTTCCCAATCGTTTGATTTTGAAGGCAGTATGATTGAGAATGTTGAGCAATCGTACAGACGGTTTGGCGCCACGCCGGTTGAATATTACCAGGTTTCGCGAATCAAAAATCCGTTGCTGAAAATTCTGCATTCATTGAAACCGTTGTTTTAAACGAATGGCAGAATAACCGCATTTCTTAGTGTCGAAATTTTGCGATATTTTCGATTAATTGGCCGAATAATAAATTCTACGCGATTCTCAGCGATTTGGCATTTGTATAACTGAATGTCGATTATCAGATTTGGCGGTTTTATACAGTCTAAAATTTCAAAATTCCCGTGCGATTTACCGAATAAATATTTTTATGCGATTCTCGCGGTTTTTGTTGTCTTAACACCATTATTTCTGATATGCCCCTTTGTCTGATAATTTATATTATGTTAAATAGGATATATAAAAACGCCCTATTTTGGGTATTTTGATACCAAATACAGACGAATTTTCAGACGATTTGATATGTCAAAAAATGACATCAAACATAACCGTGTTTGCCGTTTATCGATGTAAATATCTGTGCTGTAGTCGGTTAAATTATTTTGGTAAGAATGTAATTAATAGTATTTATAAAAAAAGAGACGCCATAAAAATATGACGTCTCACTAATATCCGGTTATTATCGAATATCAATTCACTACTACCCTTTTTGCTGTGCTGCCTATTTTTACAATGTAAACGCCTGAGGTTTTGACGTTTATCGTAGAGACGTTGCGCGCAACGTCTCTACAAACAAGGCGACCCATTGCATCGTAAACGCGGATTTCATTGGTGGTGTTCTCAACTACTATGGTTTTGCCTGCGGCGTAGATGTTGATTTTTGCGGCATTCTCTGCAATGGCGGTTGTGAGTTTTGTACCTTCAGCCACACGTGTGTCTGTTGCACCGCAACCACGCTCACAAACGGCTGTTTCTGTGCCGTCGGCGGTTGTTGTGGCATCGCTGTTATAAACGTAGTTCACAAACTCATGGTCTAAAGCAGATATTTCAGTTTGAGCAACAAGTATCTCGTTGCAAACTGAGCAATGCTTGCCCACGGTTAAGCCTGATTCTGTGCAAGTTGCGGCAACTGCCGTGTCCACTACTTCGGTATGACCTAAAGCATCAATTGTATCTTGCGAGACCAAAACGACATTGCAAACAGAGCAATGCTTACCTTGGGTTAAGCCTGATTCTGTGCAAGTTGCGGTAACTGCCGCGTCCACTACTTCGGTATGACCTAACGCATCAATTGTATTTTGTGCCACCAAAACAGCATTGCAAATCGAGCAATGCCTCCCTTCTGTTAAGCCTGATTCTGTGCAAGTTGCTGCAACTGCCGCATCCACTACTTCAGTATGTCCTAAAGCATCAACAGTATCTTGTGCCACCAAAACGGTGTTGCAAACCGAGCAATGCTTTCCTTCAGTTAAGCCTGATTCTGTGCAAGTT
>CAMJCK010000018.1:0-64172 GCA_946404125.1 uncultured Bacteroidota bacterium | reverse complement strand
ATTCAGTGAGAGGTTGCTCCTTATCTAAGGCTGCCTCCTTAACCATCTTCAATCCAACATTGGAAGCCTTCATCTCTTCCAAATCTTTCATTGTGGCCTCGCCCACCACTCGTCCGAAAAGCAACAATAACTCCGTCTGACCGTAAGTAAGCGTGTTGCCTTCTATATGGTTAGAGTTATAGTTGAACTCCAGCATGAACTTCTGGTCAAGACGATTTTGGTCTTGCTCTTTGAGTGGCTGAAGCGACTGCCATTCTTTGTATAATGTTTCTATCTTATTCATAGGTTGTTATATTATTATTTGCTTATTATATTTATGAATATATTTTGTGCAAAATCATATATAAAACATTGAATATCATCTATTTGTTTGCATTTACCATTTCGTGCATATCCACGAAATGGTCTGTTAATATCCCAACTCCTTCAAATACTCCTTCATTTTTCCTTGCACCTCGGCCAGTTCGGTCTCCAACGCATCTATTTCTTTCTGCACGGCCGTAATGTCTATCTCGGCTTCTTCCTCGTAGGTGTCAACATAACGCGGAATGTTCAGATTGTAGTCGTTCTCGCGGATTTCGTCGGGTGTGGCAACGTAGGCGTATTTGTCCTCCACCACACCTGGCTGCAACTCGCCATTGGCAAATTTACGATATATACCAACAATATGGTCAATGTCCTGCGGACGCAACTTGTTCTGATTCTTGCCATTCTCGTATTCGCGGCTGGCATCAATGAACAGAACATTTTCAGAACCGCGTCCCTTGCGGAAAATTGCGATTGCGGCAGGAATGCCCGTGCCGTAGAAAAGATTGGCGGGCAAGCCTATCACCGCTTCAAGAATATACTCGTTTTCAAGAATATACTGACGGATTTTCCCCTCACTGCCGCCACGGAACAGCACCCCGTGGGGTATGATTACACCCACCTTGCCGCCATTGTCGTCGGCCACTTCAAGCATATGGCTGATGAAGGCCCAGTCGCCTTTGCTCTTTGGCGGAATGCCTCGCCAGAAACGGTTGTAGGGGTCGCTTTCGGCCTCGTCGGCGCCCCATTTGTCGAGCGAGAAAGGCGGATTGGCCACCACCGTGTCAAACTTCATCAGTTTGTCGTTGGTTTTCAGTTTCGGATTGCGCAAGGTGTCGCCCCAGCGGATTACGGCATTGTCGAATCCGTGCAGAAACATATTCATCATAGCCAGCGCCCACGTGCTGCCGTTCACCTCCTGTCCGTAAAGCGAGAAGTTGTTGTTGCCAACCTCCTTTCCTGCCTTAATCAGCAAAGAGCCAGAGCCACAGGTAACATCACAAATACGTGCGCCAGGATTGCTCTTGGTGAGTTTTGCCAGCAACGTGGAAACTTCGGCAGGCGTGAAGAAATCGCCAGCTTTCTTGCCAGCCTCCCCTGCAAAGGTCGATACAAGATACATATAGGCATCACCGATGATGTCGTTGTTTTCCAAATGCGATTCGTCCAAATCAACACCTTGGAAATCCTGCAAAAGATTCTTCAATCGCGCGTTTTTCTCTTTGGTTTCACCAAGATTAGCACTGTTGAAACTGATGTTTCGGAAGATGCTGCTGCCGTCCTCACTGCTCATCTTCTCACGGTTGGCATCTTCAAGGTCGGCCAAAGCCTCGTCAATCAGTTCTCCAATGTTGGTAGCCGTGCGGTGCTCATAAAGAAAATCGAAAGAACTTTTCTCTGGCACCACAAAACGCTCGTGGCGCATCGCTCGCTCGGCACGTTCCTTATCACCTTCATATTTAGCAAGATAGTCGTTAAACTTGGATTTATAGACATCACTCACATATTTCAAAAACAGCATAGTCAGTATATAATCCTTATACTGGCTTGGGTCAATAACGCCCCGAAACGTGTCGCACGCTTTCCAAACCGTGCGGTTGATGTCGTCTTGTGAGATTTTCTTTGTTTCCATTTCTATTTTATTTTATTGAATAATAAATAATTAATAATCATAGTCTGTTTTTCGGCAATAGCCTTATGCAAATATGCCTCTCTTTTTTGAAGAATTGACAATTCCACAATTTTACTTTGCAACCGTGGGGCTGGAACAACAATTTGAAGATTTTCAAGCGTGGGTTTTCTAATCAGCGGCGTGCCCGACCCAGCCTGTTCTTTTTTTATGGCAGCCACCACATTGGGATGGTTCAAATACCAGCACAAATATGCTGGACTGACGGCATCCGTCTGCAACCTAATCGAATAAAGCGTTGTCGATGCCACTGCTGGCACATCCAAATCGAACACACCGCAATAATAAGTTGTACCTTTACCCGCGAAAAGCAAATCGCCCTTTTGCAATAGATAGTTGTCAATTCGTTTGGTTCGAGCCACTTTCATCGCAATCTTTTCTGGTGCATCAGAAAGCAAATCGCTCAATTGCAAACACACAACATCACCCAGGGGCTCATTTTTCATATACACCCCCGACTGAACCGCCGCAATCGACCCCAACTTAACATTAGTACAATCAATACTCATATTTCAAAATTACATTTTTTAATTTTACCGACAATAATTACACCACAAATATATTTAGTAATCGCAATACTACAAAATAAATTTGCACGATAGTTATTAACATATTGCACTAAAACTAAAAAAAGTGTAAAACCGTTGTGTATTCTGTGTCCCCGATACCTGTCGGGGCAGTGCGAAAAAATCCCATATCGCAGCATTCCAAATCAAAGAATAGCCCGCAAACGCCGCTTTTTCCTATATTTGCAGTCGCAAAAACTAACGACAATATGCCGAAGACGCACAAGCAAAACATTATATATCAACTGTTCAGATGTTATCTGCGACTCATTCACGACAGGCTTTTCTACAAGCGTGTGCACCGCATCGGGCTTGAAAATATGCCCGCCGAAGGGGTGCCGCTCATTGTGACATCGAACCACCAAAACTGCCTCAACGACCCGCTGGGGCTGATTTTCTGCTTCCGCGACCGCAAGCCGCACATTCTGGCCCGTGCCGATGTGATTGAATACAACTGTCTGACGCGCAAATTCTTACGCAGCATTGGTCTATTGCCAACCTTCCGCCTCAACTTCGACGGCGAAGATGCGCTTGCGCGGAACAACAGCACCTTCAGCGAGTCGGAAACATCGCTCATCGACGGCAACACCATTATAATGTTCCCCGAAGGCGTGCACCAAGACAAGCGCTGGCTTGGGCCGTTCTCGTCGGGCTACACCAAAATGGCGTTCGAAGCCGCGCAGATGGACAATTTCCAAACCGAAGTGTTCATTCTGCCTTGCTGCAACCACTATTCCGACTACTATGGTATTCAAAATGAATTGATTATAAAAATCGGCAAGCCCGTTTCCATTGCACCTTTCTACGAGTTGTACAAGACCAAGCCGCGCACCGCACAACGCGAAGTGAGCGCATTGGTATTCAGTCAGATAGAAAGTATGATGTTGGATATTACCGATTTGGACAACTACGAAGCCATCGATTTTCTGCGCGGCATCTACGGACGGCGGTTTGCAACTGCAAACAACCTGAATCCCAACTATTTCCCCGACCAGTTGGAAGCCGACAAAATGCTTGTGGCACAACTCGAATCTCTGAAAGCCGAGAAGCCCGATGCCGTTGCAAGCATTTATAGCAAAGCGTTGGAATACAAACATTTGCTCACCAATAACCGCATCACCGACCTTGAAGTTGCGCGCAACGCCAGCGGTGCACAAACATTGGCTAACGTGCTGTCGCTGATAATTTTAGTCCCCGCCTGGATTGTGAGCCTCTGCCCCAACCTGCTCATCTACATTGTGCCAAACATATTCATCAACCGACTGAAAGACAAGATGTTCGAAGGCACAATCCGCTACACGGTATGGGTTCTGCTCACAATTCCGCTATTCTACACGCTGACATTCGTGCTCTTACTTTGGCTGGTAAACATTTGGGCAGCAATCATTTACACCTGTATGCTTCCTGCGCTGGGCATCTTTGCGTGGAACTACTGGCAATTCCTGAAACGCACCTGCCGAATGGTCCGCTTCCGCCGAATCAAGGCTGATAAACAGCAAGAAATCAGCAATTTGCGCAAAGAGATTATCAACTCGCTAAATGAACAACTAACAACTAACAATTAATAATTAACAATGAAGGCAGCACTCTAACCGATTCAATCCGATTTTAACCGATAACTTATTCTGATTGAATCTGATAAAATCGGTTAGAAACAATTAAATCTGCGTTCAATCATAAATCAAAAATCAATAATGAAAAAGATAGGTTTAGTAGGCGGTACGGGCCCCGAATCGACACTAATGTATTACAAGGAACTGAACCAACGCATCGACAGGCTGATGGGCGGCAAGGCAATGCCCGAGATTGCCATCGAGAGCGTGAATTTCCGCAGTGTGTGGAATATGGTGACAGAAGGCAACCTCGACCTGCTGACCGACCATCTGGCCGAAAAGGTGAACAATCTTGTGCGCTCGGGCGCCGAAGTGGTGTCGCTCACGGCCGCCACAATGCACCTTGTGATTGACCGCGTGGTTGAGAAAACGGGCGTCAGCCTGGTGTCGATACCGCAGGCGGTGTGCGACGCGGCCGCAGCCAAAGGCTACCGAAAGGTGGGGCTGATTGGCACCATCTTCACAATGGAAAAAGACTATATGAAGAAACCGTTTGCCAACGCTGGCATCGACGTTGTAATCCCCGAACCCGCTGAACGCCAACTAATTGCAGAGCGAATCTATAGAGAACTGGAAAACGGCATTGTGAAAGATAGCACACTGCGCGAATTTCAGCAGATAATTGAGCGGATGCGCACCGACAACGGCATTGAAGCCATAATTCTTGGCTGCACCGAACTGCCGCTGCTCTTGAACAACAGCAACAGCCCCGTCCCCTGCCTCGACAGCGTGGATATTCACATTGAAAGGCTGATTGGGCTGGCAATGGGGTAGATAATGGCAATCTGTCAACTAATGGTAAAAAGCAATAATACACTATTTGTGTATTAAAATGTAGAGTATATTTACATTGTCATTGAATTGACGGGGGTTATTGCTTCGGTATATAATCCGATGGCTGACTTTAATAGTCGGCCATTTTTCTTATAACCAACACCTTACCTCACAAAAATCGTCTTCCCCACGCGAAGCACGGTTGTCGGCTTGATGCCGTTGAGTTTGCACAAGATGCTGACGGTGGTGCCGTTCTTGTGGGCAATGCCGCTCAACGTGTCGCCCGACTTGATTTTATAGGTCTTGTGCTGCGACTCGGCCAGCGACTGCTCATCGGTCAGGCCGTAGTGCGAGTAGATGCTGAAATAGTGCTTCTTGATGGTGTAGAGCGTGTCGCGCAAAGCGCCTGTCTGGAAATCGACAAGTCGTTCTGGGTCAAACGATTGGCCGTGGTAGCGCACCTCGAAATGCAAGTGAGAGCCCGTGCTGCGGCCAGTGTTGCCGCCTTTGCCGATAATCTCGCCCGCCTTCACCAGTTCGCCAACCTGCACATTCCGCGCCGAAAGGTGGGCGTAGTAAGTCTCAAGTCCGTTAGCGTGACGCAGCACAATCAGGTTGCCGTATCCGCCCGTGCGCTTGGTATATTCCGACACTCGCACCTTGCCATCGAAAGCGGCGCGCACAGGGTCGCCAACTTCAAGTTTGATGTCGGTGCCATTGTGATTGCGCCCCTTGCGAAAACTATATTTTGATGTGATTCGGCCTGTGACAGGCGCACAAAAAGCGTGCGTCGAATCGACCAGCATCAAGTCAATCTCATCAGGTAAATCGCTCAATGACACTTCTTTATACGAGTGGATATTGTTGTTCCAGAAGAGCGTGTCCATATCGGTGTCGTCAATCACAGGACGGCCCATATCAACATAGTCCCACGTCTTATTGTTGTAAAGCACAATCTTGACGAACTTGTCGTCGGTGTCAACCGTGTCGATGGCCTCAGGCAGGAAATTAGGAATCTGCTGCTCGTCAGGGCCGATGCCTTCTTCGTCCTGCTCATCGGCAACAAATTCATCATCAGGTTCTTGCGCCATCGCGACACCCACCGCCGACAGGCAAGCCAATATTAAAAGCAACTTTTTCAAAATCATAGCGTTTTTCGATTGCGGCAAATATCCAAAAATGTCGATAGCCGCAAACCGCGCCCAATAAATAGAAATTAACCGGGTTGCTAACAATCGCGCAAAGCAAGATATCTGGTAACCAACACAATGACATTCATCAATTTGAGATTGAGGTTTGTCAAAAGCGGCAGAAAAAGAGTAACATCCGTGGCTGACAATCAGTATAAAAACGATGTAAATAAAAAAGGAGGTTATTATGAAACGCTTTTCACTTTTAGCTGCAATTGCTGCACTGACAACATTGTTTATCGCTTCGTGCGAAAAAGATGATAATGAGCCAGAGAACACTACTGAGGGAATTGTTTCGGCATTCTTTCCTACCGGCTTCGGCGACAAAACAGTTGCCGCGTGGTACACCAGCACCGAGCACAAAACCAAAGATACTTACGACACCGAGAGCGTCACGGCTGTATATCTGTTTACTGACAACACATATCTTGTAACTTACAGCAAAGTAGCTGAATACAAAGAGACCAAAGAGATTGAAGTTCGCGACAAGAAAATCTCGGCAACTGGCAATTACGAGTTTAAATCGGGCGATTACACTAATGGTGAAGCCATTGTTTACATCAATGGCCAGCCCTGTGAACTGACAATCGCGGGCGGTCAGTTCTCAATTATGGATGGAACATTCATCAAACAAGACAACAAGAAGATTCCTGCCGCAAGCAATCCAACCAACTAATAAAGAATAGTTTACGCATAAGAGAGAGAATATCCGCATTGGGTATTCTCTTTTTTTGTTTGGCTCGATGTCACAAAAAAAGCGAAGCCCTCTCCGACTTCGCTTTTTCTATTATTCTATTAATCAACTAATTCAACACTTCACGCATTCAATTAATCATTTTAGTGTCACAGTTTCACCTTCTAATAATCATGTTACATCTACCCCACAATTCATCTTTATAGGCAAATGCATTCAGATCTGTCTTTCTTTCTGTAAATCCAACAGATTCATAACACTTTTTTGCTCTTTCGTTCTCAGGAAACACATTCAACTGAACTGCTTGCACATTCGTGATCTCAAATGCATACTTAACTGCCAGCCGGAGCATTTCCTTGCCGTACCCTTTACCTCTGTATTTAGGGTTGTTCATAACAAACTTCAGCATTCCTTCATTACTATCCAAATTGACCGAATAACAAAAGAACCCGATCAACTCTCCCTCGTCAGAAGTAACCACAAAAGGACTGACTCCAAACCGATCAGCTGCCTCCCGCATTGTTTTCTCAAAACTCTCTTTTTCCATAGGAAACTGAATCAGATTTGCACACCACATAGCATGCGCTCTTTCTTCTGTTATCCAGTTTTTTAATTCTTCAAAATCCTTACTCTCTATGTACGGTCGTATTCTCATATCCGATTATCTCCTTCTTGTCGCAGCCCTATGGATCACAGAAACGTGAGTGATCATATTAGCCTTGTCATGATATTCTTTTTCAAAATGCATGCCAATTGCTTCAGCAGTTTTATATGATGCCTCATTGGTATATTTGCAGTATGAATATATTGACGGATAATCCGTATTCTCATAAGCCCAGTCCAGGACGGCATGTGCGGCTTCTTTGGCAAATCCGTGCCTCCAATACTTCTTATGGATATGATAGCCGATCTCCGGCAGAATTTCCCCATCAATATTCTGTAAGGTAATGCCGCAATCCCCGATAAACTCACCGGTTTCTTTCAAAACCACAGCCCACAATCCAAATCCATATTGTGAATAGTTTTCAAGATTCCATTCGATCCAGCGTCTGGTCCTCGCTTCATCAAATGGCGCAGGATAATGCTGCATTGTCTCGGCATCAGACATTATTTCATATAAAGCATCAAAATCGTCCATTGTGTACTCCCTGAGCAGGAGTCTTTCAGTTTCTATCAACGTTCAAGCCTTTTATATTTATGAAGTACTTTATATCTCCACTGTAGTTATTTCGGAACGCAGCAATTTGATTGCCTGTTCAACTGTAATCACCTTTGCGTACCGCTTTCCCCACATAAATTCATTAAAATATTTGTAGGCAGTTTCCTTATCAAAATAAGGATTATCATAGGTCGAATTGGTGTATGCCGGAACATAAATGTTGAATCCCTTTTCAAAACCGCTTTTAATTGTTGCGTCCATGCAATAGTCTGTTGACACACCGATTGTTATAATATCCTTTTCACCTTTAGTGTTCAGATATTCTGTTAATCCGGTCATTGGATGAAAAGCGCTGTTTACATTCTTTTCAAAACGCCTTTCATTGTTTCTCGGCGCAAATTCTTCATATATTTCATAATTATCCGAACCTTTAGCCAGATCTGTCCCCGGGCTATCATCATGCTGGACATATGCAACTTCGACATTATTCTCTCTCGCAACAGCAATTAGATGTCTTATATTATCTCTTACCGTTTCAAACGAATACAACTTTTCGTTAAAACATCCCTTTTGTGTATCTACAACTAGCAGTATCATCTTGATTTCCTTTCGTTACTTTCTTGTATATTCATTTGTTTTAGATTTTCAATAACCAGTGAAAACAAATATAGTGTTTTCCTCAGGTTAAAAGGCGACAATCACCAACAAAAAAAAACGAAGCCCTTTCCGACTTCGCCTTTTCTATTATTCTATTAATCAACCAATTCAATACTTTACGCATTCAATTAATCAATTATTTAACTATCCTCACCGTCTCCATAGCAATGGCCAATTCCTCGTTTGTCGGGATTACCAGCACTTTGACTTTCGACGCGGGCGTTGAGATAACAACCTCCTCGCCGCGGATTTGGTTCTTCTCGGCATCGAGTTCAATGCCCAGATAGGTCAGATAGTCGCAGATTGCCTTGCGGGCGGCACCGTTGTTCTCGCCCAGGCCAGCGGTGAAGGCGATTGCATCAACGCCGTTCATTGCAGCCACGTAACTGCCAATGTATTTGGCCACGCGGTAGATAAAGCAGTCGAAGGCGATTTTTGCGCGCTCGTTGCCAGCCTTGGCGGCGGCCTCAAGGTCGCGGAAATCGCTCGACACGCCCGACACGCCCAGCACACCCGATTTCTTGTTCAGAATGTTCAAGACATCGTCAACCGAGCGATTCTCCTTGTTGGCAATATACTGAACCACAGCAGGGTCCACATCGCCGCAGCGGGTGCCCATCACCAGGCCCTCGAGCGGTGTCAGGCCCATACTTGTGTCGACGCACTTGCCGCCCACAACAGCCGAAATGCTCGCGCCGTTGCCCAAGTGAGCCACAATCACTTTTGATTTCTTCGGGTCGAGTTTGCCGAACTCAATGGCGCGGCCCGAAACATACCAGTGGCTTGTTCCGTGGAAGCCGTACTTGCGAATGGCGTATTTCTCGTAATACTCATACGGAAGCGAGTAGAGATAAGCCTTCACGGGCATTGTTTGGTGGAAGGCGGTGTCGAACACGGCCACCTGCGGGGTGTTGCCCATCAGAGCCTCGCAAGCCTCAATGCCAATCAGGTTGGCAGGGTTGTGAAGCGGGCCAAGGTCGAAGCACTCGCGGATAACGCGTTTCACATCGTCGTTAATCAGAATCGAGCCGCTGTAATACTTGCCGCCGTGCAGCACGCGGTGGCCAACGGCCTGAATCTCGTCCATACTTGTCACCACGCCGTATTTCGCGTCAAGCAGAGCGTCCATCACCAGTTTGACGGCTGCCTTGTGGTCGGGCATTGGCTGATTCACAACCAGTTGCTCCTTCCCTGTCGGCTTGTGCGTGAGCGACGAACCTTCGATTCCGATTTTCTCGCAAATGCCCTTTGCCAGGACACTGCGGGTGTTCATATCAAAGAGTTGATATTTGAGCGACGAACTGCCGCAATTCAATACTAATACGTTCATAACTTATTGATTTAAAGCGATTGCCTGATTGCAGGTTATTGCAATTACGTTGACCACATCCTCAACAGAGCAGCCGCGTGAAAGGTCGTTGATTGGTGCGGCCATACCTTGCAGAATCGGGCCGTAAGCCTCGGCGTTGCCCAAACGCTGAACAAGTTTGTAGCAGATATTGCCCGTTTCGAGCGAAGGGAACACCAACACGTTGGCTTTTCCTGCAATCTCGCTGCCCGGGGCCTTCTTTGCGGCCACGCCCGGAACAATGGCGGCGTCGGCCTGCAGTTCGCCGTCGATATCCAGTTCGGGCGCCATCTCTTTGGCGATTTTGGTAGCCTCAATCACCTTGTCAACCACCTCGTGCTTTGCGCTGCCTTTGGTCGAGAAACTCAAAATAGCCACTTTCGGGTCGTCAATGCAGGCGATTGCCTTGGCGGTCTTGGCCGACTCAACGGCAATCTGCGCCAACTCGGGCGCTGTGGGCACGGGAAGCACGGCGCAGTCGGCAAACACCATAATGCCGTCCTGACCATACGTTTTGTCTTTCAAAACCATAACAAACGCGCCTGAAACGCACGAAATGCCAGGTTTTGTCTTAACTATCTGAAAAGCAGGACGAAGCACGTCGCCAGTAGCGTTGTCGGCACCAGCAACCTCGCCTTTGGCCATACCCACCTTCACCATCATCGCGCCCAGGTAGAGCGGATTCTTGAGCAGACGGGCGGCCTCTTCGGGCGTCATTCCCTTGTTCTTGCGCAGTTCAACCAGTTTGTCGATAAACTCCTGCTTGCGCGGGTGGTCCTCAGGGTCCACAATCTGCGCTTTCGCGATATTCTTCAACCCGAAATCGGCTGCTTTCTTCTCCAGTTCGGCCTTGTTGCCAATCAGAATAATGTCGGCAATGCCCTGTTCGATAACTGCGTCGGCGGCCTTAATGGTGCGCTCCTCGTAGCCTTCGGGCAGAACAATTGTCTGCTTCTGCCGCTTGGCGTTCTCTTTGATTTGCTCTAAAAGATTCATATTGTTATGTTTAAAAATTACGTTCAATGCCGACAAACATACCAAATTTAGAGTATTTTTGTTATTCGGATAACGAAAATATGTTTATTCACTAATTATCAATCGGATATGATTTGGGCTGACTACCTGACGAGTTACAAGAACTTTCTGAAGTTGGAAAAATCGCTTTCGGCAAACACCATCGAAGCCTATATGGATGACATTCAGAAGTTTATCGATTTTGTACAAACCGATAGCCCGTTATCTGTAACTACCAATGACATACGACTGTTCCTGGACGATTTAAATGAAACTCAAAATATGAGCGTTCGTTCGCAAGCTCGCATTTTATCAGGAATCAAATCGTTTTTCAGATACCTATCCATCCACGACATTATTGAGCACGACCCGTCGGAAATGGTTGAAACGCCAAGACTAAATCGCAAATTGCCAACAGTTTTAACACCAGAAGAAGTCAACGAACTAATTGAAGCTGTCGACCTCAACAATGAAATAGGATACCGCAATCGCGCCATTCTTGAGACTCTTTATGGTTGTGGTTTGCGTGTGTCAGAACTTATCAATTTGCGACTCACCGATTTGCATTTCGATGAGAGTTATGTAAGAATCAAAGGCAAAGGAAGTAAAGAGCGTTTGGTACCAATAGGACGGTACGTTAAAGATGCAATCACTTTATATATCCATAATTACCGTAACAGTTTGGATATCAAACGTAAAGATGAAAATATCTTGTTTTTGAATCATTACGGTCGCAAACTAACGCGTGTAATGATTTTCACCATCATCAAAGACCTTGCCGCCAAAATTGGCTTGAAAAAACCAATAAGCCCGCACACGTTCCGCCACTCATTTGCTACACAATTAATTGACGCAGGCGCTGATTTAAAAGCCATACAAGAGATGTTAGGCCACACATCTATCACTACTACAGAAATCTACACACACATTGATAGAGAATATTTACGAGATACGATTATGCGGTTCCATCCACGGTCGTGACAAGTATAACGGGCTACACCAATTCTCGCCCGACTAAGGATTGATTCTACAATTCCTCAACCACATAGTTTTCAATGTTGCGCAACTTATTGCTGAAGTTGGCGCCAATCAAAACTATCCGTTTACCGCTTGCGCGGAAGGGTTCGGCGTAGTTGTTGTCTTTTATCTGCCGCAAGGCTTCGTCGGCGGTGTGTTCAAACTTAAATTCAAAGATATACACGTAATCGGCGGTCTCAATGGTCATATCAATGCGGCCCTGCGCCGTATGGTATTCGGCTTTGGTGTAGAGCCCGCAAAGATTGCAGAGTATGTAAAGCACGTTTTGGTAGTGGTTCTCGAGTTCGCGCACCAATTCGTACGGCGTGTCGGCAAAGAAACTTTTTAGGCGCTGCATAAAGGCATCAACATTGCCCGATTCAACCTCGCGCACAAAGTTCATAATGTGGAAATTGGTCCTTCCTTGTTCAACCGACGACGCGTAGCTGGGCAACAAATAGCGCAGAAATCCTTCTTTCACTTCTTGGTTCGGGAAGCCCAATCTGTAGAGCCCGAAGCGCTCGTCGTAACCTTTTATGGTCAAGTAGCCGCTTTGGAATATCACAGGAATAGGGTTGGTGGAAGCGGAATCAATCGAGTTGAGCAGGTCGCCGTCAACCTCTTCGTTAGCCATCTGCTCAAGGTTGTATTTATGCCGTTTGAGCAGTTCGACCAAATATGTCGGCGTGCCGGTCTCGAACCAATAGCTGCCGAACTCACAGTTTTTCAACGTGTTGAGCACGCTGTAAGGGTTGTACATTCCTTCGGTATTGTCGGCAAAATGATAGCCATCGTAGCGGCGCTTAAGTTCGGCGTATGCCTCATCGGTGCTTAATTTTTGTTTTTGGGCAAGCCGCTCGACGTATGGGCGTAAAACGCCGTTAAGTTCCTCTTTGTCAATGCCGCAAATGTTATAGTAATCCTTGTTCATCGACAAGTCTTCGAGATTGTTCAAATCACTGAAAACGCTCACTTTGCCGAATTTGGTAACACCCGTAAGCATTGCGAATTTTATGCAGCCGTCCATACTCTTGAGCGCACCGTAAAAGCCTTTGAGCGTAGAGCGGTATTCGTCTTGAAGTTCAGCATTTCCAATGGCTTGCAACATCGGCTTGTCGTACTCATCGACAAGAATCACCACACGGCGGCCCGTTTTCTCGTATGCGCGGCGGATAATGCCTTCAAAACGCAATCCGAATTCCGTTTCTGACGCTTGCGCACCATAAACATTTTCCCAATTAACCAAAGCATTGTTCAAGACATTGTTGAGTGTCTCTTTCTCGGTGTATTTTGCTGTGTTTAAATCCAAATGCAGAATGGGATATTCAGCCCATTCGGTTTCCAACTGCTCAACGGCCAATCCTTGGAACAACTCTTTCTTGCCCGAAAAATAAGCCTTCAAAGTGCTTATCATCAGACTTTTGCCAAACCTGCGCGGGCGCGATAGAAAATAGTAACGGCCCGTTGTCACCAACCGATACATCAGAGCTGTCTTATCCACATAGAGATAATTGTCGATTCGAAGACTCTCAAAGTTCTGTATGCCTATTGGTAGGTTTTTCAGCTTTTGTTCCATAAGAATTATGCATTTTACCAATTAACAAAGATAGATTTTTTGATTATTGCTGAAAATGGTCAGCAAAATTTTATTAAAACGAACAAATCTGCCCGCAACACTTCCACTCCTCTTGCTTGAATGCGGTGCCTATCTGCGTGATACGATTTTACGGTTCCATCCGCGGTCGTGAGATTTTCGCGCCAAGCGACATATATTATAACGTACATTATCCGCTGTTTCTTTTAAGCATAGAAGCAACATTCTGATTTTCAAAACATTCCACTTACATCTAAAAATTTTTCTACGAAAATCACTTAAAAGAATTTATTTGAAGAGTTCGGTTCGCTTTTTGTTTATTTCGGCTTATATTTGCGGCAAAAAGGCAAAATATAGTTATAACTTTTTAAAATATTAATTATGAGTAATTTAGATTTAACGAAGTACGGCATTACAGGCTCAACTGTAATCGCACACAATCCTTCTTACGACGAACTCTACAAGGCAGAAATCAATCCTGCTCTCGAAGGTTACGAAAAAGGTCAGGAAACTGAACTTGGCGCAGTTAACGTTATGACTGGTATCTTCACTGGCCGCTCGCCGAAGGACAAATACATTGTTGACAACGACGAGAGCCACAACAACGTTTGGTGGACATCGGACGCTTACAAGAACGACAACCACCCAATGAGCGAAGACGTTTGGAACAAGGTTAAGGAAATCGCAAAGAAAGAACTTTCAAATAAAAAACTTTATGTTGTCGACGCTTTCTGCGGCGCCAACGAAGCAACCCGTCTTGCTGTCCGCTTCATTGTTGAAGTTGCCTGGCAGGCTCACTTTGTTGAGAATATGTTCATCCGCCCGACTGCAGAAGAGTTGAAGAACTTCGAGCCTAACTTCGTTATCTACAACGCATCGAAGGCTAAAGTTGACAACTTCAAAGAACTCGGCCTGAACTCTGAGACTTGCGTTGCTTTCAACACCAAGAGCCGCGAGCAGGTTATCATCAACACCTGGTACGGTGGTGAAATGAAGAAGGGTATGTTCTCAATGCAGAACTACTACCTGCCTTTGAAGGGCATCGCATCAATGCACTGCTCGGCCAACACCGATATGGAAGGCAAGAACACCGCTATCTTCTTCGGTTTGTCAGGAACTGGCAAGACCACTCTTTCAACCGACCCGAAACGTCTGCTCATCGGCGACGACGAGCACGGCTGGGACGACGAAGGCGTGTTCAACCTCGAAGGCGGCTGCTACGCTAAGGTTATCAACCTTTCGAAAGAGAACGAGCCTGACATCTACGGCGCCATCAAACGCGACGCTCTGCTCGAGAACGTTACTGTTGACAAGAACGGCAAAATCGATTTCGCTGACAAGAGCGTGACCGAGAACACCCGCGTTTCTTACCCAATCGACCACATCAAGAACATTGTTAAGAAAGTGGCTGGCAAGAGCGCAGGTCCTGCTGCTAAGAACGTCATCTTCCTTTCAGCTGACGCATTCGGCGTTCTGCCTCCAGTTTCAATCCTGACTCCTGAGCAGACTCAATACTACTTCTTGAGCGGCTTCACCGCTAAATTGGCTGGTACAGAGCGTGGTATCACCGAACCGACTCCGACATTCTCGGCTTGCTTCGGTCAGGCTTTCCTCGAGTTGCACCCGACAAAATACGCTGAAGAGTTGGTTAAGAAAATGAAGAAATCGGGCGCCAAGGCTTACCTGGTTAACACTGGCTGGAACGGTACTGGCAAACGTATCTCGATTCCTGACACCCGTGGTATCATCGACGCCATCCTCGACGGTTCAATCCTGAAGGCTGAGACCAAGAAGATTCCGTTCTTCGACTTTGAAGTTCCGACCGCTCTGCCGAAAGTTAATCCTGCCATCCTCGACCCGCGCGACACTTACGCCAACGCATCGGAATGGGAAGCAAAAGCAAAGGATTTGGCTGGCCGCTTCATCAAGAACTTCGAGAAGTACACAACCAACGAAGCTGGCAAGGCTCTGGTTGCCGCTGGTCCGAAATTGTAATTCATATTACAAAAATATTTATTCAAGAACCCTGCCGTTTGGCGGGGTTTTTGTTTATGGATTATTCTGTAAAGGGGAATGAGTAAAGTGTAAAGTTTGAAGTTGAGTGGGTTGAGAAGGTTTAGAAAGTTGAAAAATTCTAGCAACGAAGCGCTAAACCTTCTAAACTTTAAACCTGTTAAACAGCGCAGCGTTTCAACTTTAAACTAAACACTTAAACTTTAAACTAAACTTTCTAAACAGCGAAGCGCTAAACTTTAAACATTAAAATGAACGAATATATTTTGTGCGGAATATTATGTCTGGCAGCCTATCTGATTGGCTCCATTCCGACGGCTGTGTGGCTTGGCAAGGGCATCTACGGAATCGACGTACGCGAGCACGGAAGCGGCAACGCGGGAACAACCAACACCATCAGGGTTTTGGGAACCCGACCTGGGCTGATTGTCTTTGCCATCGATATGCTGAAAGGCTTGCTGGCCGTGTGCCTGGTTCATTTTTCGGGATATGAGTGCGGCTCCGAGCCGTTTGTCAACCTGCAACTGCTGCTTGGCGTCTGCGCCGTTCTGGGGCACATCTTCCCGCTCTACGCGCATTTCAAGGGCGGCAAGGGCGTGGCCACGCTGCTGGGCATTGCCATTGCGCTCAGTCCGCTGGCGGCGCTGGCTTGCTTCGGGGTGTTTGTTGTTGTGCTGATTATCAGCAAGTATGTGTCGCTCGGCTCAATGCTCGGCGGACTCACCTTCCCTATTATGATTATTGGCGTGCTGCAAATTCGCATCGTGTCGCTAATGGTGTTTGCTGTGGCTGTGGGCGTGCTGCTCATCATCACCCATAGAAAGAACATTGTCAGGCTGATACACCACGAAGAGAATAAGTTCTCGTTTACAAAGCGGTGCGAGAAATAAATTTTGAATTACGAATTAGGAATTACGAGTTACGAATTAGGAATTTGAACGGTTTTTCTCGGATTTTATAAGGCATCACAGAATTGTGGTGCTTTTTTTTATGCTGATGCGGAATAATAATGAAACTGGTTCAATAAACTGACTATCAAAACATTATCAGCAAAGACCATTTGGATTATAAAGCATCTTGTTACGATTTAAAATTTTTACACACCTAAAATTTACATTTTATAATCAAAATACAAATAATTCTGTGAAATTAATCAGAAAATCTATTGTTTTTAAATTTTTGTTGATACCTTTGGCGCCACAAATAAAAACCGGAAAATGAGCAAACTTATTTTACCAAAAGGTTACAAGCCTATTCTGAACCTGACTCAGACAGAGTTGGGCATACAACGCATAAAAGATTTCTTTCAGTCGAACCTGTCGGCCGAGCTGCGGCTGCGGCGCGTGACGGCACCGCTTTTTGTGCTCAAAGGCACCGGCCTGAACGACGACCTGAACGGCGTTGAGCGCCCCGTAACCTTCCCCATCAAAGATATGCAGGAACAAAAGGCCGAAATCGTCCACTCGCTTGCCAAATGGAAGCGTATGATTCTGGCTGATTACGAGATAGAAAGCGGATTCGGCATCTATACCGATATGAACGCCATCCGCGCCGACGAAGAACTCGACAACACCCACTCGCTCTACGTTGACCAATGGGACTGGGAACTGTGCATTGGCAAGGATGACCGCACCATCGATTTCCTGAAAACAACGGTGAAACGCATCTTCTACGCAATGCGCCGCACCGAATATCTTGTGTATGAGATGTTTCCCGACATCAAACCGCAGCTTCCGCAGCGCATTCACTTCATTTATGCCGACGACCTAGCGAAAATGTACCCCGACAAGACCCCGAAAGAGCGCGAAGACGCCATTGCCAAAGAGTATGGCGCGGTGTTCATTATGGGCATTGGCGGCGTGATGAGCAACGGCGAGAAGCACGACGGCCGCGCCCCCGACTACGACGACTGGACCACTCCTACCGGCGACGGTCATTTTGGCCTGAACGGCGATATTCTGGTTTGGGACGATGTGCTGGGCCACGCTCTCGAACTGTCGTCGATGGGTATCCGCGTTGACAAGAAAGCCCTTCTGCACCAGCTCGAAATCACCGGTCAGGAACAGCGCAAGGAACTCTACTTCCACAAGCGTCTGCTCGAAGGCTCGCTCCCGCTCTCAATCGGTGGCGGCATTGGTCAGTCGCGGCTCTGTATGTTCTTCCTGCGCAAGGCCCACATTGGCGAAATCCAAGCCAGCATCTGGCCCGACGATATGCGCAAGACCTGCGGTGATAATAATATTCCGCTGATTTGACGGATTATAAACAACATAAACGTCGCATTAATTGCGGCGTTTTTTTTGCGCTTGCCCACAAAAAAAGCGAAGCCACTCTCCTGACTTCGCTTTTTTCATTTCAATTAACTGTATCTCAAATCATTCCAACGATAATATTCACGGCTTTGTCCAATCCGTCGGCGTTTTTGCCGCCTGCCGAAGCAAAGAACGGTTGGCCGCCGCCACCGCCCTGAATCTCTTTGGCGGCCTCGCGAATCATCTGCGAAGCGTTCAGGCCAGTGGCAACCAGCGCGTCGCTCATTGCAATGGTCAGCGACGGTCTGCCATCGGATTTTGCGCCAGCCACAAACAGGAACTTATCCTTCACCTCGCCGCGGATTCTGAAGGCCAAATCCTTCAGTGCGTCGGGGCTCATCTCAACGCCAATAGGCAGACGGAACAGTTTCACATCGCCCTTCGTCGCCGCATTTGCAAGCAAGTCGGCTTTTATCTTTTGGATTTTCTCCTGCATAAACTTCTCAATGTCGCGCTTCAGTTCGGCGTTCTCGTCAACGGTCTTTTTAATGGTCTGCGCCAGATTAGGCACGTTGTTGAACATCTCCTTCAGCGAGCGAAGAACATCCTGCTGGGCGTCGAACAGATTCTCAGCCTTTTCGGCGGTCACAGCTTCGATACGGCGCACACCAGCGGCAACCGAACTCTCCGACACAATCTTAATCAGTCCAATCTCGCCAGTTGAATGAACGTGCGTTCCGCCGCACAACTCAATCGACGGGCCGTATTTGATAACGCGCACCGTGTCGCCGTACTTCTCGCCGAACAGCGCCATCGCGCCAAGCGATTTGGCCTCCTCAATCGGCATATTGCGGTTCTCCTCGAGCGCCAGATTCTGACGGACAAGCCTGTTGGCGATATGCTCCGCCTTGCGCAGTTCCTCGTCGGTAACCTTTTGGAAATGAGAGAAATCGAAACGCAGACAGTCGGGCGACACCATTGAGCCCTTCTGCTCAACGTGAGTGCCAAGTACCTGACGCAGAGCGTAATGCAGCAAGTGAGTGGCCGTGTGGTTGTTGGCCGTCTGTTGGCGGCGCTCCACATCGACAACGGCGCGGAACGTGGTTGTCGGGTCTTTCGGCATCTTTTTGGCAAGGTGCACGCTCAGTTTGTTTTCTTTCTTAGTATCAATGATTTCGATACGCTCACCATCGGCCTCAATGTAGCCCGTGTCGCCAATCTGACCGCCCATTTCGGCGTAGAACGGCGTGCGGTTGAGCACAATCTGATAGAGTTCCTGATTTTTCTGTTTGATTTTGCGGTAGCGCAGAATCTCCACGTCGGCTTCCGTCAGGTCGTAACCCACAAACTCCGACTCACCCTCCTGCAGGTAAACCCAGTCGCCAGTCTCAATGGCTGCGGCGTTGCGTGCGCGCTCCTTCTGTTTCTGCATCTCGACATCGAAATCGGCCTGATTGACAGTCAAATCGTTCTCGCGCAGAATAAGTTCGGTCAAGTCGAGCGGGAATCCGTAGGTGTCGTAGAGCGTGAACGCATCCACACCTGTTATCTCCTTCTTTCCTGCGGCTTTTGCATCGGCCATAATCTTGTCGAGAAGGCGGATACCAGTCTCGAGCGTGCGAAGGAATGCATCTTCCTCCTCCTTCATAACCTTCTCAACCAGAGCCTGTTGCGCTTTCAGTTCGGGATAGGCGTCGCCCATTGTGTCAACCAAAACGGGTAACAGTTTGTACATAAACGATTTACGCTGTCCCAAGAATGTGTAACCATAGCGGACGGCGCGGCGCAGGATTCGGCGGATAACGTAGCCAGCCTTTGCGTTCGACGGAAGTTGGCCGTCGGTCACCGAGAAGGCGATTGTGCGCACGTGGTCGGCCACAACGCGCATTGCCACGTCAACCTTCGGGTCTTTGCCGTACTCGCAGTCGCAAATGCGGCCTATCTCCTTGATTATGGGTTGGAAAACATCAGTATCGTAGTTCGATTTCTTGCCCTGCAGAGCCATACACAGGCGCTCGAAGCCCATTCCCGTGTCGACGTGCTTGTGCGGAAGAAGTTCGAGCGAGCCGTCAGCCTTGCGGTTGTATTGCATAAACACAAGGTTCCAAATCTCGATAACCAGCGGATTGCTTTGGTTCACAAGGTCGCGGCCAGGCAGTTTGGCGCGTTCGGCGTCGTCGCGCAGGTCGATATGAATCTCAGAGCACGGACCGCAGGGGCCAGTGGCGCCCATCTCCCAGAAGTTGTCGTGCTTGTTGCCGTGGATTACGCGGTCTTTGGGCAGATATTGCAGCCAAATCTCTTCGGCTTCGGTGTCAAGGTCAAGGTTTTCCGACGCATCGCCTTCAAACACAGTGGCATACAGGCGGTCTTTCGGCAGTTTGTAGACTTCGGTCAGAAGTTCCCACGCCCAGGCGATTGCTTCCTTCTTGAAATAGTCGCCAAACGACCAGTTGCCGAGCATCTCGAACATTGTGTGGTGATAGGTGTCGTGGCCCACTTCTTCAAGGTCGTTGTGCTTGCCCGACACGCGCAGGCATTTCTGGCTGTTGGCCACACGCGGCCACTTGCGCGGCGATATGCCAAGGAAAATGTCCTTGAACTGGTTCATACCCGCATTGGTGAACATCAGAGTCGGGTCGTCTTTGATAACCATCGGCGCACTGCTGACAATCTGGTGCTGCTTCGACGCAAAAAAGTCTTTGAATTGATTGCGTATCTCTTTAGAATTCATATTATTATATGTATAATTGTTTCATTTTACACAGAGTTGCAAACTTATTTCTTTTTTCATTAGTTTTGCTATGTAAAAATCGTGTTTTCAGAAAATAATGTCGAAACCGAAATATAGTTTTAATCCGGAAAGTCTGAGCTATGACCAGATAAAGCTCTCCCCCCGTCAGAAAATATTCAAATTTCTCCGTGGCGCTGTGCTGCTTTTGTCGGTTTCGTTCGTTTTTCTGCTGATTTTGTCGCTCTTTTTCGACACTCCGGGCGAGAAAATCCAGAAACGCGAGAACAAGCAGCTGCTCTATCAGTATGAGCTTCTGAATCAGAAGGTTGAGAAGATGGAGCAGAGTATGGACGAAATTCAGCAGCACGACGACAACATCTACCGGCTGATTTTCGGCATCGACCCTGTGTCAGAGAATGTCCGCAAGGCCGGCGTGGGCGGCTCGAACCCATACAAGGAGCTTGAGCAATACTCGAAATCGGAGTTGCTTATCGAGACATCGAAAAAGATTGACAACCTGACACGCCGAATGGTTGTGCAGACCGAATCGTACGACAATATTATGAAATTGGTGCAGGACAAAGAGAAGTTCCTGGCGTCGATTCCGGCCATCTCGCCCATCGCCGACCGTAATCTGAAACGCTTTGCGTCGGGCTACGGCTACCGCATCCACCCCATCTACCGCACGCTGAAAATGCACAAGGGCATTGACCTGACAGCGCCCACCGGCACAAAAGTATATGCCACTGGCGGCGGCAAGGTTATCAGCGCCGGATATGCCACAGGAGGCTACGGCATCAAGGTCATCATCGACCACGGATACGGCTACAAGACGCTCTACGCTCATTTGAATAAAGTGAATGTGAAGGTTGGCAAGCGTGTGGCCCGCGGCGATGTGATTGGCGAAGTGGGCAGCACAGGCCGCTCAACAGCTCCGCACCTGCACTATGAGGTAAGGAAAAACGACCAGACCGAAAATCCGGTGAACTACTACTACACCGACCTGACGCCTGAGGAATATGAGGAAATGATTAACGTATCGAGCCAAATGACAATGAGTTTCGACTAAATCTTACAGTTATGCCATACAAAGAACAAAAAATCGAAAAGTTGTTTTACACCATCGGCGAAGTGGCCGCAATGTTTGAGGTGAACACATCGTTAATCCGCTATTGGGAGAAAGAGTTCGACATCATCAAGCCGCAGCGCAACAAGAAGGGCAACCGCCTGTTCACGAAGAAGGATGTCGAGAACTTCTACATTATCTATCACCTTGTGAAAGAGCGCGGTCTGACGCTCGAAGGCGCAAAGCGGAAGATGCACGACAACCGCGAGGACACAATAAACAACTTTGAGGTGGTGAAGTCGCTCGAATCGATTAAAGAGATGCTGCTCGAAGTAAAAGAGATGCTGTAAAAAGCTGATTCACAGCCATTCAGCGCGGCACTGACACAAAAAAAAGCAGGTTCAATCGTGATGATTTAGCCTGCTTTTATTATATATGGTATAACTACCCTTCTATTTGTCGACCGGGAAGAATTTGAACGGAAGGTCGACCAAATCGCGGAAATATTCGCCCTGGTCGAGCATATCCTCGTCATCCTGCTGATAATACCAATGGATTTCGACATCGGCACCCGACTTGAACATCACATTCATACGCTTGATGATGCTGTAGAACATTTTCGATGATGCGGTGTTGTAATATTTCATTTTAAATGACATAGTGGTCTTCGGCGCCGGATTTTTGGCGTACTCCTCAATCCATTCAAGAACAGAACCGTAAAGTAAAGTGGCGTTTTCGGGTAACGATTGACCGGCTATCGACAGCTCGCCCTTCTCGGCGCTGAACTGCAAATCAGGCTTCTGCTTGCTTGGGGTAATAATCAAATCGTTCATATAAAATCTTTTTATCCCTCAAAAATAACAACTAAACCGCAATCAACCCAAAAAACAACAATAATTTTTAACAGAATTATGCACATAGGCCCGCAAACGGCTCGCACGGCCGTTTTGAGAGCTGCCGGCATACAAGAATTACGTATAACACTAAAAAAGCCGCACCCACTGCCGCCATTGAATAAAAAGGTTACCTTTGCGGCGTTTTTTAGAACAATTATCTACATATTTTATTATGAGAAAGCACATCTTTAACGCAGGACCATGTAAGTTGTCCGACATGACTTTGCAGAACACTGCCAAAGCCGTTCTTGAACTTGACAATTGCGGACAATCTATTTTGGAAGTATCACACCGCTCAAAAGATTTTCAGGCTGTAATCGACGAGGCCGACGCCTTGTTCCACGAGGTTATGAACATCCCGGCAAATTACCACGTTTTGTTCCTTGGTGGCGGTGCAAGTACCCAATTCGCTATGCTGCCTTTCAACTTCTTGAAAACAAAGGCTGCATACGTTGACACCGGCACCTGGTCATCCAAAGCAATTAAAGAAGCAAAACTGTTCGGTGAGGTTGAGATTATCGCATCGTCAGAGGCTGCAAACCATACCTACTACCCGAAACCGGGTTCTTACACTATCCCGACAGATGTTGATTATCTGCATATTACAACCAACAACACCATCCGCGGAACAGAGATTCTGACCGACATCGACTCGCCGGTTCCATTGTTCGCCGATATGTCGTCGGATATTTTGAGCCGCCCTGTTGACGTTAGCAAATACGCTGTAATTTACGCTGGCGCACAAAAGAACGTCGGTCCTGCAGGATGTACGGTTGTCATCATCCGCGACGATATGCTCGACCGCGTGGTTGCCGACCGCGCCATTCCGTCGATGCTGCGCTACGACATCCATATGAAGAACGGTTCAATGTATAACACACCGCCGTGCATCAACATCTTCGCCATCCGCGAGACTCTGAAATGGATTAAATCAGTCGGTGGTCTTGAGGCTATGGAAAAACTCGCCATCGAGCGCGCAAACATTGTTTACGCCGAGATTGAGCGCAACTCGCTCTTTACATCTCCTGTTCAGAAGGACTCGCGTTCGCGTATGAACATCCCGTTCGTCTGGACTCCAGGCAACGAGCAGTATCAGGATGCCTTTATGGATTTCGCAAAGAAATGCAACATTGTCGGCATCAAAGGTCACCGCTCGGTTGGCGGATTCCGCGCTTCGTGCTACAACGCTTGCACAGTAGAGGATTGCCAGGCTTTGGTTAATTGTATGGCCGAATTTGAAAAACAAGTTAAAAAGTAAGAGATGAAAACAATATTAGTTGCAACAGAGAAACCTTTTGCAAAACAGGCTGTTGACGGCATTAAAGAGATTGTCGAGAAATCGGGCAACAAATTCAAACTGCTCGAGAACTACACCGACAAACAGCAACTGCTTGATGCTGTGGCTGATGCCGATGCAATAATCATCCGCAGCGACAAAGTTACCGACGAGGTGATGGCCGCTGGAAAAAATCTGAAGATTGTTGTCCGCGCAGGCGCAGGTTACGACAACGTTGACCTTGAGGCTGCCACAAAACGCGGCATTGTTGTAATGAACACTCCTGGTCAGAACTCAAACGCCGTGGCCGAGTTGGTATTCGGTCTGCTGGTGTTCGGCGTCCGCAACTTCTACAACGGCAAGTCGGGTACCGAACTGAAAGGCAAGAAACTTGGTATTCTGGCCTTCGGTCAGGTTGGCCGCAATGTTGCCCGCGTGGCTAAAGGCTTCGATATGGACGTTTATGCCTACGACGCTTTCTGCCCGAAAGAAGTGATTGAGGCCGCTGGCGTTAAAGCCGTTGACAATCAGGACGCTTTGTTCGAGCAGTGCGACATTGTATCGCTTCACATTCCTGCAACGCCCGAGACCAAGCAGAGCATCAACTACGCTCTTGTGAGCAAGATGAAGAAAGGCGGCATTGTTATCAACACCGCCCGCAAAGAGGTCATCAACGAGGCCGAACTCATCAAACTGATGGAAGAGCGCCAGGATTTGAAATATATCACCGACATTGCTCCTGATGCCGATGCCGATTTCAAAGCAAAATTCGAGGGCCGCTACTTTGCAACCCCGAAAAAGATGGGCGCACAGACCGCCGAGGCCAACATCAACGCTGGCTTGGCCGCTGCCAATCAGATTGTCGATTTCTTCGCCACTGGCAACAAGAAATTCCAGGTGAACAAGTAATTCGTTACAAAACCGATACAGAAAAAGGCTGCTCGTTTGAGTGGCCTTTTTTGTTGTTATATGGTATGGTTTTGTTTCGCACAGATGACACTGATAACACTGATTTACACAGAGTCATTTGTTTCTAACCGATTTGAGCCGATTCTAACCGAAAATCAAAAGATTATTTTATACATTCGCACGCTGAACCGAGAAACGTTTCGGGTAACAACACGATTGTAAATCAATAAAATAAACAATAGAAAATGGCAACAGTAAAACCATTCAAAGGCGTTCGTCCGCCGAAAGCGATAATTGAGAAACTGGCGTGCCTGCCCTACGATGTGATGAACACCGAAGAGGCCGCAAAAATGGCCGCTGGCAAGCCCGAGAGCCTGCTGCACGTCACGCGCGCCGAAATTGACTGCCCCGCTGGCACCGACATCCACTCGGCCACCGTTTACAACAAGGCTGTCGATAACTATAAGATGTTCAAGCAGAAAGGCTGGCTGGTGCAAGATGCCGAGCCGAAGTTCTACATCTACGCGCAAACAATGAACGGCCGCACGCAGTACGGCATTGTGGGCGCCGCATCGTGTGAGGATTACAACACGGGCATCATCAAGAAGCACGAACTGACGCGCCCCGACAAAGAGGAAGACCGTATGGTGCTGACTCGCTACCTGAACGCCAACATTGAGCCTGTTTTCTTCTCGTATAAGGCTGTGCCCGAGATTGATGCCATTGTTGCCGACATCGTAAAAAATCAGAAACCCGACTACGATTTTGTTGCCGAAGACGGATTCGGACACACCTTCTGGCCAGTTAACTCACCCGAAACCAACAAGCGGATTGAGGAACTGTTCGCAACCAAGGTGCCATACTGCTATGTTGCTGACGGTCACCACCGTACGGCTGCTGCAGCCCGCATCGGACTTGAGAAGAAAAGCCAAAACCCGAATCATACGGGCAAAGAGGAATACAACTTCTTTATGGCTGTTCATTTTCCTGACAATCAGTTGAATATCATCGATTACAACCGCGTTTGCAAAGACCTGAACGGCTTGAGCGAGGCAGAGTTTATGCAGAAACTCGATAAGTGCTTCACTGTCACCAAGATGGGTGCCGACATTTACAAACCCGCACAGTTGCACGAGTTCAGTATGTATATGGACGGCAACTGGTACAAACTCAACTCAAAGCCAGGCACTTACAACGACTCCGACCCGATTGGCGTGCTCGACGTGACCATTCTGTCGAACCACGTATTGGACGAGATTCTGGGCGTGAAAGACCTGCGCACCACTACCCGCGTTGAGTTTGTGGGCGGAATCCGCGGTCTTGGCGAGTTGAAACGCCGCGTTGACAACGGCGAGATGAAATGCGCCTTTGCACTCTTCCCCGTCTCGATGAAACAACTCATCGACATTGCTGATTCGGGCAACATTATGCCGCCAAAAACCACCTGGTTTGAGCCGAAACTGCGCTCGGGACTGGTGATTCACGAGTTGTAACACATCGGAACATTAGCGTACCTGATTGCCCATCAATGATTTCCAACCTTTGATGGGCTTTTTTCTGCAAACAATAAATAAAAATGTTCGCATTTGGGCGATTTTTATATTTTTGGTCGATTTGAAAAAACAAGTAAATGAATAAAACAGTTAACACTGCCACAATTCTTATGCACTGCGATGACCAGATTGGCATTGTGGCAAAAGTTACGGAATTTATACAGAACAACCGAGGCAACATTCTGGCTCTCGACCAGCACGTTGACCACGAGGAAGGCCAGTTCTTTATGCGCATTATGTGGGATTTGGCCGAATTTGCCATTCCGAAAGACAAGATACAAGATTATTTCCAGACGCTGATTGCATCGGCCTACAATATGCAGTTCAAGGTTTATTTCTCTGAAGACAAGCCGCGTATGGCGCTGTTTGTGTCGAAGATGGACCACTGCCTGTTCGACATTCTGGCGCGCTACCAGGGCCGCGAATGGAACGTTGAGATTCCGCTCGTAATCAGCAATCACGAGGATTTGCGCTCGGTGGTTGAGCAGTTCGGAATACCATTCTACTGCTTCCCCATCACCAAAGACAACAAGGAAGCGCAGGAAGCCAAAGAGTTGGAACTACTTGATAAATACAACATTACGTTTGTTGTGCTGGCGCGATATATGCAGATAATCTCGCCAGAATTCATCAGCAAGTATCCGAACAAGATTATCAACATCCACCACTCTTTCCTACCCGCTTTCACTGGTGCGAAACCCTATCACGCAGCCTACAAACGCGGTGTGAAGATTATCGGCGCCACATCGCACTACGTTACAACCGACCTTGACGAGGGACCGATTATTGAGCAGGACGTTACCCGCATCACCCACCGCGACACGGTTGACGACCTTGTGCTGAAGGGCCGCGATTTGGAAAAAATTGTACTTTCACGGGCAATAAATCTGCACATACAACGTAAAACTTTGGTATACAACAACAAGACAATAGTATTTTCATAACTATAACCACTAATAACTAAAAAATAAAAAAATGAAACGTTTACTCACTTTAGCATTAATTGCATTGGCATTCAACCTGAATGCGCAAACCGAGGCACCTGAAGATTTAATCAACAAAGGCAACGCCGCTGTTCAGATTAAAGACTACAAAGGCGCTTTTGAGAACTATCAGAAAGCTTTCACCTTGTACGAAAAACAAGGCAAGGCAAAAGAGATTGCTCCGGAAACCATCTACAACGCCGGCTACTGCGCCCACAAGGCCAACCTGCACGATGAGGCCATCACCTATCTGAAAAAGGCCATCGAACTTAACGTGAAGGAAGCAAAACCTTACCAGAACCTTGCTGAGACCTACAAGGCAAAGAAAGACAACGATATGTATGAGAAAACCCTTGAGGAAGGCTTGGCAAAATATCCGAACGACAAGGCTTTGAACAAACTGATGGCCAACCTGTACGTTCAGAAAGGCAACGCTTTCTACAAACAGGGCAACAACATCAAGAAAGCCGCCAACGACAGCGGTATGAGCCAGACCGACCCGGACGCTTACAACGCCGAACTCGACAAATCGAAAGCTGAGTTTGAGAAGGCCCTCCCACTCATTGAGAAGGCTTACAAATACGACAGCAAAAACAAGAACGCTCTGAAGATTCTGTCGAACATCTACACAGCACTCGACCGTCCGGAAGATGCCGAGAAAATCAAAGCGGAACTTGACGCTCTGAAATAATAATTGATTGAAGAAATGAAAATCCCCGTGGCGGTTGCTGCGGGGATTTTTTTGTTTGTTGACGGGTATAAAGAATCTGCCGACGCTCCCCGCTCCAACTTCTCCCCATTTTTATCGACCAATCACCCATAACTTACTATACAATGGCAATACACCATATGGAAGAAATGCCTAAATTTGGACAAACTCTTAAGCAACTTTGAGAAAACTGATTATTTCGATTTATGCCTCGATTGCCATTTTTTGCGCCAACGCGCAGAACAATGCCGCTATGCCCGTTTTCGACACCTACGAGCACGATTTCGGCACCATTAGCGAGGCCGACGGACCTGTGAGCCACGTGTTCCACCTGCTCAACAATTCCGACAAGAGCGTTGCCATTTCGCGCGCCGTTCCTGGCTGCTCGTGCATAAACGCCGACTTTGTGAGCACGCCCGTTGAGCCTGGCAAGATGATCGATGTGGTTGTCACCTACTCGCCGTCGGGTGCGGTGGGCGACACTTACCGCACCATTGAGATTATGGCCGCCGACGGCCGCAGCCTAGGCACACTCTCAACCAAAGCCAACGTGGTGCCCGCCGACCGCAGCATTCAGGAACGCTACTTCTACACGCTCGCCGATATGCTCTACGCCAACAAGAACACGCTGCCTTTCGGCTACGTCTATCAAGGCAAAATGGCTCAAAAACAAGTGTTTATAGCCAACGCGTCGGACCAAGCGATGAACCTTGAAGTGCAGACCACACCAACGCCCGAACTGCGCGCCGTGGCGCCCTACAGACTTGAGGCTGGACGCGAATCGGCCATAACAATCACCTACACAATGCCCGACGACAAATCGCTTTTCCGCACTTTCAACGATACTATCTGGCTGATTGTCAACGGACAGAAGGCACGAGTGCCTGTGGCTGTTTCGGCCATTTGTCTGGCGAAAACTGACGAGAGCGCGGCCGCACCGCAGATGACCACCTATCCGTCGGAAGGAAAACTTGAAAGCGGCTGGCTGTCGAGCACATTGTCGGGCACTATCAGCCTGACTAACAACGGAAAAGCCGACCTTGTGATTCACGCCGTTGAGAAACCCGACGGCGTGCGGGTGAACATTGGCGGCGGAACGGTGGTGAAACCTGGGCGGAAAATCGACGTGAAAGCCGAAACCGAACAGGGCGGGAAATTCAGCGTGAAAATCTTCACCAACGACCCACAGCGACCATTTAAGGAATTAATTTTCAGTAACAATAATAATTAGGAAATGCAAATGAGCAGATTTTTCAAACCATTAGCACTGGCCGCCGTTGCGGTCACATTCGTATCCTGCGGGCAGAAATACGAATATCCGTTCCAAAACCCGAAACTCTCTATCGACAAGCGGGTTGAGAACCTTATCTCACTTCTCACACCTGAAGAGAAAGTGGGCTTGATGATGAACAAATCCATATCGATTGACCGACTGGGAATCCCGTCGTACAACTGGTGGAGCGAGGCTTGCCACGGCGTTCGGCAGGACGGCTATACGGTTTATCCGCAGCCTATCGGTATGGCGGCTTCGTTCAGCCCCGAACTGTTCTACAACGTCTTCTCGACCGTTTCGGACGAGGCGCGCGCCAACTGGAACCGCACCAACCACAGCGATTCGTCGCTCTTCAACGTGCCGATGGGCGTCACCTACTACCCTGGCAACCCCGAGTTGACCTTCTGGTGCCCCAACGTGAACATTTTCCGCGACCCGCGCTGGGGACGTGGTCAGGAAACCTGCGGCGAGGACCCGTATCTGACTAGCGTTCTGGGCGTTCAGACCGTGCTGGGAATGCAGGGCAACGACAAGCACTACTTCAAAACTCACGCTTGCGCGAAACACTACGCCGTGCACAGCGGTCCCGAGCCGTTGCGCCACTCGTACGACGCCCGCGTGTCGATTCGCGACCTGTGGGAAACCTATCTTCCCGCCTTCAAGAAACTTGTGACCGACGCCAACGTGCGTGAGTTTATGTGCGCCTACAACCGCTACGAGGGCGTTCCGTGCTGCGCTAGCGACCGTCTGCTGCAGAACATTCTGCGCGACAAATGGGGCTACGACGCCATTGTGCTCACCGACTGCGACGCTATCAACAACTTCTACAACAAGAACCAACACGGCACCCACGACGGTCCGCTGTCGGCTTCGGTTGACGCCGTGCTGAACGGCACCGACCTTGAGTGCGGCAAAGTGTTTATGGTTCTGACAGAGGCACTTAAAGAAGGCAAGATTACCGAGGCCGAACTCGACAAGCACTTGCGCAAGACTCTGCGCGGCCGATTCGAACTGGGTATGTTCGACCCTGCCGAAATGCTGCCGTGGGCCAATTTGGGCGAGGATGTTATCAGTAGCGAGTCGAACGACGCTCTGGCTGTTCAGGCCGCACGCGAGTCGATGGTTCTGCTGAAGAACAACGGCATTCTGCCACTCTCGAAAGAGATTAAGAGCGTGCTGGTTGTTGGCCCCAACGCCGACGACGCCAAACTGCTCGAAGGCAACTACGGCGGCTCGCCAACCAAAGAGCACACACACTCGCTTCTGGAAGGAATCAAGAACGCGCTGCCTAACGCAAATGTCAAATACTCAAAAGGTTGCCAACTCACCGACGACTACAACACTTTCTATCACCTGCCCGATTTCAACGACGGCAAGGGCGTGAAAGTTGAGTTCTGGAACAACAGCGAGATGAAGGGCAATCCCGACGTTACTGGCGATTACACCACATTGAATTTCAGCACTTTCGGCGCTTACGGATTTGCCGAGGGCATTCGCACCGACAGTCTTTCTGTCAGAATCACAGGCACTTACAAGGCCACATTCAGCGGCCCGATGAGTTACACCATTTCGTCGGACAACGGATATGTGTTCAAGGTGAACGGCAAGATTGTTGAAGACGCCAAACCTGGAATGGGTCGCGGCGGATTCGGCTTCGGCTTTGGCCGCCGTGGCGTCGAGTACAAGACTTTCGACGTGAAGGCTGGTCAGACCTACAATATCAGCATTGAGTACAAGCGCGGCTCTGGCCCGTTTGCAATGCTTCGCGCCGACTTCTGCGAGCGCAAATACGCCGATTTTGTCGAGGAAAAGAAGATGGCTGCCGATGTTGACGCAATCATTGTTATCGGCGGTATTTCGGCACAACTTGAGGGCGAAGGCGGCGACAAGGCCGACATTGAACTGCCTGCCGTTCAGCAGCGTCTGATTAAGGCTATGCACGAAACTGGCAAGCCTGTTGTCTATGTCAACTGCTCGGGCTCTTGCATTGCGTTCGCAAGCATTGAGGACCAAATCGACGGACTCATTCAGGCCTGGTACGCAGGTCAGGGCGGCGCAAAGGCTCTGGCCGAGGTGCTCTTCGGCGACTTCAACCCGTCGGGCAAACTGCCTGTAACGTTCTACGCTTCGAACAACGACCTGCCCGACTTCCTTGACTACAGTATGGCAAACCGCACATATAAATACTTCACTGGCACGCCGCTCTACGCCTTTGGCTACGGTCTGTCGTACACCACTTTTGAGTACGGCGAGGGCAAACTGTCGGCTACAGAGATGGACAAGAAAGGCAGCGTAACTATCACTGTTCCTGTCACTAACACAGGCAAACGCGACGGTGCTGAAATTGTTCAGGTTTACGTGAAGGCTCTGGATTATCCCGAGGCGCCAATCAAATCGCTCAAAGGATTCCAAAAACTGCAAATCGCTGCAGGACAGACTGCTACGGCAACTATCACGCTCAACGGCGAATCGTTTGAATACTACGACGCTTCGATTGACGAACTCTCGACACGCGCAGGCAAATATCAGATTCTGTATGGCTGCTCGTCGCTCGACAAAGATTTGAAATCGATTGATTTTGAAGTGAAATAAAACTGCGGACGGGGGTGCGGCAACGTGTCCCCGCCCCATTCACAAATAAATATTTAACAACTATTAAACGTAATTGAGATGAGAAAATCAATTCTATTCGGATTTGCGGCGCTGACAATGGTCAGTTGCTGCAACAACAGCGGTTGCAACCTATCGTGCTGCGACAACTCAAAAAATCCCGTGCTGACCATTGAGGGCGGTCAGGTTCAAGGTGTTAAAACCGAAACCGAAGGCGTGCTTGTTTATCGCGGCATTCCTTACGCAGCAGCACCAATTCGCGATTTGCGCTGGAAGGCTCCGCAACCTGTTACACCCTGGGAAGGCGTTAAGGTATGCGACCGTTTTGCCAACCCAAGTTACCAACACATTCAGTATAAAGGTGGTTACTACACCGAATGGGGCTATGGCGACGAGGCACCTTTCTCTGAAGATTGCCTTTATTTGAACGTTTGGACAAAGGCTTCAGGCAAGGTTGACGCCAAACTTCCTGTTGCAGTTTGGATTCACGGTGGTGGCTATCGCGAAGGTTTTGGCACAGAACCCGAATTTGATGGTCAGGAATGGGGTAATAAAGACGTTGTTCTTGTAACAATCAACTATCGTCTTGGCGTATTCGGATTCCTTGCTCACCCCGAACTTTCAGCAGAAAGCGAAAATGGCGTTTCGGGCAACTATGGAATTCTCGACCAAATCGAATCTTTGAAATGGGTTAAGAAAAACATTGCACAATTCGGTGGCGACCCCGACAATGTGATGATATTCGGACAAAGTGCAGGTGGTGGCAGTGTTCGTACAATCTGCGAATCGCCGCTTGCCCGCGGACTCTTCCACAAGGCAGTCATTATGAGTGCTGGCGGTCTTGGCGGTATGGGTGGCGGCCGTATGCGTATGCCTGCAGGTTTCAACTTCGGCAACTTTGGCAACCGTCCTGCCGAGAAGAAAATCGCAGCCTACAAAGCACCACAAGCCCCTGAAAACCTTAACGCTCTTCAACGTGCTGAATTCAACACTAAAGTGATTATGGATTGGGCAGGTTACAACACACTGGCTAAGATGCGTGCCGCTGAAACTGAAGTAATGCATACTGTTGGCACAATTTATTCGAATGCAACTGGCAACTTTGGCGGTATCACTGCTATGCCGATGGTTGATGGCTATGTTTCTCGCGAAAGTTTCGATGAGGCCGCTCTCGACGGCACACTTGCTGATGTTCCTTATATGATGGGTTACACACTCGACGATATGGGTGATATGTCGAGCGGCATTGCCGCATTTGGCTTGAACCGCGACAGCGTTGGCAACAAATGCTATGTTTATGAATTTGCCCGTCCATTGCCTGACGACGGCTCGCACCCTGAAGTTACTCAACGCTTGAAAGGCGCTTTCCACTCGTCAGACCTGTGGTTTGTATTTAAATCGCTCAAACATTGCTGGCGTCCTTGGACTCAAGGCGACTGGGACCTTTCAGAGAAGATGCTGACCGCTTGGACCAACTTTGCAAAATACAGCGACCCGAACGGCCCGCAAGGCGGCGAATGGACTCCATACACCAAAGAGAACAACAAGTTTATGCTCTTCAAACTGAACGATGCCGATGCAGAGAACTCTGAAATGGGCGACCCGATTAAGTCAACCCTTGGTGGTGGCTTCGGTTTCGGACCAATGCCCGCTCCTGCTGCAGCACCTGCACCTGCTAAATAAGGATTGAATAACTGAATAATTGAAAAGGCGAATCTTTCGGGGTTCGCCTTTTTTGTTGGACGAATGATTGATTGAGATGACAACAAAAAAACGGGTTCATTTCTGAACCCGTCCAACAATTAAAACTTACAACTATTTTTATCCCAAATAAGTCTTCAGCAGTTTGCTGCGCGATGTGTGACGCAAGCGGCGAATGGCCTTCTCTTTGATTTGGCGTACGCGCTCACGGGTAAGACCGAACTTCTCGCCAATCTCTTCAAGCGTCATTTCCTGGCAACCGATGCCGAAGAACAGACGGATGATGTCGCGCTCGCGCTCGGTCAGAGTGGCCAACGAGCGCTCAATCTCGCGGCTCAGCGACTCGTTCATAAGCATATCGTCAGCGATTGGGCTGTCTTTGTTCTCAAGCACATCGAGCAGGCTGTTGTCTTCGCCTTCAACAAACGGTGCGTCAACCGAAACGTGACGGCCCGAAACACGCAGAGTGTCAACAATTTTCTCTTTCGGAAGGTCCATCATTGCGGCCAGTTCCTCTGGCGACGGCACGCGCTCGTTCTCTTGTTCAAATTTCGAGTATGCCTTGTTAATCTTGTTCAGCGAACCCACCTGGTTCAACGGCAGACGCACAATACGCGACTGCTCGGCCAAAGCCTGCAGAATCGACTGGCGAATCCACCACACTGCGTATGATATGAATTTGAAACCACGTGTCTCATCGAATTTCTCGGCGGCCTTAATCAAACCCAAGTTGCCCTCGTTAATCAAATCGGGCAAGCTAAGACCTTGATTCTGATACTGTTTTGCAACTGAAACCACAAAACGCAAATTTGCTTTTGTCAGTTTCTCAAGCGCCAGGCGGTCGCCTTTTCTGATTCGTTGCGCTAATTCTACCTCTTCTTCAACCGTAATCAAGTCCTCCTTACCAATCTCCTGCAAATACTTGTCCAACGACGCGCTCTCACGATTGGTAATGGACTTTGTAATCTTTAATTGTCTCATTTATACTGATTTATTTATCAAAATTCTGTATGGGATTCCGCAATTTCCCTATGCGAAAACAACGATTTTTACGTAAGGGTATTGCTTTTGTTACACATTTTTTTATTTTTTTCCGCAATGGTTGCCAACCACATATTAACATTCACGTTTCATCCTTATTATCAATCAATTGGGCTGATTACATTTTTTCACTTAAAAATTTCGTTTTTTGCGCCACTTCCTTTGCGGGATTAATCAACGGCGGCGGTCAAGCCGAAGCCAACCGCCGCCGCAACCATTAACCAATCTCACTATGAAACTTTAAACCATTCTGTTATCCTATTCTTTAGATGCCAAATGCATAGTAAGCCGATTTTCCGTTCGGATAAACGCCCTCGATGTAGATTCCGCCCTTCGAGTTCGACAGAATCGCCTTCAACTCGTCGGCAGAACGCATCGGATGACGATTTACCGAAGTGATGATGAAACCCTCTTTGATACCGGCCTGCTTGAATTTACCGTCGGCAAGCGCTGTTATCTCAACGCCTCCGCGGATGCGCAAACTGCTGGCCGTCTGCGGGTTGACGGTGCGTACACTGGCGCCAAGAATCTCCATCGTTTCACCTTGAGTTTGCAGTGATGTGCCACCATCGATGTTGCGCAGTGTCAGATTCATTGTGCGCGTTTTGTCGCCGTGAAGCACTGTCACGCTGATTTGCTGACCCGGACGATAGCGACCAATCTGCTCTTGAAGTTCCGACACTTTGTTCACTTCCACATCGTTCACCTTCAAAATGACATCGCCTGCCTTGATTCCTGCTTCAGCCGCAGCACCACCATCAGCCACCGAACTGACATAAACGCCTTTCAGACTTGTCACTCCGTTCTTCTGTGCCGTTTCCGAAGTCACCTCGTTGATGCTGATGCCGATAAACGCACGCTGAACGGTGCCATATTCCATCAGGTCGGAAACGATTTTACGTGCGATGCGCTCCGGCACGGCAAACGAATAACCAGAGAAAGAGCCCGTCGGGCTGGCAATGGCGGTTATCACGCCAACCAATTCTCCGGCAGTGTTCACAAGAGCACCTCCACTGTTGCCAGGATTCACCGCGGCATCAGTCTGAATAAAGGCTTCAATAGCCGTATTCTTGTTGATAATGTTAATATTACGAGCTTTTGCACTGACAATTCCGGCCGTAACGGTTGAAGCCAGATTGAACGGGTTGCCGATGGCCAGCACCCACTCGCCCACTTTCAGATTGTCGGAATTGCCCCACGGAATGAACGGGAAATTGTCGCCGTCAATCTTAATAAGAGCAATGTCGGTTGTTGGGTCGGCGCCGATGACCTTAGCTGTGAAGGTTCGGTTGTCGTCAAGCGTAACTTCAAGAGCGTCAGCACCTTCAACAACGTGATTGTTGGTTACGATGTAGCCGTCGCGCGAAATAATCACACCGCTACCCGACGCCACAACCGGCATCTCCTGCTGCTGATAGTTGGGCCGGCCGAACAGGAAGTTGTAGATTGGATTCTCTACAACCGTATACTGGCTGCGGATTTTAACGTGCACCACCGCATCGACAGTGGCGCTGGCAGCCGCCGTGAAATCGACCATTCCCGAATAGCTTACCTGCATCGGGCGCGCGCCCTGCAAGGTTGAATCGCTCGGCACATAAGCCGTCTGTTTGTTAGTCAGATTGCTGTAGATGGCAACCGATATGGCCCCGCCAATCACCGACGCGACCACAATTGACAAATACTTTCTCATAACTTCATATTTTTTGAATTAATAACCTAAAAAATGCTCCGGCGCCAGAGGCACCGTTGAAAAACACAGCAAAGAAACGATGGGATTTTGAAATTGTTTTATTTTTTCGGCGGTTTAACTTTTTGTTAACACACTAACTATTACCGACTTAAAAACAAAAGTGATTTTGACGCAAATTAATTGCCCAACTTTTTTGTTAAGACAAAAAGAAAAACTACTTTAGTTCAATAATTTTTAAGGATGGAGTGCCGAGATTCTAAAAGAAGTTTTGTATTTGATTTGTTCGAAGATATGCTTCGTAACAACTTGAATTACATATACCGGGGATTGTTCACGCAAAGCATCACCGACAACATTTTGTTGTTGACCGAGGCTTGTATGAGCAACGTTGGCGAGGACTCTAAAATCAAAAAACGCATTTTCACCATCCTTGTGGAAGGTCTCCAGAACGTAACACGCCATCAGGAAATTGATGGTCAGGAGGCCGCCACCGACCCGAATCAAGCCGGAATCTTCATCATCCAAAACCATAACGGCAAATATTATATCACCACCGGCAACCCCATTCTTAAAGTCAACATCCCCGCACTAATCAAGCAGCTCGAAAAAATAAACAGTCTCGACTCCGAATCGTTGAAACTCTTCTACAAAGAGGTGCTGAACAACGACAAGATTTCGAACAAAGGTGGTGCCGGATTAGGTTTGATTGAGATGGCGCGCAAATCGGGCAATAAACTCGATTTCGACTTCTCCGACATCAACGACAACTACTCATATTTCTATATGGGTACGAAAGTTTTCACTGATGACAACAATTGCGACAGCGGCCAACCGGCAGAGTCGATGGAGACAATCAAAGCCATCCACAAAACCATCAACGAGCAGAACATTATTCTGATTTACAACGGATTGCACAATCAAGACAGTCTTTTGCACATTCTGTCGATTTTGGAGGAGCACCTGATTAACAAGGATTTGAATTTCCGGAAACGGATGGTTTACTGCATTGTTGAGTTGCTGCAAAACATTGTGAAACACGGATATAAATCGGGCGAAAGCGCCAACAAAGGCATCTTCTTTGTAAGCCACAACGGCACATCGTACCAGCTGAATACGGTAAACTACATCGAAAACACAAACATCGACAAGGCGAAAGAGGCCATTGAGTTCATCAATTCGCTGACAGAACCCGAGCTGAACGATTTTTATGACAAGAATCTGACCTCAGCCGAGGCTGACACTCGCAAGAAATGCGGCCTGGGACTTGCCGAAATGCGCCTGCGCACCCATCAGAAAATTGATTGCACATTCTCGCCTGTTGACAATAAAATTTCTGCTATATTTGTGCAAATATCAATATAAACGGAATGGAGAGATACATTGAAACAGGAAACGAACACGCACCTAAAGTTTGTCTCGACAAGGAAAACAACACATTTTCAATAAGCGGACGATCCATTCCGGAAAACGCAATTGCTGTCTACACTCCCATCATCGACTGGTGGCGCGAGTATATTCAGGCTCCGAACCCCACAACAATATTCGACCTTAACTTTGAGTACATCAACTCATCGTCGATGAAGCAGATTGCCAGGCTGTTCGCTATGCTTGACGCGATTCCGGCCTCTGTGTCGAAGGTTTCGGTGCGCTGGCACTACACTCCCGATGACCTCGACTCGAAAATGCAGGCCGAGCGTCTGGCCAAAATGGTGAAATTCCCCATTGAAATTATTACCGACGCCAGCAAGTAAAATCAAAACTTGTTGCCAATGTTCGACTTCTATTCATACGTTGTACTGCCGCTGCTGATTTTCTGCGCGCGCGTGACCGATGTGAGCATTGGCACCATCCGAATTATTCTGGTGGCGAAAGGCTACAAGAAACTGGCTCCGCTGACAGGCTTTTTCGAGACACTGATTTGGATTGTGGCCATCAGCAACATCATTCAGAACATCGATAACTGGGCGTGCTACATTGGCTACGCCGCCGGCTTTGCCACTGGAAACTATGTGGGAATGCTTATTGAGGAAAAACTGGCTCTGGGGCACGAGCTCATCCGCATAATCACGGCAAGCAACTACTCCGCTTTGGTTTCAAAACTATATGACAACGGCTTTAGCGCCACCGTGACCAACGCCGAGGACCATAACGGGCCTGTGGGTATTCTGTACATCATCACCACTCGGCGCAAGGCCAAAGACGTGGTGGCCATCGTCAACGAGCAAGACCCGGCGGCTACGTTCACCATTGAGGCCATCAGGCACGTGAACCGCGACACTTTATCGGGCCAGGAAAAAATCAGAAACCGCAAATTACTGTTGAAATACAAGTAAACGGCAGCCAAAACTTTGAGCTGTAATTGGCACTTACAACGAGCCGATTTGCTTTGCATCGGGCAAAAACCTTCCGCTTCGACTCAGAAAACCACACTACCACACCTATTATATATATACAAATAGGAATACGGCGGCAAGCCGGCGTTGTTCTATTTCTTTTTCAGACAGTTGCCAATACTGTTTTTGACAGTGTTGCAAAGCGAATCGTAAGTGTAACCCTTTGGATATATTGGTTTTAGGAATTTTACGTTTATCTTCGAGAAGAAATGCGGCAAGTGTTTGCCCCGTGGCAGCGCCTCATAAGCGCCACTGATGGCAACCGGCACAATTGGCACGTTAAGCTCGGCGCTTAAAATGGCAAAGGTCTTTTTGAACTCACCTATCGAGCCGTCGTTTGTGCGCGTGCCTTCGGGGAAAATTATAACGTTGCGGCCACGGCGCAGAATCTCTGCCAAATTCTGTATCGACTCTTTAAGCTCGTTATGTAAATCCATAACAATCACGTTGTTGCGACGGGCCATCAGCTGCAGAAAACGGTTTTTGACGTGCTTTTTCTTGGCATAAAAGTATGTTTTCCGCATTGTGCTTCGCTTGATGAACGACGCCACAAACAAGCCGTCGAAGAAGCTCTGGTGGTTTGGGGCAATAATGCACGGCCCTTGCGGAATCTGCTCCGCTCCCTCGCCTTTAAACTTGAAAATCAGCTTGAAAAGCGCCTTGCTAACGTTCTTAATCACTCCTTGGAAAATCGATGTGTTGGGCAATTTGAACTGCTTTCTTTCTTTGAGAATCAGCGACCAGTTGATGGTTTCAACCTGCAGCTTGGTTTTGTGCTCCGACACATAACGCGCCAGCAGCTCAATGTTGGTGAACCCGACCAACTCGGCTTCGGTCATATCAATGCCGTACGACTGGCGAATGAACTCAATCAGCCCGATTTTACCGAGCGAGTCGAGTGCGGCATCATACTCAATATGCTGATTTGCAAATACTTTACGATTGGTTTGCTCTTCAATAAATGCACGGATACTCTTGTATTCCTCAAAATCGGGCTCCGGCTCCTTCGCGACAACTTTGGCCTCGGCATTTACGAATTGTAACAACTTGTAACGCTGTATTTTACCAAGATTTGTGCGTGGCAGTTCGCGGTCAATAATTGTGAACTGCATAATACGCTTGTACGACGACTGGCGGGCGTTGTACTCCGGAAACAGCGTGTCTTTCAGGTATTTATTAGCATCGGTTATTTCCATTTGCTGCATCTGATTGTAATCGAGGCCGATGAGTGCGTGCAACATATCGTTGTGCTCCATCACTGCCACCTCTTTAATAACCGGCGATGCGGCCATCAGGCTTTCTTCAAGTTCTACCGGATTGATATTCTTGCCGTTAGACAGCACAATAATCTCCTTTTTGCGACCTGTAATATATAGGTATCCGTCTTTATCGATGTAGCCCAAATCGCCGGTATGCAACCATCCATCGATAATTATCTGTGCAGTCTCCTCGGGACGATTGTAGTAGCCCTGCATAATGTTCGGGCCTTTTGCAACTATCTCACCGTCAACAATTTTCATATCGACACTCTCAAGCCGCTGGCCTGGTGTGCCAACGCGCTCGCGTCCGGGACGGTTGAAGGTTATCATTGGCGACGCCTCACTCATTCCGTAGCCCTCAAGCACGGTGAAACCCAGCGTTTTATAAAAACGGCCTGTCTCTGTTGGCAGCGATGCGCCACCACACACCATAATGTCGATGTGGCCACCGAATGTCTCGTGCACTTTTTTGAAAACAATACGTCCAATGTGCTTGTTCGGTCGGATTGAGAGCAAGGCAAAGAGCGTTTTTGCGACAAAATTCTCTGAAATTTTGACCTTCACTGCCTTATGAATCATCTCGTAAAGCCTTGGCACACCAATAATTATGGCCACCTGGTTGTTTTTGAGTGTTTCCATCAGGTCGGCGCTCTGCATCGACGGCGACATTACCACCGTGGCACTAATCGACAACGGCATTATGAGCGAGCCCATAAGCGGCAGAACGTGGTGCAACGGCAATAGAATCAGCACTTTGCGGTCAGGACGGAAAATATCGACATTGCCGCAAACCTCAACACAGTTGGCACGCAGATTGGCAAACGAGAGCATCACGCCTTTGGGCGTTCCGGTTGTGCCTGATGTGTAAACGATTATTGCGGTTTTATTATCAGGATAATCGCGTGTAATAAAATCAGATTCAGCAACTTGCGGCAGTTCAATCTCGTCGAGGCAGACAAACTTGGGCGAATAATTAAGCCCGTTGGCGGCCTCAATCACCGACGCGCGGTTCTTATTGCTGTAGAACACCACCGACGGCTGGCTGTCGTTGAGCATATAGGCAACTTCATCGGTTGAAGCGGTGGCGTCAATCGGCACCACAATCTTGCCATTGAGCCATCCGGCATAGAAGGCGAAAATCCACTCGGGGCGGTTTTCGGAATAAATGGCGATTTTGTCGCCACTGGCATTACGGAACGTTGCTGCGTACTGTTGCACAAGCACTTGCAGCTCTGCGAAGGTATATGTGTGCCATTTTGTGATGATGGCCGGTTTGTCGAGATTCGAAAAATCAATCATTTGCAATTATCTTCGTTTTTTGTGGCAGCAACGGACAAAAAGTATGCCTAACCACATTATCCGTACAGAAAAACGCCCGAAATCGCGGCAAAAAGAGCCTTCGGCGGCGACCGCAAAAAACTTTTTGAGCAAACAATTTACAATATTGATTTTTAACTACTTTTGCGGCTTAATTTTTTGAAATGAGCAGCTTCACTGACTTCGGCCTGAACGAGAACATTATCAAGGCCATTACCGAGCTCGGGTTTGAGACACCGACGCCAATCCAAGAGAAAACAATTCCGGCAATCATCGCGTCGCGCACCGATTTGGTGGCGCTGGCGCAGACTGGTACAGGCAAAACGGCCGGTTTCGGTTTGCCGATACTGCAACAGATTGACTTGCAATCGAATGACGTGCAGACTTTGGTTCTCTGCCCCACCCGCGAGCTCTGTCTGCAAATTGCCAACGACCTGACACGTTTTGCAAAATACACCGAAGGCCTATCGATTGTTGCCGTGTATGGCGGCGCCAACATCAATCCGCAGATTAAACTGCTCAAAAGCGGCGCGCACATTGTGGTTGGCACACCGGGCCGCGTGCTCGACGTTATCAAACGCGGCGCATTGAAAATCAATAATATACAATGGCTTGTGCTTGATGAGGCCGACGAGATGCTGAATATGGGTTTCCAAGAGGACCTCGATAATATTCTCAGCAACTCGCCAGACACCAAGCAGACGCTGCTCTTCTCGGCCACAATGCCCGACGGCGTGCGCAAAATTGCAATGAACTATATGCACGACGCCGAAGAAATTGCCGTGGGCAAGAAAAACTCTGGTGCCGAGAACGTACGCCACGAATACTATATGGTAAAAGCTGCCGATAGATATTTGGCGCTCAAGCGATTGGCCGACATCAACCCGAACATTTACGGAATTGTGTTCTGCCGCACACGAAGCGAAACTAAAGAGGTGGCAGCCAAGCTGATACAAGACGGTTACAATGCCGACGCCCTGCACGGCGACCTGTCGCAAGACCAACGCGACACCGTTATGGGCCGCTTCCGCGACCGCTCGCTGCAACTGCTCATCGCCACCGACGTTGCCGCCCGCGGACTCGACGTGAACGACCTGACACACGTCATCAACTACAATCTGCCCGACGACCCCGAAGTGTACATACACCGCAGCGGACGCACCGGCCGCGCCGGTAAATCAGGCATATCAATGTCAATCGTCCACTCGCGCGAAATGCGGAAAATCCGTGAGCTGGAAAAACTTGTAGGTAAGCCATTTGAGCTGAAAAAAGTGCCCAACGGCGACGAAATCTGCGAAAAGCGCCTTTATAACGTGCTCGACAAGCTTGAACGCGTTGAGGTGAACGAGGACGAGATTGCAGCCTATCTGCCAATGGCCAACAAAAAACTGTCGTGGCTGGACAAGGACGAGCTTATCAAACGCTTTGTGTCACTGGAGTTTAACCGTTTTATTGAATACTACCGAAGCGCCGAAGACCTGAACGTTGAGCCGTCGCAAGGCAAAGG
This sequence comes from uncultured Bacteroidota bacterium, assembly GCA_946404125.1. Classification (GTDB taxonomy): domain Bacteria; phylum Bacteroidota; class Bacteroidia; order Bacteroidales; family SZUA-534; genus RUG13583. The sequence continues at coordinate 21,368 of CAMJCK010000018.1, read as the reverse complement.
CAAGGGCGACGGCGGCGAACGCAAAGAGCGGAAACGCCGCAACGACGACGATTACACGCGATTGTTCATCAACGTGGGCACCAAACGCGGTTTGTCGGTTCCGCGCCTGCTCGGGTTGATAAACGACGCCACACACGACAAGAGCATCGACATCGGCCGCATCGACCTGCAACGCAACTTCTCGTTCTTCGAGATTGAAAACGAGGCTGTTGACAAGGTTATGGAAGCGATGAAGACCGTTATGTACGACAACGAGAACGTTGAATTCGGCTTAGCCTCAAACCAAACAGCGCCGATGCAGGAGAAACGCTCCAAAAAGAAATCGAAAGCCGACTCGGCCGACTATCGCGAAAGCGCACCGGGCAGAAGCAAAAGCCGTGACAAGGGAAAAGACAAGGACAAACGCCAGAACGTGAAAATCGAGCGTAAAAAGTTCAGTGGCAAGGTTTTCGACGAGTCGGATTTCAACTTCGATTTCTTCAACGACAACGTCACACGCCGCCGCGGCCGCAAATCTGACCGTCCAGACCATCCTGAATATGAAGCTGTTCCGCGCCGCAGAGGCAAAAAAGCTGACGACGCTTTCGCCTCCGAACGCAAACCAAAGAAACACAGCAAATTAAAGGCTGACACAAAGAATAAAGGCAAGAGGAAAGACAAAAAAGGCCGGAAATAACCTACGCGCGGTTCAAGGTGAAGGTGAAGGTTGTGCCTTTGCCCACCTCGCTGATGACGGAAATCTGGCCGCCATTGCGCCGTACAAACTCCTGACAGATAATGAGTCCGAGCCCTGAGCCCTTCTCGTTTTCGAGGCCGGGAGTGGTCAAAGGCTGGTCGACATTGAAGAGGCGCGGCATATTCTCGGACGGAATGCCAACGCCGTTGTCGCTAATCGAAACCTCGATTTTGTTGTCGCCGTTCAGACGAGCGGCAATGGTTATGCGGCCACCTTGAGGCGTGTATTTCAACGCGTTGCCAATCAGATTGCGGAACACCGTCAGAATCATATTCTTATCGGCCATCACGCTGTATTCGTAGTCAATCTGCAGAACTATCTTAATGTTTTTCTGGTCGATATTGTATTTGTTGACCGACAGCGCCTCGTTTATCGGCTCTGAAATGTAGAAGTTTGTGGGCTTGACCTCAATCATTCCGGTTTGCGACTTAGCCCAGTCGAGCAGATTGGTAAGTAGGCCGTAAACTCTTGTGGCAGAATCGTTTATCACGTTCAGATACTTCTTAATATCGTCGGCTGAATAATTCTCGTAATAATCAACAAGCAGGTTGGTCATTCCAAGAATGCCGTTAAACGGATTTTTCAGGTCGTGGGCGAAAATGCTGAAGAACTTGGTTTTAACGCTGAGCGCCTCCTCAAGTTTCTGCTGCGACTGGCACAACTCGCGCCTGATGTTTTCAAGCTCGGTAACATCAACCATCACAACCGAGAACAAATCGCCGTAGCCGCCCTCGTCGGAGATTTCGCTAACGTAGCAAATCACATCGCGGACTTTACCGTCGGAGAATCGCATCTGCCTGATTTTCCGAGTGGTACGCGCATCATCAAGATTACATTCAATACCAACTTGCCGGCTCAGATTGTCGATGTCGGAGCCGATTATCGCACCTCGCGAAACTCCGCAAAGCTGCTCAAACGCTTCGTTGCAGCCCAGCACCGCGCTCTTGTCGCTCTTGATGTAGATGAGCGGCATCGGGATGGTATTTATCAGCAAATCAAGGAATTTATAACGCCGGCGAACCTCCGCCGACACCTTTTCGAGCTTGCTTTTCTGCATATTAATCTCGCCGTTGGCCTTTTTGAGCAGCGTGTTGATTCGGCGCACGTGCATCTGCATCAGAATCATAACCACGGCTATCAACGCCAAGGTCGACAAAATGCCGACAAGCATACGATGGCGGGCGTTCTGGCGCTCGTTCTGGAATTGCTCGCGCTGGCGTTCCTCGCTCATTTCGTGCTCAATAAGCATCACTTGTTCCTTGGTTTGCAGCTGTTTGGTGAGCGAGCTCCTCGCCTGCTCCCGCTCGCTGTTGAGCAAACTGTCGGTAATCAGACTGGCTTTTTCAAGTATGCTGTAGGCAAGTTCGTAGTTGCGGTTGGCGGAGTAGAGTTTCGACATTCCCTCATAAATGTCTTTTTGCAAACCCAAAATATTGTTGTTCAAACAAATATCAAGAGCCTGCTTGTACGATTTCAACGCGAGCTGGTACTTTTTCATCTCGCGGTAGGTGTCGCCCATCATACTGAGGGCCATTGCCTCGCCATTCAGGTTCCCGCTTTCGCGATAACTTTCAAGACTAAGCTGATGGTAGGCCACAACCGAATCGTTTTGTCCCAAGCTGTCAAACACCTTTGCCACAAGCGAATACAGCATCGGATAGTCCTTGGGCCAAGGGCTGTAACCAATATTTGCAGCCTTAATCGACTGGCGGCAATAGTCAAGTGCCTCATCGTATTTTTTGTAGTCGTAATAGACGTAGGCAATATTGTAGTATGTGAGCCACAAAAGCGACGAATCGGCGGTTTGAAGGCTGTATTTCAACGATTTGAAGTGATAATCGAGGGCCGTATCGAGCGAATGGCGGTACTCGTAGGCGGTGCCGAGGTTCAAATAAATATCGATTAGACCGCGAGTATCGCCCATCAGAATTGTAAGTCGCTCAGCCTCTTTGTAATAGGCAATTGAGCGCTCATCATTGTTGATTATGGAATAGCAATAGCCGATGTTGATTGCATTGTGGACCAGCGTGGCTGTATCACCTATCGCTTCCGCGATGGCCTGCGATTTCATCAGGTAGATGGCCGCCAGCTCGTAATTCTGCGCCTCAAACATTGCGTTGCTTGCTGCAATGTAGATTTTTATAACCTCGGAGCTATCGCTCAGCTGGCTAAGAAACATCTCCTGCCCGTCGATGGCGCTGATAATCAAATCGGTACGGCCAAGCTCGCCGCATTTGGCAACTCGGTTGCGGATGATTTCAAAAGCCGTTTCATATTGTTTCTTATTGATATAGAACGACATCGCCTCACGGAAAAGCTCGTCGGAGCGCTGGCCGTCGGTTTCTATAATGCTGAACGACAGCTGGCTGACAGCATTCATCCGCTTGGTGACATTCGGGGCGTTGGCGGCTACGGTTTCAAGACTGTCGATGTCTTGCGCGCTCAGCAAATGGCTCAGCGCGGCAAAAAAAATCATCGACAATATTGCAAACCCTTTTCTCATAATTTATGAGCCATAAAAATAGCAAAAACACTTGGCTCGCAACGCTTGCCGCAGCGAATATTCTTAATTTAAAAATTGGCAAACGTCATAAAAAAACATGGCGGGAGCTACAATCAGGCCTCACACCTTCCGTTTTGGTGTCTGCCAAACCTCCAAATCCTTAATGTTTGCGCCATCGATTGTGAAGCGCAGCATTGTCCTGACGGTGTGAAAACCATAAACTCCAGCCGCGCCCGGATTCAGATGAAGGCACTGCAACTGCTTGTCGTACATCACCTTAAGAATATGAGAGTGGCCGCTCACAAAAATCTGCGGACGCTCGGCCAGCAACATTTTGCGGGCTTTAGGCTCGTAACGGCCCGGATAGCCGCCGATGTGCGTCATCACAACCTTCGCCTGCTCAACAGTAAACACCTGAAACTCAGGCACCATCATTCTCATATTGGTATCATCGATATTGCCAAAAACAGCCGTCACCGGGCGGAATTGGCGCAAATCGTCGAGCAACTGCGCGCTGCCAATGTCGCCGGCGTGCCAAATCTGGTCGACAGGTTCAAGAAACTTGCGCATATCGCTGTCGAAATACGCGTGAGTGTCAGAGAGTAAGCCAATTTTTGTCATCGTGTTTTTTGCCAAAAGTAGCATTTTGCGCAACAACGGCTCAACCTGCGGCAACTTTTGTTTATTTTGCCGAAAAAACTGACGATGCACATTTTCTACACACCGCAAATAATCAACGGTGACTGCACGCTGACCGAAGAGGAGTCGAAACACTGCGTAAAGGTGCTGCGGCTGGCCCACGGCGACCAAATTTCGCTCATCGACGGCGCTGGCGGCTACTACCTCGCCACCATCGACGACGCCAACCCGAAACACTGCACGTTCAGCATCGAGCAGAAAACCGAAAACTACGGACAACGCAACTACAAGGTGAACATCGCCATTGCGCCAACCAAAAACGCCGACCGCATTGAATGGTTCACCGAAAAGGCCGTCGAGATGGGCATCGACAGCATTACGCCGCTCATCTGCCAACGCTCCGAGCGCCGCACTATCAACACCGACAGGCTCGAAAAAATCATCCTCTCGGCTATGAAGCAATCAATAAAAGCTTACAAGCCGGTGCTTGACGAACCCACAGATTTCAGCACTTTCGTGAAAGCCTGCCGCAGCGGGAAAAAACTCATCGCGCATTGTATGGAGACCGACCGCGCGTCGCTGAAATCGATGGTTGACAGCGAGAGCGAATACACCATATTGATAGGCCCCGAGGGTGACTTCTCACCCGCCGAAGTGGAGCTGGCCGTGGCCAACGGATACCGATGTGTTCATCTGGGCGACAGCCGCTTGCGCACCGAAACCGCCGGACTAGCCGCCTGCCACACCGTCAATCTGCTTAAACAAGAATGATGAAACACCTCGCCAACTGGATTTTGGTCATCGCGGCCGCGCTGCTCTCCTGCACGGCACTACAGGCGCAGCCGGTGCGCATCGCCCTGCTCAAATACAACGGCGGCGGCGACTGGTACGCCAACCCGACATCGCTGCCCAATCTGATTGAGTTCTGCAACAAAAACATCGGCACCAACATCAATCCCGAACCATCGACTGTTGATGTGGGCAGCTACGACCTGTTCAACTATCCGTTCGTCCACCTCACCGGCCACGGAAACATTGTCTTTTCGGATTCCGATGTGCTCAACCTGCGCAAATACCTTGAGGCCGGCGGCTTTCTGCACATCGACAACAACTATGGCATTGAGCAATATGTGCGCCGCGAAATGAAGAAGGTGTTCCCCGACCAGGAGTTTGTGGAACTGCCTTTCAGTCACCTCATTTACCACACAGCATACCATTTCAACAACGGCCTGCCCAAAATTCACGAGCACGACAACCTGCCGCCGCAAGGTTTCGGTCTGTTTGTCGATGGCCGGCTCGTCTGCTTCTTCAGCCACGAGTGCGACCTTGGCGACGGCTGGGAGGACATTGCCGTCCACAACGACACACCTGAGAAACACCTTGAGGCCCTACAAATGGGCGCGAATATTATTAGCTACGTGTTCAGCCGTTAATTGAAGGATTGAAGTCCCGATAGCTATCGGGATGAAGAATAGAGGGATTGAAAGTGATTGAATTGCAATCTTTTACAAATTAACAATCAAAAACCTATCTGCGGAGTAACCATCTCCTCGATGAGCATACCAACGCAGCCTTTCGTTTTTTCATCAACGTCGGAGCGGCGGGGAACCGTCAGAATGTACTCAACGGAGTTGGTCTTGCGGCACGAAAACTCGATGTTGACATTGAAATCGTCCTGCGAATTGTCGTACAGGATTTTGCCGTCATCGTTGCGAATGAGCAGCGCCACAACTCCATTGTAAAGAGAGTCGGAACAGATGGTTATGCGGTAGTCTTTGCCTTGAATCAGCTCGCCGTAATAGCATTTGCTCTCGCCCGGCGCAAAAGCCGAACTTACCGACGAGTTATTGACTGTGTATGGGAACCGGCCGTTGATACTGCGGCCGCAGTTTCGCTTGTAATAATCGTAACAATCCTGCGCACTCAGTTGCGCCGCAAGCAGACAGAGCAGAGCCGGTAGCGCGAATCTAAACATCAGAATCCTTTGACGGGGGTAATCATATGCTCAATCAAAATGCCGATGCACCCCATCTCAGTATCTTTTCTCACAAAAACCAAATCGGCATCTTCGGCCGCCTCAGAATAGCGGCTCTTGCCCGGCACCGAAATCTCAATGTAGATTTCGCGCGTTTGCGTCACCGTAAACTCAAAATCCGATGAGAAACCATCTTCGGTGTTGTCGTAGAGAGTGTTACCGTTCTCAGCGTCGATGATTCGCATCACAATCTCAGAGCCAAGCACCTGGTCGTGGCAGAACGAGATGCGATAGTCGCGGCCATTATATATAGTGGTGGAGATTCGCGAAGTCTGTCCTTTGACAAACAGTGCGCTACGCGAGCCTTCGACAACCCGGTAGTATATGTTCTTGCTGACCTTGCAACTGTCTTTATGGTAGCCCCAGCAACGGCGCATTGAATAGTCGTTAGTTTGCGCCTGTCCCGAAAAAGGGAGTACGACCAACAGTATCAGAATCAGTTTCAACAATTTACTATTCATTGCCATTAATTTGTGAATGTTATTTTAATTGAACGTGTCGATGGCGAAACCTTCCGTCCGTCATTGGTGCGCAAAATTATATCTTTTAAGTAAAAAAACTTAAAAATCGATTCATTATTTATCAATTGTTCCATCACCTCGTCGTTGAAAACGTTGCCGGTGTTGGTTATGGCGACTTTCTGGCCAAGCGTGAACGCGCTCACTTTGAAACTCTCAACCACAAAACCCGGGCGATTGACAAAAACCGAGTCGTTTTTCTGCAGTTTTGTTCTGTCAATCATATAGTTATTGCTATTGATAAGCGCGCCGCCCACAATGAGCAGCGTGTCCGAATCATCGTAGCAATGCTCGGTGCGCTGCGCCGCCACAATGGTTGAGACCAACATCAGAGCCGACAGAATAAAAAATCTCATATTATTGACAGATAGCAAATTACACATTCATCAACCAAACTCGCTCAAGTTCTCGAGCAGCTGCTTGCTGATAATCCTCAGATTCTTGCCGTCGATTTTGATAATCTTGTCGCTGTCGAGCTCCTTGAAGATACGGATGGCGCTCTCAGTCGACATTGCGCAGAAATCGGCCACATCGCGGCGGGTGATTTGCATATTGAACTCGTCCGATTTGTAGATATTGTTGGCAAAATGCAAGATTGCATCGGCAATACGGCCATTCAACTGCTTTTGTGTCAGGCTGATAACACGCTCGTGCTCCTCGCAGTTGATTTTGTTAAGGTAGGTTATCACCTTCTCGGCAAAATCGGGGTTCTGGCGGATGAGCTGCTTAACAACATCGGCCGTGACCGACAACACATTCGACGTGCCTACGCTGGCCACCGTGTAGAGGAATACACCTTTATTATATACCGACGACAGCCCGATGGCCTCGCCTTTCTGCACAAAACGCATAATCAGATACCCGTCTTTGTACTCTTTGTAGGCCTTCATAAAACCATCCTCAACAAAATAAACGTTCGACGCGAACGCTCCCTGCTTGCAGATGGTCTCTCCTTTGGTGTAATTCAAAATCACGCTGTTCGCTTTAACCAGCTTCAACTGGTTGTCATTCAGCATACTAAACCATTCGGAAAATGAATCTTTAATATCTTGCATAATAATTCTGAATGTGTGTTTAATAATAATTTCGTGTGAAATTACTCATAGTTTTATATTTTCCAAAAAATATTTACAATTTGATTTGGATATAAACGAAAAACAATAAACTCAACTATATTTGCATAGTTTTTGCTTTCGAAAAGGTTAGGGACGTTTGAAGTTGTGGGCAAAAGCCTGGCGAGCAATCGCAACACTCACAGAAACAGAGTTTTACACATAACGATACAATATAGAGAATAATGAAAGGCAGTAAAAAACACACGGTTTTGCTGGTTGACGATTCAGCAACCAACAATCTGCTTCTGCAAGTAGTTTTCGACCAGAACGGCTTCAACGTTGAGACGGCCAGCTCGGGCAAAGACGCCATTAAAATACTGACTAAAAAGCATATCGATGTTGTGCTGCTCGACCTGATGATGCCGCAGATGTCGGGTTTTGAGGTGCTGACCGCGATAAAAGGCAACCCCGAAACCGCAAAAATTCCGGTGCTGATTGTGAGCGCTGACAGCGAACGCGACGATGCCGAAAAAGCTCTTGCAATGGGCGCCGAATACTTCTTTGAAAAACCGCTGCAACTCAACGAGATTGTTGAAAAGGTGAAAAGCATTCTGGCGTAAGCCTCTCACCTACCCAACCATCTGACAATGAACTACCTGCAGGCCGAAGGCATTACAAAATCGTATGGCGACCTGGTGCTTTACAACGGCATCAGTCTGAGCGTTGAGAAAGAGCAGCGCGTGGCCATCATTGCCAACAACGGCGCGGGAAAGACATCGCTGCTGCGCATTCTGGCGGGCGCCGACACCCCCGACAGCGGAAGCGTTACCATACGCAACGACCTGCGGCTGGGCTATCTTGAGCAAAGCCCCAAACTGAACCCCGAACTCACTGTTATTGAAGAAGTTTTTGAGTCGTCGGATGTGACGCTGCAAACCATCAAAGAGTATGAGATGGCCTGCCGCGACAGCAACACCGAACGGCTGGCCAACGCCACAAGCGCAATGGACGCCGCCAAAGCGTGGAACTACGAAGCACGCATAAAGCAGATTCTCTCGCAACTGAATATCAACAACTTCGAGCAGAAAGTTGGCCAACTGTCGGGCGGACAGAAGAAACGTCTGGCGCTGGCAAAAACGCTCATCGACGACCCCGACATCCTGATTCTCGACGAGCCCACCAACCACTTGGACTTGAATATGATAGAGTGGCTCGAAGGGTTCCTGAACTCATCGAAATCGACACTGATAATGGTGACGCACGACCGCTATTTTCTGGACCGCGTGTGCGACATCATCTACGAAATCGATGACAAGCAGATATTCAAATACCGCGGCAACTACTCGTATTTCCTGGCCAAGCGCGAAGAGCGTATCTACAACCAAAACAGCGAGATAGAGAAAACCCGCCAACTCTACAAAAAGGAACTCGACTGGATTCGGCGGATGCCGCAGGCGCGCGGAACAAAGGCCAAATACCGCATCGACGCATTTGAAGACATCAAGGCCACGGCCTTCAAGAACACCCGAAGCGAATCGATGCAAATCGACATAAAAAGTTCGCGGCTGGGCACAAAAATCATCGACCTTTTCAGCATCGACAAGCGGTTTGGCGACAAGGTGCTGCTCGACGATTTCACCTATCAGTTCCGCCGCGGCGAGAAAATCGGCGTGGTGGGCGCGAACGGCGCTGGCAAGACTACGCTGCTGAACATCATCACGGGCAACGAGCCCTACGACCGCGGACGAATCGAAATCGGGACAACCATCAAAATCGGCTACTACAAGCAGGAAGAAGTGTCGTTCGACGAGAACAAGCGCGTGATTGAAGTGATTCAGGATGTGGCCGAAGACATTGCCGTTGGCGAAGGCACAAGGCTGTCGCCCACGCAGTTTCTGAACTATTTTCTGTTCCCGCATCAGATGCACTACGCCTACGTGAGCAAGTTGAGCGGCGGCGAGCGCAAACGCCTTTACCTGATGACGGTGCTGATGCGCAACCCCAATTTTCTGATTCTCGACGAGCCGACGAACGACCTTGATATTGTGACACTTAACGTGTTGGAAGATTATCTGTCGAAGTACGACGGCTGTGTGCTGATTGTGTCGCACGACCGCTATTTTATGGATAAGGTGGTTGACCATCTGTTTGTGTTTGAAGGCGATGGAAAGATTAAGGACTATCCTGGCAACTACACTCAATACCGCGACTGGAAAAACAGTCAGGCGAAAGCCGAAACGGCGGCCGCCAAGCCCGAACAATCGCAGCAGAAGCCGCGCGAGCGCACCGAATCCAAACGCCGTATGACATTCAAGGAACGCAAAGAGTTTGAGCAACTTGAAGCCGAGATTGAGCAACTCGAGACCGAAAAAAGCGAGATTGAAGCGGCACTGTCGGGCGGCGAGAGCGACGCAAAGCGAATCACCGAACTCTCAACCCGATTCGATGAAGTGAGCCGCCTTCTCGATGAGAAAACCGACCGCTGGATTGAGTTGAGCGAGATAGAGAGTTAGGATTTAGGATTTTTAAACTTGTTAAACCTGTTAAACTTGTTAAACTTTAAACTTCTAAACAGCGAAGCGCCTTAACTTCTTAACTTCTCAACCTTTAAACTTAAAACTTCGATAACTTAAAACTCAAATGACTCTCGCCGAACGCTACCGAAACGTGATTGACTGGTTCAGCCGCAATATGCCGACGGCGCAGACCGAACTGCACTACTCGAACGCCTATGAGTTGCTGGTGGCGGTCATTCTTTCGGCACAGTGCACCGACAAGCGCGTGAATCAGGTCACCCCTGCCCTTTTCCGCCGTTTCCCCGACGCAAAGGCAATGGCACAAGGCACGGTTGACGAGATTTTTGAGTTGATAAAAAGCTGCTCGTTTCCCAACAACAAGGCCGCGCACCTGCACGGGATGGCGCAAATGCTCACCTACCGTTTCGGCGGCGTGGTCCCCGACAATCTTGAGCAGTTGCAGCAGATGCCAGGCGTTGGCCGCAAGACCGCCAATGTGATTCTGTCGGTCATATACAACAAGCCCGCGCTGGCCGTCGATACGCACGTGTTCCGCGTCTCGGCCCGCATCGGCCTGACCGTGAACGCCAAACGCCCCATCGACACAGAACGGCAATTGGTCAAAAACATCGCGCCCGAACTATTGCCGATTGCGCATCATTGGCTAATTTTGCACGGACGCTACGTCTGCACCGCACGCAAGCCGAAGTGCGAAAGTTGCGGATTGTCAGGTTGTTGCACCTATTTTGAGAACGAAAATAAAAAGTGATGAAACGCCGTCTGCCGAAACTGTCAATAATTACTTGTTTTCTGCTGATATTGTGCGTGTTAGCCACATCGTGCGCCACACAGAAGAAACGCTACAAAGGCTACGCACCCTGCCCGTGCGAGAACAATCATTGAAAACTCGGTAACAATTCACAAAATACAGGCACATTCGCCTGAATATCACCGGCATAACCTATCCCAACAGATTTTAGGGCCGCACAAACCGCTCGGCTGACGAAAAATCCGTTACATTTGCGCACCAAAATAACAACACAATCGTGGCAAAAAAAAGTAAGAAAAAACTTGGCCGGTGGCTGGCGCTGAGCGGCTTGGCGGGGGCGATTGTCTTCGCGGTTATGGCCTATCATATATATGGTGAAGTGCAGCGGCCGAACGTGAAACTCGACGGACGCAAGACGGCCTATCTCTGTATAAAAACCGGCAGCCGTTATGCCGATGTTCTCAAGATGCTGAAAGACAGCAGTTTTATTGTCGATGCAGAATCGTTCGACTGGGTGGCGCGACAGAAAAACTACCCGCAACTGGTAAAGGCCGGGCGGTTTAAGATTCGCAACGGAATGAGCAACAATCAGTTAATCAATCTGTTGCGAAGCGGCGCGCAAGAGCCTGTGAAGATTACCATTGGCAAGGTGCGCTCAATCAAGCGGCTTGCCGAACTGGTTGGCAACAAGCTCGAAATGAATGATGCCGAACTGTATATGTTGCTGACTGACAACAATTATCTGGCAAAATTCGGCAAAACAAAAGAGACGGCTTTCACGCTGTTCATTACCGACACCTACCATTTCAACTGGAACACAAGCGCCGAGCAGTTTGTTGAGCGGATGTATGCCGAGTCGGTCAAATTCTGGAACGACAGCCGCCGCGAGAAGGCCAAAGCCGTCAATCTCACACCCGACGAAGCCTACACGCTGGCATCGATTGTGGAAGAGGAAACCATCAAAAACGACGAGAAACCCGATGTGGCCGGCGTCTATCTGAACCGCATCCGCATTGGAATGCCGCTGCAGGCCGACCCGACGGTGAAATTCGCTGTCGGCGATTTCGAAATCAAGCGCATTCTGAACCGCCATCTTGAAGTTGAAAGCCCGTATAACACATACAAACACAAGGGATTACCACCGGGACCAATTTGCATTCCGTCGAAATCGTCGATTGACGCCGTGCTTAACCACAACAAGCATAAGTACTTGTATTTCTGTGCAAAAGACGATTTTTCGGGCTATCACGCATTTGCCCGCACGCTGATTGAGCACAACGCCAATGCTGAGAAGTACCGTAAGGCGCTGAATAAGAATCGAATATATAGATAGCAGGCTGATTTTCGGACTACTGACAACGGACATCAGACTACTGGCAACGGACGGCTTGAGTTGTGCTCTTTGCCACATTGTCGGCTATTTTCTATCGCTTTCCACCTTACGCAAATCACACTTTACACTTTAATCTTTGTTCTGTTGGCTTTTCGTACCAAAATTCTTTTACTTTTGCCGTATTTGCAAAAAATATGTATTTGATAATTAATCATTTGATAAACAAATAATTACAATAATATATGGGAATAATTGACGGCTTCCTGACAAAGTTGTTCGGGAACAAATCCGACCGAGACATCAAAGAGATAATGCCATACGTTATCGCAACCAACGAGGAATACGCCAAACTGGCTAATCTCTCGAACGACGAGTTGCGTCAGCAAAGCATTGAACTTCAGCAGATTATACAAGACCGCATCAGCGATGAAAACAAGCAGATTGCCGACTTGCGTCAGCAGATTGAGCAGGAAGAAGACATCGAAAAGAAGGAAAATCTTTACAATCAGATAGATAAGATTGAAGAGACCATCGACACCAAAATTGCCGATGTGCTCGACGAGTTGCTGCCGCGCGCTTTCGCCATTATCAAGGACACCGCGCGCAGGTTCAAAGAGCACACCGAGGTCGAAGTTACCGCAACGCAGTTCGACCGCGACATTGCCGCCGTCCGCGACAGCGTTGAAATCCGCGGCGACAAGGCCATCTGGTTCAACACCTGGACCGCTGGCGGCTCGCCAATCACGTGGGATATGGTGCACTACGACGTGCAACTTATCGGCGGTGTGGCTCTGCACAAAGGCAAGATTGCCGAGATGGCCACTGGCGAGGGTAAGACACTTGTAGCCACTCTGCCTGTGTTCCTTAACGCGCTGACACACAGAGGTGTGCATATGGTCACCGTGAACGACTATCTGGCAAAACGTGACGCCGAATGGATGGGCACGCTCTACGAATTCCACGGTCTTCGCGTGGACTGCATCGACAAGCACGAGCCTAACAGCGAGCCGCGCCGCAAGGCTTATCAGGCCGATGTGACCTTCGGAACCAACAACGAGTTCGGTTTCGACTATCTGCGCGACAATATGGCCATCAGCCCCGACGACCTTGTGCAGCGCCGCCACAACTACGCCATCGTCGATGAGGTGGACTCGGTGTTGATTGACGACGCCCGTACACCACTTATTATATCGGGCCCCGTGCCAAAGGGCGACAACCAACTGTTCGACCAATTCAAGCCGCAGGTGATGAAACTCTATCAGGCTCAGCGCGACCTGGTTACGAAACTTCTGGCCGACGCCAAGAAACTCATCGCCGAAGGCAACGAGGAAGAGGGCGGAAAACTGCTGCTGCGCGCCAACAAAGGTCTGCCGAAGCACAAGCCGCTCATCCGCTATTTGAGCGAGCCTGGCGTGAAGGTGATGATGCAGAAGACCGAGAACTTCTATATGCAGGACAACAGCAAGAATATGTACTTGATTACTGACGACCTTTACTTCATCATTGAAGAGAAGCAGAACGCCATAGAACTTACTGATAAAGGTATCGATTTGATTTCGAGCGATTTGGAAGATAAGAATTTCTTTGTGATGCCCGATGTGGGCGCCGAGATTGCCGAACTTGAGCATCAGAATCTGCCAACAGCCGAACTTGTTGAGAAAAAAGACAAACTGCTGCAGGATTACTCAATAAAAACCGAGCGTATCCACACTATAAATCAGTTGCTTAAGGCTTACGCGATGTTTGAGCGCGACGTTGAGTATGTGGTTGTGGACAACAAGGTGAAGATTGTTGACGAGCAGACGGGCCGTATTATGGAAGGCCGCCGCTATTCCGACGGTCTGCACCAAGCCATCGAGGCCAAGGAAAACGTGAAGGTCGAGGCCGCAACGCAGACCTACGCAACCATCACGCTGCAGAACTATTTCCGTATGTATAAGAAACTTGCGGGTATGACTGGTACCGCAGAGACCGAGGCTGGTGAGTTCTGGAACATCTACAAACTCGATGTTGTGGTCATCCCGACCAACCGCCCCGTGCAGCGTATCGACTACGACGATTTGGTTTACAAAACGGCCCGCGAGAAGTACAACGCCGTCATCAACGAGATTGTGAAACTCAACGAGGCTGGCCGCCCTGTGCTTGTGGGTACCACATCGGTCGAGATTTCAGAACTTTTGAGCCGAATGCTGAAAATGCGCGGCATCAAGCATAACGTGCTGAATGCCAAGCAGCACCAACGTGAGGCCGAGATTGTGGCCGAGGCTGGTAAACGCGGCACGGTGACCATCGCCACCAATATGGCGGGCCGTGGTACCGACATCAAACTGACGCCTGAAGTGCGTGAGGCTGGCGGTCTGGCCATTCTGGGCACCGAGCGCCACGAGTCACGCCGCGTCGACCGTCAGTTGCGTGGCCGTGCAGGTCGTCAGGGCGACCCAGGTTCGTCGCAGTTCTTCGTTTCGCTCGAGGACAATCTGATGCGACTCTTCGGCTCTGACCGCATTGCAGGCCTAATGGACAAGATGGGACTTGAGGAAGGCGAAGTGATTCAGCACTCAATGATTTCGAAATCAATCGAACGCGCGCAGAAGAAGGTGGAAGAGAACAACTTCGGCATCCGTAAGCGCCTGCTCGAGTACGACGACGTGATGAACAACCAACGCGAGGTTATCTACAAGCGCCGCCGCCACGCTCTGTTCGGCGACCGCCTGCAGGTGGACATCGTGAACAACATCTACGACGTGTGCGAGCAGATGGCCAACGAGTACAAGGACGCCAACGACTACGAGGAACTGAAACTCTCGAACGTGCGCACGCTCTCAATTGACACGCCGTTTGATGAGGAAACCTTCAACCGCGAGAGTGCCGCCGAACTGGCCAACCAACTCTATCAGGCTGCCATCGACGCATACAAACGCAAATCGCAGCAGATACAGCAGCGCGTTTGGCCTGTCATCAAGAACGTGTATGAGACTCAAGGTCAGACATATACAAACATTGTGATTCCGATTACCGACGGCCGCAAGACCTACAACATCGTAACCAATCTGAAACGCGCCTACGAGTCGGAAGGCAAAGATTTGGTAACATCTATCGAAAAGAGTATCAGCCTGTTGACTATTGATGACGCTTGGCGCGAGCACTTGCGTGAGATGGACGACCTGAAGCAATCGGTTCAGAACGCCACCTACGAGCAGAAAGACCCGCTTTTGATTTACAAATTCGAGTCGTTCAACCTGTTCAAGGCGATGATAGAGAAGATTAATTCGGAACTTGTTTCGATAATTATGAAGGGCAATCTGCCAATTCAGGACCCCGAGCAGGTTCGTCAGGTTGAGCAGCGCCGCCAACTCGATATGAGCCGTTTCAACACAGGCCGCACCGAGCAAGGTCAGGGCCAACGCCCCGAAGACCGCAAAGTACAGCCCGTGAGAGTGGACAAGAAGGTTGGCCGCAACGACCCGTGCCCGTGCGGCAGCGGCAAGAAGTTCAAGAACTGCCACGGAATGAATCTGCCTGAATAACAGCAATATGCAGAAACGGTACAATCCCATTCGGCTGAAATTGAGCCAACTCATTGTTGGTGAGCACGATGCGCCCAATCGCGTGGCCGTGCCGTGCCCGCTCGAGAAGGCCGCACGAGTAGGGCTGTTGTTCGCCGTTTCTTCAGATTCCGACCTTGCCGACGCCAACTACGTCTACAGCCAAATCACTGATTTCAAGGCAGGTGTGACGGCTTTGGGCTACGTGCCAAACCGCAAGGAACTGTCGGCCTATCAGCAGCAGTGCCATTTCAGCCTGTTCACCGATGCCGACCTTGACTTTCTGTACCGCCCCAAAAGCGGTTTGGTAGCCGATTTCGAGGCAACAGCGTTCGACATTCTCATCGACCTGAATTCGGCCGATTACTATCCGACAAGGCTGATGCTGCACCGTGCGGCCGCCCGATTCCGCATCGGCCGCTTTGCCGAGCGTCAGCCGTTCGACCTGATGCTGAGCATCGACGACACAAAAGACGCGAAATACTATTTTGAACAGATACAGTTTTATCTAAAGAAATTTAATTGATTATCAATATGATGCAACAATTGCGAGGTGTGGGCGTGGCAATGGTAACGCCATTCAGCACCGATGGAAAAATTGATTATCAGGCACTTGAAAACATTATTGAGTCGCAAGTGGCCAACGGCACCGATTACATTGTGGCGTTGGGCACCACGGGCGAACCCGCAACTCTCTCAAAATCAGAGAAAGACGAGTTGCTCGACTTCATTATCGGCAAGGTTGCGGGCCGCATCCCGATTGTGGTGGGCTGTGGCGGCAACAACACCGCCGACGTGATTGCGCAGGCCAAGGAATATGCCAAAAACGACAAAATCACGGCACTGCTTTCGGTTGCGCCGTTCTACAACAAGCCCAACCAGCGCGGCGTGTACGCCCACTTCAAGGCTTTGGCCGACAATGTTGACAAACCGATAATTCTATATAACGTGCCAGGCCGCACGGGCATCAACATCTCGCCCGATGTGGTTGTGAGCCTTGCCAACGATTGCCGCAACATTGTGGGCGTGAAAGAAGCGTCGGGCAACGTGGCGCAGTGTATGCAACTTGCCAGCCGCTGCCCAAAGGATTTCATCTTGATTTCGGGCGACGACGCACTGACTCTGCCACTCATTGCCTGCGGATTCTCAGGCGTGATTTCGGTGCTTCAGAACGCATTCCCCGCGCAGTTCAGCAAGATTGTGCACCTTGCTCTCGACGGCCGTTTCAGCGAAGCCCGAGAGCAGCATTTGAAGTTCCTGCCAGTCATCGACACTCTGTTTGCCGAAGGCAGTCCGTCGGGCGTAAAAGCCTATCTTGAACTGCAAGGCAAGGCAAAAAATGTCGTCCGTCTGCCGCTTGCAACGGTGAGCGATGGGCTGTATGAGAAGATAAAGGTACTTAACAATAATATTAAATAGTTGATTGATAAAGTGTTGCAACCATACAAAATTTTAATTAAAAAAAGTTTAGTATGAGTTGCAACAATTGAAAAAGTATCTATATTTGCAACCGCTTTAGGGCCCCGTAGCTCAACTGTATAGAGCATTTGACTACGGATCAAAAGGTTGTGGGTTAGAATCCCGCCGGGGTCACAAGTTTTTTAAACCTCTGTCAGACAATTGTTTGCAGGGGTTTTGCTATTTTTAGGAGGTGGCATCTTCCCGTATTCCAAGCAAATGCCATCGGCACGCTGTTGCTTTTCTAATTGTTTCCGATATATTTGTTGTTGTGTTTGCAATCAACAAACCTTTTAAACATACAATTATGAAAAACAAACTCTCGCTGACCGCCATTGCGTTGGCGGCGCTTATGACCGCCTGCAGCAGTAAAAACGAAACCGTTACAACCCGCGTTGAACTTCCTGGAACCATTGACGAAGAAGCGTTTGCCGCCAATGTGGAGTCGATTTCGGTGATGAATTTGCAGATGGATGACTGTTGGACTTTATCCGAATATTCCTATACGGAATTGACCGATAACTATTTGTATATGTTAGACCAAAGACATTTACAACTAACGTGCTTCGACCTAAATACAGGCAAAAAATTATCGTCAAGAACAATCAAAGGCAATGGTCCAGGAGAAGTGATAAGCGTTTCTTCGACATTCTGCATTGGCGATACCCTTTGCGTTTACGATTACAATGGTGTCAACAAATATGACCACAACTGTCAATTTGTTGGTAAAATCCAAGAATTCAAAAAATTAGGGACTAATTCTTTTTATTTGATTCGACAGAAATGTGGAAACCTAGTGCATATTATTTTCGATAACAATCTGTGCAATACTGCAGGCGCGGCATTAATACTGACTGACAAATCGTTTAATGTTTTATCAAGGCATTTCGCAACGCCTCATTTCAACATTGGAATTTGGGGTGGTCCGCAACCTTGCTATGCCAGCGACGACACAATTTGTTTCCTTCTATCTAACGATAACCACATCTACACGCTCCGAGGCAGCGTTGAGGAATGCATAGAACTGGTTGTTCCGAATCCGTCAACACCAAAAATCGCTGGAGAAATTTTTAGCAAAGGCGAACATAGCAGGATGAACGATTATGATGATTTCTGGGGACTTGCGGGGTCGGGACGCTTCATCGTTTTAAGGTATAGAATTGATAAAGAACCATATATTGCAATGCTCGACAAACGCACAAACAACATTATATCAGTGATATGCGACAATAAAGAGGAACTAAAAAATACAACCGATATTGTAATTGATTTATTCAATAGGCAGAAAATTATTTATACTGACGGAAAATTCATTTACGCAAAATGTAAAAACAGCGATTTGACCAGCCTTCTCGAAGGCCATAACAACATTTTGGACAACCGTCTGAAGAAAACACAAGCCACGTACCGTCATTTTATAAAGCGCAACGCCGACTATATCAAAGGCCTTGAGCCCGAGGAGTGCGATGCGGCGAATGTGCTGCTGAAAATTAAACTGAAGGATTGAAAAATAATGGTGTTGGGTGTTAGGTATTGGGTGTTGGTAGGGACGCGATTCATCGCGTCCGATTCACCAATTAAACAAAAAATGAACGGATGCCGCTTCGCGGGAAATTGGAAGAAAATTTAAAAACAAAATTCATAAAAAAATTGATTGTTAAAAATCCCGCCCGTCAGGGCGCTAAAAACAAAACACTATGAACCACAAACTTTTAACCATCGCCGCACTCTGCGCCACAATGATGGCCTGCAACAGCGGCAACAACACAACATCGACAACCCGCGTTGAACTTCCTGGAACCATTGACGAAGAAGCGTTTGCCGCCAATGTGGAGTCGATTTCGGTGATGAATTTGCAGATGGATGACTGTTGGACTTTTATGAATGATATGAATATCGGATTGTCCGACAGTTATATGTATATGGTGGACCAGATTGATTTACGATTGTCGTGTTATGACCGCAAAACTGGAGTAAAAATAGCAGAACGCGCACTCAAAGGAAATGGGCCTGGCGAAATAATAGGAATAAATTCATTGTTTTGCGTTGGTGACACCTGTTGTATCTATGACACCAGAAACGTTATTCACCAATACAACCACAACTGCAACTATATAGGCAAAATGCACGAGTTCAGCAATTTGGACTGGTGTTATAACATTGTAAGGCTGAATAGTGGAAATTACGCTTTTGTCTCTCAAAGAAACTCCCACTATTCCGACTCGGCAACTGCCGCTTTAATGTTGGCTGACAAATCGTTCAATATCACATCCGAGCATTTTGCCGTTTCTCGGGCTCATACCCAAATTATTGGCAGCGACCCCTGTTATGTAGATGACGATACAATTCATATGATTTGCGCATACAATAATCATATCTACTCACTTTGCAACGGCACCGAACAATGCATCGAGTTAGTTGTTCCGAATCCGCTAACACCCGAAAAGGCTGACGAATTCTTTGATATAGGCGATTTTAAGGTGCTTCGAGAAAATGCAAAGACGGCCCGTGAAAAATACGATGGTCATTTTCATTCTTTGTGTGGCTCGGGGCGTTTTTTGTTATTTAGTTATCATTTTGAGAAGGAAGATTATTGGGCAATGCTCGACAAACGCACAAACAAAGCCGTATCGATACAGAAAAACAACAATGATGTTGAAACGACCTCTGATATTGTCGGCAAATTTTTTACTGAATCAGTGGTTGTTAAATTGGACAGTGACCTAATCTATATACGGTGTAAAATCGGTAATTTAGCCAAACTTCTCGAAGGCCATAACAACATTTTGGACAACCGTCTGAAGAAAACACAAGCCTCGTACCGTCATTTTATAAAGCGCAACGCCGACTATATCAAAGGCCTTGAGCCAGAGGAGCGCGATGCGACGAATGTGCTGTTGAAGATAAAACTGAAGGATTGAAAAATAATGGTGTTGGGTGTTAGGTATTGGGTGTTGGTAGGGACGCGATTCATCGCGTCCGATTCACCAAATAAACAAAAAATGAACGGGAACCGCTTCGCGGGAAATTGGAAGAAAATCTAAAAACAAAATTTATAAAAAATTGATTTTCTAAAAATTCCGCCCGACAGGTCGCTAAAAACAAAAGCACAATGAACCACAAACTTTTAACCATCGCCGCCATTTGCGCCACAATGATGGCCTGCAGCAGCAGCGACAAACCCATTTACAACCGCGCAGAATTTCCGGGAACGGTTGACAAAAGGGCGTTTGCCGATAAAGTTGAGTCAATTTCGGTGTTGAACTTGCAGATGGATGACGACTGGACGCTTTCTTACATCAGTAAAATGGCTTTTGCCGACAACTACATTTATATGATAGGTAGCAGCCAATGGATATTGATGAGCTTCGACCGCAAGACGGGGAAAAAACTGGCAGGCCGCACAATCAAAGGCAATGGACGGGGCGAGGTTCTCGGGTTCCATCCACCGTTTTGCATCGGCGACACGCTCTGCGTCTACGATCGCAAAGGTGCAATCCTCCAATACGACCACAAAACCCATTATATCGGCAAATTGCACGAATTCAACAATATAAGTCCCGACTATAATCTTGTCAAGATGGCAAACGGCAACTATGCGTTTGTGGCCACCTCCTTCAATGTGATTGATACGGCTATAATACTGATGGACAAGGATTTCAACAACACATCGGCACATTTTTCCGCTCCAAAGTTCGACTACCACATTGACGATGCCAACCCGTCGTATTACGCAGAAGGCGACACCTTGCGTCTATTTATGATTGACGACTGCCACATATACACGCTCTACGGCGACAAAGAACAAATTACCGAGTTGAAGGTACCAAATCCGGTTACGCCAAAAAAATCGCAAGATTTGTCGAAAAGCGGCGATGCTGTTATTGATGTAGGCAAACACTTCGACAGATTCTACTGCCTATGTGGTGCAGGGCGGTCGATTTTCATAAAGGCCACCGTCAGCAGAAAAAAATATCTGTCGTTCATCGACAAATACACATATAAGGTTGTGTCGGCGCCATTGGTAAAAAGCAAAAAGCCGGCAAGCTCCGCCGACATCATTGTCAGTTTGTTCAAGCAGATGAGTTTTTTCCATTCCGATGGAAAATACATCTATGCACAGTTGCGCAATGCCGATTTGGAAAAGTTGCTCGAAGGCCATAACAACATTTTGGACAACCGTCTGAAGAAAACGCAAGCCACGTACCGTCATTTTATAAAGCGCAACGCCGACTATATCAAAGGCCTTGAGCCCGAGGAG
>CAMJCK010000017.1:0-66385 GCA_946404125.1 uncultured Bacteroidota bacterium | reverse complement strand
GTCAGCTCATATTCATTCACCGTCCACTGCGCCAAAATATTCGTCGCCTTTGCCGGCATCATTGCCGGCACCTCATCAGTCCCGTCAAGTTTCCATCCCGCAAAAGTGTAGCCCGTACGGCCAGGCGCCGTACTCGGCGCCAAAACCTCAGCCCCGTAAGCCACCGTAACAACCGAATCCGCCTTGCCATTCTCAAAGGCTCCTCCGTTTGCATCCCAGGTCAGCTCATATTCATTCACCGTCCACTGCGCCATGCAAGTCGTCGCCTTTGCCGGCATCATTGCCGGCACTTCATCCGCTCCGTCAAGTTTCCATCCCGCAAACGTGTAACCTGTCCGGTTCGGCGCCGTACTCGGCGCCGCAACCGCAGCCCCGTAAGCCACTGTAACAACCGAATCCGTCTTGCCATTTTCAAAGACTCCTCCGTTTGCATCCCAAGTTAGCTCATATTCATTCACCGTCCACTGCGCCAAAATATTCGTCGCCTTCGCCGGCATCATTGCCGGCACCTCATCAGTCCCGTCAAGTTTCCATCCCGCAAAGGTGTAACCCGTACGGCCAGGCGCCGTACTCGGCGCCAAAACCCCAGCCCCGTAATCAACCGTGTCAACCGCAACCGTGTCACCGCCAGCAAACTCTCCTCCGTTTGCATTCCAAGTCAGCTTATATTCATTCACCGTCCACAAAGCCGTCAGCTTCAGGTCTCTGGCCGGCATCACGGCCGGTATGCTGTCGCTCCAGCCTGCGAAGGTGTGGCCCTCGCGCTCCGGGTCGGCCGGTGCGGTGACGGTCTCGCCGTAGTTGGCGTCTATAATGTCAACCGGGGTGCCGCCGTCGGTGTCGAACGTGATCAGGTACTGCTTGACGCTCCACGTAGCCTTCACGGTCAGGTCCTCCGCAGGCATCTCTTTCGGAAGCCGCGGCTCCCAATCCAGGAAGCGGTAGCCCTCTCTCTGCGGCTCGGCGGGCGCGGTCACCTTGTCCTGGTAGTACACAACGGCCGGCTCTATCTCGCTGCCGCCGTCGGTGTCGAATGTTATGGTGTACTGCTTCACGCCGAAGTGCGCTATCAGCTTCAGTTTCGATGTCACCTCCAGCGCAAGGCTGCTGCTCTGCTGGCTGTCGCCAAGCTCCGCGCCGCTCCAGTTGCTGAAGTAGTAGCCCGTGGCCGGCTCCGCCTCAACTCTCAGCGTGTCGCCGTGCCAGTAGGTGCCCGAGCCGCTGCCCGTCACCGTTCCGAACCGCTCGTTGTCCGACTTGACCGCCACAACGTAGCTCATACGCTCAAACTCGGCCGAAATCTCAAAGTCGTCAAGTATGGTGAAGGTGCGCTTGGCTCTCGTGCTTCCGTCGCTCCAGCGCACGAACTTGTATCCGGTCATCGGCTCCGGCTCGAAGGTCGGCTGGTCGCCGTAGGCCACGGTGCCGTCTATGGCAATCCGGCCGCCGTAGTTGCTGCTCGTGACAATCTTGTACGGAACTCCGGCCGAGGCCTCTATCTCCGCCTCAACCTTGATGTACTGGTACGGCTCGGTGGCGTTCTTCTTCATCAGTCCGAAGCTGATGGTCTGGCTGGTGGCCTTCAGCGGCCTGATGTATATCTGGGTGTCGCCTTCGGGCATAAGAACCGCCACCGTGGCGTATTTCTGGCGCTTGGTCACGTTGCCGTCGGCGTCGATGAGCAGCACCGTGTTCCTACGCGTGTCGGTGGCTGTGACTTTGGCCAGCGTGCCTTTCGAGTAGATGCCGAGCAGGGCGTACCCATCGCTGTCGGACTCCCCGCCGTATATGAACGGCTTGTACGCCGCGCAGCTCACAGTGTCGGCGCGGTCCACTATCCTGGCTATCACCGGCATCTCGGCCTCTACGGTGTCAACGCTGATGGTGTCGGCCTCGATTTTCTTGGCCACTTCGCCCATCATCACCATCTCGGTGCCCACCTGCACGTTGCCGCTGCTCACGGTGAACAGGCTCTTCGGCTTCTGAACCACCGGCTCCGGCGTCGATGCGGTGTCGCCGGGCTGCGGCTCTACGGCCGATGTGTCGGTCTCCTGTGTGTCATCGGCTCCGTCGTTCACCGCGAACTCGTTGGTGGTGATTTCAACACTGCCACCGCCGCTGACATTGAAAAGGTCGGTGTTATCCTTGCTAGCAGTGCGGCCCGTAACCACAAAGCCGCTGCGTTTGGCCTTGCCGGCCTCGTCCTCGTCCACATACACGCGGGTGTAGCCGCCCGCAATGGCGAACAGCGTGTCCTCCTCGGCCTTGCTCGCCGAGCGCCCTGTCACCACAAAGCCGCTGCGTCTGGCCTTGTCTTCGGCGTCGGCGCCGTCAACATAGACCTGCGTGCCGCTGCCGTCAACGGCCAGATAACCGTCGGCGTCGCCGCCCTTGGTGGCCGTGCGGCCGGTAACCACAAAGCCGCTCCGTTTGGCCTTGTCTGACGAGGTGTCGTCAACATACACTGTCGTTCCGTCGGCGCCGGCCGCGAAGTACTGCGGCTCCAGGCCGTCCTTGGTGGCCGAGCGGCCTGTCACCACAAAGCCGCTGCGTTTGGCTTTCGACGAGTCGTCCTCGATGTACACCGTGGTGCCCTTGCCGTCGATGGTCAGATAGTCGGCCGCACCGTCTTTGGTGGCCGAGCGGCCTGTCACCACGAAGCCGCTCCGCTTGGCCTTGTCGGCCTGGCTCTCGGCCACGTCATCAACGTATATCTGTGTGCCCTCGGCTGTCACCGAGAAGTAGTCTGTCGCGCTCTCTCCCTTGGTGGCCGAGCGTCCGGTTACCACGAATCCGCTCCGCTTGGCCTTGGTGTCGGTGTCGTCAACATACACCACAATGCCGTCGGCGAAGACCGCGAACACCGGGTTGCCGCTGGCGTCGTTCACCGAGAACAGCGCCTCACCGTCCTTGGTGTTGGCGTTCTTCGATGTGAGGCCGCCGGCTTTCTGCGCGTACATCGCGTACGGCGCTCCCTGCACCGGCACCTCGCCGAGCAGCACCTCGCCCTTGCCGTCAATGTCCACGGCCACCTCCATCCTGATGTCCATAGTGCTCCAGGGCACGCTGGCGAAATCGCCGTCCAGACGCTCGCCGCCGCCCACAACAACCTGTATGTTGCCGTACTCGTTGGTTCTAACTTCCTGTTTCTCAGAATAGTAAACAGTGCCGTCGTGCTTCAGGCTGAACCTGACCTCAACCTGCTTGTTGGTCACCAGTACGCCTTCCGCGTCGCGAACGACCGCCTGGTACGAGAAACCGTTCTGTCCGAATACTGACACAGCAGTGCCTATGGCCATAGCCATAACCGCAAAAAACTTGGTAAATAGTTTTTTCATCTTATTATGTATGAAGTAGTTAACTAGTTGAAATGGGACGCTACACCCATTTTTTCAAAGTCTCACAAAGATATACTATTATATATGAGTTTGCAACACTTTTCTTGCTAAAATCCCCAAAATCATCATCTTTACACCATTCTCTCCTCCCTTTATGCCAGTTCCCTATATGTTTGCTATATGTTCCCTTAATCTTCCCTTAATCTTTCCTTAATGATAAGGAGGCGTTTTTTTTGAGTAAAAAACACTTTAAATTCGGTTCACCTCCTGCTAGCTATTGCTGAAATTTCCTCAAATTTTTCTCTCAAAAAAAGCTTTGCAATATTCAAACTACGATGTACTTTTGCGGCCGCAAGAATATTCAGTGGTCTTGCATAAAAATACACTTAGAAGCATAAAAATGGAACAGTACAACGACAACATTAAAATTTTAGTGGCCGACAAGGAGCACTACTCTTATGTTGACGAGATTTTGGCAACCATTGCGGCTGCCGCAAAAGTGCGTGGCACGGGCATTGCAAAACGTAATCCGGGCTATGTGAAACAAAAAATGAGCGAGGGCAAGGCTGTCATCGCGCTCGACGGCGACAAATTCGCTGGTTTCAGTTACATTGAGACGTGGGGCGGCAAGCACTACGTAACCACATCGGGTTTGATTGTGCCCGAAGAGTACCGCGGACACGGCCTTGCACGCCGCATCAAGCACGTGACGTTCACGCTTGCGCGTATGCGCTGGCCGCAGGCAAAAATCTTCAGCCTGACATCGGGTGCCGCAGTTATGAAACTCAACACCGACCACGGATATGTGCCTGTAACTTTCGCCCAACTCACTGACGACGAGACATTCTGGAAAGGTTGCGAGGGCTGCATCAACCAAGATATTCTGAAGCGCACAGACCGTCGCTACTGCGTTTGCACCGGTATGCTCTACGACCCTGAGCGCCCGCGCAGCGTCCGCGACGCCGACGAGGAACTATCGCACGACCCTGGCGTTGAGGACATCATCCACGCACGCTTCCCCGACGGTTTTCCTGAAGACTAAATTTCATTTAGGAGTTAGGAATTAGGATTTAAAAATGCGAACTTTACACATTAATCTTTACACCTTACTCAAAGTTAAAAACTTATAACTCAAAAACTTATAACTATAAAGATATGGAACAGAAAAAGAAAGTGGTAGTGGCCTTCAGTGGCGGTTTGGACACATCGTACACCGTTATGTATCTGGCCAAGGAAAAGGGCTACGAGGTTCACGCGGCTTGCGCCAACACGGGCGGTTTCAGCGCTGAGCAACTCAAAACAAACGAGGAAAACGCCTACAAACTGGGCGCGACAAAATACGTAACTCTCGACGTGACAAAGGAATACTACGAGAAGAGTTTGAAATATATGGTCTATGGCAACGTGCTGCGCAACAACTGCTACCCGATTTCAGTTTCGTCGGAACGCATCTTCCAAGCCATCGCCATTGCGCGCTATGCCAAAGAGATAGGAGCGTCGGCCATTGCCCACGGCTCAACGGGCGCTGGCAACGACCAAATCCGCTTCGATATGACTTTCCTGGTTATGTGCCCTGGCGTTGAGATTATTACGCTGACGCGCGACGGCAACCTTAGTCGTCAGGAAGAGGTTGATTATCTGAACAAAAACGGATTTTTTGCCGATTTCACAAAACTCAAATATTCGTACAATGTGGGCATTTGGGGCACGTCAATCTGCGGCGGCGAAATACTTGATTCAAAGCAAGGTCTGCCCGAATCGGCCTACTTGAAACACCCAACCAAAGAAGGTCCTGAAATGCTGAAACTTGGCTTTGAAAAGGGCGAATTGTGCAGCGTGAACGGAAAGAAATTTACTGATAAAATTGCTGCTATTCAGGCAGTTGAAGAGATTGGCGCCGCTTACGGCATCGGCCGCGACTGCCACGTGGGCGACACCATCATCGGTATCAAGGGCCGCGTTGGTTTCGAGGCCGCAGCACCAATGCTGATTATCGGCGCGCACCGTTTCCTTGAGAAATTCACGCTCTCGAAGTGGCAGCAGTACTGGAAGGACCAAGTGTCGAACTGGTACGGAATGTTCCTGCACGAGAGTCAGTATCTTGAGCCTGTTATGCCCGACATCGAGGCAATGCTGACAAGCAGCCAACGCAACGTTACGGGCGAGGTTACTCTGGAACTGCGTCCATTATGCTTCCAAACAGTCGGTGTTGATTCGCCTAACGATTTGGTTAAGAATAAATTGGGTGAGTACGGTGAGACTGCCAAAGCCTGGACATCAGACGACGCCAAAGGCTTCATCAAGGTGACATCGACGGCGCTGAGAGCGTACTATCTGGCGCATCCTAATGAAAGACAATAAATAAAATGGCAGAGGTAAAACGATTGGTAAAGTCACAAAAGAACCGCACTATCTGCGGTGTATGCGGCGGGCTGGCCGAGTATCTCGACCTTGACCCGACGGTAATGCGCATCATTTGGATACTGCTGGCCGTGTTTGGCGGTTGCGGCTTATTGCTCTACTTGATTTTTGCACTTGTAATGCCTAACGAATAGATTATGATAAAGATAGGAATTTTGGGCGCTGCTGGATATACAGGCGGCGAGTTGATTAGACTGCTGATAAACCATCCCGAGGCCGAGATTGTGTTCGCCAACAGCGAGTCGAATGCGGGAAACCTTGTGTGCGACGTGCACGAGGGTCTGCTGGGCGAAACCGACTTGCGATTTACTGCTGAAATGCCGTTCGACAAGGTTGACGTGGTGTTCTTCTGCTTCGGGCACGGCAAGAGCGAGGCCTTCCTGAAAGAGCACTCTATACCTAACAATGTGAAAATCATTGATATGGCACAGGATTTCCGCATTGCCGCACCAACTCACGATTATGTTTACGGTCTGCCCGAAATCCACAAAGCACAAATCAAGTCGTGTCAGCATTTGGCCAATCCTGGCTGCTTTGCAACCTGCATTCAGTTGGGTTTGCTGCCGTTGGCCAAGGCGGGGCTGCTGCGTTACGACGTGGCAGTGAACGCCATCACTGGCTCGACGGGTGCTGGACAGAAACCGTCGGCAACCACACATTTCTCGTGGCGCAACAACAATATGAGCATCTATAAAGTGTTTGAGCATCAGCATCTTCACGAGATTTGCCAAAGCCTGAACGAGTTGCGCCCGACCAACGCGCCCACATTTGCCGACACGCTTGTGGCACAGCCAAAGGCAGACGAGATTACCATCGATTTCATTCCTTATCGCGGCGATTTTGCGCGCGGCATTTTCTGCACAGAGGTTGTGAAATTCGACGGCGAGGAAGGCTCTGCCACCAATCCGACATCGGAACAGTTGTCGGCTTTATACAAAGAGTTTTACAAAGACGCGGCTTTCACGCACTACAGCGATAGCGACATCGACCTGAAGCAAGTAGTGAACACCAATAAGGCGCTCGTCCACATCAGCAAGTTCGGCAACAAGGCCGTCATCACATCAATGATTGACAACCTGCTGAAAGGCGCTGTGGGACAGGCAGTTCAGAATATGAACATTATGTTCGGCATTGACGAGAAGGCGGGACTGAAACTGAAATCGACAGCGTTCTGATTCTGATTTTCAGCTGATTATACCAAAAGAGGCTACCCAATGGCAGCCTCTTTTTTATGTAAGTAGATGAGTATTCCTTTAGAACGAGAATTTATAGCCAATGCCAATGCTTACATTGCGACTTTTTCTGTAAATGACAGACTCTAAATCATTTTTGTTATGTTTTAGATTCCCCTTTTTGCTGAATTTTTGATTCTTTTTAACGTCTATTTCCCTATCAAAGCAGAAATCGTAAAGGATGAAAAAATCGAAAGAGTGCTGTTTGTTCAGTTCCCATTCTGCACCCAACCCTAAGCGTACACGATTAATATACACATCTTTATTCCCTTGGAAATTTGTGGAATCAATATGCATACTGTCTGCTACACTATGAAAAAGACCATTTTCATACTTATATGACCATTTTGGTGCATTAAGCGTGTTGCGGACATCAACGTAAGCGTATGGCGTCCAGTCGCTTAACCCTTTGTACTGAGCCATAAAACGGCTGCGAAGCACACAGGCATTCTTGTTATCTTGATATTCGTTAACATCATCAGTCCGGCGCGTAACTTGGAACCGTTCACGCAACGAGAATTTGAAATCACCCATTCTGTATGAGCCAGTTACATCAAAAGTGAAGCGGTGGCGCAACTTCCAAATATCTGTTGAGTCTTTTGTTTTTTTTGTCTCGATGAAAGTGTAGCTTACCGCTGTTTTCAGGTAATCGTTCACTTTGTAGCTTGCGCCGACGGTTCCCTGATAGCGGTAGAAATTACCAAAGTTATCGTTAAGGCGGGCTTCGCCATTGACAAAGGCGTGCAGGCCTTTCATCAGTTTTTTGTCAACCTCGGCCGAAACGCGTCCGCCGAAATCTGTGCCGGCGTCTTCTCTCAATTGTTCTTCGGCAAGTGTCGGCACAGCCAGCATCGCGGCAAGCGAAAAAATAATTAACTTTTTCATACTCAATAGGTTTATTGTTTATTCTGCATACTTGTTTGCCTTTGTCAGCGTGTTAATGGTGTTAGTCTCGCCTTCCTGAAGGTCGTAGGTGACTTTGATGAAGGCGGCGTCTTTCAGAAAATCAACGTGACCAATCTCTATCGAGTTGATTTTGATGCCGATACGTTTCTCAAGGTCGGCAATCAGCTCGTCGCGTTTCTCGGGCACAATCATATCAATGCGGTCGTAGAGCACCAGTTTGGTGGTGGTGTGGTTGGCCGACACGGCGGTTTCGAGAATGGCTATCAGTATCACAATCAGCAAGTTGACAATCGCTAGAACGGCAACATTTCCCAGCTCAAGCGCGTAGTGCGGTTTGGTGGCCACATCGACAACCTGATAGAGCGACGCAAGGCCGTTGACAGCCGCAAGTGCAATAATGATAAACAGATAGGTCATTTCGCGGATTGGCACGGTCTCGGTGCGGTAGCGGATGACACCGAAGATGGCGAACAGGCCGAGTGTCATTCCCACACCCACCGACACGCTTCCCATCACGTAGAGCAGCGCCAGCATCGCCGACGAGAAAATCATAAAAGTGAAGTAGTAGTCGCGGCGGCGGCTCTTGCGGTAGTAGAAGAACTGCACCAGAATCCAGCACACAACAAGGTTGAGCAGGAAGCGGATTCCCAGTTCGCCAAGTTTCTGCTGTGTGGTCATCATCGCGTCGGTAATTGTCTGCACGTCAAATAGTTCGTCGTCGGGATCGGGGTTGCCGAAGTCGGCGAGAGCGGCAACATCGGTTGCGTCTTGTGCAAAGGTGCTCACGGTTGGGAACGCCAGCGCGAGCGACATCAGGAAAACAAAAATTCTAATCATAACATTCTATTTTTGAGTTTATTACTTTTTCAATTCGTCGTATTTTCTTTTTGAATCGGTTCGATTTCACGTTCGGATTGGTGATGGTGGTGCCGATGCAGTATTTGCTCATACGCGTCGGTTTCACTCTGTGGTTCAGCAAGATGCGTTTCATCTGCGAATCGGCGCGACCGTCCTGCTTCAACTCAATGATGACGGCGTTCTTCAGCGACGACTTCAGCCCCGTGGTGTGGTTCACAAACCGCAGATTGGTGTCGATGGTCAGGCGCTCGGTTTTGGCGGCGTTCACCAGCGTGATGCGGTTGAAGATGGTTTCCATCTGCGGCACAATGTCGTTGACGGTGAAGGACGAGTTGTTTGCCAGAAAATCGGCTGCGGCCGCGTTGCTGCGGAAATCGAAGAACAGGCTATTATCGATTTCGGTGCGCTTCTTCTTGGTGCGCTTCTTGTTATTCTTGTGCTTGATTTCCAGAAATGTCTGACCTGAAGCAACATACACTCGCGTGCGCACCTTCTGCCGCACCATCCGGCGGTTGTGGTGGTCGAGAAACATCCGCAACTCAGGCGTGTCGTAATACATACTGTTATAAGGACTTACCTTCTTGCCTTCAACCACAAGCGCGCGGTAGCCTTCGGCGTGTGCGTCGCGCAGAATGGCCAGCAACACATCTTCGTTGGTCAGATATTTCGAGTCGATGCGGTTCATCAGCTTAATCGAGTCCATCTCTGGCAGAGTGATGGGCTCGATAGCGCGCACTTCGTCGGTCGATTCCAAGTCGATATGTTGGTTAGTTGGCATCTTCGGCGATGTATTCAAAGATTTTTGTCACCAGCAGCTTGCCTTTGGCGTCGTAGGTGCATTGTGTCTTCTTGCGCCCGAACTCGTTGTATTCGTATGTTTTATAGGTCTGCAAGCGGTTGTGATTGTCGTAAACAAGTTCCTTTGTAACCTTTCCTGCGGCGTTGTACTCGAAGCGTTTGCGCCATTTCACCCCCGACGGGCTGTACTCAATTTCTTCAATCTTTCTGCCTTCAGAGTTGTAGGTGGTTGTGTGGTCCAGAATCTGCGCGTTGGTCTTCACATCGGTGTTCCACTCTTTGATTACAAGGTTTTTCTTGTTGATTTTCTGCGCCGGTTGGTCCTGTGCGCCTGCTATTCCGGCCGCACCGGCCATCATTGCCAACAAAAGAATTATTTTCTTCATAACACGTTTAATATCATTTATTTGGATTGCTGTTGATTTCGCAAATCATCGCGCCAAGCGACAATGGCGGAAATCGCAAATCCAATTCCGTTGCAAATAACGTTTTTTTAAGTGAAAAAATGTTGCCGGAAGCACTTTTTTTGCCGCCTGCACAGCCGTATTATATAACGGAGCCGATTAATCAGCGGTTTGGCGCTTATTTGCCGATGATTGGTGGCGATGGGAGTGGAGAATGGGCAAGAATCTGTGCAAATCGGGAATAATGAAATATTTTGAAAACTTTTTCTGCAATAAGCATAACTATTTGATAAAAAATGTAATATAAGGGTTTGTATTGTGATGCTGTTTTAATCGGACTCCGGCAGCTGCAATGCTTGTTGAAACAAGAAGTCCGAGGTAACAAGCCGGAATAAATGTCTGGCAAAAAACTATGTAAAGATGAAGAAAGTAACTGTATTTATGGCATTTTGCGTTTTCGCAATGGTGGCTTGTCCGCAAGTTGGTGAGGCACAATCGACAACTGAGCCACAAGAATTCTATTCGCTTGAGATGTACTACGCTCCGTCGCAGTATATTTACAACGGGTCCGACCTCACCGTTAAGGATGAGGAACCCTTCAAGCAGACTGGTCTGGGAATTTCGATAAACAAACCGCTGTCGAAGACCATACACCTCTATCTGAACTATGGTGTGGGATTTGTTTTGTCGAATTACAAGCACGAGGAGAAAGTGGATTTTCCAGACCCAAGTGGCAAGGTTCATCCTAATATGAAAACCTCAACCGAGTATTTGTATTTTTCGGGAATATACAAGGTCAATGTCGGATACCTCATCCAAATACCCAACACCACGATTGCTTTCTTCCCATACGTGGGAGCTTACGCTCGTGCTCACATAGGTGGAAAATGCTATTTGGAATACCCTTCAGTTGATATGGAGAAGCGTCAGATTTATCAGGCGAAAACTGACTTTTCGCTTTTCACCGAGTCCAATCAGAACGATAATCCTTGGAACCGTTTTGAACTCGGCGGCAACATCGGCGTGAAGGCCTACTTTGGCGCGTTTATGGTGGGTGTTACCTATGGCACAACGTTCAACGACCTCACTGACGACACCAATGTGACGGAAACACGTCTGTCGGCTGGTTTTAGGTTCTAAAAAATGAGCAGTCGCACTTTCTGAATTTTGTCAGTCGCAAATTTGGAACGGAATAAGGCTTTTTTAAGTTGTTTTTGGAGAAATGAAAAACCCTAACTCGCTAAAAGTTAGGGTTTTGATTTTTAGTTTTGTAGTCGCTGCGGAGAGAGAGGGATTACTTGGTTTCATTTAACTACGTTTAATTTAACTATTAAATTACTATAAATCAATATTTTACTTGTCTTTTCTGATTCGAGGTTGTTATTTTGCATTTAAAATGATTAAAAAAAAATGTAATCAAAATGTAAGCAAATTATCAACTTTTTAAAAAATTCAGAATTATGAAAGAAAACATTAGATTTTTGTTAGATCCCAAGTACAAAGATGCAGAAAACGCACGTCTTAACATGGTAGTCACTTATGCAGGAAACAGAGTATTATTCTCAACAGGAATAAACGTTCCCACAAAACGGTGGAACACAAAAACGATGATTCTTAAGTCCGGCAACAGTGTTGATGAAGCCCGCCAAGCACACGAAGTAAACACTCGCCTCGCGAAAATGAAGAAAGACATCGAATCTATTTTGCTCAAGTGGGAGAAAAAAGGCAGCATCCCGCGCCCAGAAAATTTGCGCAATGATTATTACGCATTGCGTAATCCTAATGGCAATAACTCTACAAAACTCTCGATGCCACGCTCTCTGCTGTCTATTTATGATGAATTCATCGAAAAAAAAGGCTTCGAGCGGAACTGGACTCCCGCAACTCATGAAAAGTTTGCCGCATTAGGAAAGCACATAATCAATTATAAAACCAAACCAACATTCGAAGATTTCAACGAATATGGACTTGGCAAATATGTAAAGTATCTTATGGATGATGTCAAAATGAAAAATTCAACAATAAAAAAGAATTTAGGTTTCCTTAAATGGTTCTTAAGGTGGGCAAACAAGAAAGGATACCATAATATCACTGATTTTGAAACGTTTGACCCCAAACTTGAATCGCCTCACAATAAACCAGTGTTTTTGGAACCCGAAGAGTTAAAAGCCCTGTGGAATTTGGAATTTGACCGCACGCAAAAGCATCTCGAGCAAGTACGTGATGTATTCGTTTTTTGCTGTTTCAGTGGAATCCGATACAGCGACGCGCGAAATTTGAGAAGGGAAAACATATGGAATGGGCAAATTGATTTAACCACAATTAAAACAACGGACCAAATAACAATTCCATTAAACGATATAACATCTTTTATACTAAACAAATACAAAGATTATCCAACAAAAAATAATAAAGCACTTCCCGTTATTTCGAATCAAAAAATGAATGTTGATTTAAAAATAATAGCGAAAATGGCGGGCATAACTGCACCCGTGCCTAGAACGCAAATTATTGGGCATCAGCGCATTGATTCTTACCCACCCAAATACGAGTTGATTGGAACTCACGCTGCACGCCGAACTTTTGTTATTCTAGGCCTTTCCATGGGCATTCAACCACAGGTGATAATGGATTGGACCGGGCATAGCTCGTATAAAGCGATGAAACCGTATATCGATATATTAGATAATGCTCGCGAAAAGAGTATGCAATGCTACAACGGGTTCCTCTCTGTAAAGTAGGTTTACAACCGTATATTATTGTGTATTAGCAATATACAATGATAAACTGTAAACCCTGTAAACCACGTTTACATATATAACATATTGATATATAAATATATAATATAATATGTAAACTAAGGGTGGAAACCAGGCAAGATTAATTGTGGCGCTGTCCCCCACCGATACTTATTTGCTCAAGGCGCCAAAACTACGATAGACAGTAGGGAAAGAGCCAGAGCGGGATAAGATTTTTTCTCCCTTTCATTTGTAACTATATGGAAGGGAGTAAAGTACTCATTGGGAAGATAGGCATTAAACGATTGGCAATTGTGAATCCTTGGAATATTGATTAAATAACTACCGAATTTCTTCCCTTCCATTCCAAATTTTTACACTGTTTTTGTATGCATTTTCGAATAAATAAAATAACAATCTTTTCGGATAGCAAGGTGTGTTTTGGTACAACCAAAACTTCCCTTGAAATTTCCGTTCCACAGAAATTTGATTATCTTTGTTACTGCTGGTGGCAAGGAATAAAAAAAAGAAAAAGAACTCCGTTCCGTCGTTTTTTTTAATTATAAGGTTATGGGAAAAGTAAAGCATATTGGCAAAATCAAATCTGATGATATTGCGTACAATGATTACGGATTCAAGATTTCCAAAATTGATGAAGACTGTGTCCTGCCAAAGACATTCGTAAGTGATATTACTGAGATAACAGGAACGGGAGAAATAGATTATTACTACGGACTCAACTGGTCAACAAAAGAAAGAGTAAAGTGGTCTGTTGAGAATAAGAAAAAGTTGCTCCTGCAGTTTCAGTTGTATGTAAAACGATTAGGAGGAAGACCTCCGATTGAAGAGGAAGAGAAAAGGAACAAGAAAAAAACAATATGTTTTACAGAAAGAGAATATGAGAAATTAAAGACAGAAGCGGAAAAAACAAGGAGTAGAGACTTCAATGCATATTTACGAGCAAGAATTCTGGATAAAAAAATTACTATACTGACTGAGGACAAAAATCTGGGCGAATTAATATTTCAATTAGCAAAAATCGGTAATAACATAAATCAAATAGCACATTATTTAAACATTAACAAAGAAGAGAATCCAACTTTAAATAATGAGCAAATACAAATTCTGAAAAATATAGAATCAGCATTAGTGGATGTCAATCTTTCTTTAAGAAGTGAAAAAGGGAAAAGAATGCAATAACAATACTATTTCAACGGAAAAGTGCGAACAATAATCAGATTCTTCACAAATCCCTGTTATACAACCTTTTTATTCCCAACCTTTTTGCCGCCTCTGATTTCTGATATCGTTTTATCAAGCGTTTTTTAAAAGTTTCACGCAGCATCTGTGGATTAATGTGATTGTAACCAGCCTGTTTTGAACGTTCTTTCACGATTTTGAAAACGCTCACCCTTGAAATCGGTTCGCCTTTGGATGTCAGAAAGAATTTTTCGTGATTGGCATATTTTTCTCTGCAAATGCCAAAGTATTTCCGCATAGCCTGGCGGGTATCTTCGTCAATGATTGGGTGGGCTCGTTTTGTGCCTATAATGAGTGATTTGTCCCAATCAATATCTGATGTGTTTAAATCAATCAGTTCAGAAACAGAAAGCCCAATATTGCCTATGGCCAGAATTATCGCCTTGTCACGGTAACCAATGAATGCTTTGGAAGGTTCCCTGCCGACAGGGATTTTCTTAACTATCTCTTCGATATCATATGTAATCTGACGGTTATTGCGCGACTGTTTGTAAACCGGCCGGCTGTAGTCTGGGAATGATTGATAATCTCCAAAATGAAATCCATAATATTGGCAAAGAAATCCGCAAAATGCTTTGACTGACTGCGCCTTGCGGCGGATTGACGATGGCTTTAATGGAAATTCAGGCGGCAGCCACTGTTTATGTAATTGTCTTTTTGATAGTTCCCACTTTCGTGATGGTTTCGGAGAATCATTTAACATAAAATCTTCCCAACGATGAAGTGCTTTTGACAAGTCGTTTTCTATGTAAGGGAATGGTTCGCTGCACTCAACAATCTGTGGCAAGAAACTGGATATATCAATAAATTTCGTGAAAATTGTACTGGTACTATTGCCTTTGTTTATGTTTGACTGAATGAAAGCGTCCAAAAAGACTTTTATTTCTTTGACTATCCCTTCTGTAAAATCATTGACAAAATCACAAAAATCATCTGATTCATCATAATTATTGCCTATAATACAATATGATAGTTCATAATAATATCCTTCCAACCACGAACTTGATTTAAAGGGCTTTTTAAACGACCAGTCTATATCATAAAAATCAAAGTCTGGTATCCCGTGGCCGAAAATATTATCCCAATTAACATCTTGTTCCCAAAATCTTTCGTCTTTCATTATCATTCAATTTCATGGCAAATATAGTTAACAATATCCACTATAATTACAATGTTAAAGACTTTTTTCAACGCCTATTAACCTGACAATTAACCTGATGACTGACCACACTTAAAAAAATGTAAAACCAAACTTGTTTCTGCCAATATATTTGCTGCAGGAGAAATCTGACCATACCCATAGTTAACTCATTAAATATCAATAAATTAAACTCTATTTTTATTTGTTTTTTGAGGCTTGATTTGTTATTTTTGTCAGCACGAAACCAATAAAAAAACAACTATGAGCAACACCGATTATGAAGAGATGCCAGAAGCAATTGAATTCGCAGAGCACGACAACACCGACTGGGTGAATCATCTGCCTGAAGACACTTTGCGCGAAAGAATAGTGAAGCGAGTGTTAGTCCAAAATATGAAATATAACATTTCCGCCATCAATCTTTTGAAAGAAGAAGTTGGAATGGCTGATGCTGATTTTGAAAAATTTGCCACAACAATTAACGAACTCAAATGCTACGAAATCACTATCCGTTATGAGGATGATGGCAGACCGATTAATTTAAGAGTTTTTGATGACGCATCTCTTTCAAAATTTGGGATAGCCACATTTCGGATAACATCTATTTACAACGAACTGAAAACTAAATTACGATTTTCGATTGATGGCAAATATATTTTGCTCGACTCATCCTGCGACAGAAAAGTTGATTGGACATATTTCTATCCCAATGTGCTAAAAACGTTTTATGGTACAATCAAGCCGACCAAACTGTCGCAATCTGTAATAAAAAAATTTTGCAAAAAATGGAAAAGTATAGTTGAGGTTTTGAGTGTTGATGCCTTGTCTCTGTGGGGCCTTAAAAAGGTTAGTTTGAACTATTACAATAATACTTACGAGACATTCGGTCTTGTGTTGACGTTTAGTGTTGATGGGCAAAACATAGATGTAAATGTGGAATTAATGAAAAAGATTGATGAAAATGATATTAAGTTTTTATTCAAATCGGAGAAAAACGGAAACAACACCCCGAATTCGGCTAGAATTGGTTTAAAAGCGGAATATGTGCTCACCATAGGTCATGATTGGGATTATTGTGCTAATATCTGCAAACCAAAATATGAAACGGAATTGTTGTTGGCCGTAAAAGAGCTTGTAAACCAATACATAAAAAGAAATTATGGTTACATACCAAGAACTTTTGAGTTGGCTGAAGACATATCGAAGCGAATTGGGAGAATGACACCTGAATTATGCGATGAGATATTCGATGCTGATTATGATATACGTAGGATTTTCCATGTTGGTTTGAGTTATGAAACTGATATATATGAAGCAGAATTGAATAATACATACCAAGACATTGATAAATGTATTTATGGTGAGGGAAATGATTGGAATAAGAGATGGAACATTGAACGCACCTTCCTCATAGCAAAGGCTGAATTTGAAGGACCTGGTTACGCGATTAAAACTCCGGCATACGTCATGCAAGTTTCAGGCATCGTATTCGATGGAATTATTTGCATTACAATTGATGACTATTATTCGTTCAACATATTCAAGTACACACGAAGTTTGGTTTTTCAAGGCAAATACAAATGCAACACTAAATATAGTAACCTAACTTCAATGCTCGACATCATAATCAATGGTGGATATACAGGTGATGATTACAAAGAAAAACGTAACAGCCGATTATTGGAATATATCAACAATATTGAGTATAACTTCTGAATTTTCCACCATTTCAAATGTTTGAATATTATGACCGAATACTATCTGAACAATCCCGATAACCGTCACCTAGAAACGGCAGACTTCCCGAACGCCGAACACTTACTTGTTTGCGGCGACATTCACGGTGAGTTCCGCACGTTGGTGTTCACTATATGCAGCAAATACAACCTTAACAACGCCGTAGTGATTGTTGCAGGCGATTGTGGGTTTGGGTTCCACTCGCCCAAATACTATGAAAACGAACTGAAACATTGCGGCCAGCAACTTCGCAAGCATAACGTAACGGTGGTGATGCTGCGCGGCAACCACGACGACCCTGCATGGTTTACAGAGCAACGGCAAGCGGCTGACGGATTCCTGATAATACCCGATTACACCGTTGTCCGCTGTTGTGGGCATAATGTGCTGTGCGTTGGTGGTGCAATCAGCATTGACCGCCGCGTTCGCAAGAACTGGCAGGCAGCCGATGGCCATACCTACTACTGGCCAGATGAGCCGCCATTCTATTCGCCTGCATTGCTCGACGAACTGCAACAACAGCAAATCCCGATTGACACTGTGGTCACCCACACTGCGCCTTCGTTCTGTGTGCCGACCAACAAGAACGGCATAGAGTCATGGCTGGCTCGCGACAATGCGCTTTTTATCGACTGCGAGATGGAACGCACCACAATCGACAAGATACACGAGCGTTTGCTTGCCGACAAACACCCGCTGCGTCAGTGGTTCTATGGGCACTTTCACCTGCACAACGAAGCCACTATTGACAGCATTGATTTCACCGCGCTCGACATAATGCAAATCAGAAACGTAAAAGCCCTATGAAGAACTACGATATGATAATAAGCGGCCAGCCCGTATGGTTCACCAGCGACACTCACTTTTGTCACGAAGCCATAATACGCATGAATGGCCGCCCGTTCGACAGTGTTGAAGCAATGAACCAGGCGCTGATTGACAATTGGAATGCCCGCGTCGGCAAAGACGATGTTGTGTTCCATTTGGGCGACTTCTGTTTTGGCAATGTGAAAATGTGGGACGGCATTCTATCCCAACTCAACGGCCGCATACACCTTGTATTGGGAAACCACGACCGCAAGTATTTCGACCGTCGCCACCAATACAAAAATCTTATCAACGTTGCCGAACAAATGTCGATTATTGTAGATAATCGGAAAATCATTCTAAACCATTACCCGTTCCTTTGCTACGCTGGAACTTACAACACGTTCAAGACATACCAATTCTTCGGGCACGTCCATACTTCTGATTTCTCGTATGGCAAGGATATTCCACGCTTGGCGCACCTGTTCCCCACACAATACGATGTCGGGGTAGATAATAATGACTATAAGCCAATATCGTTCACCGAGATAGATAATGTTATTAAGCAATGCAAAACTGAAAACCGATGAAAATTCTTGTAATACCTGACATTCACGGAAAATTTGATGATGCCTTTAGCGTAATCAACGAGCACAAAGACCACGTTGACAAGGTGGTTGTTTTGGGTGGTTATGCTGACGGGTACGAGCAAGGACTGGATAACGACAGTCTGGTTAATGATTTCTGGATGCTGTGCGAGATGGCCCGCAAAGAGCCCGATAAATTCTGTCTTTGCCTTGGCAATCATGACATGAGTTACATTTCAAGCGGCAGAGATGCTATATATTGCTCGCGGCACCACGGCGACATGGCGAATTATTACAGGGAAATGTTCAGGGATAATCTCGATATTTTGAACGTTGTCTATCTGATTGATGGTTGTTTGTTCTCACATGCGGGGGTGACAATGGATTTCTACAAAAGAGTGGTTGGGCAGTTTTCTAAATTAAATAGCAAGAAAAGTTTTTCGCCTAATAACGAACGGAAATGGGAATCTTTAAACGTCAACTCATTCAATCCTGAATCTTTGAATTTCGTAATGCATTATGATTTTGATTCCAGAAAGAATGGCATTTCCTATTTCGACCTTATAGGGGACGACGTATATGGTAGCAGCAACGATGCGTCTTGTGTATGGGTAAGGCCGTGGGCATTGTTTGAAGCCAAAAACTGGCCACCGCGAATAAAATGTCAGGTTGTCGGACATACGCGAATTGGTTTGGGCGCTTTTAAATCAGGCAGCCGCCGCCTTATCGTTGTCGATAGCAATGATGATAAGGAAAGAAAAGGTGCTTTACTTGACACAACCCTAATCGACGAAATCCCATGGAAAGAAGTGACCCACCGTGGTCGGAAAAAGCCCCAAAATATAGACGAATGGTTGGAGGCCTTTTTAAAATAATAGAGAATTGCTAATACATTGTATAACCCTTAAAACCAAATAACTATGAGCACACAAGAATTCAACCCCGACAACCTTCCGACAATGCTCAACCGCACCGAATACCCTTTGCGGTTAATCACTTACGATGTCGCACCCACCCGCGAAGGTTTCGATGATATGGTCAGGCTTTGGAAGCACTATTCCACCGAATATTCCCATTTAATTGATGCTGATTATCTTGAATTTGAGGAAGATGGCACAGTATTGGATTATTGTTACGAGTATTTTGCAGATTTGTGTTCAAAAGGAGGCGGAGTGAAACTCTCATTCCGCGATGGCAAATTGACTGGCAGTGGTGATTATTTTGGGAAAACTGGCAAAGTCATTTGGACAAGCAATATATATGCCATTGATAGTACTGCACAAGGTATTCCTTTCTCTATCAAGAAATACGGCAGAGATTGGCAATCGGCGTGGGGAAAGGATTTGATTTTGTTTTTCAACCCTGCCAATAGCAAGATGTGCTATCTTCAAGATGGCCGTGCATTTTATGTTTATCCCGATGGCGGTGTTACGCACGCCCACCCAATTTGGGGATTTACGGAATATTATGACGACGGCTGTGTGCGGTTGAAATTCGAAATGAACTATGAAACAAAACAAGCAGTAGTGGCTGGCGATTACGGCTCACTCGAGAATGCCGTTAATATGATTGCCGACGAAAGTCTGATGGAAGAAAACGAAAAACTGTGATAAAATCACCAATGAATCAGAATGCGTTAATGACCAATGGTTTAGGTGCGCATTGCCTTTCTGATTAAGTCCATTAGTTGAAGTTGTACCTGCGACCGCACCCGACCACTCACTAATGGGCGATTTTTTAAAAAGAATTATATTTAAACGCATTAACCGAGTATCAATTTAATACTAGCAACTATGGCGAAAAAGCACACACGAGAAATAATAGACTTTGAATATGAAGAGCGAATGTCAAAACAAAGGGCAAAACGCGGGTTCAGCGACAGCGATGTATTATCGATAGATTATTGGTTTTGTAACACAATCAGTCCGATGCTGAAGCAGTTGGCAAAAAAGACTCCAGGATTCTTCTTGTTGGACGAGAAAGGGAATATTATCAGTTTTGACAAACCTCTTAGTACCGAAGAAAATTACATGTATTTAAAACGCTGGTTAGATATGATTCAGCATTTGGTCTTTCTCGCCGACGAGATGAACGAAAACAAATGTTCTATGAAAAATCCATACGACAAAGAGTGGAACCGAATAGAGAGAATCTTTGAAAAGAAATATGGTTTTTTAGGTGAGAAGTTGCAAACGGAAGAAGATAAAAAAAGCGATGGCATTCGGATGTACACACCCATAGATGACCCTGTTAACGGGAAGGAATACAGCAAAGTATGGAATTCGTATCGCAAGTGCGAAAAGGAAATAGAGCGTTACCGCGAAAAATGCAAAAGTGAGTTTTTCAAGTTGTTCAGCAAGTATTTCCGATATTTTTAAGATTAAATGTCAAGTTGCACATTTGACTTTAAGAACAATATACATGATGTAGTAATAACTTAAATTACAGAGCATAATCCGTCATAAATCCAATACAAAACAATGCGCATTCAATTTGTCAGCGATTTACATTTGGAATTCTCGCAGAACGAGCAGTTTCTTGTCGAAAATCCACTCAACGTAACGGGCGATTTTAATAGAGTATAGTTCAATACAGAATAACAAACCTAAAACACAGAATCATGACACCACAATTATTTACCAAAATCTTCTGGAAACAGTATCTTTTGCTTGAAAAAGATTTTCTTGAAACGGAAGAATATGTTGCTATTGACAAAAGCAACTACAAGACATTTTCCCATCGCTACATTTATTTGTTTTTGAATATTTGCAGCGAGGTCGATTCTATTGCCGAGGAATACTGCAAGATTGTCAAAACTTCGCCCAAAGCAAAGAACATATTACAAAAGATGGCCATAATTGTTGACAATGAACCTTCGATTAAGAACCAGAAAGTATCCACAAGATACCCCTATGAAAAAATCAATTTGGTTCCGTTTGCTGGATTCGATAGTGAGTCTGCCGCTGGGTGGTGGCAGGAATACAATCTTGTCAAACATTATAGGATCGACGAACCTGAGAATAGCATTCCGAACTATCAGCGCGCCAACCTGAAAAATGTAATGCTGGCTCTCTCGGCTCTATACATACTCTGCCTTTAACAAACTACTTGGCGAATCAGATTTACCGCTTGAGAAATCAAAATTGTTCGAGTAACTCATTATAATTATTAAAAAAACACTTATGGAATTGTAACTATTCTCGTGGGCAATAAAACGGCTACTTCAAAATAGTTCCGATCATTGTGTGGTTGAATGTCTTTCCTACTGAACAAATTCAATATTCAAAATTTGAAAAAATGGAAAAGAGAAATCCAATAGAAGAAGCAC
This sequence comes from uncultured Bacteroidota bacterium, assembly GCA_946404125.1. Taxonomy (GTDB): domain Bacteria; phylum Bacteroidota; class Bacteroidia; order Bacteroidales; family SZUA-534; genus RUG13583. Next base: position 44,830 of record CAMJCK010000017.1, on the reverse strand, counting down.
GTAGGCATATATCTGATGCTAATGAAATATTAAAAGAAAGAGCAATCAGAGATGGTGACTATTATATTGATTCAAAATACATAAAGATTGCAGGTCATACATTATGGACAGGATGTTTAATAGCACTTGATTACGCACTAAATATAAAAAAAACAAAAAAAGGTCGGTTAGATATCAAAGACTACCAAATGGCAGCTTCGCGAAAAGGCAAAAAACTGACTACATTGCTTACCAGTGGATATAATGTAATGCATTTATCAATGAGCTACGACGGCGAAAAGTCTTATGTCATAGTCAAAATCGGAACAGAAACGGCAAATAAAATAGTAGACTGGTGCGAAGCTAAAACAAACAAGTAAATGATCTGTTTTTCATTCGTCACACTCTTAATAGAATATTAATAAAGTCTTTTCCATTTTTGAAATGGAACTTCCTAAATTAAAGCCTACTATGCTTAATTACACGCAGATAATCGAATTTTTAAAAACGGACAAATACATTGACAAGACCATGTGTTTCGGGTATTTGTTCTATCCTGGATATCATACATTATGCAATTGTGCGGGAACAGGCTCATCGTTTTTCCTGAAGACATTAGCGTGCTTTCTTGACAAGAATATTGATACGAAAGGTGTCTTCGGGAAACTACAAGTTTCGGGATTGGACTTTTTTGAGCGAGAAATCAACAGGTATCAAGTCTTGTATCTCGACTTTTCCGATTTCGATGCTAATGGTTATGAAAAGACTTTGGAATATGTAACACACAAAATGTCTGATATTTATAAATATATCTATGATTGCGTTGACGTAGATGATTATAGATATAGGAAGGTACTTGACATTATTGCGGAAACTGCCAATAATGACGATTTGGCTAATTCGTTGCATCTTCTGCTTAACATATTGAACCACAACAGAAACGCCCGACTTGCTGTCTTAATAGACAATCTTGTGCAATTGGAAATTGTCGCTCAACAAAATGGTTATTCAGAGAAGATGGATGATTTTTTAGGACAATTTGCGGTCGAAGACATTTACAAATATTGCGACTATTTCCTGCAAATCGGCGATGAATCAGAAGAGACAGAATATTATTCAAAAAGAATTACTTATACATATTTTTCCGCGCAGATACACGATTTGAAAGGCGATTTTGGCGATATAATTGTTGATGCGGGAAAACAATATAAGTTCAATTATACGCCTTTGGTACATGACTCAAAAGATTGGACTAATATTATAGCAAAAGGCCGAAAAGAAATTGAACGGCAGGAATTCAAAAAAGAGCAACTACACCGCAAAAGCGTCGAAGAAGAAAAAAGAAGGTACGCCATCGATTTGTCTGACCAAATTCCAAAACTATCGCCCAATTTTGGAATCAGGGGAAAAACTTTTGACAAGGCTTCAAGAAAATACTCGGAGCTAACCGATTTGCTCAAAATGTTATACAATCGGTTTTTGCCTAGTTTTGACCACTACGATGTTTACAGGTATTTTCAAAAAATTGACGAGAATAATCGCATTGTGCGAGATTGCAACGAATTTGCCAAGTCTCTTAAAAAACTATCGGAAGGTAATTCCTATTGGACGGAATCACTCGCGAACGTAAATTCGGGATACTGGGTTCAAGTATATTACATTCGGAAAGAGGACAACGAAAAGATTTTGCCAAATCGCCCAAAAAACATTAAAGTATATGCCTATATCAAACGCTCTGATATTCAAACAATTTTCATGGACTCTCTGCGATATATGCTCGAAAATGCGAAGAACAATTTTGCGGCAAAAATAGCCACTTGCAATCGTAGCGACCAGATGTGCTATTGGATTTCAGCTGACGATTTCAAGCATTTAGAAGGTTTTTACCGTCAATATGTGAATGATATGGTAGAATCGTTACCGTTTGTTGCTTACAAGAGCAAACTCGGTATAAGCCGTGAGTTTCAAGATGTTGACAGCCATAATGCCATGCAGGCTCTAATAATTTCCGATTATCTGAAAAATGTTCAATCAGCAGATTCAATCGATTTGGCTGACATGTACAACAATTACATAAAAAAGTGGAATGCTGACATTTATGAGGAAGGGAAAGGCGGGTGTGAGTTTAAATACCAATCGGTGCTCTCGTTCATAACTATTTTAGACACATTAGACTGTCTACTTGGAAAGACTCGCATCTCAAACAAGTCACTCTTGATGTCGGGCAATGCTGAATTATGGAATGTTCTTGCTAAAAGCCGTTGTTGGGCTGACGTGAATGAAAATTGGAATAAAAATGGCTGCGCATTATGAATGTTTCTGCACAATTCAATAATATGTACGAACTGCTTGGCGAATCTGACACTGCACTTGAGCAGTCACTGTTGTTTGAGTGACTTATGTGCATTGAGTAATTGGACTCGGCCAATAGTTGACATGCAACATCAAAAATGAAAAATCGCTATAATTGCAAAAACAAATAGTGTTCGGATAATACACCAACTATGAGCAGCAGAGAGCAAGACATTGCCTATTTTGTATCGTTCTGCATTGAGCAATACAAGAATGCCAAAAAACTGACTGGCGAGCAGGCTATGCTGAAACTCGACAAATTTGGCGTGCTCGGTTATCTGGAAGACAACTACGATGTACTGCATACACAGAGTTGTCAGTGGATACTTGAAGATATTGATGAGTATATTGGCATCAGAGAAAAGAAAAATAAATGAAAATCAAACTATACCACGGAAGCATAGAGAAGGTTGAGAATCCAGAGATAAAAGTGGCAAAGCGCACACTCGATTATGGAAACGGATTCTATACAACCACATCGTACGACCAAGCGTTGCGGTGGGTGCAGCGACGTATGAAAGAAAACAAATTGGACACTGGCTATGTAAATGTGTATGAGTTTGATACTGATGCAATGCAATCACTAAAAACAATATCGTTTCAGGCTCCCACCGAAGAATGGGTTGATTTTGTGATGGCAAATCGTATGCAGGAAGGATTTACTCACGATTATGATATAGTGTATGGACCTGTGGCCAACGACCGTGTGTATGCGGCTTTCGCATTGTACGAGGGTGGCGTGATAGGTAAACAGGCGCTAATTGCAGAACTGCGCACATATTCCCTCATCGACCAATATCTGTTTCATACTGCGCGTTCGCTCAAAAGCATTATATTTGCTGAAGCAAAGGAGATAAGGATATGATGATTGGAGAAATAACCCAGCAGAACTTGTACTTGTTGCTGCCATCGAAGGTGAGCCGAATGGCTGGTTTCGTGCAGGAACACAACAATGTCAGCCTTGTCGATGCTATCAAAGCAGTGTATCTGTCAGACACCTACAAACATATGGAGCAGGAAGAGACAAAACTGTGGCACCTCGGTCCTGCCGACTTATATCGGGATATGATAAATTGAAATCTCGGTGACCCAAAATAACCTATAACTTTTTTGGCAAAAACTGCCGACTTTCTTTTCGCCCACCTTGACGAACAATATGCCCGTCTCAACGAGTGCGGAAATATCACGCATTATAGTTTGGTATTTTTTCCCCACTTAGCAACGCCCAACAACAGCATGCTGTGGAATACCTTCCCTTCTATAAATCAGCCAAATGTTTTGTGTCAAATCGTGCCAACACTTTTTGCAGTTCCAATATCTTTGTGATTTAATTTGATTAAAAGAAGCGTTATTTTATGTTGGAATTAATTAGCAAATATTGTCTGGATAAAACAAAGAATACTGGATTGTTACTGTTAGATATGCCAACAGGAACGGGAAAAACCTTTAATGTTTTACAATTCATCAAACAATATCTTAAAAAGAATCAAGGCAAAAAGATATTCTTCGTTACATCATTAATAAAAAACGTGGATGACCCATACGAGGAACTATTGGACGATTTGGATAAAGATGACGAATTGCGGGATTTAGTTTTTAGGGCACTTTCCAATAAAGATTCTGCCATTGAAAACTTTGAGAAAGTCAAGGAAAACATTAAAGACAAAGACATACGGTACTCGGAAGAGTATAAAAAGTTTGAAGCCTTAATAATGGCAGGTGTTAAGAATCCTGAAGCATACGTTGATATTGAACGGGATTTCAGAGGATTGATAAGCAAAACTCTTTCTCGAAAATTCAAGAAGAAAACAGAAAAAATAAATGCCATCAAGAATGACAAAAGTTGGCAATGGGTGGGAGATTTGTACCCTGCCGTTTTCTCCGAAGAGAAAAGTGTTTTTTTCGTGACGATGAAGAAATTAGTTCTTCCTTTCGACACAATCATTGAAAAAGGTGTCAGACTTTATGAAACTTCCTTTTTCAAAAATTCCATAGTGTTCATTGACGAGTTTGATGCGACGAAAAAAGAGATTCAAGATGTGATTGTTCAAAATGGTCTGAACAATGGTATAGACTATATTGACCTTTTTAGGAATATCAAAATATGCCTTGACAATCAGGAATCAATACCATCGAATATATGGGATAACGTCAAAAACAAGCCGTCTCATAAACGCGCTCTCGAAAAAAACATTAGAATCTTTAATGAAATCTCCGACAAATATCACTTGCTACAACACCATAAATCTGTCGGCTTTGAAGAAAAACGCATTGTTTTGTTTTCCGATTTAACTCACAATAATTATACAACCAGCGAAGAGAATGTAACAACAAGATTTATCAAAAATGAAAATATCAATACCCTGGAACTCATTTCGAAAGGTGAATCGGACACGACTCTATATGAAGCGTTAGACAAAATAAAGGGTGCGATTTCTCATTTCACACGATTTGTTTGCATATTGGCTTATAGTTACTATCAAAACAAAAACCAAAAGAAAGAGCCAGGCAAGTCTTATGGTGAATTTACAGAATTACACGCTCTTGATACGATACTTGACTCATTACACCTGCAAGGAGAGAGTTACAGGGTTATTAGAAATATGGCTTTGTCATATAACAACACGTTGAAGATACAGTCAAACAATGCTGAAATAAAAGATGATTTCGGCTTTTACTCAAGCGGATTCAGCCATTACGATTTCTGTGACGATTATTCGCACGATAACACAACGGTTATAAAAAAATATGTTTTTGAGGACACTCCTGAAAGTATAATGTATTCGATTTGTTCTCTTTCAAAAGTAATCGGAATATCTGCCACAGCAACATTTAAAACCGTATTGGGCAATTATGACATTGACTATCTGGAATGGAAATTGGGCGATAGGTTTGTGAAACCGACAGCTGAAGATAAAGAAAGGATAAAAAAGTTCATTGAAAGCCAAACAACAGGATTTGAGAATGTAAATACAATTGTGGAATTTACTGAGACATCTGCAAATAACGCACCAGATTGGGCAAACATATACTCTGATGCAGAAATAGCAAATAATGCGCATCTAACCACGCATTGTAATGGTGATACATATAAAGAAGTAAGATACTACAAAGCCGTATTAGCGTTCAAGCAATTTTTAGACAACAACATTCAATCGTATTTGGCCTTGTTTTCAAGAGGCTTGAGAAAAGGTGATTGGGAATTTGACCAGGACAAACTTTTTAAACTTTTTAAATATCTATCTCAGGAAAAATGTGTCCGTTTTGAAGACAAAATGTGTGTGGTTTTGGATTCTGACAATTTTGAACAAAAGAAAAAAGAACTAATCGGTGACTTGAGCAAAGGCGAGCGAAGATTCATTATCTCGACTTATGCTACAATCGGCGCAGGTCAAAATCTACAATACCCCATACCTGACTGCAAGAAGAGTGAAGTCATAAAAATCAACAATGACAGGAAAAAAGAAGAAATGGATATTGAAGGCATTTATTTGGACAAACCGACTTCTCTTGTTAATCTGTGCGGTGGCAATGAAGAATCTGCGATAAACAGAATATTCCAATTGGAATATCTTGGTCATAAAAGAGAAATAACTCCAAATGAAAAAATGTCTGAAATAAAGAGAACATATATAAACATCGACAAAGAGAGAACAACTGGTACCATGAAAAAACTATCGAATTTGCGCGATGTAAAAATATATGCAACTAAAATCATTGTTCAGGCAATGGGTAGAAAATGCCGAACCAATTATCGCAGTAAGAATGTTTATGTTTTGGCAGACTCTGAACTTGGTGATGCATTAGACAGAACCACTCTATTGGAAGAAGGCAGATTGTTAAATCACGAGATGGTGGAACTGGCGGAAAAACTAAAATTCTCAGAAGAGCCTTCACAAAGCAGGGTTATCGAAATTGCTATTAGCGATTCGTTATTGTCGAACAAACGCATTTCTAAGTTTCTCACAAGATGTTTTGAAAACACTTGGAATAACGAGGAAATTAAAAAATGGAGTGGGTTACGTGAATATGTTTTAAAACATCCAACTTTGACAATAGAAGAATGGAAAGACAGCCCATTCAAGGGGCACTATATCACATTTGGCAAACCAATCAGCAAATACTTCTACAAACAAAGTGAGGATTTTGACAAAATTGAGAATATAGCAGAAGAAAGATTTAAAGATTCGACATCTGTTTCGCAGGAAGACGTTAATCTTTACAATCTTTTGGAGAGTATACCCAATTTAAAATCGTTCTTTCTTGATAATGGATATGCAACAGAATTTAGAGAAGGCGATTATATTATGTCGCCACCACTTTATCAGAATGTCTATAAAGGGGCACTTGGCGAAGCAATCGGGAAGTTCCTTTTCGAAGGTTTTGGCATCCCATTGGAAGAATTAAACAATGAAGAACACGAATTATTTGATTTTAAGGTAACAGGGGAACCCATATATGTCGATTTCAAGTATTGGAAAGATACAACACGCTTCGATGCTAAAGAATATCACAAGAAAGTCGTTGAAAAAGCCAAAAGGTGCAAGGAAGTAAGGACTGTGATAATTGCAAATGTTAGAGATACAAAGAATGACGCAATAACAACAACGCCAGAAAATGGTTTTGAAATCATTGAGTTGTCGTTAATATGCAATTCCCAAATATCACATAATGCTTTAACCAAAATACAAGAATTTAAAAATGAGCAGAATACAAACTAACAAATTGATTGCGAATCTTGAATTAGGTTTGTTGTCTGATACATACGAGTTTTTTAACGTTAAGACTTCCGACACGCATTTCGGGAAAGGAAACAACGCAGCCAAATTGGTGGACGATTTGACTAATGAAAAATTTGTATTATCGGTTGTTTACGAGCGTGGCAATTCGTTTTATATGATGCTTAAGAAGTCTGCCGAAAACAGAATAAACCTTGGTAAGGCCATAGACAGACTGCCTGGAACAGAGAAAATATCTTTTGAAAATGTCGCAATAAGCACGGTACCACAAAATATTGTTGTTCAGTTATTGCTCAATTCATTGGGAACATACGAAGGCAAAATTCTTGGATTCCACAACGTTACTGGGCATTTCTATATTAATCATCCATCTTGGACTAAATCGAAAGGCAAACAACTAATCACTTTGGAATTAAAAGTAACAAAGGAATTGCTTTTGGACTGGAGTGTAAGAACATTCACGTCCGTCACAAAGAAAAACGATATCAAATTCGGCAAGAAGAAATTCAACGAATATCCTGAATATGTTCTCGGCAAAGACAATATCTTGAAGAGAATCGAGAAAGGTGCTGACCCTGACGCCTATATTATGCGACAAACCGCTAATAAGAAATCCAACATCAAATTCCTCGAAATCGACTCGTTGGAGAACTTCCAAAAAACAAAAATGGGAGTCGTATGTGACTGCATCGACAAATTCAACGCGGCATTTGGCAAGATGGCTCACATTGAATTCGACTTCTTTGACGAATATCAAGAGTTATCTGTTTCTACCAAAATGGTCAAAGAAATGGAGAAACGATTTGAAGAAATGGCTTCTTTGCGCAGAATAGTATTGGTTGACAAAGTGCAGGATTCGACATCATCATTAAATATTGAATTTCTAAAGGAAGAACTATTAGAACATTTTAATTGCGATGTGTCGGTTCTAAAAAGCCCCAAAAAAGATGCAATCAACATTATTCTTATTCACAAAGAGGAAGAATACGAAAATAAGGCAGACCCGCACGACTTGGTGTACAAAGGCTGCGCCTTACAACACGTCACAATTGAAACCATAGCGCACTTGATGAACTCTGATGATGATAGCAAAAAAACAGAATTGAATTCATTGTTAGATAACATAATGCAAGAAGCACTCATCAAAGAAGACCTTGTGTCAAAGCGCATATCAATGGTTAATTGGCAAGATTACAATTATCCAGACAACCTAATATTCGGGGTGTGCCATAAAGACGATGACGAGAAAAAGGATTTCTACTTTATGACAATCTCACACGATGGCGATTTCTCGATAGCGAAACAAGAAAACACTCTGTTTGAGCAGAATGAGTATCAGGAATGTGTTGATATATTTGGAAATGAAGATGTGGTGGGCGTTGTTAAAAAGGGGAATGATATTAATGTTATCTATGACACCAAATTGAGAACAATTCCCGAAATTGAACTTATAAAGAGCCGATTAGAAAGCGGTGACAATAAACTCCGAAACATTGAAAGCCGTGAAGAATTGTTCCCTGCAATAACAGATATCAAGTGCTTTTCTGACAATGACCATTCGTTGTGCTATTTTTCAGGAATAATAGGTGCAGGTATGCGAAGAGTGATTCCTACAGCAGCAAATATCAGAATGGTTGACGCTTACAGATACAGCGATTTGTTTTTCACCGAAATGTTAAAACTAATGGCTGTCACTTTCGTGCGAAACGGTCAACTGACTGTGGTTCCGTTCCCGTTTAAGTATTTGAGAGAGTATATTGCGGGAAAAGTCCAATGACATCAGCAATACTTATAAACAAACCAAGCGCAACCACCAAAAATGATTATATTGTTCCTTTTTTCCTTATCATTGTAAGGATAAAAAGAGCGAATAAAAAGTGCTGACTGATAAGCATATCACTGCGTAGTTGAACAATAATGGCGAAGAAAAACAATAAAAAGGATTCGGCTGATGTTGCCAAGACACCGCAAGAATTACGGCTCGAAGGAGTGCAGAACCTGTATAACTTCCTGTTCGAGGCGTGCAACATTCTGCGGGGCCCTGTCAGCCAGGACAACTTCAAAGATTATATCACCCCAATTCTCTACTATAAGCGCATTTCGGACGTCTATGACGAGGAGACACAGATAGCCTTGGCCGACAGCGGCGGCGATGAGGAATACGCCGCCCTGCCCGAGCAGCACCGATTTGTCATTCCCGATGGTTGCCACTGGAAAGATGTGCGCGAGCGTACCGAGAACCTCGGTGCCGCCATTGTGGGTGCTATGCGCGGAATAGAATTGGCCAACCCCGATACCCTTTTTGGCGTGTTGAGTATGTTCGGCGCGCAAAAATGGACCGACAAGAAAAACCTTTCCGACGGAAAGATTCGTGACCTGATTGAGCATTTGAGTACAAAGAATCTGGGCAACAACGATTACCCTTCCGATTTGATGGGCGACGCCTACGAGATTTTGCTCAAAAAATTTGCTGACGACTCAAAAGCCCAGGCTGGCGAGTTTTACACACCGCGCCCCGTGGTGCAACTCTTGGTTCGTATTCTTGACCCCCAACCAGGTGAAACCGTCTACGACCCCGCCTGCGGCAGTGGCGGTATGCTTATTGAGGCTGTCCACCATATGCACCACAGCAGCCTGTGCTGCGGCAGTATCTTCGGACAGGAAAAGAATGTGGTTAACTCGGCCATTGCCAAGATGAACCTCTTTCTGCACGGTGCCAGCGACTTCAACATTATGCAGGGCGACACCCTTCGAAACCCGAAGATTCTGCAAGGCGGCGAAGTGGCCAAGTTCGACTGCGTGATTGCCAATCCGCCCTTCTCGCTTGAGAAATGGGGCTCGGTTGAATGGTCGTCGGATAAGTTCGGGCGCAACATTTGGGGCACGCCCAGCGACTCGTGCGGCGACTATGCCTGGATTCAGCATATGATAGTGTCGATGGCGCCTGGCAACGGTCGTATGGCGGTGGTGATGCCGCAGGGAGTTCTTTTCCGTGGCAACGAGGAAGGCCGCATACGTGAGAAACTGGTAAAGAGCGACCTGGTTGAAGCCGTTGTCACGCTTGGCGACAAACTCTTCTACGGCACAGGACTCTCGCCTTGCTTCCTCATTCTGCGCAAGTTGAAACCCGCTGCCCACAGTGCACGCATTCTGATGATTGACGGCACAAAAATCCTCACCCAGAAACGCGCACAGAACATTCTCGAACCAAAAGATGTTGACCGCCTCTACGAACTCTATGCCAACTACGAGAATGTTGAGGACTATTCGCAAGTGGTTATGCTCGACGAGATTGCCGCAAAGAATTACGACCTGTCGCCAAACAAATATGTGCAGTACCACAAAGAGGAAACTCGCCCCTATGCCGAAGTGCTTGCCGAATTCAAGGCGGCTTACGAGGAAGTGAAAATGCGTGAGGCGGAGTTCAGGAATGTGATAAACATTTGAGTATGAAAGAAGAAGACAAAACACATAATTACCGCCAGGCTGACGCGCCCATTTCGCTCGACGAACTCAAATCGTTCCTGTGGGGAGCCGCCACACGTCTGCGCGGACAGATTGACGCCGCAGGATACAAGGAGTACATTTTTCCGCTGCTCTTCTTCAAGCGCATAAGCGATGTGTACGACGAGCAGTTCGAAGGTTTTGTGCGCGAGGGAGGTGCCGAATACGCAGGTATGCAGGCCGAGGAACTGGCAATCCGTATTCCCGACGGAGCCCACTGGCGCGATGTGCGCGAAGTGACCGAAAACGTTGGGCAGCGCCTTGTCGAGGCATTTATCGCCATTGAGCAGGCCAACCCTGGCGAGGAGGCCGACGGACGCGTGATTGGCGGACTGGAAGGCATTTTCGGACCCAAAGACGGCTGGACCAACAAAGCCAAAATGCCCGACCACATAATCACTTCGCTCATTGAGGATTTCTCGCGCTACAACCTGAGCCTTGCCTCGTGCCCAGCCGATGAGATGGGGCAAGCCTACGAATACCTTATTGGCAAGTTTGCCGACGATGCAGGCAACACCGCGCAGGAGTTCTACACCAACCGCACCGTGGTAACGCTGATGGCCGAGATTCTGCAGCCACAGCCCGACGAGAGCATTTACGACCCCACCTGTGGCAGTGGCGGAATGCTTGTGAAGTGTCTCGACTATCTGCGCCAGAAAGGCCAGCCCTGGCAGGGCGTGAAGGTTTTTGGGCAGGAGATTAACGCGCTCACCGCTTCCATTGCCCGTATGAACCTTTATCTGAATGGCGTTGAAGACTTCAGCATTGTGCGCGAGGACACGCTTGCCCACCCCGCCTTTGTCGATGGCAGCCACCTGCGCAAGTTCGACATTGTGCTCGCCAATCCGCCCTACAGCATTAAGACTTGGAACCGCGATGCCTTCCAGAACGACCGATGGGGACGCAATTTCCTTGGCACACCACCGCAATCAAAAGCCGATTATGCATTTATACAGCATATTTTGGCTTCTATGAATGATACTAATGGAAGATGTGCCATTCTTTTACCACACGGGATACTGAATAGGCTAATAGAAAAAGATATTAGGAAGAATCTTATTGAGGCTGATTTAATTGATGCTGTAATAAGCATTGGCAAAAACTTATTCTTCAATTCACCAATGGAAGCGTGCATTCTTATTTGTCGCAAGCATAAAGAAGAAAAGAAAAAAGGAAAGATTTTGCTAATTAAAGCAACAGATTTTGTCGAGCGCAAAAACACGGAGAGTTATCTTTCGGAAAATCATATAAATATGATTTTGTCGCTTTACAACAGTTATAGTACAATAGATGGTCGCACCTGTGTAATAGATGCAAACAGCATTCCTGATAAGAATTATACAATTTCCCCCAAGTACTATGTAAAATCAAGTGATACGAAAGAATCAGAAGATATAAATGTACTTATCCAAAATTGGGAAAAAGAATCACAAGCCGTGCATAATTGTTATAAAACATTAATTGAATGCATTGTATGAGTATTGTTAAATTTTCAGAAGTAGCGCATAGAGCAAATACAAAAGAAGATAGATTCAATACCGACAAAATATATTATGCTGGCGGTGAACATATTGAATCCGAGGAACTGATAATTCACGACAAGGGACTGATTAAGGGTTCAACTATTGGTCCAATGTTTTATTGTGGCTTTAAATCAGGTCAAATTTTGTTTGTTACTCGGAATCCTCACTTGAAAAAATGTGGAGTTGCCGAATTTGATGGTATATGTTCGGAAAAAACATTTGTTATAGAGACAAAAGACCGAAACGTCCTACTTCAAGAATATTTAGCATTGGTTATGCAAACCGATGATTTTTGGAATTATTGCGAAGAAAACAAGAGTGGTGGAGTAAATTTTTTTCTTAACTGGAGTACACTTGCCGACTACGAATTCTCACTACCCCCACTTCCCGAGCAGAAAGCCCTTGCCGACAAACTCTGGGCCGCCTACCGCCTGAAGGAGTCGTACAAGAAACTTCTTGCCGCCACTGACGAAATGGTGAGGGCGCAGTTTGTGGAGATGTTTGGGACATTGGAAAAACCCAAAACCAAAGTGCGCAAATTACTTGATGTTGCCGTTTCTTCTGGGCAATATGGTTCTAACACTTCTGCAATTGATTATGTAAAACAAACACCACGTTACATTCGCATTACAGACATAAACGAAGATGGAACCCTAAACGATGACATTAAAAGTGCTGAAACATACGACGACAAATACACATTGGAAATCAATGATATTTTATTTGCCAGAACAGGCGCCACTGTTGGGAAAACATATCTTCACGAATATGGTGATGCTATTTATGCAGGGTACCTCATTAAATATAAGTTGAAAGAGAATGACATAAGACCAAAATTTTTGAAAGCATTCACGCATTCTGGTACTTACTATAATTGGGTGTCCAAAACACAAAAAATTGGTGCTCAACCCAATATAAGTGCTACCCAATACGATTCAATGCCAGTGATTGTACCTTCTATTGAACAGCAAGACGAATATATTGCCATTTATAATCAATCCGAGCAAAGCAAAGCGGAGTTGCGGAAAGCGATAGAAGCGATAGATAAAGTCATTAAATCACTAATTAACAAAACTTGATAATGTATGATGTATTTAAACATTTTGAATCCGGAAATAGCATTCGATGGATGGGCTATAGCAATTATTGTTTTCATCCTATCTTGTTGCGTAGGAATTGGAGTTTATAAGTATAAAACTAAAAGTAAACTCTCGCAAAAACAGAGAGCGGGTTTTAGTTCTAATCAAGAGCAGTCTGTTCGCTCAACATCGATAAAAGACGAAAATACCATTTCTCAGTCACAAAAAGCTGGCAATAACTCTACACAGAAACAGACAATGTAGTTATGGATATCTCAAAGACAAATCAAGAGCAAAAGGCTGGTGATAATTCATCACAGTATCAGCAAATTGGCGACAATTCCAATCAAACTATAATCGGGAGTCAGACAAACAACATTACAATAACCAATCCGGGATTGCCCGATGTGGTTACTTTTACAACAACAGTATCAACACAGGTGACTACACAAGCATTAAATCTCTGTACTCAGGTTTCTGAAGATATTTGTAGACAAAAGATTGATAAATTTGAGTCAGTATGGATTCCAAGAATTACGACTATTGAGAATGTTGTCAATGAACTAGTGGAGCCAAAGTTCCAGTTTATGCTTAGAGATGCAAAAATATCAGCTGTAAAGAGTTCCCGGGACGAGGATTTGGATATGCTTACTCAGTTATTAGTTTGTCATATTGAGAAAGGTAAAGACTTGATAATTGATACAGGAATAAACAGAGCCATTCAAATAGTTAATGAAGTAGATTATGATTCATTGTGTGGATTGACATGTGTAGCAACTATACTTCATATTAATCCAACAGATCCAGATGTTAATGCCGGCTTGCATACGATGGATGAACTCTATTCTAAACTATTATTTACTGAACTGCCAAAAGGAGATAGGTGGATAGATCATTTAGATGTCCTTGGTGCCATTGGAATACGTACGGGTAAATTTTATGAACTTAAGAAGATACTCTCAGCGAATTATGATGGTTATGTTTGTGTCGGTATTAAGGAAGGATCAGAGGAACACGAAAAAGCAAAAGAGATATTAGCAAAATATAATTATGACCAAAATAGTCTAGTTCCTAACGAATGCTTACCTGGTTACTTACGTATTAGATGTGCTCAAAAAGAAGATCTAGTATCAGAGCTAAATCCAATACTTGATCTTTATTCAAAAGATGGTCATTTGTTGGAAGAGGCAAAGACAAATTTTATGAAAAAATGGGACTCTTATAAGAGCCTTAAAAAGGTTAGAGAATGGTTCGAAGATATTCCACTTTGGTTTAGAATTACCAGCGTTGGTTATGCGTTAGCTCAAACTAATGCGAAAAGATGTTGCCCTGATTTCCCTGATTTAATATAGGATAACGAATCAGAAATTAAACTTTGAAAATTGATAGATACCATATGTACGCTTATAAAGAGTTTGATAAATAATTGAGAATTAGACCATATCATATAAAAGAAACAGAAATAGTATGGAAAACTATTACGACATATTAAACCATTTGCTAAGCCATTCGGAAAACGAAGTGGTTGAGTTCAAAGCGGCCAAAAACAACTTTGATGTTGACGAACTGGGTAAGTACTTTTCTGCATTGAGTAACGAGGCAAACCTGCGCGAACGCGACTTTGCCTGGATAGTGTTTGGTGTGGACAATAACACACACCAGATAACTGGCACCACATTTAAAGACAGCGAGACTGCCCTGAACAAGTTGAAGCAAGATATGTCGCAACACACCACCGACAATCTTATCTTCCGCGATATTGTTCCGTTGACAGTCGATGGTAAACGAGTGTTGCTTTTCAAAGTCCCCGCCTCGCCACGCAATATTGTAATGCACTGGAAAGGAATTCCATACGGCCGCGATGGCGAGAGTCTGAAACCATTGAATCAGACCAAACGCGATGAAATACGCAATCAGCCGCCAATTCCCGACTGGACCGCGCAATTGGTTCCCAATGCAACCATAGCCGACCTTGACGAACTGGCGCTTGCCAAAGCACGAGTGATGTACAAGAAGGTGCACGCTTCAAACATATCGGGCGAAGAAGTGGACAATTGGAATATGGAGGAGTTTTTGAGTAACAGCAATATGATGCGCGACGGACAAATCACCCGTGCTGCCATACTTTTGCTTGGCAAACCATTAACGCTCAATAAAATACACCCAGCCGTGGCTCAAATCACTTGGACTCTGCAAAACGAAGACGAAATTGTTGAGGATTATGAGCATTTCACCATTCCATTCATACTGACAGTCGATAATGTGTTAGCCAAAATTCGAAATAAAACTATGCGGGAACTGCCTGGCGGAACGTTGTTCCCCGACACTATGAAGCAGTACGACGACTATACCATTCGTGAGGCTCTGCATAATGCCATTGCACACCAGGATTATACCCTGCAACAGCGAATTGTTTTTGTGGAAAGCCCAGGGAAACTGTATTATGGCAACGGAGGCACCTTTATTCCTGGCACCATAGAAAAGGCTCTTGAACATAAGGGACCGCAATTGCATTACCGCAATGAATGCCTTTGCAAAGGAATGGTGCATTTCAATATGATTGATACAGTAGGACGCGGTATCAAGAAAATATTTACAGAGCAGAGAAACCGTTTCTTTCCAATGCCCGACTACGAAATAGATAATGTAAACCGTACGGTTGGCGTTACGATATATGGCAAAATGATTGACGAGAAATACTCAACATTGCTGAAAAGCAGCGACCAGCTCTCGCTAAAGGAATGTATTTGGCTCGATGCCGTGCAGAAGCACCATCCGATAACACCAAATGCGATAAAACACCTGAAAGCACGTAAGTTGATAGAAGGCAGAGGGACAAATCTTTCTATTTCTTTGGATGTTGCAAGATTGACGCACCAAGTTGCGCAATACACAAAGAACAAGGGGCTTGCTTATGAAGCATTGAAGAAACTCATACTTCAGATGGCATACAATGCTGGAGAAGATGGTTTTAAAAGGGCTGAAGCGTATGAGGGATTGGAGCACGCACTACCTTCACTCAAAGATTACAAGTCAAAACAGTACTACATAACGCGCATTCTTGTTAGTTTACATAAAGAAGGATTATTGACACGCGATGGTAGGAGATGGCGCTTAACCGAGAAGGGCGTTACTGAATTTCGCACGTAATTCGCACGTAATTCGGTTATAATTCGCACGTAAAATTTCGAGCACAATCATTAAATGTATTGAATATTAGTTATTTAGATTGCATATTTCGGTTATAATTTGGTTATAATTCGCACGTAATTCGAGTATAATTCGCACATAATTATGGCATATTTTAACGAAGAAAACACTGTAGAGCAGATGCTCATTAACGCCGCTGGCAAATGTGGCTGGATATATGTTGAACCGCAAAACATACCTCGTCTGCCCGATGAGGTGCTGGTAACCGATTGGCTTCTGACAGCCTTGAAGAAATTCAACAACATTACCGACGAACAGGCGTCGCAAGTGATATTCAAACTGCGCGCGGCTTGCATCATAGGCAACAACCACGAGGAACTCATAAACGCCAACGACCGCTTCCGCAGCCTTCTGTTCGATGAGAACTCATATCCTTTCGGCGATGATGGCGAGAATATCAACATTCGCTTCTTCAGCGATAACCCTTCCGAAAACCGCTGTGTGGTTACCAACCAATGGGAATTCCCGCGTCCAAGCAAGGAAGGCGGTAAACGTCTCGATTTGGTTTACATAATCAATGGCATACCAATGATTGTGGGCGAGGCCAAAACGCCCGTCAAATCGTCGGTCACCTGGGCCGATGGCGCAACCGACATAATGCACTACCAGAAAAGCATACCCGAAATGTTTGTGCCGAACATATTCACATTCGCCAGCGAAGGGCGCGAACTGCAATATGCCAGTGTGGGCTGCCCCGTCGACAAATGGGGCCCGTGGTATGCCGATGAGGAGCGTCGCCACGGCACACTTGAGGATGTGGAGCACAACTATCTGTCGTTGCTCACACCCGAGCGAGTGCTCGACATTTACCGCTACTACACAGTGTTCACAGGCACCACAGGCGGACGTAAGATTAAGATTGTCTGCCGCTATCAGCAATACCTCGGTGGCGAAGCCATTGTTCAGCGTGTGCTTGGCACCTACAGAGCAGGAAAAGGACCGCGCAAAGGCCTTATCTGGCATTTCCAGGGTTCGGGCAAGTCGTGGCTTATGGTGTTCGCCGCACAGAAACTGCGCCGCCAGAACGATTTGAAGGCACCCACTGTGGTCATTGTCGACGACCGTATCGATTTGGAAGACCAGATAACTGGCGACTTCACCCGCGCCGAGATACCCAACGTGGACAACATTACTTCGAAAGAAGAGTTGGAAACCAAGATACACCAGCGTAAGATTCTAATCACAACCATTTTCAAGTTCGGCGACCTGAACGATGGCGAAGTGATTGACGACCGCGACAACATTATTCTGTTGATGGACGAGGCACACCGAACCCAGGAAGGCGACCTTGGCAAGAAAATGCGTACTGCATTGCCCAATGCGTTCTTCTTCGGATTGACAGGTACACCTATCAACCGCAACGACCACAACACCTTTGCTTGTTTCGGCAGCGAGGAGGATGAGTATGGTTATATCTCAAAATACACCTTCCAGAACTCTGTTGACGATGGTGCCACGCTGGAACTCAACTTCAAAACCGTTCCTGTGGAAATGCACCTCGACGAAGAAAAACTGCAGGCAGAATTTGACGCACTCACCGACCAAATAAGCGAGGAAGACAAGCAGGAACTTGTTCGGCGCACTTCAGTCGAAGCATTCTTTACAGCCGACAAACGTATCAACGATGTTTGCAAATACATTGTCAGCCATTTCCGCGAGTTCATTGAGCCGACAGGAATGAAGGCACAAGTGGTGGTTTATAACCGTGCTTGCTGTGTCAAATACAAAAAGGCTATCGACGCCTTGCTCGGCACCGACGACCAGACAACCATTGTGATGCATACTTCGGGCGATAAGGCCGACGATTATAAAGCCTTCAAGCGCACCCGCGATGAGGAGAAAAAACTACTCGACCAGTTCCGCGACCCGCTGTCGCCGCTGAAATTCGTGATTGTCACCAGCAAACTACTCACGGGCTTCGACGCACCTATTCTGCAGTGTATGTACCTCGACAAGCCAATGAAGAATCACACATTGCTTCAGGCAATCTGCCGCACCAACCGTACCTACAACGAAAACAAAAAGTGCGGTTTGATTGTTGACTTTGTCGGAGTGTTCGAAGATGTTGCCAAGAGCCTTGCCTTCGACGAGGAGAGCGTTAAGACCATAATCAAAAATATGGATGAGATAAAGGCACTCATTCCAACATATATGAATGATTGTCTGCAATTCTTCCCTGGTGTTGACCGCACGGTTGGCGGATGGGAAGGCCTGACTGCCGCCCAGCAATGTCTGAAGGATGAAGGCGTAAAAACCAACTTTGCACGGCACTTTGCACGACTGGCTAAAGCGTGGGAAATTGTCTCACCAGACGAATTCCTGGGGCCGTATTCAAGTGATTACACCTGGATGGCACAAGTGTACCAGAGTGTCCGCCCGTTGAGCGGAGGAAACCTTATTTGGACATTGCTCGGTGCCAAAACCATTGAGATTATCCACAACAACATCGATACAATCGACATTGGCACCCCGCTCGAAGATTTGGTGGTTGACGCTGGCATTATCGACTCGGTGTTGGAGGATGAGAAGAAGCGTCAGAAGAAGATTGTTGAGGTAGAGAAAATGCTGAAGATTCGTCTCGGTGAGCACAAGGGCGACCCGAAGTTCAAGAAGTTTGCGGAGAAACTTGATGAACTGCGCGAGCGTATGGAACAGAGCCTGATTTCGAGCATCGACTTCTTGAAGCAGTTGTTGCAGATGGCTCGTGAGATACTTGAAGAAGAAAAGAAAATTGAAAAACCTGCCGACAAACGTGCACAAGCAAGGGCCGCACTTACCGACCTTTTCCAGAGCATAAAATCAGAGGAGACACCAATCATAGTAGAGCAAGTTGTCAACGACATCGACAATGAGGTGGTAAACATTATCCGTCAGTTCAACGATGCATTCCAAAGTGTAACCGCACGCCGCGAGATAAAGAAGAAACTGCGTTCAATCCTTTGGCTGAAATACCAGATTAAGGACAACGATGTCTTTGAGAAAGCGTACAGTTATATTGAAATGTATTATTAATGACGGCTATAATGGCCATACAACAATAGAAAGAGCAAGTCTGTTTTTCGATGAAACCATAGTACTTTATATCTTCTTTGCTAATAGGTTTACCTGTAGATATAGTTCTAGAATGTTTCCGACACGAAGCAGACGGGCGTAATCCATCAATTTAGTCAGGTTCCTGTCTGGTCGTTCCAAATAATTATTGATTATTTCAGAGCAGACATCCATTCCTATCTTGTTACGGAACTTCACAGCATCGCATACGCAACGTTCCACATCGTATATGCGGATGTTGTAGCCATCAATATTCATTGAAACCGCCCCAATGTTGAGAATAGCAACGGTATAATGATGAACCTCAATCTTTGGAAAGGAAGGAACTTTTATCTTTCTGTCTCTCTTAATGGCGATATGAAAGGCTTGTGGCATTGATGTGGTAAGTCGATGAACGCTCCAGGCTGACCAAAGACAAAGAATCCCGTCTGGCACAACAGTTTCAATGTCTATCATATTGCCGCCAAGTTGGTCGATATTGGCATAAACGCCACGGCGCACTCGAATCAGGTCTCCCTGACGAGCGCTTCCAAGCATCTTGTAGTAAGCCGTTCTTCCTTGCTTCTTTACACTAGCGGATGATAGATATGTATTCTGTTCGTACATAATGAATCGTCATAATTCGGTACGAACATACCACAAATATTCTTAATTATGGTGATTTTGTACAAAAATAATATTTGTTCTATTATTTGATTACTCTCTGTTAGTTAACTGTGTTTGTATATATAATGTTCTTTCATAAAAGCCTCTAAATCGGCCCTTTTAACATAAATTCTCCGACCAAACTGCGAAAAAGGAATTCTTCGTTGGTTTCGATAGTTTTGCCAAGTGGAATTTGACACCCACAGCATTTTTCTTGCCGTTGCTGAATCAATCCATTCCGAATTACGTTCTTCGGCGTTCCGATTAGTTATCAACTCAGAGATTTCTTCCAACTTCTTTTTAATATCCAACCATTCATTTTCTGGCAAGACCACTAATACTTGTGTTTCTGACAACATAATTTAAATAATTAAAGATTAAACGAATACCTGTTTTTTTTGCTCCAATATAGGAATTAAACGTCAACATTTCTCAAAACAGCACAAACGAGATATTCGTGCATAATCTGATTAATGTGGATGCAACAAATTTGTCGATTAAAAGTATGTTTGTCATATCATAAGTGGTGATTATGACTTTAGAAGAACAAATAAGCCGGTTGGATTTAAGCACATATCCCATTCAGGATGTTGAGAGAATAATATCCAGCATTGATTCTATTGGTTTGGAAGTATATCCCGTTCAAAAAGGCAGCACAATGCAACGAGTTTACCGAAGAAGCACGAAAAATGACGGAATTGTATGCTGGGTCATAGCTATCAATATGGTTATTATGATTGAAACATGAAATAATACCACACGTGTTGCTTTAATCAATCCATTAATTCTTCTATTTTTCTTTTTATTGTATCTACTTCATATTCCTTATTAGAGCCATCTGTTGGCAAACGTAAAACTTCTATTCCCGCTTTTTGACATATACTATCTCTAATTATATCTACTTCTTTTTTGTTTTCATCTTTCCTATGAAATTCCCCGTCTACTTCAATAACAAGTTTATTTTTCCCATCTATAACTAGCATAAAATCGAAACGCCTATTGTGCTTATAGTAATCAAGTTCGTCTGAAGTAAATCCTGTACCATATAATTCTTGCTTGATTTCTTCAAGCCATTTCTTATGTTTCAATTCTTCACAATCTTCCCATTTCATTTCCAGTATTATTTCTATCCGGCCTTCATATTCCTTCACAATATCTTTCAACACTTCTGCACATTTATTTTCGTAGCCTGAAGGCTCTCCAGAATCAAAATCTTTTTCTGAAGTTCGTTTTGCTGTATCAAAAATTGAAGTTAAACCAGACTTGTGAAATCCATAATAGCCATCTTTAAATTCATTATTTTCTTTAAATTGTTCATATGCATAATCAGTTAGTTTCTGAACGAACCTTTCTTCTTTATCCCAATCCTTTCCATAATGTCTCGTTCTACCATAATGCTGTATAGTATCAGATAAAGAACAATATATTTCAACTCCTAATTCTTGTTGCAAATCTGGATTCATTAAATGCGTTGAGGTAATAACGACCAGTTCTTCTTTTGCTCTTGAAACAGCCACGTTTATCAACCGCTTTTGTTGGCTCCACAAACTCCATTCGTTGTCTTCTACGGGCAACAGATATACAACATCAAATTCTGAACCTTGCGATTTATGTATTGTTAAAATTTCTACCCCACTTAATCCCTCCAGCAATTCCATTTTTATGTCATTGTCATTTGTCAATTTATCTTTCAACCCTTTTTTCAGTTCTTCTAATTGTCCTTTAAATCCCGACATGATACAAACCTTTTTTCCTGAATTGACTTTCTCGATAAAACTGTCCCATTCCTCGTTGAGAAAGACATTGATTTGTTTCCGATTGACTTTGCTCCCCCCGTTTAACGATTCACAATAGTCCCCTTCATAATAAACCAATCGAATGGGGCATTTCACATTAATAGTGGCTATCTTTGTATTGTTTCTAACGGGATTTAAATCTAATTTTTCATTAGCCTTTGTATATACGTATTCATTACAAAAACCAATAATTGCAGGATGACAGCGATAATGCTGTTTTAGACATATTGGTTTTATATTGAACATGACTTCACAAATTCTCATGAAACTTGTTATTTCTGTTTGCTTGTAAATATCCTTATCATCGATTTTGAATTTTTTATCAATTTTCTTCAAATCTTCACCATTTACCACCGGCGGTAATTGGTTATCATCGCCAACAACAATAAGTTGCTTTGCGGAAGTCATTGCAAGAATTCCCAAATCAATGGTTATTAACGAAGCTTCATCAATAACCACATAATCAAAAAACTGGTCTATACTATCTTCAAAATTTGATTTGAGTGATTGTATAGTGCTTGTAATTATTGGAAAATCTTTCAGAAAAAATACCATCTTAATTTGTGGCTCAATTGGATGCACATATTTTGTGTTTTCATATTCATATTCAATTTGCTTCTTCCCATTATTTTCTGTTGTAAAACGATATATCGGACAACCTTTTTTAGGCCCACTTTTATTGATATTGTTGAATTCACTTTTCTTCGTATTATTCCCCAAAAAAGCAGTTGAATTTCTCAAATCATCGTGTTCATCAATTTTTTCTTCAACATCCATAATCGCAAGATTGTTTGAAGAAACCATTGCTACGGTCCTCCCTAAACTTTTTATGCATGCTAAAAGATTGAAAATAGTTTTAGTTTTACCAGTTCCAGGAGGGCCTTGAATGATTGTAATTGGATTTTCTAATGAAGTCTTTATTGCTTTTTTCTGCTCTTCATTTAAATCTTTATCTATTATGTATTGCTCGTAACCTTCGGATGTGCTTGTTTTAAGGATACAAGATTTATCCCCTAAAAAACACTTCGTTAAAGGATTCAGGTCTTCGTATTTAGTCTTTGCAAAAAACCATAGATTGCTATATTTAGCCTGCTTACCATCTTCATTTCCATCTTTCCCGAATTGATACGCGAGTGCTTTGTAATACTCAAATCTTTCTTCTGGTGTTTTCATAATTTTGTGTGTATTGGACATTTGCATTCCCCTTGATATTAAACAATCGGTCTATATTATTTTCAACTACTTCCAAACTATTGATTCGGAAACATTGCTACTCAAATGTTACTGGCTACAAACAAAAAACGTGAGTATCTGAATCTTAACTCATCCGCTTTCTGTGGCCTTAGGAAACCATTGTGTATGGACAAGCAAAGAGATACCCACGTTGCGTGTATATAGTCCGAGAAAGCGTGCAGGGACATAACGCCCCAATGCACACCCCGGAATGTATATCACACCCGTGGCATCATCTTTTGCATTGTTTTTGATACACTTTTATGAAAGTTCCTAAGTTTTCAGAAAGCCAAAAACAAGCATCAGTCTGACGCCTTATGTATGTAGCGCTGCAGCAAAATATGTTGCAACAGCGGTGTAAAGGTAGGTTTTTTAGGGGATTTTTGAGATGATGGAAATGGAAAAAGTGAATGGTTTCACGCTTCTTCTTATTTGTTTCCCCAATGCCATTTAATAGCAAACAATATTACAATCCAACAAAATTTTAACAAACAAACAATCCAACAAACAAACAATCCAACAAACAAAATCACTGTATTACAATCCTACATCTCTGTTTAGCCCGGATAATTCTTTTTCCCAATCTAACTCCGCGTGCATTTATTGTCAAGACGGCGGTATCCGCGTCTTGACAACCGCGAGCCCATAACCGACCAAATAAAACCTTAATGCTCGCTTAAATGCAGGCTGCGTTATCAGGGGCGGAAAAAAATTATCTAAAAATGGAAAATAAGCATTATAACTACGAAAAATTACTGAAAAGGCCTGAGTGGAAAGAGTACAGAAAAACCATTTTAGAGCGGGACAATTACACCTGTCAAAACTGCCACCAGAAGAAATCGGAGAATGAACTATATGTGCACCACAAAAAGTATATTAAAGGAAATGCCCCCTGGGATCATCCGCAAGAATTGGTTGAAACATTGTGTTACAAATGCCACTGGCATTGGCACAAAAGCACAAGTATTTGATTTTTCTACATTAGAAGCCAGAATTGCCTTCGTGACTTGTAGCAGGCGCCTTGGCGAAGGCCTTATATGCGTAGCGGAGAATTCTGCAGATGCGTACTGTGTGACGGAACGGGCTATATCGAAGAGGAAGACATTGAACCTATAGAAGAATAATTGCCTATGAACTCGCGGTTTTGTGAAATGATGAATACAACGTTTAGACATTCCTTTGTTTATTATAGGTATGCCTCCTCTCCACGAAAAAAAACTCATAGAGAAAGAGCCAATCAAGCGTAACAGCATTCGTTGTCGCTTATCATGTTGCTGTCGCTTCTTTGCGTTGTAAAGGAAGCAAGGATAATTGTTTATTACATCAAAATGATTAAACGTTAAAAATATTTCGTGCAAATAGTGCATATATTTAAATTATGTGCATATTTGCAAAGTCTAATCGTTAATTTTATTATTATGGAAGAAATAAATTTTAATTCAGATGAAAGATCACTGCTGATCAAAATTCTTGAGCGTCTCGACTCGATTCAAAAATCAAAAACGCCCAATCTTGTTTATGGAATCAAAGGGTTGGCAAAACTGTTGAATATCAGCATCCCTAAGGCTCAATCTTTAAAAAACTCAGGCATTATAGATGTCGCGTTGTATCAGATAGGGCGTAAGGTGGCGTTTGACTCAGATATAGTTTTGCAGACCCTCAAAGTGATTCCCGATAGTGGCGGCGATTCTTTATCGAAAAACAAAAAATAAAAGGATTCATTAAAGACATTAAATTAAAAAATATGAGTATTCTAAATTTTAAACTTGCTAAAAACATGGAAAATCTGCGTGAAGAAGAAAGAATCCAGGCATTGGATGCCAAATCGTTTTGGCTTGAAAACGATTTATGTATTTTGTACGGACCAGCCGGCACAGGAAAATCTATTTTTGCAGTTGGATTGGGCGTTGAAGTTTCTAAAAAACGGCAAGAAAAAGTATTGTATGTGGATTTTGAACTCACAGAACGTGAGTTCATGTCTCGTTTCTCCAAGGATTTTTTAGGCGAATTCTTCTGCCGCGCCGAACCAACATCCGAGGAGATGATGACGCTGGATGGCACACGGATGGTTGAATGTATTGAAAACATATACGTAAAAAACAAAATCAGATTTTTTATTGTAGACAACATATCTATCATTCTGGATGACCCTACAAATTTCGATAAGGCTAAGCGGTTTGTTTTAATGTTTAAATGCCTGGTGGACAAGTACTCAGACATGTCTATTATGTTAGTGGGTCACACACCAAAGCGAGATAAGAGCGTTCCTGTGTCGTCAGATACTTTGGCGGGGTCTAAGGCTTTATCAAACTTTTGTAAATCTGCATTCGCTATCGTACCCAGCGTGAAAGGAAAAAATATAGTCTACGTAAAACAGACTAAGACTCGAAATGGGGAATGCCTATACAATGAAGATAATGTCCTCGAATATAAGTTGGTTAAAAAGGAAAATAATTTGATATTTAACGAGTTAGGTACCAGTAGAGAGGCTGAGCATCTATTTACCGAACAAAATAGAATTCGAAAAGATAATGAGCAACGGGATAAACTGATTAGTAAACTGCATAAAGAAGGGAAATCGACAAGAGAAATAAGCAAACTCCTGAAAAAGAAGGGTATAGCTCTATCTCACACCGGAGTCAACATTGTGATCAATCAAAATGACTAAATATTAAGAGTATTAGACAAATTGAACTATTTGAACAAATTCTTAAGATTTGAACAAATTTTGAAGATTTGAACAAATTCAAGCATATTCTATTAATTTTGCAGCAAATCGAAAGATTTATTGCATTATTATGGAAGTGTCAAGAACAGTCAACAACTTCTCAGAATTCAAAAAAACATGGTTTGAATTTGAAATTGATTGGTTGTTACACAAGGGAATAAAAAAAGCAGAAATAGCATCTGCTTTAGGGATGACTGCGGCCGCATTATCCAATGCACTTAGTAGAATGCCATCTGATGCTTTTCTTGATAGGTTTTCAAAGGCGTACCAACTAGCTTTCGTGGTGAATAAATCTTATGAAGGTTATGGTATTTTTTACGTTGAAAGAGGGAATGCGCTAAGTGCCATTAATTATCCCGGTTGCCGCCCCATGAACGAAGAGTCTAAATATTTTTGTTTCTCCGATTTTAAAAAGGCATGGTTGGCGATGGAACTAAATGACCTGAAAGATAAGGGCATCACAAGGAAAACTGTTGCCAAAAAACTAAAATATTCAAAAGTAGGCCTTTCAATCTATACATCAAGAACATTATCAGACAATTTTGCTGATAAGTACTGTGAATTGTACAATGTACACTTTTCAATCACTAAATATTTCAATGAAGAAGCAATGGCCATAAATGGCAAATTCTCACTTAATAAAATAGAAGATGGTTTTTCGTCGAATTCCCCCATGAGTGAACCCTCAATGCTATCAAAGATGTATATGAAGGTATCGGAGGAAAAATACAACCTTGAGCTGGAACTCAAGAGGAAGGACGAAGAGATCTCAGAACTAAAGCGGCAAATCACATTGCTGAAATCAGAGAACAATCAGAAATAATAATTCTTTCCATCAAGTTACATTTATTTTTAAATGGAATAGGGTTTAAATTAAATCATTGTAAAATAGCATATAAGTTCTATTTTCATCTTCAGTAAACACTTTTATTTACAACTTTACAGCACTATCAAATAGCTATATATAAGCCAATTAAGTTGTAAACCATGTTTACAAATAGTTAAGTTGAAAACAATTGGACCGAAAGGTTTACGGTTTACAAAATTGCGCAACAAGCTGATTCACAGTTGAATACCCTGTAAATCTTGTAAACCTTTGCCGTTTATACACCCTTGTTTCTTGTTGATATTCAAATAATTACGTACATTATTACCGTTATTGCCAAGGTTTACAGTTTTAGGCTCAAATAGATGGTAATTTCCTGATATTCGGTATTTTATGTACGAATGTGCTGTAAACCAAAATTGTAAAATAATGAAGTGGCAAAAAGAAAAAAGTGCCTACAATTTTGTAATCAAAAATGTAAGCACTTGCTTTTAACTAACTGATTATCAGTCTAAGTATGCGGAGAGAGAGGGATTCGAACCCCCGGTGCCTCTCAGCACGCCGGTTTTCAAGACCGGTGCAATCGACCACTCTGCCATCTCTCCGGCGACAAAAGTAGAAAAAAGTTAATTCCGCACAACACGGGCGCGCAAAAAACGAAATTTATTTTCGGGCCGTGAACCATACCTATTATATATATGGTTTAAGGTGGGAGAGAGGCGCCCTTATTCTGCCTTTTTTGCACTTACTTTCAGTATGTTCCGTTTGCAGACGCACCGTCATCTCACAATTAGTGGTGTGGTTCAACGAGTTATCAGAAAAGTTCCGTGCCTACGAATCGGGAGAGTTGAAACTTGATTTGTAGGAGAGGAGCCCGCCTACAATTTTGCCTTGAAAAGGTCAAATTCACCGTCTTCGTTTTCGATTTTAACATACAGAGTGTTAGACGATTCTGAGTAACCAGCAACGCTGTTCTGGTCAAACTGGTAACGTGCGAGCAAATTGCCGTCCCAATCAAATTTGTATAACTCATAGGTCCTATTTGCTTTTTCCAATTCCAATCTTGCGATGTTTCTGATTTTACTCATACTGATAAAGACATAATTCTCCGTGCTTAACACAATCTGACCATAAAAACTATAAAAATCAGGCATCATAATTTGTGGTATGCCTTTGACTCCAAATAATTTATATACTGGCTTCTCAACAGGGTCTGTTCCTTTGATTATTTGAATGGTGTCGAAATTCAAATTAAGCAGTTTGAATTCGGGTTTTTGATTGTAAGCAATGAAAATTCGCTTTCGCTCCAAATCTGTTGCTAACGAAGAGGAGTTTAAAGCCGATACATTCCAAACGTCATCGGGTATTTCGTATGTGATTTTGCCGTCGAGTCCGAACTTCAGTAATTCAGGCGCATTCGCGTTTGCTGGGTTTTCGCAGTTCTCTAAATACCACTCATTGTAATAGACAATGGAAGTATCTGACAATAAGTCGAAATTCGGGTAAGGAGTGGTGATTTGTTTAGACAGACGAATTATTTGTGGTTTGTAGGCTTGCTTATGTAGCCACAGTGAGTCCATATTGAACACTATAAAACTGTATGAATTTGGGTCATAACTATAAAGCAGGTTCTTCCTTAAATTTTGAGTGGATAAATAATTTACTTCACCAGGTCCGTTGCCTTTTGTAATAAACCGCCCGATTATCTCTTTGGTATTCAAATTGATGGCTGTCAAAAAGTGAAGTTTGGGCATATTGTGTTTGATAATCAGCAGCGAGTCGTGATATACATGATATGAAAGATACCCCCAGCACTCTTCTTCTGGTAAGTCAATCTTTTCATATTCAAGTTGTTGCAACGGGGGCAGGTCTTCTTTCGTGAGATATGTAACTTTGTCGGAATTTGATTGTTTGGTGTTGCAAGCCGTCAGCAATGTGACTAAAGCAAGAAATAAAAAGCAGTGCTTCATAATATTAAATTATTAGTGAAGATAAACAAAAATAAACAAATACCTAACTCTCTAACTCCTAACTCCTAAATAACCTTTATTCCGCCTTTTTCGCACTCACTTTCAGCACGTTCTGTTTGCAAGCGCTGACGCAGCGTTCGCACAAGATGCATTGCGCGTTTTTCACCTTCTCTACATTCTGCACTGACTCTTTCACATCGATTAGCATCGGGCAGGCTTGCGAGCAGGCGCCGCATTGAGTGCAGTCGGCTGATTTTACGGGTGTTATCTTGAAAATAGAGAAGCGGTAGAGCAGACTCGAAATTGTCATAAACGGGCAGAGAAGGCGGCAGTAGGCGCGGCTTCCGCAGAGCATTGTAAGCAGATAGCCGCCACCAATGATGAACAGGTTTTGCCCTACAATCCACTTCTTGCGCAGAAGTTCGTTCTCGTCGCCGGCGGGATTGGTGAAATAGTGCGCCACCGCAAAAGCAACAGCCACAAGCAGAATAAGATAAGCCCACGCCAACCACGGTTTGCGCTTGATGTTTCGGCCGTTTTTGCGGTTGGTAATCTCAAAAATGGCGCCGTCCCAACAGGCGCGCGAGCAGAAAGCATTGCCAAACACAAACGGAATTATCAGCCGCGCAATGATTAGTTGGATGAGCGCGCCCGTGACCACACCTGCCTGAAAATCGAAGAAAATCTGCTCGAACTGGAAGTTGACGCCAAACACAAAGCCCAACATTATCAGCAACATACCGCCTACAATAATTTGCACAAGGCGGCGCATCGGCTGGCGCAGGCGCGGGTTGTTGATAACCAAAATGCGGGTTACAAGTTCGGTGGTGCCGATGCCGTTGAATAGGGCGAAGTAGCGCACATCGCGTATTGCCCACACAATCAAACCGATAAGCGTGAAGATGGCGTAGGTGGCAATCGGAACGCTGTATTTTTTCAGCCAATTTGTTCCGCCGCTACTCTTCGGTGCTGTCAGATTGCTTTTCAATATCTTCAGAATCTTCAGAATCAGACGATTGCGGAACGGCCTTAAGCAGTTCAACTTCGTAAATCACGGTGGTGAACGGCGGCACAATGCCCGTTGATGAGCCTTTCTCGCCCCACGCCAAGTCCGACGGCAGAATCACCAACGCACGCTGTCCTTCGCGCATACGGCCAATGGCGTCTTCAAGTCCTGGAATTACCTGAAGTTCAGTGCCATAGACAAACTCGAACGGCTGGTTGCGTTTCACTGTCGAGTCGAAGAAACGGCCATTCAGGAAACGGCCTTCGTAGTTAACTGTCACAATATCACCATATTCAACAGGCTTTCCCGAACCGTTGACAAGGCTGATGAAGTACATTCCCGACTCGGTCGGCTCAACTTCGATTTTCTCTTTTTCGATGAAATTGTGAAGTACAAGTTTCTCATATTCACCGAAATCCTCAATCCATTTCAGGAATTCCTCTTTGTCGCGGCGGTATTGGTCTTCGGTGCGGATGTCATCCATTCGGATGTCAATTTTCATTTTGTCGCCTTTCTTTATGAATGAAGGCATCTGGCATTGCAATGTTTTTTGGAAGAAGTTCTCGGCATCGATAATGAACGATGCGCTGTCGCCTGCCGACATCATCAGAAAGCAGACGTCAATCGAGCCATCGAACTCTGGTTCAGTGAGTTGGAACGTGCGATTGCCGACAAAGAACGTCGAGTCGCTCATTGTCGAGTAGCAGAGTTGGCAGGTCACGTAGTCGCCTGCATTGGGTGGGCACACGGTGTCGCCAATCACAATCAACTTGTAGAGCACGCCATTTTTGCGCGAGTAGCCGTCGTGGCCGCCCGAACAAGCGGCAAACGCAAGCCCAACAGCCATTGCGGCAATCCATACCGATTTGATTTTCAATTTCTTAAACATTGCAATATGTTTTCAGTTAGTGGTTGGTTAAGTTAAGCAATTCTACTTGATAAACGATAGTCGAGCGGGGTGGAATTTTATCATTGTCGCCTGGAAGGCCGTGGGCAAGGTGTGGCGGCATTATGAACCGCGCCTTGTCGCCGCAGCGCATTAGC
This sequence comes from uncultured Bacteroidota bacterium, assembly GCA_946404125.1. Classification (GTDB taxonomy): domain Bacteria; phylum Bacteroidota; class Bacteroidia; order Bacteroidales; family SZUA-534; genus RUG13583. The sequence continues at coordinate 14,145 of CAMJCK010000017.1, read as the reverse complement.
AAAATTCCCTCTTCGAGCCCCGATTCAACGCCGCCCTGGCCAATCAGGAATGTCTTTTCGCCCGTGCTGTCCGATGTGTAGCAGAACGTTCCGTCGAGCAGCGATACGGTGTATTTCAGGCTGGCAATCAATCCGTTGCGTGCGCTGTCGCCTGTGCCGTGCTCGTAAATCTGATACCAAAGTCCCGTTTCGGTGGTGCTCATTTCCCATTGGTGGCGTTCGGCGAAAGCCTCAATCCGTTCCTTGTCGATGGTCACAAGCCCCTTGTTGGCCCGAATCAGGCTCTCTTTGCTCATTGGCACGCCCTTCTGGTCGGTTTTGTTGCAGCCCGCCGCAGCGGCCGCCAAAGCAATCAATATGGCGCACGCGGCTCTCATTTTTCCAAATATTGCTCATATTCAGGCAGAACCTTCTCAAAATAGTAGATGGTTTTGCCGATGGTTTTGTGGAACTCGCCGCCTGCCGCGTTCAGGTGGCCGCCGCCGCTGAATCGCTCGGCCGCCACTTTGTTTGCTGGGAACGAGCCGCGCGAGCGGAACGAGCATTTGGTCAGGCCGTCTTTTTCGGTGAAAAGCGCCGAAAAGTTGATTCCGTCAATCGTAAGTGGGTAATTTACAAGCCCTTCGGTGTCGCCCTGCTGATTGTTGAAATCTTCGAGTTCTTTCTTTGTGAGCCAAATGTAGGCCGTCTGATATTTCGGAATCACCTTCATTTTTTTGTACAGACTGAAGCCCAAAAGCCGCAGCCGTGTTTCAGAGAAGTGGTTGAAAACGTGGTCGATAATCTGGTCCTTCTCGATTTTCGACTCGAGCAGGCAGGCAATGATTCGGAACACGTTCGGCGACGACGAGTTGTAGTTGAAGCAGCCCGTGTCGGTCATTATGCCCGTGAAGATGCAGGTGGCCACCGTGGTGTCGAGCACGTCGGTGCCTTCGAGTTCTGTAAGTAGTTCATACACAAGTTCCGACGTGCTGCTTGCCTCGGGGCGGCTGTAGGCCACGTCGGTGCGGATTTCGGGAAACGGATGGTGGTCAATCAGCACGCGTTTGGCCTCGCTGGCGTCGAAACTCTTCACCGCGTCGCCCATTCGTGTGGGGCTGTTGAAGTCGGCCATAATCAGCAGTTCGGCGTCGGCGATAATGCGGTCGGCCTCTTCGGTCTGCGTCTTGTAGGTCACTATTTCGTCCACGCCTGGCAGCCATTTCAGGTTCTGCGGCATAAGGTCGGGCAGAATGAAACGCACGTCTTTACCTTTGTTTTTCAGATAGTTATATAGCGCCAATCCCGACCCCACAGCGTCGCCGTCGGGGTTTTTGTGCGATGTGATTACAATTCGGTTCGTGCTGTCAATCAGTCGGTTGACATCATTCACAAAATCGTTGCTAATGTATTTTTCCAAAACAATTGTTTTTGAGTTTTACAATCTGATGATGTTTCCGCCTAAAGCGTTGATTCGCAGGTCGATGTCCTCATATCCGCGGTCAATTTGGTCGATGTTGTCAATGACCGACGTGCCCTTGGCCGAGAGCGCCGCAATGAGCATTGCCATACCTGCGCGGATGTCGGGGCTGGTCATATTGATGCCCTTCAGGCGGTGCTTGTTGTTCAGTCCGATGACGGTGGCGCGGTGCGGGTCGCAAAGGATTATCTGCGCGCCCATATCTATCAGTTTATCAACAAAAAACAATCGGCTCTCGAACATTTTCTGATGGAAAAGCACGCTGCCGTTGGCCTGCGTGGCCACCACCAAAAGCACGCTCAAAAGGTCGGGGGTGAGCCCTGGCCACGGCGCGTCGTCGATGGTGAGTATCGAGCCGTCGATAAATGTCTCAATTTCATAATGTTCCTGCGCGGGGATGAACAGGTCGTCGCCCCGCAGTTCCATTTGTATGCCCAACCGCTGGAACGCGCGCGGAATGATGCCCAAATTCTGATACGATACATTATTGATTGTCAGCGCTGAACGCGTCATTGCGGCCAAGCCGATGAAACTGCCAATCTCAATCATATCGGGCAGGATGGTGTGGTCGCAGCCGTTGAGCGACGTCACGCCCTCAATGGTGAGCAGGTTCGACCCGATGCCCGAAATGCGCGCGCCCATTTTGTTCAGCATTTTGCAAAGTTGCTGAATATAAGGCTCGCACGCGGCGTTGTAGATGGTGGTTGTGCCTTGCGCCATTACGGCCGTCAGAATAATGTTGGCCGTGCCCGTCACCGACGCTTCGTCGAGCAGCATATATGTGCCTTTCAGGTTTTTACCTTCAACGTTGTAGAATTTTCCGTCGGCGTTGTACTCGAATTTCGCGCCCAAATTCTGCAGGCCGATGAAGTGCGTGTCCAATCGGCGCCGACCGATTTTGTCGCCGCCTGGTTTGGGAATGTACGCCTTGCCGAACCTTGCCAACAGCGGGCCCACAAGCATTACCGAGCCGCGGATTTTGGCTGTTTTTTCGGCAAACTCGCGCGATTGCAGATATTCGGGCTGGATGTTGTCGGCCTTGAATCGGCACGTGTGCTTGTCGATGTGCTCAACCGTGACGCCCATATCGGCAATGATGTCGATGAGCGTGTTCACGTCGCGTATGCAGGGAATGTTGCGGATAATGACTTCCTGGTCGGTGAGCAGAACGGCGCACAACACTTGCAGCGCCTCGTTTTTTGCACCCTGCGGCGTGATTGAGCCGCAGAGTTTGCAACTGCCGTTAATTTGGAATTTATTGACACTCATTTCGAGTCGAGCTTTTCTGATTTTGCGGCAAATTATGCAAAATGGAAAGCGCCCGAAAACGTCGGCTTTTCAACTTTTTAAAAAGTTATGCACAAAAAAACACAGACTCAATCAAGGCTGAAGTCTTGTTGGTCTGTGTTGTAGGTGCTGAAAAGTCGAATGCTACCTAATCAGCTTCATATGCTCAATGTCGGTGTCTTTTTCGCAGTAGCAGCATTTGAGTTTGACTTTGCCGTCGTTTATCACGCGGAATTTTGTTGGGATGTTCTCGTGGTTGGTGATGCACTTCGGGTTCATACAGCGTGCGATGTTGAAAATCTGCTCAGGAACGTTCACCTGACGTTTCTCAACAACTTCATAATTCCTTATTATATTGAGTTTTGCGTGCGGCGCGACGAGTGCGATTTTGTCCACTTCAATGTCTTCGAAAAACTTGTCGGCGATTTTGATGATGGCTTTGCGGCCCAACTTCTCGCTGGGCAGATTGTAGCCGAAAGTTATCTGACTTTCAGTCAGTTGGTCGAGACCTAAAATTGATATGACGTTGAACAGGTTCTGTGCCGGAATATGGTCGATTACGGTTCCGTTCTCGATGGCCGAAACGCTCAGGGTTTTTGTGTTCTTCATAGTCTGATTTATTTGAGTTGCAGTACTTTACAAATTATCGCCTGACGGGTGTAGACGCCGTTCTGCGCCTGCTCAAAGTAGTAGGCCTTCGGGTTGTCGTCAACGTCGGTGCTGATTTCGTTCACGCGCGGCAGCGGGTGCAGAATCTTCATATTCGGCTTGGTGTGGTCGAGCATACTGTTTTTCAGAATGTAAACGTTCTTAACCTTCTCATACTCAAGCGGGTCGGCGAAACGCTCACGCTGAACGCGGGTCATATACAGAATGTCGCAGTCGTTGATGTTGGGCGCCAACTCGGTGTGCTCTTCAAACGGTATGTTGCGCTGTTGCAGGAAGGTGCGATACTCTTCGGGCAACCGCAACTCTTCGGGCGCAATGAAGCTGAACGTTGGGTTGAAGTGCGACAGCGCCATAATGAGCGAGTGCACCGTGCGACCGTATTTTAGGTCGCCAACCATTGTAATCTTCAGATTCTCAAGCGTTCCCTGCGTTTTGGTTATCGAGTACAGGTCGAGCAGGCATTGCGACGGGTGCTGGTTGGCGCCGTCGCCTGCGTTGATGATTGGCACCTTCGAAATCTCGGATGCGTAACGTGCCGCGCCTTCGAGCGGGTGGCGCATAATGATAAGGTCGACGTAGCAGCCCACCATTAAAATGGTGTCTTTCAGAGTCTCGCCCTTCGAAACGCTTGTTTGCGAACTGTCAGAAAAGCCTAAAACCTTGCCGCCCAACCGGTTGACGGCGCTCTCAAAACTCAACCGCGTGCGTGTCGATGGCTCGAAGAACAGTGTGGCAGCCACTTTGCCGTCGAGCAGTTTCTGAACCGGATTCTTCTCGAAATAGGCCGCAAGGTCCATAATCTCAAGATAGTCGTCTTTCGAGTAATCGTCTATCGCAACTAAACTTTTGTATTTCATACTGTTGTCATTTTAGGCAGGATGCCTGTTTTCGGGGCTTAAATATATTTTTATCGTCAAAGCGATACGAAAAAACCTACAAACAATTTATTCACAAAGTTGATTTAGAATTTAGGATTTAGGATTTAGGAATTAGGAATTAGGAATTAGGCACTAGGCACTAGGCATTAGGTATTGGGTGTTGGGTGACGGTTAATTATGAATTATGAATTATGAATTCCGAATCATTACACATTACTCTTCAAACTTTAAACTTTAAACTTTACTCTTTACACCTTACTCGAATTTGTCCGTCGTCTGTAGTCTGAAGTCCGTCGTCCAAAAAACTTTCCCCCTAAACTTTTAATACACCAATTCACCAAAATCCCTACCTTCGCACATTGTTTAAAAAATATCCAATTATGATAACTTTCATTGTATCAGTTTTGGCACTCGTGCTCGGATATGTGTTCTACGGTGCCTTTGTTGAGCGGGTGTTCGGGGTTGACAGCAACCGTCAGACGCCTGCCTATACGCGTCAGGACGGAGTGGATTACATTCCGATGCCGCTTTGGAAAGTGTTTCTGATTCAGTTTCTTAACATTGCGGGCACGGGCCCTATTTTCGGCGCCATTGGCGGCATTCTGTTCGGCCCCGCGGCCTACCTTTGGATTGTGCTGGGCTGCATTTTCGGCGGCGCGGTCCACGATTTTATGTCGGGAATGATTTCGCTGCGCAAAGACGGCGCGTCGCTGCCCGAGATTGTGGGCGACGAACTGGGCTTGGGCGTGCGTCAGGTGATGCGCGTCTTCTCATTGTTGCTGATGGTGATGGTGGGTGCTGTGTTCGTAACCACGCCCGCAGGCCTGCTCGAAGGGCTTACGCCGACGTCGGGATTCATTGGCGGCAAGACGTTCTGGTGCATTATCATTTTCTGCTATTATATGATGGCCACGCTGCTGCCAATCGACACGCTCATTGGTAAGATTTACCCCGTGTTCGGACTGGCGCTGCTCATTATGGCCGCAGGCGTTTTCATTGGCATTTTCAGCCATAGCGGCCCGATGCCCGAAATCACCGAAGCCTTCCATACTCACCACCCTAAAGGACTGAGTATCTTTCCGTTCCTGTTCATAACCATTGCCTGTGGCGCCATAAGCGGATTCCACGCCACGCAGAGCCCGATGATGGCCCGCTGCCTGAAAAACGAGCGCTACGGCCGCATTGCCTTCTACGGTGCGATGATTACCGAAGGCTTTGTGGCTCTGATTTGGGCCGCCGCCGCAATCAAGTACGCAGGCGGAACGTCGGAAGGGCTGGCGCTGAAGATGAACGGCAACCCCGCCAACATTGTCAACTTCATTTGCAACGACTGGATGGGCCGCATAGGCGCCGTTCTGGCCATTCTGGGTGTTGTGGCCGCCCCAATCACTTCGGGCGACACCGCTCTGCGCTCGGCTCGACTCATAACCGCTGATTTTCTGCACTTTCCGCAGAACACCGTGCCCAAGCGTCTTGCCGTTTCGGTGCCAATCTTCGCCATTTCGGCCGTGCTGATGCTTGTCGATTTCGCCGTGCTCTGGCGCTATTTCGGCTGGTTCAACCAAACGCTGTCAATCTTCACCCTGTGGGCAATCACGGCCTATCTCTACCGCCACGGCCGCCGCTATATTATCACGCTCATTCCTGCCATTTTTATGACGTCGGTCTGCAGCACCTATATATTATTGGCGCCCGAAGGACTCAGCCTGCCGCCCGTCTGGGGATACTCAATCGGCCTGGTGTTCACGGCGGTGCTGTCGGTGGTGGCGATTAGGTATATAACGAAGAAGGTGTAAAGTGTAAGGTGTAAAGAGTAAAGGAGTAAGGAGTAAAGAGTAAAGAAGTAAGGAGTAAAGTGTAAAGGAGTAAGGTATTGGGTGTTGGGTGTTAGGTGTTGGGGATTTAAACCTGTTCAACTTGTTAAACCCGTTAAACAATTAAACGATTCACCGATTCACCAATTCACCGATTCCCCGAAAAAAATATCGACAAAAACTGCCAAATCACACTATTTGTAATACATTTGGCGCAACATAAATTTAAAGTAATTAAACAGATTTATATGAAGACAAATTCAATTATCGCCTGTGCAGTCGCAGTGGTTGCAATGGGCTTTCTTGCAACAAGTTGTGCAAATCAGACTCAAACTTCGGCCGCAGCCGTGGCAAACGATTCAACCTGCGTTGGCGCGTGCGACATTGCCTTTATCGATGTCGATTCGATCCTTGTGAACTACAAACTCTCGATTGAGTTGAACGACGCCATTATGAAGAAGTACGCCAATATGCAGAGCAAACTCGAGCGCGACGCCAAATCGCTGCAGAAGGACATTGAGACCTTCCAAGACAAGGTTCAGAAAGGCATTTTCCTGACCACCCAACGCGCCGAAGAAGAGCAGCAGCGCCTGGTTGTACGTCAGCAGGAATTCCAACGCCTTCAGGACGAGTACTCGAACCAACTGGCTGTTGAACAGCAGAATATGAACAACCAACTGTTCGAGAAGATTTCGGAATATGTTAAGAAGTACAACACACCCGAGCGCTACAAGTTCATTCTCACCCGCACCATTGGCGGCAGTATGTGGTATGCCAACGAGTCGTACAACATTACCAACGACATTATCAAAGGTCTGAACGACGAGTACGAAGCAAACAAGAAGAAGTAAACGCTTGATTGATTTGATTTTATAAGCCGTCTGCTTTGCGCGGGCGGCTTTTTTTGTGCCCGCCCGGCGCAAATGTCAGGCTCTTTTGCGGCACAATAAAAAAGCCCCGTTGAGGACGAGGCAGCCTAATGTTTTCACAACGGAATAATCCTTATTGTGAATTGCTTCAAAATTGTAATTGCAAATATATGATTCCTGCTTAAAAAATATCTTAATTTTAAGGGGAAATTTAATAAAGCAATTTTATGAAGAAAATATTAGGTCTCGATTTGGGCACTAACAGTATTGGTTGGGCGGTGGTGAATGAAGCGGAAAACGCTGAAGAAAAATCATCTATTGTAAAATTAGGAGTAAGAGTAAATCCGCTCACCGTTGACGAATTGACGAATTTCGAGAAGGGTAAAAGTATAACGACCAATGCCGACCGAACACTCAAACGCAGTATGCGCCGCAACTTGCAACGCTACAAATTGCGACGTGAAAACTTGATTGAGATACTGAAAACTAATGGTTTTATTTCGGATGATACTATTTTATCAGAAAATGGCAACCGCACAACATTTGAAACATACAGATTGAGAGCGAAGGCCGCCACCGAAGAAATTTCATTGGCGGAATTTGCGCGAGTTCTTCTTCAAATCAACAAGAAACGTGGTTACAAAAGCAGCCGCAAGGCAAAAAACACGGAAGAAGGGCAGTTGATTGACGGAATGGAAGTCGCAAAACGCCTATATGACGAAAACCTAACGCCAGGTCAATTGTCGTTGGAACTTCTGATGAGTGGCAAAAAGTATCTGCCTGATTTTTATCGTTCTGATTTACAGGCAGAGTTTGATAAAATTTATGCCTTTCAAAGACAATTTTATCCATTCTTGACAGATGAATTAAAAGAAGAATTGACAGGTAAAAACGAGAAAGCCACGTGGGCAATTTGTGCACCAGCGAAAGATAAAAATGCTGGAAACAGTCAGTTTGTTTGGCATTGGAAAGAGACAGAAATAAAATGGAATGATAAAACGGCTACGAATGAGACAGTTGAAGTTGAGAAGACATTGGTTGGCGAAAAGCGCACAGGAACAACTGCCGAGCAAAAACTTGAAAATTACGTATGGCGCAGCAAGGCTCTGACGGAAAAACTGCCGCCCGAACAACTGATTGTTGTTTTCCAAAAAATCAACGGGCAAATCAACAATGCCAGTGGCTATCTCGGCGACATAAGCGACCGAAGCAAAGAGTTGTACTTCAACCACCAGACTGTCGGGCAGTATCAAATGGCTGAATTGGACAAGAATCCGAATTACAGCCTGAAAAACCAAGTTTTCTATCGGCAGGATTATTTGAACGAGTTTGAAACCATTTGGGAAACACAGGCAAAATTTCACAAAGAACTCTCGCCAGAACTCAAAAAAGAAATTCGCGATGTGGTGATTTTCTACCAGCGACCGCTCAAATCGCAGAAAGGTTTGATTTCATTCTGTGAATTTGAAAGCAAGCAGATTGAAAAAGAAATTGATGGCAAAAAGAAGACAATAACCATTGGTTGCCGAGTCTGCCCGAAATCGTCACCACTATTCCAAGAGTTTAAGATTTGGCAAAGGCTGAACGATGTTGAAGTATCAGGAATGATAATACCTAACCAGCAGACAGACCTGTTTGGATTTGCAACAGAGTTCAACTATGGTAAACGGCGGTTGCAACAAGAAGAAAAAGATTTGCTGTTTGCAGAGTTGAATTATAAAGAAAAAATGTCTAAAGCCGAAGTCTTGAAATTGTTATTCCCGAAACAAAAAGATGTGGATTTGAATTTCAAAGAGTTAGATGGCAACCGCACTCAGTCGGAATTGTTCAAGGCATATCAAAACATTGCCGAAAGAAGCGGACACGATGTGAGCGATTTAGTAAAAAAATCTTCTGCCGATGCTGTTGATACTATAACAAGTATTTTCAGCACTTTAGGCATAGACACAAGGGTTTTGACATTTGACTCAAGCCTTGAAGGGAAAGCCTTTGAGCAACAACCAATGTACAAACTTTGGCATTTGCTATATTCGTTTGAAGGCGACAATTCTGCGTTGGGTAACGAAAAACTGATTGAGAAACTGAAGAATACGTTTGGTTTTGACAAGGAATATGCCATAATCCTTGCAAATATTGTGTTCAAGGATGCGGGGGAATATAGCAGTTTGAGCGCAAAGGCTATCCGCAAAATTCTGCCACATTTAAAAGATGGATTGGATTATAGTGTGGCCTGTGAATACGCGGGTTACAGGCACTCAAAAAATTCGCTTACGAAAGATGAAATTCAAAATAAAACACTGAAAGACAAGTTGGATTTACTTCCACGCAACAGTCTGCGCAATCCAGTGGTTGAGAAGATTCTCAATCAGATGGTTAACGTGGTCAATGGCGTGGTTGATGCTTATGGCAAACCCGACGAAATCCGCATAGAATTGGCTCGTGAACTGAAAAAATCGGCCAAGGAACGCGAAGAACTTTCAAAATCAATCAATGAAACAACGCGTCTTCACGAAGAATTGGTAAAAAAACTGCAAAATGAGTTTGGATTGTCGCACGTGAGCCGCAACGACATTATTCGGTACAAGTTATATATGGAATTGGAAAACAACGGATTCAAAACCTTATATACCAATACTTATATTCCACACGAAAAAGTGTTTAGTAAAGAGTTTGATATTGAGCATATTATACCACAGGCAAAACTCTTCGACGACTCGTTCTCGAATAAAACATTGGAGGCAAGGCAGGCAAACCTTGAAAAATCAAATGCAACGGCATACGATTTTGTGGTAACAAAGTATGGCGAAGCCTATGCCGATGGTGAGTATAAAAATCGCATTGATAATTTGTGGAAAGACGGCAAAATCAGCAAAACCAAGCGCGACAAGTTGTTAATGAAGGAAGCCGATATTCCAAGCGGTTTCATTAATCGTGATTTGCGTGATTCTCAATATATTGCTAAGAAAGCACGTGAAATTTTGGAAGGCTTGGTACGTTTTGTTGTGCCAACAACAGGCAGCATAACAGACCGTTTGCGTGAGGATTGGCAACTTGTTGATGTGATGCAGGAACTCAATTGGGATAAGTACGACAAATTGGGAATGACCGAAATAATCGAAGGTCGTGATGGACAACGCATACGCCGAATCAAAGATTGGACAAAGCGCAACGACCACCGCCATCACGCTATGGATGCGCTCACAATAGCCTTTACAAAACGAAGTTTTATCCAGTATTTGAATAATTTAAATGCCCGTGTTCAGAAAGGTGCCGATGAGTGGATTGATTTGGATATGGTGGAGATAAGCGCTTTGGACAAAGAGCAACGTAAATCGGCAGTTTATGCTATTGAGAAAAAAGAATTGTATCGTGATAATCACGGCAAACTTCGTTTTAACTCGCCGATGCCGCTCGACGAATTCCGTGCAGAAGCAAAACGCCAGTTGGAAAACATACTGATTTCGAACAAAGCGAAGAATAAGGTAGTTACAAAGAATATCAACACTTCGAAAAAGAAGTCGGGCGCAAACAAGAAAGTGCAACTCACACCGCGCGGACAGTTGCATTTGGAAACAGTGTATGGCAGCAGCAAGCGTTATGTAACTAAAGAAGAAAAGGTAAACGCTTCTTTCGATGTGGAGAAAATACAGAATGTTGCAAGCAAACTTTACCGTGAAGCATTGTTGGCTCGCTTGAACCAGTTCGGCGGCGATGCGAAGAAGGCATTTACAGGGAAAAACGCTTTGGATAAGAACCCGATATGGCTTGATACACAACACGCCGACAAAGTACCAGACAAAGTCAAAATGGTCGGATTTGAAACCATTTACACTATTCGCAAAGAAGTATCGCCCGATTTGAAATTAGACAAGGTTGTTGATGCGAACATTCGTAAAATTCTAGAAGACAGGCTGAATGAGTTTGGCGGTGATGCGAAGAAGGCGTTCTCGAATCTTGCCGAAAACCCGATTTGGCTCAACAAAGAAAAGGGTATTGCAATAAAACGAGTTACAATTACAGGTATCAGTAATGCCGAAGCCTTGCACGACAAGCGCGACAAGGACGGCAATCTGATTCTCAACGAGAAAGGGAACAAACAACCTGTCGATTTTGTGAATACGGGCAATAACCACCACGTGGCAATCTACCGCAAACCAAAACTTGACAAAGACAACCAACCTGTTCTTGACGAAAACGGCAACATTCAGTATGAATTGGAAGAGAAGATAGTTTCGTTCTATGAAGCCACTTCGCGCGCTATGCAGCATTTGCCGATAATTGACAAGACATACAAACAAGAAGAAGGTTGGCAGTTCCTGTTTACTATGAAGCAGAACGAATATTTTGTATTCCCGCGTTATGATGCTGATGGCAATATGATTTTCAATCCGAAAGCGTACGATGAAGATTGGTTCAAGAATCCTGAAAACTATGCTGCAATAAGTCCAAATTTGTTCAGGGTGCAAAAATTCACATATAAAAATTATGTTTTTAGACATCACTTAGAAACTACAATTGATTTAAGTGATTATAAATTACGTGGGGTAACTTGGAATGATTTTAGAAGTTCAAAAGGATTAGATTTAATTGTAAAAGTTAGAGTGAATCATATAGGCGAAATTGTTTCCGTAGGAGAATATTAAATTGTCAATCAATATGATTAAGCGCACACTCTGTTTCAGCAATCCAGCATATCTGTCGCTGACCAACAGTCAACTGGTGATTAAAATGCCAGAGGTTGAGAAGGCCGACCTGCCCGAAACGTTCAAAGAATCGACGGTTAAGACTGTTCCCATTGAGGACATTGGCGTTGTGGTTCTCGATAACCGTCAGATAACCATAACGCAGGGCGCCATTGAGGCAATGCTTGAAAACAATTGTGCAATAATCACTTGTGATGGCTCGCACTTGCCTGTCGGGCTGATGCTTCCGCTTTGCGGCAACACCACACAAAGCGAGCGTTTCCGTGAGCAGATTGACGCGTCGCTGCCACTCAAAAAGCAGTTGTGGCAGCAGACTGTTCAGTGCAAAATCCATAATCAGGCGGCGGTGTTGAAGCAGACACGCGGCGCGGTTGTCAAAAATATGCTTGCGTGGGAGAACGATGTTCGCAGTGGCGATACCGACAATTTGGAGGGCCGCGCGGCCGCATATTATTGGAAAAATATGTTCCCCGATGTTGCCGATTTTACACGCGACCGCGACGGCGTTGCGCCCAACAATCTGCTCAACTATGGCTATGCCATACTGCGAGCAGTGGTGGCGCGTAGCCTTGTGGCGAGCGGACTTCTGCCCACATTGGGAATCCACCACCACAACAAGTACAACGCCTACTGCCTGGCCGACGACATTATGGAGCCGTACCGCCCATATATCGACCTGCTTGTGACCAGTATTACCGCCAAATTCGGCTATCCCGAGGAACTCACAACCGAATTGAAGCGTGAGTTGCTAGTGATTCCTGTGCTTGATGTTGTCATAGGCGGTCAGCGCAGCCCACTGATGACTGCTGTGGCGCAAACCACGGCTTCGCTCTACAAATGTTTCAGCGGCGATGCCCGCAAGATTGTCTATCCTGTAATTGAAGTTTGATGGAACGTTTCAGTGAATATCGGATTATGTGGGTGCTTGTTTTGTTCGATTTGCCGACCGAAACCAAGAAGGAGAAGAAGGCATACGCCGATTTCCGCAAGAGGCTGATGGCCGATGGTTTCACAATGTTTCAGTTCTCGATTTATCTGCGCCACTGCCCAAGCGCCGAGAATGCCGATGTCCACATAAAGCGGGTGAAGAGCATTATGCCCGAGTTCGGGCAGATAGGCATTCTGCGCATAACCGACAAGCAGTTTGGCGAGATGGAGATTTTCTCGTGTAAGAAACCCGTTGAGGCCGCTCAGCCTGTTCAGCAGTTGGAGTTGTTTTGAACCGAAAAAACGGCCGCATAAAGCAAAAAATCCGACTCAAAAGGGTCGGATTTTCTGTTTCTAAAACAGGGTTCATTTTGTTGTGAATCAGCGCGATTTGGATAATCTCCTGTTTCCGCGCCGAAAAATTACAATTTTGAAAGCAATTCACAACTGCATCGGAGTACGGAGCATTGGATTTCTTCCTGTTTCCGCGCCGAAAAATTACAATTTTGAAAGCAATTCACAACAATTTCACAACCTTTGTTTCTTTGCCCTGACCTGTTTCCGCGCCGAAAAATTACAATTTTGAAAGCAATTCACAACCAACCCCCGAGGGGCGCGACGTATCGGCTGCCTGTTTCCGCGCCGAAAAATTACAATTTTGAAAGCAATTCACAACCGGCTTTGTCAGCACCATCAACTTTGCCAACCTGTTTCCGCGCCGAAAAATTACAATTTTGAAAGCAATTCACAACAAAGCGGTAATCAACAACACTGCGGGGTTGCCTGTTTCCGCGCCGAAAAATTACAATTTTGAAAGCAATTCACAACGACCTGCGGGCGGTAGTTGAGAATCTGCAACCTGTTTCCGCGCCGAAAAATTACAATTTTGAAAGCAATTCACAACCGACAGGCTTGAGCCGCTGTCGATGGTCATCCTGTTTCCGCGCCGAAAAATTACAATTTTGAAAGCAATTCACAACCATATTTTCCCCGCCCTACGTTGCGGCATACCTGTTTCCGCGCCGAAAAATTACAATTTTGAAAGCAATTCACAACCTGAACGTCGAGGGATTCGACGAAGAGAAGCCTGTTTCCGCGCCGAAAAATTACAATTTTGAAAGCAATTCACAACCATTTATATTTTCAATATTTTTAATTTTTTCCTGTTTCCGCGCCGAAAAATTACAATTTTGAAAGCAATTCACAACATACAGACTGTGAGCGTCAACATTCACGGGCCTGTTTCCGCGCCGAAAAATTACAATTTTGAAAGCAATTCACAACGGCCGAGGTATTCCTTTGAGTTCTCGAGGTCCTGTTTCCGCGCCGAAAAATTACAATTTTGAAAGCAATTCACAACGCTTTCGTAGGGGGACACACCCCCTACTACCCTGTTTCCGCGCCGAAAAATTACAATTTTGAAAGCAATTCACAACCGTTATTTTCGTCAAAAATTTTTTCCTAAACCTGTTTCCGCGCCGAAAAATTACAATTTTGAAAGCAATTCACAACGGTTCTCGCGCAAACTTTCCCAATACG
>CAMJCK010000016.1:0-69623 GCA_946404125.1 uncultured Bacteroidota bacterium | reverse complement strand
AATATTTCCATATTGTTTCTCCCATCGAAAAATCAATGCCAACGTAATCGTGTTTTTTAAGCATAATTATTCAACTGATTCTATTCCATATATATCATTAGTTGATATTTCTATCTCCTTATCATAATCTTCTTTACCATATTCGTGAAGTTTAATTGCCTTAAAAGTGCCATAGGTCGGATTGCTGCTATGCCAATTACATAAGTATTGCCCACCATCTTCATCAGAACAAACAAAATCTATAATAGTTACAAATTGACCATATTTTTCATAGGATTTGGATGTTGGAATAAAATGAACCCCACAAGCGTGATTGTCCATTTTCACTATTTTGAATATGTTTTCGATGCTATATGCATTATTGCTATTTATATATGTTTGCAAGTAGTTGTTAAGTTCTTCATTAACAATTTTGTTTGCTTCAAACGATTCCCACAAATCAATGAACTTAGCAATGTTTGCATTTTCATCAATCATTTTTTGTATCAAATTTTCCATAGAACAATCTTTAAAATCCTCTCCAAATTTACGCACACTCAACTCAACCCGTTTATAATCAAGCGTGATTATAAATCACACTTGTGTTGAAAAATAATCACGGTCGGCAGGCGAAAGTTGGTTGGTGTAGAAAGTGAAAAAGTTGTAGTGTAAGATTTGCGATATTCGCAGAAGTAGTTCGGCATCAATGCTTTTGCGACGGAAAATGCTATATACATTAGTGCGCTCATAGCATAGTTGGTGAGCAAGCCACGTTACAGTGCGTTCCTGCCGCCGTAGTTCGTCTTTAATCTGCTTGCCAATGTGTATTTCCTGCTGATTTTCCATAAAAAAAGCGTAAACCATTCCGTTGTTGATGCTTATTATTTTGTCAGGCTCTGGAAAAACCGCGTAAGGTAATAAGCACGAAACAGTTCACGCTGAAAGCGCGAACATTCCGCTTATTCTCCCTTACTAAATTTTCCAGATTTCGACAAAAGAGAATATGAGCGTAAGGCTCAATATGTTAGTAGTTTATATTCGTATTTATTCTAACCCGTTATGTTTTATGCGTTTAACAATAGGTCAAAGATAGATATGTTGGCTGTGAAATGAAAATGTTTTTTAGAGAGTAGAATAAAATAGAGAATTTATTCCTCCACAATTTGTTCAGCCCATTCGGGAAGGGTTTGAACATATCGTTTTGCCACATTGCCATCGGCAAATCTAATCAGCAGCGTGGCTTCGGTGTTTTCGGCAGTGTTGTCGTAAAGATATACGCGATTAACCTTTTTTGCTATATATCTGCAATTTGAGATTGATTTTTGATAACGTGATATGATTTTTGAAATAGGCACATCGTGTCCGCCGTTCATCACTCTGTTTGCAATACGCGACGCGTTGATGGCTGGCGATGCGGTGCAGACAAAAAACAATCGCACAAAGAAACCAGCCGCCATCGCTCTTTCTATGTAGTCAATCTTGTCGTCAGCCGACAGAACTGTCTCAAAAATCAGGCTTTTCTTTTCAGAAAGACATTCCTCACGCCACTCTTCGCAGTATTTAATCGATTTCAGCACAGCATCTTCCGAATTCCAATCGCCAAAACGCTCCTGCGCAACAATGTCAGGGTTGATATACACAGAGTTTTCCAACCACTCGTGATGCAGGATGCGGCTCGTCACAGAAGTTTTTCCCGACCCGTTCGGCCCTGCAACAACTATCAGCACTGGCTTTTTATCCGACATTGTTTACCGTATTTCTTGTTGTATATCTCGCGAATCTCGTCGAAATATCTCCGCAGAGCCGCTTCGTTGCTTTTGCGGGCTTCTTCGGCGGCCTCACGCATAATGTACGACAACATCTCGTCAGTCGGTTCCTCCATACTTGTCAGCCTGTATTTATTTACTTCCGCTTCCGACATATCTCACTGTTTTTGTTTGTATTACATTCAATTGTATGCTTCCTTGCGCCCAATCATCATAAACACATAGCAAGACAAAAGTATAAAAAGTAGGTTTGAAAAGGAAAATGTTTTTTGAAACGAAATTCCTCGCAATCCGTTTTCTAAACAGATTTTATTCTTACAAGCCCCACATTCCCAATCATTTCCGAACTCTCGTTCGAGCCAGAAATGGCAGGTGCCTTCACGCCGCCGCCCAAAGCCACGGGGCTTTTGAAAATCAGCGCTTCGTCCCACAAGCCAGCGTCGATGAACGATTGCAGCAGGCGCGTGCCGCCTTCAACAATCAGTTGGTTGATTTGCGCGTCGTACAGCCGCTGCATTAGCGCGGGCAGCATTGTGTCGCCCCACGGCAGCAGAACGTTTTGCAGATTTTCGGTGCCGTCATTATTGATAGTGTTCAACCGCCAAGTAGGTTGCGAGTGGTCGAAAAGATGCAGATTGTCAGGTAGTTGCAGTGCGCAGTCGGTAACAATTCGCAACGGGTCGCGGCCTGTCCACGCACGAACGTTGAGTTGCGGATTGTCGAGCAGAGCGGTGTTGTAGCCCACCATTATGGCACCCGACTCGGCACGCCAGCGGTGAACAAGTGCTCGGCAAGCCTCGTTTGTCAGCCAAACAGGACGGTTGTCGGCACCGCGCACACCATCGATGAACCCGTCGGACGACTCGGCCCATTTCAAAATTATGTACGGACGTTTTTTAGTATGGAAAGTGATGAACGCGCGGTTCAACTGGCGGCATTCATCTTCCAAAACGCCAACTTTCACATTGCAGCCTGCAGCGCGCAACTTATTGATTCCGTTGCCGTTGACTTTTCCGAAAGGGTCAACCATACCAACCACCACGTTGGGAATGTGCTTGCTAATAATCAGGTCGGCGCAAGGTGGTGTTTTGCCATAGTGGCTACAAGGCTCAAGACTGACGTAAATGGTTGAGCGGCAAAGCAAATCGGGATTTTTGACGGCGGCAATGGCGTTCACCTCGGCGTGAGCCTGACCGCAGCGGTGATGATAGCCTTCGCCAATAATCACGCCATCGCACACCACAACCGCGCCCACCATCGGGTTTGGAGCGGCCGTGCCAGCGCCCAACCGCGCCAGTTGCAGGCATCGGCGCATAAAAAATTCATCGTTCGCTTGCTCGTTCATCGCCATCGATTTACATTTGCGTTATGGACAGAACGTTAGCCGACATTCAAGCCGAAATGCGCAGTCAACTGGCACCGATTTACAGCGGGCGCGAGTTGCAACAGATTGTGTTTGAACTGCTTGACCATTTCGGATTCACGCGCGTTCAGGTTATCGCCTATCCCGATGCAAAATTATCAGAAACTGATTACGAACAACTGCAACTGATGCTAAAAAGGCTTGCCGATGGTGAGCCGTTGCAGTATGTGGTTGGCACAGAATGGTTTATGGATATGCCTTTCAGCGTTTGCCGCGATGTGCTGATTCCGCGTCCCGAAACCGAAGAGTTAGTGCGGCTCATTGTCGGGCGCTGCAAACGGCCGTCGCCTCGGATTGTCGATGTTGGCACGGGCAGCGGCTGCATTGCCGTTTCGTTGGTCAAACTGATTGATGGTGCGCAAGTTACGGCTGTCGATGTGTCCGCTTCCGCGATTGAAGTGGCGCGGCGCAATGCCGAGCAGAACGGTGCGCAGGTTGAGTTTGTTTGTGCCGATATTCTTGCTGATAATCAGTTGTTTGCGCCGTCGAGCCTTGATGTCGTGGTGAGCAATCCGCCCTACGTGACCGAAACCGACAAAAGCCAGATGAGCCGCAATGTGCTTGATTTTGAGCCGCATTTGGCGCTTTTCGTGCCCGATTCCAACCCGCTGCTGTTCTACCGCCGCATTGCCGAGTTGGCGCAGCAATGGCTCAAATCGGGCGGAATGTTGTTCTTCGAAATCAACGAGCGTTTTGGTGCTGAAACGGTGCAATTGCTTGAGAATATGCGGTTTGACAATGTTGAGTTGCACCGCGACTTTTACGAAAAAAACAGAATGGTGAGTGCCGTATGGAACGTGAAATGACCTTTGACGAAGCCCTTGACCGCTGCCGCTTTTTAGCCGCAAAAGGCGAATGCTGCACTTTCGACCTTGAGCAGAAAATGCGCAATTGGGGCGTGCAGTCGGCAGATATTCAGCGAGTTATCGAGTCGCTCGTTGCTGAGCGCTTTGTCGATAACTTGCGCTTTGCCACCGCCTACGTGCGCGACAAAACGCGTTTCAACCATTGGGGGCGGGTGAAAACCACGCTGATGCTGCGACAGAAACATATCGACAAACAAACTATCAACGAAGCATTTAACGAGTTGCCCGAATCTGACTATCAACGCGCCTTTGAAGCCGAACGCGACAAAAAACTGCGCCAGCTGCGCGCCCTGAAGCCCTTCGAGCGCAACCGCAAAACCGCCGCCTACCTAATCCAAAAAGGCTTTGAACCTGATTTCGTGTTCAAGAATCTTAATGTGGAAGATGTTGATTTGTAGAGACGTAGCGCGCTACGTCTCTACTGAAAACCCTGTATTTCACCTACTTCTCCGCTTCTTCAAGCAAAACAGCTTTAATAATTGGCGTGCCATTGCTGAAGTGGCAATAAAACTTCTTCACAATCTGTCCTTTCTTGTTTACTATAAGTCCAGTTGTAATACCCATTTTGTTTTGTAAGACGCTGTAACTGAAATTGTCAAATAACGGTTTGTTCCGATTCCGCAAAAATCGGTGCGTGGAAAAATGTGGTGCGATAATTCCTTTATGTCTGCATAGAAAAAAGCAGTTAAAGGGGTAACTTTTGCAGAAAATTCAAAAAATACCCCGTTAACTGGCAAATAACGCGCGGTGCGTTGTTGTTATCAATTCTTCAGAAAATCGTCGAAATACTGCAGAATCCGCTTGAAAAGGTGCACGCGGTCGTGGCCGATAACGTTGTGCTCGTGCTGCGGATAGACGGCGTAATCGACCAGCACATCCGCCTCGACGGCGTTCTGCAACAGCTGCAGACTGTTCTGCCATACCACCACGGGGTCAATATCGCCGTGAATGACAAGCAACCGCCCGCGCAGGTTGCCGATGCTGTCGGCCACGCAGTTGCGCGCGTAGCCTTCGGGATTATCCTGTGGCGTGTCCATATAGCGCTCGCCGTACATCACCTCGTAAAGGCTCCAGTCGCACACCGGGCCGCCCGCCACGCCCGCTTTGAACACGTTGTTGTGGTTTTCCATCATCGATACGGTCATAAATCCGCCAAAACTCCAGCCGTGAATGCCAATGCGCGCTGTATCGACGTATGGCAAGCCACGTAAGTAGTTGATTCCCACCATTTGGTCCTCCATTTCGCAGGTGCCAAGCCGGCGGTGGATGCAGTGCTCGTACTCCGTACCGCGACTTTCGGTGCCACGATTGTCCATTGTGAAGACAATGTAGCCCTGCTGCGCGAAGTACAATTTCCACGTTGCAGCGCCGTAGAGCCAACTTGCGTCAACGAGTTGCGAATGCGGGCCGCCGTACATATAATCGATTACAGGATAGCGTTTTGTGGAGTCGAAGTCGGGCGGCAGAATGAGCCGTCCGCAGAGGTCGAAACGGCCGTCGGCGCTTTTCAGGCTGACGGTTTTAATTATTGGCAACGTATATCCCTCGTAGGTGTTGCGGACGCTTTTCAAAGTGTCGATGACCTTGCCATCGGCAGCGTTGCGCAAGGTGCTCAGAATGGCGTAGTCGGGTGCCGAAAAATCGTCGACAAAACGGCCGCACGCCTTGCTGAACCTTGCCGTGTGGACACCGTAGCCGCTGCTCAGCCGTGTCATTTTGCCTTTCGGCGAAACTTTGTAGATGTCGCGCGTCAGGTAGCCCTGCTCGTTGGCCTGGAAAAATATGTCGCCGCTTGCGCGATTGCAGCCGTAGAGGTCGGTCACGCACCAGTTGCCGCGAGTGATTTGTTTGGTTTTCAATGTCTTGACGTCGAAAAGATAGAGATGTTTGAAACCGTCGCGCTCGCTCACCCACACAAACTGGCTGTTGCTGACAAACAGCGGTGGAATACACGGCTCAACCCATTCGGGGTTCTCCTCCTCGAAAAGCGTCTTCACAAGCGAGCCGTCGGCAGCGCTGTACTGATTGAGCCACAAGTGGTTCTGCTCGCGGTTCAACTCCGCTACAAACAGAAACTTGTCGTCAGGCGACCAGGCGATGTTGGTGAAATAACGGTTTACTGGCGAAGCGGTTTTAAGATAGATAACGCTCTCGTTTTCAGTGTTGTAAATACCGATTTGCACCTCGTGGCTTGTCTCGCCGGCCATTGGGTAGCGGATGGGCGCGGTGGTAGCCTCGCGCGTGGTGATGTCCACAATCGGATACTCGCCAACCATACTCTCGTCCATTCGGTAGAACGCCAGCAGCCGCCCGCTTTCCGACCAGAACGTGCCCTTTTCAATGCCGAACTCGTTGCGGTGCACCGCTTTTCCGTACACCACACCCGGCAGCGAGTCGGTGTTCACCTTGTGGCTACCATTGCGGCTGGCCACGTAAAGACTTGAACCACAGTTGTATGCCACGTGAGTGAAGTTGGGAGCGAAGTCCAGGTCCGCATCGGTGTTGATGTCTGTCAGTGAGTCGGTTAACGTATTGTTGGTTAGATTGATACGATACAAATTCACACCGTCAGGAGTACCTGCCCACACGTTTTCGGTGTCCTGCCATTCGGCAATGTAGGCGAACGGCGATTTGTTGTTGTCAGCCAATATTTTACCAATCTGCTGCCGCGATATTACGGTCGGGCCGATGTGGTAGTTATCGTTGTCGGTGGTGACAAAAATGTTGGTCTGTCCGGCAAATCCGCCCCGAGCGCCGTTGTTGTAATGCTCGCGGAATTCTTTTCCTCCGGGAACCGTATTTTCAAGTGTCAGAGGCTTTTGCGCCGAAACAGTGATTGTTGTCAGCAATAGGGCGGCAACAATTGGTGTTCTCAATATTCTCATATCATTCGGTTTTTTCGCAAATGTAAGATAAGTGCCATTCACTGCGAAATAAATTTTTATGCGCAATACTTGCAAGTGTATCGAAAAAATGCCAAATTGAGTGACCAAAATCACAACAGATTGATACCTATCAAAAAAATAGATAAATTGTTGATAGTGATTATTTTACTTTCGCTATCAGCAACCCTTTCGGCTCAAGATACCGACAGCCTTCTGCAGGTGGCGCGCTCTCAGTCCGACAATGTTGAGCGTCTCAAAGCCATTGATAAAATCTGCCGGATTCACCCCAGCGTTGACACGGTTGAGAAGTACGCGCAGCTTGAGATTGAATTGGGACGGCAGTCGCAAATGGCTGATTTCGAGGCGTCGGGAAACGATAATATGAGCTGGGTCTGCCACTGCAAACTCGATTTTTCGCAATCGATGGACTATAGGAGGGAGGCCATTCAGATTTGGGACTCGCTCGGTCGCGAAAGCGATTTGGCTTTTTCGTATATGAATTACGCCGCCACGCTGATGTCAGTTGAAAACTACATTCTGGCCGACGAATACTTCCAGAAAAGTTTCGATATTTTCTCGCGTCTGGGCGATACTGCGCGGATGAGCCGCGTGTGCGAGTATCTGGGATTTTTGAACGTCGGTAATCTGGCCTACGATAATGCTGACGAGTACTACTGGCGCGCGCTCGATTTGAACGTGAAGACGGGCAACCGGCGCGGTATGGTTTACGATTATTCGGGGTTGGGATTTTCGGCTATCGAGCGGTTTCATAATCACGAAAAAGATACTAATATGGTGCTTTTGCAAACGGCTAAACAGCTGTTGCTCAAGTCGTATGCTTTGGCAGTGAAAATCGATGATCTCAGCGGACAGCTAAATTCACTGCCCAAGTTGAGCGAGGTTTACAACTACGAGGCCAAGCTCGACAGCCGCCGGCGCGCGCAACTGCTCGATTCGAGCCTCTATTACTATCAGATTGGAATGAAAATAGTTGAGGATTTCGGTTACGATTTTGCGTACATCGATTTGCAAATTGGCTATATCAAGTATCTGATACTTAAAAAGATGTACGCCAAGGCGAAGGCAACCATTGAGGCAACCGAGGCCGAAGTGCTCTCGCACGACGACGGTGAGTTGAATCTGCCGATGCTCTATCAGGTTCGGATTGACTATTACGTGGCCACGGGCAACTATGCCGAGGCCTACCGCTACTCCGAGCGCAAATACAACGGTCTGGTTGCTGAAAACTTTAGAAACAACCAATACAAACTGACGCAAACCAAGTTCGAGACTGAATATTCGGCCAAGCTCAAACAGCGGGCGCTGGAGGAACAGGAACGCGAGTTGGCGCACAAAATCAAGGAGTTGAATCAGCAACGCATAATCATAGTCAATTTGGTGGTGATTGTTCTGGTGTCGGTGCTGGCGGTGTTCTTTTTCATCAACACAAAGCGGCGCAAACGGATAAACTCAATGCTCGACGCTAAAAATCAGCAACTTGCCAGTGCACAAGAGAATCTGATTAAGCAGAACCAGCTCATAAACCAAGCCAACCACAAAATAATTTCAAGCATAAGGTATGCCCGTCATATTCAGGATGTTGCGATGCCTAACGGCGAAACTCTGAAATCGATTTTCACCGACAGTTTTGTGGTGTTCCGTCCGCGCGACATTGTGAGCGGCGATTTTTACTGGGCCACGGAGATTGGCCGTTACAAGGCTCTGGCAGTGGCCGACTGCACCGGACACGGCGTTCCGGGCGCGCTGCTCAGCATTCTTGGAATATCGATGCTCAACGACCTTGTGGCCAGCACCAATATGCACGCGCCCGAGGTTTCGCCGGCAAGGCTGCTAAACTCGCTGCGGCTGAAAATGCGCAATTCGCTGCGCCAAAAAGCCGACGACTACACCAATCAGGACGGTATGGACATTGCCCTATGCGTCTACGACACGCAGTCGAAGTGCCTTCAGTATGCCGGCGCGTTCCGGCCGCTGCTGCTCCTGCGTGGCGGGGAACTTATTCAGTACGAAGCCGACCGTATGCCAATCGGTACACAGATGAATGTTGATAAACCATTCACTAACAATTTGATAGACATTAAAACTGACGATATTGTCTATCTCTACACCGATGGTATCACCGACCAGTTCAATGCCGATGAGGATGCTGCGAAATTCACCGCTCCACGTCTCCGGGAGCTGATTTTGGCCAATAGCAGTCTGCCGTTGTCGCAACAGAAAACCGCCATCGAAAATGCCATCGACCAATGGCGCACTTCACCGCAAACCGGCGAGTTGGCTCATCAAACCGACGATATGCTGCTGATGGGAGTGAAGTTTGCGGAATGACGCTTGCAAATCTTGTATTTGATTGAGGATATATTCCGAACTTCAAAATTCTAAATCCTAAATCCTAAATTCTAAATCCTAATTGTCTCTATCTCAGCCCCTTCTTAAAGTTGAAGGCCGATGTTCCCTGAGTGCCTTCCGAAGTTGCGAGCAACTTCAGCAAGCGGGCCAGGCGGTTGTTGTCGGCTGGTTCAAAAGTGAGGTCGATTAGGAAACGATAGAAGTTTTTGCCGCGCAACTTGTTGGCATACTGCGTGATGCAAACGGGCTGCTCTGGAGTGATAATGGTCAGGCCGTTCAGGCGGTGGCGGATGTAGTGGTTTTTGCGCTCGTCGGTGAATTGGTTGGCGGCCAGTTTCACGGGCATTCGCGAGGTGAACAGCCGTGGACGGAAATAGACGGGAATCACAGCCTCGCGGCACGCTCCTGTGAGCAGATTTTCGTACTCGTTCTCGGTCGGACTGCAAAACCACTCGGCGCCTTGCTGTTTCAGCCATAGGGCGGCCGCGTCATTATAGGCGTAAATGGCCTCGTTGGTGGCAAAGCGGCTGTGTGGCGGCAGCATTTCGCATTGCGACAAATGGCTCAAAACAAAGCGGTTAAGTCCTTTTTGCACCAATGCGGAGCAGAATTTTCTGACGCGCTCAATTTGCGTCTCGCTCACAAACGGCGGCAGCTCGAACCATATTTTTTGCAGCATTGGCCCGCTTATCTTGTTTGTTGTCAATAGGTTTTGCCATTTGAGCATCGGCAGCGACACAACCACAACATCGGCCTTTTGCAGTGCCGCGCATTGCAGCCAGTCAAGATTGTCAATTCGCACTATGGTTGCGGCTTTTGGCTTGGTTGTAAGCTGTTTGCGGATGCTGCCGATGATGTTTTTCTTCATTGCTTGCGGCATTCTCACTTCCTGGCGGCCGGCGGTGGGCAGCTCTGTTACGAATTTTTGACTGCGATAGGCGGTAAGGTAGATGTCGGTTCCGGCGGAGGCGTTGCCACGAAAGCCTTTTGCGGTGCAAAGACCATCCGCAACACGGAAATTATCGAGCACAAAAGCGTTTTGGTCGGTGTCGGCATCGGTGCGGACGCGCAGGCGGTTGCCTTTGGCCAACTCAATGTTGGTGGTGAAAATGATTGTACCATCGTGACAATCAGTTACTTTGCCAATCAATAGGCCGGTGTTAGGGTTGTCGGCAATTGAATTGGCAATGCTACTGCCCATAAACCATTGCGTTTTGGGGCGGCTAAGGTCGTCAACCGCATCGATAACAGCTTCACCGTCAATCGCTTTGCGGTAGGCTTGCGCCACTGTGTTGACGTACTCACCCGATTTCAGACGGCCTTCAACTTTCAACGATGAAACGCCCATTTGCGCAAGTTCTTCAATTTTGGAAATCAGTTGGTTATCCTTCATACTGAAGAATGTGCGCTTTTGCCCGCGGCAATTGTAGAACCGTCGGCAGGGCTGGGTGCAGAGTCCGCGGTTGGCGCCAGCGCCGCCCAAATAGCTGCTGAATAGGCAAAGTCCTGACAACGAATAACATAGTGCGCCG
Source organism: uncultured Bacteroidota bacterium (assembly GCA_946404125.1). Classification (GTDB taxonomy): domain Bacteria; phylum Bacteroidota; class Bacteroidia; order Bacteroidales; family SZUA-534; genus RUG13583. The sequence goes on along the minus strand of CAMJCK010000016.1, from coordinate 58,802 downwards.
TGAACAAACACTTCGGTTTCGATATTGGTGCGTTGGTGAATCAGTTGCAACTCTTTGTCTGTTAGTTCGCGGGCAAGTACAACGCGCTTAAAACCAATCTGTTGGCAGTGATTCGCTCCAACCGAATTGTGGTTGACCATTTGCGTGCTTGCGTGCGCCACAAGTTTCGGAAAATAGCGCCTCATCAGGCTGAAAACGCCCCAATCCTGAATAATGACGCCCGCAATGGGCTGTTCCGACAGGAATTGCAGCGTGTCGAGCAAATCGGCGAGTTCGTTGTTTTTTATGACGGTGTTGAGCGTAACGTACACTTTCACACGCTTTTGCGTGGCAAGCTTGCAGATGGCCGCAAATTGTGAGTTTGTGAAATTGGCGGCGCGTCCGCGGGCATTGAAAGCCTTCAGTCCCAAATAGATGGCATCTGCTCCGCCTTCAAGCGCAGCAAACAGGCTTTCAATGTTGCCCACAGGCAGCAAAAGTTCGGGTTTGAAGGCGCAAGGCATTGCTAATCCTTTGAGTTTGTGTAAGTTCGCCAACGGTCAATCAGTGTTTTGAAATTGTCGGGCAGCTCCGAGTCAAACATCATCCGCTTGCCGGTGACGGGGTGGTCGAAACCTAACTCCTTGGCGTGCAACGCCTGACCGGGAAGCAGCGTGAAGCAGTTTTCGACAAACTGGCTGTATTTGGCAAACGTTGTGCCGCAGCGAATCTCGCGTCCGCCGTATTCGGGGTCGTTGAAAAGCGGGTGCCCGATGAATTTCATATGGATGCGAATTTGGTGCGTGCGGCCGGTTTCGAGCCGGCATTCAACCAGCGTAACGTAGCCAAAACGCTCAAGCACACGGTAATGCGTCACGGCGTGTTTGCCAATTGGCGAGTCGAGCGGGAAAACGTCCATAATCTGGCGGTTGCGCAGATTGCGGCCTATCTTGCCCACAATCGTCCCCTCATCGTCGCGCAGGTCGCCCCAAACCAAAGCCACATAGCGCCGGTGCGACGAGTGATAGAAGAACTGTCTGGAAATGTGAGCTTTAGCCTTTTCGGTTTTTGCCACAACCAGCAGCCCCGATGTGTTTTTGTCGATGCGGTGAACCAGTCCGGGGCGCGCGTCGCCGCTGTTGAAAATGGGCAGGTCTTTATACTTGAAAGCCAATGCGTTGATGAGCGTTCCGGTGTAGTGTCCGTAGCTCGGATGCACCACCATACCAGCCGGTTTGTTCACCACAACAAGGCTATCGTCTTCATACACAATGTTCAACGGAATGTCTTCGGCCACAATCTCAATTTCGCGCGGCGGGTGCGTCATCATAATCTGAATCACATCGTCGGGCTTGACGCGATAGTTTGATTTCACCGGCACGCCGTTCACCAAAATGCAGTTGGCATCGGCAGCAGCCTGGATTTTTGTGCGCGACGCGTTCTCGATTTTGCTTTGCAGAAACTTGTCGATACGCAGCATTCCCTGCCCCTTATCTACCTCAAAACGAAAGTGTTCGTAGAGTTGCCCGGCAATTTCGGGCTCGTCAGCGGCATCATATAATCCGTCAAAGTCATCAAACTCTTCGTTGGTCATTGTTTTACGATTTTTTGGGTTGATGACTGGCCGCCAGCTTCAATTTTAACAATGTAAATGCCTGATTGAAGGTTCGATACATTTATTTGGCTTCCGCTTTCGCGAATGAGAGCCTGACCGGTGGGCGCGTAAATTGTTATGCGGCAGTTGCCGTCGGCATTGGCAATGTTCAGTATGTCGTTGGCCGGATTCGGGTAAACCGAAATGCTGCTAACATGTTCAGCATCAGCAATATTGGTGCTTGCCGTGCCAAAAATCGGGCGAACCATCAGCGAGCCGCTGAAACTTGTCGGCAGCCATTCGCCGTTCACATTGTAGAATATCTTGCTCTGGCTGAAGCGGTTAACGTCCCAACCAACGTTGAGGCGCAGGCTCGACGTTTGCTGCCAGCCCACAAAAACGCTCTTGTCCACGCTGATTGGCTCGTCGAACTCGAACGTCATAAACTGGTTCTGCCCGTTGCCAAAATCGGGACGGATAACATCTTTATTTGCAATTATTTTGCCGGGTTTGCCGTTGCTGTTTTCCCACGCGCAGATGCTGAATGTGTTTGCGGCGCTCTCAACCGGATTCGCCGGAAGGAAGCAGATGCTCAGGCCGCGCAGTGCGTCGGGTTGGTAGATGTTGTAGAGGCAGGCCACCTGCGCCGAGCTGGCGTCAACTCCGTAGGCGTTTTCGGCCGTGCCGTCGTCGTAGGCGTAGTAGTTGCCAAAATGCTGATAGGTGCGGCTGATATTGTTGCCTTTTATCAGTTCGTCTTTGTCGGTATAAAGCTCGCATTCAAACAGATATGTTACGTTGCTGCGGTCGTCGTGCGCAATCGGGTTGTCGTCGTAGCCAAACACGAGCTTGGTGTTGTATTGGGCATCGTAATTGGCCGTACCCATTGTAATTGAGTCGTTTAGGTAGATGTCGCGGTCAATGTCTTTAATGCGGATGCGCACCTCGGCCTTCACTGTGCGCTCCCAGTGGTTGCGCAGGTGGATGTTGAGGCGCGTGTTCTCGGTCTTGATGGCCGTCTCGTAATGGCTCCACGGCACCGATGTGAAATTTTTCAGCACAGTTGGCGCCGGCTCAACAAGCGCAATGTCGTAAAATACTGTGTCAGAGGCCGAACGACCATCGTTCAGATATACAAAATCAATGTTCCAATGGTCGCAGTTGATGGTTGCCGACGGGTTGAAACTGCCCGCAAGGCTGGCGTAGTTGTAGAACCGGAATTGGAACTTATTGGTGAAATAATCAGCTTTAGCTATTGGCAGCATCACCAGGGCCATTTCAAGCGTGTCGGGCCGGTCGGGACTGGTTTTCAGCACGTTGGCACGGAAAGTGCCGAAGTCGGTTCCGCTGGCGGCCCAGATGGTGTTCCACACGCCGTCGCCCGACGTGATTTGCAGCACAAGCGAGTCGGCGGCCTCGGGCGCGTTGCCGTTGCCCTGCGGTTGGTAGAAGAAACTCAGGTAGGTTGTGGTGCTGTCGGCTCCCGATAGGTCGATGGGCTGCGAAGTGAGGCAGTCAGCCATATACGGCTGGCTCGATGCCTGCGGATAATGACTGCCGTCGGAGTCGATGGCGTCGAATGTGGCCACGCCCACCGAGTAGGGATTGATGCCGAAAGTGTTGTTAATCCACACGCCGCGGTCGGTCCAGAGCTGTTGGTCGGGGGTGTCCTGATTGTAGCTGAAATCGTCGATAAACGGCAGTTTCAGCGTTGCCGATTCCGTCTCCATCAGCCTGGTATTCCGGTGGTTGGCAGAAGTCTTCGGCACATTGGTCAGAGACTCTTGAGCCTGCGCTGTTGCGATGCCCAAAACAAGGGCGGCTATTGCAAAAATTTTAGTCATCCAGATTGATTGATTCACCAATTTCGGTTTCGGTTCGCGACTCGGCCTTGAGCCAGATGTCGATTTTTCCGCCCAACGAGGCGCGCGCTCCGGGTCCGTAATAGGCCGGTTCCTGACGGTAAACGCGGGCGTTCATCGAGTCGGAGATGGTGGCGGCGTTCTCAATCACCACCTTGCCAACGTTCAGATAGGCGTTGTTCAGCTCGTTCACGGCCTCAAACTGCGTCATACCTTTCAGGTCGGGCAGGGGAGTGGCGTTGTCGCCGTGGCCGTCGCCCAGCACAAGGTCGATGCCCGATCCCTTGTCGATGAGCGTTCCTTCGGCAATTTCCTCTCCGTTGTGCATCTGCTTCAGAATGTTGTTTTTAGCAAAATCGGGGCGATAAATGAGCGAACCCACCCGCAGGCCGTGCATCTCAAGCGTTGCCTTGCCCTGCCGATACGACAGTCCGGCCACTTTCGGCACCGAAACCTTCGCTCTGTTAAACGCATTGGTGGTGATGAAAATTGTGCGGTTCTTTTTGACGTGCGTTCCCGGACGCGGGTTCTGGTCAACAATGCAGCCCTTCGGCATATAGTCGATGAACGTTGAGTCGATTATTTGCAGTTGTAAATCCTCGTGCTTGGCAATCTGCGTTGCACGGTTCAAATTCAAGCCTTTGAAATCGGGCACCGAGATTGTATGCCCGTGGTGGGTGTAAATTCGCAAAAAAGTGGCAAGTGCAATAAACACAACCAGATAGAATCCGGCGAACTTGCCAACGCGTATGAGGTTGCGCTTCCAAAACGCAGCATCTTTCAGTTTCTCTATTAAATCCATAGCTCAAAAGTTGATTTGGCAAAAGTAAACTATCTTTTTGAATTTTTATAGGTGTGGATTGTATTGTGCAAGCTGGCGGCTGATGCGCAAACCCCCGCTAATTGTTGAAAAATCGACGTTCCTGTTATGCAATTGTCAGATTATCTGCTAAATTTGCCCCGTTTTGTGAGAAGAAAAAATGAAGACGCAGACTTGTATTTTTAAATATATCTTTCTGTTAATCAGTATTGTTTCTGCCAATTTTGTATTCGCCGACGAGTCGGACAACGACAGCGATTGGGCGTTGGTTACAGAAGATAAAGTTTGCAATATCAAGGTTTTTGAGCGTTGGGTGTCGGTTGACAAGCAGCGTGCCCGCGAGCGTTCGGGCAAAATGGTGCTGAAGTGCAAGCCCGAGGATATTCTTGCCATTCTTTCCGATGCCAGCAAAACCCAAATCTGGATGAGCAATGTTGAGAACAGCTACGTCATCAGCCGCAAAAGCAATACCGAATGGTTTGTTTACACTCTGCTCGACGCCCCGTGGCCCATCGGCAAGCAGGACATTGTTTCGAAATATGAGGTTGAGAGGGTTGGCGACCGCATAATTCTTAATATCCGTCAGCAAAACAACCTGATTGCCAAGAAGAAAAACATCGAGCGACTCGACACTTTCAGTGCTCGTTGGGAGATTACGCCGGTGAGCGAGAACACCGTCAGCGTGAATTTCACCACACAATCCACTCAGCCGAACAAATATCCGCAGTGGGCGCAGGACCCGATAGTGCGCAAGACTTTCCTGAACAATATGCGCAAGCTCCGCCGCCACGTCAATAAAGGCTGATAATCAGCTGATTCGGTGGTTTGTGTTAATCACATCACTTTTTTTTGAAAAAAATGCCTTTGGGTATGTAACAAACAGTCAAAAAGTATGTCTATATGATGTATGACAAACGTTTTGGCATTACTAACTAACACATATTAATATGAACAAACCACTACACTTTGCGGCAATCGCTGCAACACTGCTTTTTTGTGCAAACACCAACGCACAAATCGTGATTAACGAGTACAGCTCGACAACATCCACGTTTTTAGATGATTACAACGAAGAGTCGGATTGGATTGAGCTTTACAACACATCGTCTGCCGAAGTTGATTTGAAGGGCTGGCGCTTGTCGGACAACAAGGACAATCTTGCCAAATGGACCTTCCCATCGGTGAAAATCGCGGCCAACGGCTATCTGCTGGTTATGGCTTCGGGCAAAGATTTGACCACCATCGCGGCCGGCAAAAAGTATCTGCACACCAACTTCAACATCTCGTCGGACGGCGAGGCTGTTTACTTGGCAAACGCTGCTGGCGCCATTGTGCATCAGACTGATTCTGTGCCGGTTCCGTGCAATGCCAGCCGGGGCTTGAATCCTGATGGCATAGGCAACTGGGCGTTCTTTGCCGAGCCAACGCCAGGCAAGGCCAACACTACCAAAGCCTTCGCCACATCGGCAACCACAAGCGTGAAATTCTCGCCCGAAGGCGGTTTCCAATCATCGGCGCTGACCGTAACACTCTCAACCGAGGGCAACACACCTATATATTACACGCTCGACTGCACCGAGCCAACCGACAAATCGCTGCTCTACACCGGCCCAATCGCAGTTGACTCGACAATTGTCATCCGCGCCACAACATTCAACAGCAATTTGATGCCCGGCCAGCCTTCGACTCAAACTTACATTTTCCCGAAAAGGCTGCACGTGCTCAGACGTGATTTGTGGGACGGCCACATTGTTGACACAACAATAACGTATCAAAATGCGGCATTAAATGCAGGTATAACGGAAGAGGAGGCGACTGAGTTTTTGCGCAATGGAGGCGATATAAGAGAAATAACTCACGACACAACAGTGCACTACGGTCCCCATCTTGTTTTGGAGCATTCGCCGAATTTCACCCTGCCGGTGGTTTCACTTACAACCAATCCGGATAATCTGTGGGATTGGAATACAGGTATTTACGTGGCCGGGCCGAATGCCGAATACGATGAGCCTTATTATGGCGCCAATTTCCATCAGGATTGGGAGCGTCCGGTTCACGTGGAGCTTTATTGGACCGATGGCTCGAAGCGGCTCGACCAGGATGCTGGCATACAAATCGCAGGCGCCTGGAGCCAGAGCAATAATCAGAAATCGTTTTCTCTGCACGCGCGCAACGCCTACGGAAAGAAGTATTTTGAAACTAAATTGTTCGATGAGCTCGACATTACCCGTTTCAAATCGTTCGTTCTGCGCGATTCGGGTAACGACGCAAACAGCACTTTCTACCGCGATGCGATGATTACGCATCTTGTTGCTGCGAATAACATTGATATTCAGGCATATCAGCCGGCCATTGTCTATCTTAACGGTGAGTTTTGGGGCATTTTGAATATGCGCGAGAAACTGAATGAGTATTACATAGAGAGCCACTATCCGCACGTTGACCACGACAAAGTGGACCTTTTGGCAGGAAAAGGCAATGGAGTGACAGCATCAGAAGGCGATTTGACCGATTACAATGCGATGATGGATTTCATCCAGTCGCACGATTTGACCGATGATTCCAACTATCAGAAGGTGGCCGCGCAAATCGATGTGGATGAGTATGTTGAGTATCTGGTTTCGGAAATTTACGGCGGCAACGACGACTGGCCGCACAACAATGTTAAGATGTGGAAGTCGAAGAAAAACGGCGGCCGCTGGCGCTGGATGCTCTACGACACCGACCAGTCATATAACATTTGGGGGCGCGATGTTGACTTGGTCACTTACGACAAGTTGGAAAAATGCCTGACGGAAAAAGGCAAGAACGGCGATACTTGGTCAAATGTCTTGTTGCGCAATTTGGTGAAAAACACCACGTTCCGCAACAAACTGGCCAACCGTTTTGCCGATAGGATGAACCGGGAGTTTCTGCCGGCAAACATCAACCATTTGATTGACAGTTTGTTCAATAACATCAGAAGCGAATTGCCCTATCACGACTATCTTTGGAACAGTGGCGATGATGGCAGCATAATGAAGGACTTTGCCAAGTCGCGTCCCGCCAATATGCGCAAACACCTGCGCAAGAGTTTCGATGTTGGCGACGATGTTGATGTAACGCTTAACTCCAACGACAGCAAGGCTGGTTATGTCGAGCTCAACTCGCTGACACTGAAGGAATTCCCTTGGAAGGGAAGCTATTTCACCAATGTCCCGGTGGAACTGCGGGCAGTGGCGCGGCCGGGCTACAAGTTTGTGCGTTGGGAATTTAGCGGTGGTCTGCCTGCAAGCACCAGTGCCGGCATTGAGGTCACCTTGGACAACGATGCAACCATTAACGCCGTTTTTGAAAAAGATGCAAATGCCGCATTTAACAGCGTGGTTATAAACGAGATAAACTACAAATCGGCCGACGATTTCGACACCAAAGACTGGATTGAGCTTTACAACACTACAGCGGCCGTTATCAACGTTTCGGGTTGGAAACTGCTCGACGGCGAGGCTGACGAGGCCTTCACAATGCCAGTCGGTACAACAATTGATGCTTACGGCTATCTGGTTGTTTGCGCCAACCAGAACAAACTGCTCAAATTCAATCCCGGAGTAGCAAACTATGTGGGCGATTTCACTTTCGGATTGGGCAAGGAGGATAAAGTGCAACTATTTGATTCCGAAGGCCATCTGATTGATGAGGTTGAGTATGCGAAATCGTGGGGCGACGCCAACGGAACTGGCAAAACCATTGCGCTTGCCGACCCGTTTGCCGACAACACCAACTATAAGTTGTGGAACGCCAACGACATTCACGGCACACCAGGCGCGCAGAACGGCACGTTTAGTCCATCGCGTAGCGATTTCAGCGCCAACGAGAAGATTTTTGTTGACATAACCGAGGCTCTGGCGGCCAATGCGTCGGCCGTGTGCTACCCGAACCCTGTTAGCAGCGAGGCAACGCTCGTATGGCAGCAAACCTCTGACGCCGACGTCCGGATTGAGCTGTTCAATGCCTTTGGCAACTGCGTGGCGCTAATTTGTGACGAGTGGTTCGCACAAGGTCAGCAGCAAATCGACATTAGTCGCGCCATCAGCAACTGCATACCGGGAATGTATGTCGCTCGAATCAGTATCGGCGGACAAGCACCGGTTAACTTGCGGATTGTCAAGCAATAACAAAAGTAATCAGTACTTTTATTTGCATCGGCAGTTGGCCAAATGGCTGGTTGCCGATGTTTTTTTTATTGTTTTTCACCGACTATTTCACACTCTGTTGCTGATAATTCGGGCACAAAAAACTTTGCCCGTTCTATTTAAGTGCTACATTTGCGCGTTTTAGAAAACTACGTAATAATGAAAAAAATTCAACTGCTCGCCTTTTCGGTTTTGACCGCAATGGCAGCCAACGCACAAATTGTAATCAATGAGTATTGTGCAAACTCAACTTCTTTTCTTGACGAATATGGCGATAGCAACGACTGGATTGAGTTGTTGAACACTTCGTCGGCAGATGTTAATCTTGAAGGCTGGCACTTGTCAGACAAGGCCGATAATCTTGCCAAATGGACATTTCCGGCAGTCACGATTAAGGCTGGCGGTTATTTGAAAGTTTTTGCGTCGAGTAAGGATTTGAAAGAAGTTGCCGACGGCAAATTTCTGCACACAAATTTCAACATCTCGTCGGAAGGTGAGGCGTTTTACCTGAGCGATGCTTCCGGAAAGATAGTCCATCAGGCTGATACGCTTGTAGTTCCGAACGATGTAAGCCGCGGTTTGAGTCCCGATGGCAATGGCAAATGGGTGTTTTTTGCACAGCCAACTCCGGGCGCGGCAAACACAACCAAAGCGTTCGAATCGGCAGAGACACCGCAAGTTACAATATCGCCGGAAGGCGGTGTGAAAACATCGAAAGTGACAATCACGCTGTCGACAAGCGGAAACTCGTCGATATATTATACGCTCGATTGCACTGTTCCTACCTCGAAATCGAAGAAATACACCGGGCCGATAACCGTTGACACGACAACAATTATCCGGGCCATCACGTTCAACGACGATATGCTGCCCGCACAGCCGGCAACGCAAAGCTACATTTTTGGCAAGAGACTGCGCTGGGTCAATCGCGACAAGCAGGGCAAACCCATCACAACCGAGCAGTCGTGGGGCGGCTGGGGCGGCTGGGGCGGCGGCCAACAAACCACTAAGGTTGACCCGAACAAAACGCTCAGCCACTCGTCGACTTTCGATTTGCCCGTGGTTTCGCTCACAACAGCTCCCGATAATCTGTGGGATTACAACACCGGCCTTATTGTTGAGGGCCCGAATGCCGACTTGAATGCAACTCCGCGCCGCGCGAACTATTACAACGATTGGGAAAAGCCCATTCACGTTGAGATTTACAAAGACGGGGAAAAAATTGTTGACCAGGATGCCGGAGTGCAGGTTGCGGGAGCCTACAGCCGTATGAACGACCAGAAATCGCTTTCCATTCACGCACGTAGCTCGTATGGAAAGAAATATTTTGATGCGAAGATTTTCGATGAGCTCGACCTGACACGCTTCAAGGCTTTCACGCTGCGCAACTCGGGCAACGATTTTGGCGGCACGCACTTCCGTGATGCTATGATTACGCACCTTGTGGCCGGCACAAACATCGACATTCAGGCCTATCAGCCGGCAGTTGTATTCTTGAACGGCGAATATTACGGCATTCTGAACATCCGTGAAAAGATTAACGAGCATTACATTGAGGAGCACTATCCGCACGTCGACCACGACAAGGTTGACCTGATTGTGGCAAGTGATGTTACAAAAGATATGTCGGCCAAAGAGGGCGATATGAAGGCTTATGACGCGCTGATTAGCTACGTTGAGTCGAACGATATGAGTACGGATGCCAGCTATCTGTACATAAAGTCGGTTATGGATATGGATGAGTATATGGAGTATATTGTGTCGGAGATTTTCGGCTCGAACAACGACTGGCCGCACAATAATGTGAAGATGTGGAAATCGAAGAAGGCTGGCGGCCGCTGGCGCTGGTTCCTTTTCGACACCGATCAGTGCTATTCAATTTGGAGCGACCAGTCGGGCGACGACAAGCTGGCAACCTGCCTGAGCGAGAAAGACCAGCACGGCAATACCTGGGCCAACAAACTGTTCCGTAATCTGGCAAAGAACAAGCAATTCAAAAACGAGCTTGCCAACCGTTTTGCCGATCGTATGAATAATGAGTTTTTGCAGAAAAATATCAATCATTTGATTGATAGCTTGTTCGATAACATATCAACAGAAATTGGCTCGCATAACCAGCGCTGGGGCAAGGGCACCAACGATGGCAACGGAATGAAAGAGTTCGCCAAGAAGCGTCCACAAAATGTGCGAGACCATCTGCGTAAGCATTTCAATGTGGGCGCCGATGTCAAGGTTACAATCAGCACCAGTGACGCAAAAGCCGGTTATGTGCAACTTAACTCGCTCACGCTGAAGAAATTCCCGTGGAGCGGTACGTATTTCAAAAATGTGCCAATCTCGATTCGTGCGGTGGCTCGTCCGGGTTACAAATTCTCGCATTGGGAGGATGCCGACGGTAATAACGCGGGCGAATGCGAGGGAATTAGCGTTACACTTGCCACAACATCAAAATACACAGCGATTTTCGAGGCAGATGATTCTGATTTTAACAATGTTGTAATCAATGAGATAAACTATAAATCGGCCGACGATTTTGATACAAAGGATTGGATTGAGCTTTATAATACGACCTCAGCGGGCATCAATCTCGCGGGTTGGAAAATCAGCGCCGGGAGTCCGGAAGAGGCCTTTACCATTCCGGCGGGAACAATAATTCCGCCCTACGGTTATTTGGTTGTCAGCTCGAATCAGAACAAACTGATAAAGTTGAATCCTAATTTGACTGGAGTAAGCGTTGTTGGCGATTTTGAGTTTGGTCTCGGGAAAACCGACAAAGTGCAGTTGCTTGATTCAGAAGGCAATCTTGTTGATGAGATTGAATATGCAAAATCGTGGGGCGATGCCGACGGCACCGGTCGCACATTGGCTCTGACCGACCCGTTTGCCGACAACGCCAATTATAAACTCTGGAGCGACAATGATTTGCACGGAACACCAGGCTCTGCAAACGGCACGTTTAATCCTTCGCACAATGATTTCACTATTGTGGATAATTCGTTCATTGTTGATATTGAGGCACAAGATGTGCCGGAAGTTTATGCAATGTGCCATCCGAACCCTGTACGCAGCGCTGCGGCCATTATTTGGGAACAGACCATTGATGGCGATGTGCTTGTTGAATTGTATGCCGCGACAGGCTTTAAGATGGCTGTCGTGGCCGATGATTGGTACGAAACAGGTACTCATAGTGTCGATATTAGCAGTATTGCAGAACATTGGTCGACAGGCTTGTATTTTGCAAAAATCAGCATTTACGGGCAAAAGCCAGTTATTGTACGGATTGTCAAACAATAACTCTTTTGTGAGAACATAAAAATTGGCAGTTGGCAGCATTGCTGGCTGCCTTTTTTTATGAATTGGGAGAATATGCGGAAAAAACTTTTGTTTGAGGAACCTACTACTTATGCTCTCGTAGAAAACGTTATTATGAAGGCATTAAAAGTTGTATCGGTTTTGATTATTGCTTTGGCAAATGTTGTTGCCGAGGCACAAGTGGTTATCAATGAGTATTGCTCGTCATCAACCTCATTTTTAGATGAATATGGCGACAATTCTGATTGGATTGAGTTGTATAACGCTTCGTCGGCAGATGTCGATTTACAAGGCTGGCATTTGTCGGACAAGGCTTCGAATCTCACAAAGTGGACGTTCCCTTCGTATGTTCTGAAACCGGGCGCATATTTGCTTGTTTATGCCTCTGGCAAGGACCTTTACGAGTGTTTTGATGGTGATGAGGTTTATTACAATCCGCTTGTTGAGGCTACAGACAACTTTGCATACGCCATTGGTTCGTCTTCAATAGCAAAAGGTTGGTACAAAGCTGATTATGACGATTCAAAATGGGCTATCGGCAAAGGCGGATTCGGGTATAACTCAAGCTATGCGGCAACCGAAGTGCCGAGTGGAACCATATCGGTTTTTGTCCGCAAAAAATTCTCAATCAATGATTTGAAAGCAATAAAGGAACTGCATCTTAATTTGGACTATGACGATGGTTTTGTGGTTTACATAAATGGTCGCGAGGTGGCGCGAGTGAATTTGGGCGAGGGGGGTGACATCACGCCTTACGATGCCACAACACCAGACTATGTTAATCCGTTGCTTGCAAACGGCAGTCCGTTAGCGCATTTCAATTTGTCGAAACATATTGATTGCCTGGTGGAAGGTGAAAATACGCTTGCCATTCAGATTCACAACGTAAGCGAGACTTCGGGTGACTTGCTGCTTTATCCGTTTCTAACCGTAGGCTCAACTGTCAAAAGTGGCAAACAGCCAAGCGAACTGATTGGTTTGCAGTCGAAAAGCGAAGCAAAATTTTTCCATACCAATTTCAGCATTTCTGCCGATGGCGAGCCGATTTTTCTTGTAAATCCATCCGGAAAGATTGTGTGTCAGACTGATAGCACAGTGGTTCCGAACGATGTGTCGCGCGGTCTTTTGCCTGACGGAAATGGAAAATGGCGTTTTTTTGCGGAGCCGACGCCTGGTGTGGCAAATACCACAAAATCATATTCATCGGCGCGAACAAACGTCATTACTTTCTCGTTGACAGGAGGTTTGCAAACCGGGAAACAAACTCTGACAATGTCTTCAGCAGCCGGAACGCCAATCTATTACACAACAGATGGAAGTGTTCCAACGGCAAAATCCAAACTTTACAGTTCACCGTTGTCGTTGTCAAAAACAACAATTGTCCGTGCTGTATCGTATTGCGACACGCTTTTACCCGGTCAACCAGCCACACGCTCGTTTATTTTCCCCGACCACAAAACATCGTTGCCGGTTTTCTCGCTGGTAACTGACCCGTACAATCTATACGACTATAATTATGGAATTTACGTCGAGGGTCCCGATGCGGAGGAGGCTGACCCGCACTTTGGAGCCAATTATCATAAAGATTGGGAGCGTCCAATGCACGTTGAGCTTTTCTGGCCCGACGGAATCGAAAAAATTAACCAGGACGCAGGTGTGAAAATTGCCGGAGCGTGGAGCCGCGCTCACGCTCAGAAGTCGTTCGCATTCCACGCGCGCAACGCCTATGGCAAAAACAGGTTCGATTGTAAATTGTTCAATAATAAGGATATATCCAGCTTTAAATCGTTTGTGCTCCGAAATTCAGGAAACGATTGGTACAAAACTATGTTCCGAGATGCAATGATTACCGGCCTTGTTCGTAATAATAATATTGATATTCAGGCATATCAGCCATCGGTTGTCTATCTGAATGGTGAATATTGGGGCATTCTGAATATCCGTGAAAAGATTAACGAGCACTATGTTGCTAACAATTACAATTGGGTTGATGCGGACAGTGTTGACTTATTGGAACTTAACGGTACTATCGTCCACGGAGAAGATGTCCATTTTGTTGCAATGAAAAATTATATCAGGTCACATTCAATGTCGAACGAAGCTTATTACGACTACATCGCCACACAAATGGACATAGACGAATATATTGAGTATATGGTACTTGAGATATATTGTAACAACGGCGACTGGCCGGGCAATAACTGTAAATTCTGGCATCCTCGGGTTGAGGGTGGTCGCTGGCGTTGGATTGCCTATGATACCGATTTTGGTTTCGGCCTTTATTCTAGCGGTTATGATGAGGACAATTTGGGTTCGTGTCTGCAAAATAATTCAGGACCGACATTTTTCTTGAAGAAACTTACAGCCAGCGAAAAATTCGTTCAAAACTTTGTGAATCGTTTTGCCGACCGTTTGAATAACGAATTCAGGCCGGATGTCGTTAATTCGCTGATTGATAGCTTGTCGGGAAATATTTCCGGTGAGATTCGCTATCATATTAATCGTTGGCATACCATTGGCGATTGGCAGAGCAGTATTTCTGTTTTGCGCACTTTCGCCGAGGAGCGTCCGTCATATTTGCGCGCCCATATTCGTGACCATTTTTCGGTTGGTAGTGAAGTGAAAATAACGCTCGATGCCAACGACGGCAAAGCGGGCTATATTCAACTTAACTCGCTGACATTGAAAAGCTTCCCCTGGAGCGGAATATATTTCTCGGAAGTGCCGGTCTCGTTGAGGGCGGTGGCGCGGCCGGGTTACAAGTTCGCTCGTTGGGTCGATGGCGACAATCAGACAGTTGATACTCACGCGGGCATCAAGGTTACGCTGAGCAAGGCTATGCGGTACACGGCTGTTTTCGAACCCGCAAACGATACTTATAACAGTGTTGTTATCAATGAGATAAATTATAAGTCGGCCGATGATTTCGACACGAAAGACTGGATAGAACTTTACAATACCACTGCTGCGGCAATCAATATTTCGGGTTGGAAAATTTCTGGCGAAATTGTTGCAGAGGCGTTTACAATTCCCGTTGGAACTATCATTCCGCCATATGGTTACTTGGTTGCGTGCGCCAACCGCAACAAACTGGTCAGCTTGAATCCGGGCTTGCAAAATGTAATCGGTAATTTCGCGTTCCGTCTAGGTACTCACGATAAAGTGCAACTGTTTGATTCCGAGGGTAATCTGGTCGATGAGATTGAGTACAACAGCAAGACGTGGGCGGATGCTGACGGTAATGGCTACACATTGGCTCTAACCGACCCGTTTGCCGATAATATTGCCCGCAAGCTGTGGCAAGCTAATGACTTACATGGCACTCCCGGGGCTCAAAACGGCTCGTTCAGCCCGTCGCACCGCGATTTCAGCATTGTAGATGACAGTTTCCGTGTTGGTGTTGGCGATGAGCTCGAACAACCTGAAACTTTTGCGTTCTGCCAGCCCAATCCGTTCAGTGATAATGCTGAAATTGTTTGGCATCAGGCTGTTGCCGGCAATGTCCGTGTTCAAATCTTTTCAGCGCAAGGGCGTGTTTTGGCTGATTTTGGTGGCAAATTCTACTCGGAAGGCGAGCACTCATTGAGTATAACAAATGCAGTTGACTGGCAGCCAGGCTTCTATTTTGCCAGAATTGCTGTTGATGGCAGCCAACCGGTTGTAATCAAAATCTTACGGCAATAGGCTGTCGCTTGTCATCGGCTCTTCTCTGTTGAGAATCTTTTGAAAGACCTTAATGCATCCAAACGTGGCTATCACACATAAAATCAGAATGATGGCAGAATTCGTCGGGCCACCGAAATAATCGCTTGCCGACGCGTTCATATCGCCGGAGAGGTATCCCAACAGAAATCCGACCGTGTTGTTGGCCCAATGCATAAAAATGCCAATCCAAATGCTTCGTGTGCGCCAGAAAAGCCACCCCATTGCGCACCCGATGATGAACGCGGCAATGAACTGCCACGGGTTGAGGTGGGCAAGGCCGAAAATCACCGCTGACCAGATGATAGCCTTGCGGGGCTCGTACCGGCGCAGCAGCGCGGCCAAAATGATGCCGCGAAACAGCCATTCTTCAAGAAAAGGTGCAATGATTCCAACGGTCAGGTATCCAGCAAAATCAAGCGTTATAGCTTCGCTGAAAATGCGTGCCACAAAATCAGGCATTGGTATCAGTGAACAAATTGATTCCGAGATTATCGATAAAGCGAAAGTCATTACCAAAGCAATCGGGAATAGTATTGTTTTGACTTTTTTGAAATCTGTAACTTTCAGATTCCAAATAAAATATACTATGGCAAGTGTTCCGGCAAATTGTAGAATATAGCCCAACATTGTTACCAACGATTTTAGGTCGGGAGTCAATTTCAGCAGTTGGGCGGTGACAAGCGATGCTGGTATGGTCATTGCAATTGTGACGCACAGAATTGCCAGTGCCTGCTTGATTGAAATTGAGTGGTTTGACGATGTTTCAAATGTTTGTTCCATTTCTCAGTTCGATGTTGGTTTGACGTACAGTTGCCCGGTCTCGCAGCCTACAATCTCAACTTTTGTGCCCTTTTCAATGAACCCATAAACCGATTTTGCATCGATAACGTGTTTGTCTATAATTATTTTGCCCGATGGTCGTAACACTGTCTCGGCAATGGCTGTCTGCCCGATAAACTGCTTTAAATCGGGGCTGACCGCAACGAAACCTTCATCGGTTTTTTGCGTGGCGGTGAGCGACAATCGGTTGCCAAAAATGGTTGCGGTGTAGAATTTTGAGCTTATCCACAGACATAAACCTATTGATACTGATGATGATATGATTACCAGTAGGAGTGATTTCAGCACATCGTCGGGGCTGATGGATGGCACGTCACCGTCGAGATTCCCGACCATAGCCATTGTGAGTCCGGTCACGGCCAGAACAATTCCTGAAATGCCGCAGACTCCAAATCCCGGAAAGGCAAATAGTTCGATGATTATCAGTATGATACCCAGAATAAAGAGTGCTATTTCCCAATGGGCGGCCAGTCCTTCGATGTAGAGCGGCGCAAAGTATAGAATAGCTGCGCCGACTGCAATCACCGACGGAAAGCCGATTCCGGGCGATTGCATCTCAAAATAGATGCCGCCGATTATGGCCATAATGAGCAGCCCTTGCAAAGCCGGATTCATCAGCCAGCCGAGCGTGCGGTCGAGTCCGGTGGGGTGGTATTCGGTGATGACGGCATTGGGGCGTCCGGCAAGTTCGAGCACCTCGGGAATGCTTTCGGCTAGTCCGTCGCAAAAACCGTGTTCAATGGCTTCCGATGATGTGAAAGTAAGCACTTTGCCGGCTTCAATCAGTCCGTCGATGCAGATGTCTTGGTCAACCATTGCCTCGGCAATCTGAGGGTTTCGCAGCCATTTATAGGTGGTGTCGGTGCCGTTAATCAGCGTGTCGCAGCCGTGCGCTTCGGCCGTGGCCCGCATAATGCCGCGCATATAGCTTTGATACTTGTCGGGCATTGCCTCGCCGCTTTGGTTCACCACTGTTGCCGCGCCAATGCTTGCGCTCTTCCGCATATAGATTTTGTCGCAGGCGATAGCTATCAGCGCCCCCGCCGAGGCTGCGTTGTTGTCGATAAACGCCACCACCGGAATTGTGCTGTTCAGTATCCGTGTGCGGATGGAGTCGGCATCCACCACCGTGCCGCCGTAGGTGTTTATATGAAGGAGAATCAAGTCGGCGCTATCGGTGTAGGCCAACTCGAACGCCTTCTGTGTTTTAACCCACAACGACGGACTCACTTCCTCGTTCATTTCAAACAATACAACACGTGCGGTGCTGTCGGTGGCTGCTGGCAAATGGCTTGCAGTCACAAGTATAAATGCCAATAAAACTGCGAGTTTTCTCATATTCGTGTGCATTCGTTTCGTACACAAATCTATCAAAAATTTCTGATCCTTGTGTTCCGGCATTTATAGGCGGATTATATCCGCTATGTCCGTCCAGCTCATAGAGCATCAGCTCGCCTTACAGCTATTCCGCATAGCAATAAAAACGGCCCCGATTTCTTTTTGTCGGGGCCGTTCGCTTTTCTATTGATTTCTAATTTATTATTTCTTTGCTGCACGTGCCTCGTTCAAGAAATTAACCATCTTTGCCAGATTCTCTTTCGAGTACATATTGAATCCGTGTCCGCCGTCTTCAACCGGAATGAAATCTGTCTTGACACCTTTTGCTTTCAGTGCGTTGTAGAACGATTCTCCCTGGCAGAATGGCACCACATTATCCTTTTTGCCGTGGCAAACAATGATAGGCGGGTCTGATGGGTCGATGAATGTGGGTGCGCTCAAAGCTTTGTAGCGGTTCTCGTTGCCTGCCATTGGAACGCCCAAAACAACCTCTTCAGGCGATGTCGGCATTTTCATAGCCTCGCCGCAGTCCATATGCATCAAATCCACAGGGCCCGACCAGTCGCAGGCAGCGTCAACACTGCTGCTGAAATTGGTGAACTGCCCCACGTTGCCTTCAAGGTCAACTTTGTAACCGTCAACATCGGCAACCTTCTCGTTGCGCGTGGTGGCGGCAAGCGAGGCCAAGTGCCCGCCCGACGAAAAACCTGATGTGGCGATAAACGACGTGTCGAATTTATACTTCTCGGCATTACCGCGTACAAAGCGGATAACAGCCTTAATATCGTTTATCTGAGCAGGATATTTGGCATCGCCGCTCGAACGGTGGTTTGGTGTTACAACGGCGTAGCCGACATCGAGTAGGGCGGCACAGATGGTGTTGAGGTCGGCTGCGCCCTTCGAGTTGTTGCTGAACCAAGCGCTCCCGTAGATGTGGATAACCACCGGATAGCTTGCTTTTTCTTCTTTCGGCAGATAGATGTCGAGATTGTGGTAAACCTCATTGTCGCCGGCATAGTTGATGTTGAGGAATTTCTGCGAGTATCGCATTGTGTCGGTGCTGCTTTGGTTACCGCCAAAGCCTCCGAAACCACCACCCATTTGTGCGAAACCGGCTATGCTCAATAGTCCGGCCGCAAGTGTAAGTCCTATTTTTTTCATATTTCTAATGTTTAAGTGAATGTTGTTATTACAAAGCAAAATTAGCATTCGTTCCATTAAAAGGAAATAGTTGTTTCATTACTTTTTTATGAAAGCGCCCGTTATCTGCATTTATGTCTGTTCATCGCCGCAATCATCATCCCGTGAGTCGTATTTGCTTTGCACTTGTCCGTTTTGCGTAGCGAGCTTCAGCTCGCAAGTTCTGATTGTCTGTTCAGCGTAGCGAGCTTTAGCTCGCCAAACAATCAAGCCCTGTTTGTTCCGTTCATCGCCGCAATCATCATCCCGTGAGTCGTATTTGCTTTGCACTTGTCCGTTTTGCGTAGCGAGCTTCAGCTCGCAAGTTCTGATTGTCAGTTCCTCGTAGCGAGCTTCAGCTCGCCAAACAATCAAGCCCTGTTTGTCCCGTTCCTCGCCTCAATCATCATTCCGAGAGTCGAGTTTGCTTTGCACTCGTCCATTTAGCGTAGCGAGCATCAGCTCGCAAGTTATTATTTGTCAGTCCTGCGTAGCGAGCTTCAGCTCGCCAAACAAGCAACCTATATTTGTCCCGTTCCTCGCCTCAATCTTCAGCTCGCCCATAAACAAAAAAAGCCCCGCAGACTTAGTCTGCGGGGCCAATGTGTTATTAACAGTTAAACTATTAAAATTTACTTGTTAATTATTTTACGAACTTAACTGTCTTGTTACCAACCTTAGCAATGTACAAGCCACTTCTCAGGTCAGATACGTTGAGTGAAGTAACGTTCTTAGCAGCCTTAACAGCTACACCGTTGATGTTGAAGATAGTAACGTCAACAGCCTCAGAAGCGAAGAGAACGTCGCCAGCTACGTATACGTTGATAGCAGCTACTTCAGCAACAGCAGTTTTATCATCCTTCTTGATGTCTTTAATCTCAGCACCAGCAACCGGAGTCAGGTCGTTAGACGAAAGAACTACTTTACCGTCAACAAGTACGTTAACGTCTTTCAAGAATACGTCGTAGTTGATTTTCGCTTTAGCCATTCCGAGGTGGAACTCCCACTGAGTGAAAGGAACGCTGTCGTTTACAACAACAGTATCGGTCTTAGTCTGCCATTCGTTGGTCGGAGTACCACCAGTACCATAGCGGCTACCAGCGTACGAAGACAGCAAGTTGAATGTACCAACTGTCATGTTAATAGCGTCTGTTTTGAATGTGTATGACAAAACAACTTGTTTGCCCGGAACGATTGTTTTAGATACAGACTCCAACTTAACAATAAGTTGGGTCAGGCAAGAACCACCCCATTTAGAGTCGTTAGTGTCAACACGGAAAGCGAATACATTGTCATCACCGTATTTTACTGTGCTCTGGAAGAATTGTTTGCCACCGCAAAGTCTTTCAACGCTATCAGCGTCCAAAGCCTTTTCTGCAAAACGACCATGCTCCTCACGGCTGATGAAAGCAGCGTCACCAAGCTCAGTGGTGCCACCGATTTTGTCGTAAGGAACTTCAGCGTTAAGTTCCGGAACAGGAACAACAACTACAGGAGCCTCGCCAAGGTCAGCGTCATCTTCTGTGGTCTCTTCTGTCTCAATTACAGGCTCATAATCAACTTCGATAAGAATGTTGCGGAACAACAGTGTACCATTGCTTCTACCTACTGAGCAGTTCAGCGCGAAAGTACGGATTTCACCAGTAAGGGTGATTTCCTCGTCAAAGTCTTTCCATTCTGTAGTAGCTTCAAGAGCTGCCCAACCATCGTTGTTAACATATGAGTGTGGGTTGGCATGACCTTGTGCGCCAAATTTTACATCACCGCTGCCCTCAGTTTTTCTGTACTGAAATTTTACGTGAACAACAGTTCCTGCAGGTTTGTTTGCATCAGCAAATACCCAGAAGAACTGAGAATCCCAGTCTTGCGCATCAGCTGCGTAAGTGAACAGACCATATACGCCATTTTCCGGTTTGCACAACTGTTCGTACTCGCCCGGGTTGTTAGCCTCCCAACGGTAGATTTCGCCTGCCTTAGCATTGTCTTTATTGGCAATTTCTGCTTTGGCAACGTTAGCTGTGCCAAACAAAGCGGCAACAGCCAAAATAGAAAGTAAAGTCTTTTTCATACTTGAAAAATTTTTAGTTAATAACACGAAGCAAATATACACATTATTTTATTAGAGGTGCAGGTTGCATCGTTTTTTTACATAAAAAAAGCTCCTTTTTGTAAAAAAAATCTACAATGTTGGTGGTAGTAGGGCCTTCTCATAATGTCGCTTTTGTACATAGCCATCTTTATTTTTATGCATCGTTTATCTTATGCGATACATCTTGTTTCAAAAAAAAGGAGATGCCCGAAATAATCAGGCATCTCCACATTTATAAGATTTATAATCTTACATTTTTATCACCAACCAGGATTTTGTATAAGAGCACTGTTGAGTGACATTGCGCGTTTCGGGAAAGGAAGCAACTCGTGTTTGCCTTTCTTGAAACCGAGTGCGTCACCATAGGTCTTTTGCCAGAGGTCTGCCTCCTGGTTTCCAATATCCTCCTTAATGTAGCCTCTGTGTTCAGCTTCGCCATCGTTGATAGCATCGCAGAATGAAGGCAGATAGTAATCTTGTTTTTCCAAAGTCTCTGTTTTGCCCCAGCGAACAAGGTCGGCAAAGCGGCAGCCTTCGAGCCACAACTCAAACTCTTTCTCTTTCTGTACAGCTTCGAGCGACAGTGCTGAAGATACAGTCTTTGATTGTGCACGGTTCTGAACAGCGTTCAGAGCATCCAAACCGTCACCGCTGGTCTCGCCAAGTTGTGCGCAAGCCTCAGCATACATAAGCAGAACCTCAGCATAGCGCATAATGCTTGCGTTGCGGTTCAGGTGGCCGTCGTCCAGTTGGTCGCCTTGGTTCGGGTGAGCGTTAATCTTGTAGGTGAAGTAGCCAGCGTTAGCATAGATGTCGTGCGATATGCCACGCTTCTTGTCTTTTGCTTTGTCTGCTGTTTTGCCAGGAGCGAATTTGTCACCATCGCTTGCCCATTTCAAGTCATAAAGCATCTCGTCGTATGTTTTAATCCAAGCTTTACGACGTGCCGACTCCATACCATCGTTAGCGATAAGAGCCTCGGCAAAACCTTGTGATGGGTTAAGCCAGCCCCAACCACCGGCAAAGATGGTAGAGTCTTTAAGCGAAGCGTTGTTCACATAGTCACCACGCCAGGTGAATGTGCTGTGGTCGTTCCAGCCGCCACGCTCAGTACGCTCGTACTGACCTGTAAGGTTAGTACCGTCGTAGTTGAATTCAAGCACAGCCTCTGATGAGCCTTTGCCGTCAGCGTGGCCGATGGTAAGCATCTTCTCAGAAGGAACAAGCTCGTAGTTGCCATCATCAATAACCGATTTCAGGGCAGCTTTTGCGCCAGCATAGTCTCTCTTCCAAAGCAACGCTTTGCCTTTTACGGCAAGTGCGAAACCTTTGGTTATTCTGACAGCACCTTTGTAGTCATCAGCACCCTGACGCCAATCAAGATCGGCAGCAGCCAGGTCACATTCTTTAGCAACCCAATCCATAACCGCAGCTTGCGATTCTGAGTTTGTCGGACGGTCAGCCGGAGTCAAAACGGTCTCAACAATCGGAGGAGTACCCCAGTAGATGCCAAGGAGCATATGGTCGAAGGCGCGCATTGCACGTGCTTCTGCCACGCATCTTTTCTGAGTTGCGCTAAGTGTTCCCAAGCGCTCTTCGGTAAAGTTATTAATTACATAGTTGCACTTCAGAATCGAAGCGTACAACACATAATAGCTATCCTCAATGTCAAGATTGTCATAGCCATATACAAATTGGTGCATCTGGCGCTGCTCAACGCAGTCGTCGGTACCTGAACCGCCCAACCAAATGTCATCGCCCATCCAGTTTGTCAAAGCAAAGTATGGTCCGTAATTGTATTGGTGAGTCCAGTGTGAGAATAGTTTCTGAGTTGTGGCATAAACAATTGTTATTGCGCTCTCAGCATCTTTGTCGGTTTTGTAGAAATCCTCAAACGATATGACACCTTTTTGGGGAATATCCAATTCATCTTGGTCGCAACCAGTAGTAAGAGCAAGAGCTCCTGCTGCAACTAATAATAAATATTTACTCTTTTTCATAACTCTTTAATTTTTAGAAGGTAAGGTTAACACCAAAGATTACTTGTTTTGCTGTTGGATATGTACCCATATCGATACCAAGTGAGCTTGATACGCCGTTTACGTTGGCATTTGAAGCCTCTGGATCAAGACCTGGGTATTTGGTGAAGGTGAAATAGTTCTCAAGCGACGCGAATACACGCAGACGGCTGATGTAAACCTTGCTCAACAGTTCTTTAGGCAGTGAGTAACCCAATTGTATTTGTTTGATTTTGAAGAATGCACCGCTGAATACAGTCAAATCTGAACTGAAGGTGTTCTTCTGCCATCCTTTTTTGCTTATGATAGGGAATTTTCCGCCAGGATTTGTCTCCGGGTCGTATGCATTCTCGTAGAAGTAGCTGTAGTTGTTGCAATACGGGCGGTCGGTACGCCAAGCCTGTGGCAGGATTTTGTTGCCGCTGACACCAGTACCGAACACTACAAAGTCAAAGCCTTTGTATTCCATATTGACGGTGATACCATAGTTAAGTTTCGGAAGACCGCAGCCAAGGTCGGTCATATCGCTCTCATTCGGTTGGAATTCTCCATCGCCATTGAGGTCGCTGAATATTGCATATCCGTCTTTGTCAAGTCCATCAACCTTGAAGCCGAGGAAGTGCCACAGAGGCTGGCCAACTACGCATTCAGTAGTGATGCTTGAGCCCTGAAGACCTGTACCAGCGATTTTGTCAACGGTCGGGTCAAGATAGGTAAGCTCATTGTGGAGAGTTGCCATGTTAGCGTTGACAGAGTAGTTGAAATCACCAATCTTGTCTTTCCAACCAAGTTCAATCTCAAGACCACGGTTCAAAACCTCACCTGCGTTAGCCATTGTTGAGCTAACACCTGTTTCAAGCAGCGGGGTGATTGAAATCAGCAAGCCTTTTGTTGTCTTCTTGTACCAGTCAATACCAACAGTAAGTCTGCTGTTGAGGAAGCGAGCGTCCAAACCAAGGTCAATCTGCTCTGACTCCTCCCATACAAGGTCTGGGTTGGCAAGGCCATTCGGTTGTGAACCATAGAACAATGCGAAATCAGAATCATATTGATACCAGTCGTTGTTGCTGTTGATAACAGCTGCGTAGGGGTAGTCACGGAGAACGTTGATGTTACCGTTACGTCCCCACGATGCTCTCAGCTTCAAGAATGAAAGCAAATCGGTGCTGATGTTGTCAGCGATAAAGCTTTCGTTGCTGAGTGTCCAACCTGCAGAGAACGATGGGAATTTACCCCAGCGATTGTCTTTTCCAAGTTTCGACGAGTCGTATGCGTCAGCACGGAAGTTAGCTTGCAAGCTGTAGCGGTTGTCGAAGCTGTAAGTAAAACGACCAAAGTAAGAAAGGCTTCTTGTGTCGTTCTCAACACCGCCAGTCGATTTCAAAACATCGTCACCCGATTTCAAGAAGTCCAGATAACGGAAGTTTTCTGCATAACCTTTCAAGACATCCGGTCCTTGAGCCTGTCCCCAAACATTGTCGGAGTGGCTTTCTTCCCAAGCCATACCAGCCACAACTGCAACATCGTGCATGTCGGCAATTGTCTTGTTGTAGCTGACGAAGTTCTCCCATTGGTAGTAGAAGTTGGTGTTGGCGTCAGTTCTGATTAAATAGTCGTTTCTGTAAACAAATTCGTTGGCAACAAACGGAACCTCATAATTGTGAGTGTTGCTGAAGCCAAGGCGGTAGCCCAGACGCGATGTGAATACAAGACCATCAATGGGTTTGAAATTCAACTGTGCCTGGCCACGGACGTTGATGCCCTGGCGATAGCCAATTCGACGGTCGCGTTGGATGAATGGGTTCGAAGACTGTGTCTGACCACTGATGGGCGAAATGCGATAGTATTTGTCACCATCACCGAGCACTTTTTTGTAGCCTTCCTCACCATCAACCAATCCGCTTTCCAAAGCGGCTTTTTGGTCGCCAGTGAGTTGGGTGTCCATTTTGTCAGGATCAACATACGGGCCAAACAGAGGGTCGCTGGTGATAGCGGCCAACAGTGCTGAACCGTTGTCTGATTGCTGGCTGATAGATTCTGTACGCCATTTCTCAATTGAGTTGTTGGTGCTTACAGTCAGCCATTTCTTGATTTTGTAGTCGGCATTCACTTGGAACGACAAACGTTTGTATGTATCGTTGTCGCCTTTGAAAATACCATTGACGTTAACGTGGTTGATGGCTGCAAAGAAGCTGCCACGGTCGTTTCCGCCTTGGAAACCTACAGTGTGACGCTGACTCCATGTCGGCTCAAACACCTCATCGCTCCATTTAATGTCGGCACCATCATATCCGGTAGTTTCTTCCCAATTCTTTTTAAGGAAGCCCATTTTATTACCAAAGTCAATGTATTGCTCGGCATTCATAACCTTCAGCTCGCGCGAGAGGCTGCTGCGTTGCAATTGACCGTTGTAGAAAATGGTTCCGTCAGCTGCGCCGCTTTTGCCTTTTTTAGTGGTGATAAGAACAACACCGTTACCAGCTTGTGCACCATAGATGGCTGCTGAGGCGGCGTCCTTCAACACCTCAATAGACTCAATCATTTCAGGGTCGAGGTATTGGATGTTGTCAACCTTCAAACCGTCAACAATCATAAGAGGGCCAAGGCTACCAGAGTTCGAAGACACACCACGAACGCGGATTTCTGCGCCGGCACCCGGAGCACCCGAAGATGAGATGATTTGTACACCGGCTGCTTTTCCTTGCAGTGCCTGAGCGGCATCAGAGGTGGCGCGGTTTGCCAAATCCTCGCTTTTTACAGATGCAACTGCACCGGTAAGGTCGCTCTTCTTCATTGTACCGTAACCTACAACCACAACCTCGTCCAGGCCTACCATATCAGGCACCAGATTAACGGTGTAAGGTCCGTTGCCGTTTACTGTAACTTCTTCAGTTGTGTAACCGATGTAGGAAATCTGAAGAACATCACCGTCAGCGGCGTTCATAGTAAATTCACCGTTACCAGCGGTAACAGTACCAGCAGTGGTTCCTTTAATAACCACGTTTGCTCCCGGAATGGGAAGTTGCGATTCGTCGAGAACCGTACCCTTAACCTCGTGTTGTTGGGCAAAAGCTCCGACGGATAGCAGCATCATCGACAGTGCAAGCACTGCGTTTTTCCATAATAGATGCTTTTTCATCATACAAAAGTTTTTGTTAATTATTAGATAGATTAGTCACCATCTGGTGTGTCCTTGGAACACTCCAGTTTATCTTAATTGCTGATATCTCTTGATTACAAGTTGTCAAGCGTATGTGCTTTTAATTGTGAGCACGAATTTCCGAAATGCCTTTAAGAGCGTGGTAAAAATGTGTTTCATATTTTTGTGATGATGTAACATCTTTTTTTATTTTTGTTTCATAATTTTTTGAATGTATGTCATCTGACGTGTTTATTTTCTTGATTTTTAAAAGAATATAATTTTATAATTGTATTATTTATAATTAATCATATTTTTGTTAGGTCTTTATTGATGTTTATAAACGAGATTTATGATGCTAATTTGTTTATATGATGATAATTGCTGTCTGAATGGCCGCCTCAAATCGCATTTCGATAGAATTTTTGTGAAATCAGCTTTTTTCGCTTTTTGCCTGGCTTTTTTGCTTTTTGTGACACCGGTCTCGGCCAACAATTGCTTGGTTTTTACTTCTGAGCGCGAATTGCCGTCAAGCAAGGTGAACCAAGTGTTCCAAGACAGCGAGGGCGTGGTTTGGGTTGCCACCGAGGACGGTTTGGCTTGTTTTGATGGTTCCGACTTTGTAACATTCCGAAAAAATGATGCTGACACTGCTTCTCTGCGCGATAATTATGTTCGCCAGGTTTATGAGGACGGCAAGGGCAGATTGTTCGTGGCTACGCTGTCTGGCCTCCAATTGTATGACCGGGCTTGGCGCCGGTTCTCACGTATTACACCATATATTGAAGGCATCAGATTTTCGCAGGGAATCAATGTGTCGGGTATTGTGAATGTTGACGATAGCATTTTTGTTGTCGGCACATCGGGACACGGGATTTTTGTATTAAAAAATAGCGACCAAGGGCTGATATTGGAACAAGATTCGGAGCTACTACCGAATTGCTTTTATGTTGAGGCAATGCTTGCTGATAGCGCTGGAAATCTTTGGATTGCGACATTAGACAAGGGCATTTTTGTGCTCGACCACAGCCGTAGGGTGATAGCTAACTATAAGTTCGGCGGCAACGAATCGTGTTTTTCGATGGTTGAAGCTGACAACGGTGTTATATATATAGGTACTTCGAAAGGAAATCTGTTGCGTTGCGAACTGTCGTCCGGTCATTTGACGGTTGCGACAACTCATCGAAAACTGTACAGTGCCATAGTCGATATGCGCTTGGATAACCGGGAAACTATAATGCTCGGCACTGACGGCGATGGTCTTAAATTGTTTAATATCAATACAGGAGACGTAACTGACTATAATTTGAGCCTTATGGGTTTGAATAGTAGTAAGCTGAAGGTCCATTCTATTATGCGCGACAGCCGGCACAATCTTTGGCTTGGTTGTTTTCAACAGGGTGTTGTGCTGGAGCCCGTTACTGACAACGAATTCGTGTTCATTGGCAGTCGGTCATCTGTGGCGAACACAATTGGCTCGTGTTGCATTATGTCGGTTACTTGTGATGGCGATAATATTTGGGTTGGTACCGATAATGATGGTATTTATTTGCTGAACAAAGACTTCTCGCTAAAACGCCACTTCCCGGCCGACAATCGGCCCGGTTCAGCGCCCCGCACAATTCTTAGTGTGTTCCGCGATTCGCATCGCAACATTTGGATTGGCTCCTATCTCGACGGTCTTTTCCGCCTAAATGAGTCTGCGGGCACATTCAGCCGAATAGCGTTGAATAGTAACGCTGATTTCAATCAGGCCACAAGTGTTTACAGTATTGTAGAGGACTCGAAAAAGAACTTGTGGGTGGCGGTTTCGAGTGTCGGGCTTTGTCGTATCAGCCATTCCACGCGCGAGCAGACATTCTACCGTGCCCTGCCAAGCGGGGTTGGTTATTCGGCCACAACGAATCAGCTTCCGCATGCCTGGATAAACGCTATGTTGCTTGTCGATAATAAATTATATTTTGGCGGTTATGGCGGTTTCGGGTGCCTCGATATCGAAACCAACGATTTTGTTTCGACTCTTGGCGTTAACCGTATGCTTGCTGATGAGGTGGTGTATGTGTTGCGTGAGGACGCTGACGGGAAAATATGGATAGGTACTGCAAACGGATTGTACTATTTCGATCCGCAAACTCGCGACATAACAAAATATACAACAACCAACGGGTTGCCCGACAATTCAATATCATCGATTGAGTGCGGACCCGATGGTAATCTTTGGATAAGCACCAACAGCGGAATATCGTGCTTGAACCCGCAAAACCGGTCGTTTTCAAATTATTATGCATCTGACGGGTTGCAGTGTAACGAGTTCAGCAAGTCGGCCTCAAGCATCAATTCAAACGGGATGCTTTTCTTTGGCGGGATGAATGGCTTGATATGCTTTTATCCGCAGAAAATCAGCAAGCATTATTCGATACCGGGCATTCGGCTCACAAATTTTTACATTCATAATAATGCGGTTACAATGGGGTCCCTCTCGGGTGGCAAGCCAATTATCGATTGCGATATTACCAAAGCCGAGAAGGTTCACTTGTCTCATTCCGACAATTCGTTCAGCATTGAGTTCGCCGCCATTGAGTTTGCCAATCCTGAGCGGATAAGCTACCTCTATAATATGGACGGCAAAGGGTGGATTCACCTTCACCACCGCAACAATAAGGTTTCATTCAGTAATTTGAAACCCGGAAAACACGAGTTCTGCGTAAAGGCGGTTGATGCAAACTCATTTTCGAAAACGCGTCGGCTCGAAATCCACATTGCCGCGCCTTGGTACGCCACACGGCTGGCAAACATTTGTTATGCGCTTCTTATAGCGGCTGTTGTCGTACTGCTTTCGCTGCATTTGCGTCGCAATCACTTGTTGCGGATGAAAGTTTTGGAGCACAAGCATGCCGAGGATATAAATGAGGCAAAATTACAGTTCTTTATCAATATCTCTCACGAGATTCGCACACCTATGTCGCTGATAATAGGGCCATTGCATAAACTTATGGTCACCGATACCGATGCCGGCCGCCAGCGTTCGTACGACACCATCCGGCGGAATGCGGAGCGTATTCTTAACTTGATCAACGAGTTGATGGATATTCGCAAGATTGACAAGGGACAGATGCGATTGACCTTTGCGGAAACAAATATTGTGGATGTGGTTCGCGATATGTGCTGCAATTTTGAGTATCAAGCCGATTTGCAGGCGATAAGTCTTAAATTCATCACAAGTAACCCGGAAATAAGGGTTTGGGTTGATGCCGATAATTTCGATAAGATAATAGTAAATATCCTATCGAATGCGTTCAAATTCACGCCACACGGAGGCACCATCAGCGTTACACTGGATTGTGAACGGGTCGGCACCGCCGAAATGCCTGACGGTTGTGCGGTTATTGATGTCGAGGACAGCGGAACAGGCATTAATCCTGACGATTTCAACCGTATATTCGAGCGTTTCTATCAGTCGCAGTCACTGTCAGAGAAACCGGTATCTGGCACAGGTGTGGGGTTGCATCTCACCAAGTCGCTTGTTGAATTGCATCATGGAACCATAGCTGTAGCCAACAACAATGGAAAACCAGGCTGTCATTTCACAATCCGTCTGCCGCTTGGCTCGGCGCACCTTTCTGAATCCGAGAAGCAAGTTAAGCCGAAAGAGTCAGCCGCGCCTTGGAACATCAGCGTGTCGGAACATCCTCCGGTTGCAGTGCCTGCCGATGAAGCTGACGAGCCTAAAAAACACACAAAAACCAAGTATCGGGTGCTGGTAGTCGAGGACGACGATGAAATCAGAAAATATATTACAGACGAATTGTCGCAGGATTTTCACGTTCAGTCTTGTATGAATGGTGAGGAGGCGCTCGACATAGTTCTGCGCAACACCCCCGACATAGTTGTCAGCGATGTGATGATGCCGCTGATGGACGGAATAACACTTTGTAAGAAAATCAGGCAGAATATCAACGTCAACTATCTGCCAGTGATACTGCTCACCGCGCTTACGTCTGAAGCCGACCGCATTACCGGTCTCGATGTTGGTGCTGACGCCTATCTGACAAAGCCGTTTAATATTGATGTTCTGCGGCACACGGTTTTGAATCTTATTCGCAGCCGGGCCGCATTGAAAAACCGGTTCCAAGGCAGTCAGACACAAGAGGCGAAAGTGGCGAAACTCGAGGTTAACTCGCCCGACGATCGGCTTATGCAACGTGTTATGGTGGTTATTAACAAGAATATAGGCAATCCGGATTTGAACGTGGAGATGATTGCCCGCACAGTGGGCATAAGTCGTACTCACTTGCATCGTAAATTACGTGAGATTACCAATCAGTCCGCACGTGACTTTATCCGCAATGTGCGCCTGCACCAGGCTGCGACCTTATTGGCTGAAAAGCGACATAGTATTTCTGAAATTGCTGATAATTTGGGTTTTGCAAATTTGTCCTATTTTTCCACAGTGTTTAAAGAAATGTATGGAGTGTCGCCGAGTGAATATATGGAGCAAAATCGGGAAGGCAGAGGAGTTTCAGATGAGAGCAAGTAATAATTTTTGAATAATAAATGTGAATAGTACATTTAATAATGGGCGAAAATCGTTTGCTGCCGCAATTTGGGGTTTGTGTTTTAATAAGTTGTTTTATAGCTTTTTAACAGTTTGTCATGTTATGCTGGCAAAAAAAATAGTTACACGAAAATGCAGTTTTTTGTAACGTAAATTAAAGAATATGTGTCAGAGTTTATGCATAGAGTGAATAAACTTTCACATATTTGACCCGACATAGAATCTATGTAATGGCGAAGTTTAAAAAATAGGGAAAAACAACCGCGAAAGCGGAAAAGCGACTATAAACATTTAATAATCAAACATTTTAGAAATGAGGAAACATCGACTATGGAAATTGGTGGTTGCAATGCTGCCAATGATGTTGCTGTCATTCAGCGTTTTCGCTCAGAAGCATCAGGTTTCTGGTAAAATCGTTGATGAGGAGCAAATGCCGGTTCCAGGTGTTAACGTTGTAATTAAAGGTACAACGGTAGGAACAATTACTGGAGGCGACGGTACATTTAGTATGCAAGCCGCCGACAATGATGTATTGGTTATAACTTACATCGGTTATAACACAGAGGAAATTACAGTTAAAGGGGCTGGACCATACAACGTGGCGTTAATGCCTGACGTGGTAGGTCTTGACGAGGTGGTTGTTGTTGGTTACGGCCAGCAGAAGAAAGCCTCGGTTGTGGGTGCTATCACACAAACTTCGGGTGCCACACTTCAACGTGCGGCTGGTGTTACGAACGTTGGTGCCGCTTTGACTGGTAACCTGCCAGGTGTTATCACAACACAGGATACAGGACAGCCAGGTGAGGAAGATGCGAAAATTGTAATTCGTGGTACAAGTTCTTGGAACAGCTCTGAACCGCTCGTCTTGGTGGATGGTATTGAGCGTTCTATGAGCAGTGTGGATATCTCGTCGGTAGAGAGCATCTCCGTGTTGAAAGACGCATCATCTACTGCAGTTTTCGGTGTGCGTGGCGCCAACGGCGTTATCCTTATCACCACCAAACGTGGCGAGGAGGGGCATATGAGAATTGATGCCGGTTTTACAACTTCTGTAAAGCGACCTTCTAAGCTGCCCAACAAATACGATTCATATGATGCGTTAATGGCTCGAAACCAGACAGTCGAGCTTGAGTTGCCTGTCACCCCGACTGAGTCGTGGGAATATATTAGGCCTCAAAGCGAGATTGAAAAGTACCGCGATCCCAATGGTACAACTTTGAATGATAAAGGCGACGAGCTGCTTAACAAGGAACGTTACCCGAATATTGATTGGCAAGATGCGCTGTTCAAAGATCAGGCTATTTCATATAATGGTAATATCAGCATAAGTGGTGGCTCTAAATTTGTGCGTTTCTATGCTTCTGGCGACTATGTGTATGAAAGCGACCTTATGCGCATATGGGATAATGGACGCGGTTATAAATCAGGTTACAACTACCAACGTATCAACGCACGTAGTAACCTTGATTTCACAATCAGCCCAACCACAACATTCCGTGTCAACCTGTATGGCTCACTTGGCATTAAGAAACACCCGCGTGCCAATTCTGGCGATACTTGGCAAGAGGGACAGCGTTGGGCCGGTGCCTACAACATTGCCCCGGATGTGTTTGTTCCGAAATACGACGACAACTCTTGGGGTTATTATCCCGAGGTGTCTAACGTGACCAACTCGGCGCAAAACCTTGCTATCAGCGGTGTGGCAAAGACAACTACCAACACCATTACTGCTGACTTTATTTTGGAACAGAATCTTGATTTTATTACCAAGGGTTTAAGTTTCCGTGGAAATGTGTCGTTGGACAACTCTTTCTCTGAGACTGGCCGAGGTATAGGCGATGACTTTAACGACACCCAGCAGAAATGGATTAAACCAGAAACCGGGCAGGTGTTCATTCGTAAGGAAATTGATCAGCAATCCGGACTTGATTGGGTTGAACCAATTAACTGGAGCTCTCAGGCTGGTAGTATTGACAATAATCAGACGTTCCGCAAAATGTATTATCAGTTGCGATTGGACTGGACACGTGATTTTGATTTGCACAAACTGACTGCTATGGCCATGTTCTCACGAAATCAGGAAGCCCGTGGTAGTGGCATTCCATCGTACCGTGAGGATTGGGCAGCTCGTTTGACTTACGGTTGGAACAACCGTTACTTGTTGGAGGTGAACGGTTCGTACAACGGCTCGGAGAAATTCAGCAGCGACTACCGATTTGCAGCATTTGGCTCTGGCGCTTTGGGTTGGACAGTTTCTGAGGAGGAATTCTTCTCATTCCTGAAAGACAACCACTATGTTGATATGCTCAAATTCCGCGCATCACTTGGCGTTACTGGTAGCGATTTTGTCAATCCGCAGTTGGGCTCGTTCCTTTATATGGACGATTGGGCTGTCGGAGGCACAACCAAAATGGCGCTTTCAGGTAACGAAACGAGTGCTTTCGAACACTATCGTATGACTAAGCTTGGCAACTGGGATTTGCATTGGGAAACAGTGCGTAAGTTCAACTTTGGTATTGACTACTCATTCTTGCAAGGTTTGCTTGCTGGTAGTGTCGAGATATTCCGTGACAAGCGTTACGACATTCTGATTGCGGGCGGTGAACGTTCAACTCCATCATATTTTGGCGTTGATGTTCCCGTGGCCAACCTTGGCGAGACAAAAGCTCGTGGATATGAGGTTGAAGTGAGACTGAGCAAGCAGATTAATAGAGAAACCCGTGTTTGGGGTAACTTCAGCTTGACACATAATGAAAACGAGGTCATCGAAAAAGATGACCCGGATTTAGCACCTAACTATCAAAAACAAGAAGGTTATGCTATCGGTCAGTACCGCTCGTTTATCGACAGAGGTTTCATCAATAATATTGACGAACTGTATGGTAGTCCCGCACTTGCTACTGATGACCGTTTCCGCTTGCCGGGTAGCTACTACATTGTCGATTTCAATGGCGATGGTTTGGTTGACAGTAAGGACCAGGCTCCATATGGATTCACCAGCACCCCGCAAAACACTTATAATGCCACATTGGGCTTTGATTGGAAAGGGTTCAGCTGCTTTGCTCAGTTCTACGGTGTACGCAATGTTACACGTGACGTTGTGTTGCAGAGCTTCGGACAAAAGCTGAATACAGTTTACAATATGGGCGACATTTGGACAAAAGATAATCCGAACGCTGATGTTACGCAGTATCGTTGGAGTACCGCTCCTGTAAGCAAAGAAGGTGGCTCGTTCCCGGCTTATGGTACGCAATATTTGTTCGACGGTTCATACATACGTCTGAAGAATGTTGAGATTTCTTACTCTTGGCACGACGGTTGGATTAAGAACATTGGTCTTTCTTATTTGAAATTGTTTGTCAACGGAAACAACCTGTGGTTGTGGACACGCATGCCTGATGACCGCGAGGCCAACTTGGGTGGTGGCGGCTTCCTGGGCGCATATCCTACTGTCAAGCGTTTCAATTTAGGTCTTAAACTCACGCTTTAATATTTACGAAAATGAAAAAATCATATAGAACACTGATTTTTATAGGTTCGTTGGGATTAGCCGTCTGCACCGGTCTGACATCGTGCAAGGACTATCTTGACAGGGAACCAGGAACAACAGTATCGGGAGAGGATCCTTTCAAGAACTTTGAGAACTATCAGGGTTTTGTCGAGGAAATCTACAAATTCATTCCCGACAAGGAGAAATGCAACTGGTGTCCGTCGTGGAACTGGGGCGATGACGAGATTTTCAACCCTGAGGCTGATGACCGTATGACGCACCAGGTTGACCTTGGTAACTTCCGCGCTTGGAGTCAGACAGGCAACTGGTTGCGCAAAAACGGTGGTAACCCTGAGTACCGACAAGGTTATTTGTGGGACAACGCTTGGTATTGCATCCGTAAATGCAATATGGCTATTGAAAACATCGATAAAATGGTTGGCACCGATGAGGAGCACGACCTTATTCTCGGTCAGTCTTACTTCTTCCGTGCCTGGTGGCATTTTGAGATGATGGAGTTTTTTGGTGGCCTGCCTTATGTTGATAAGGTGTTGGATGCCAGCAATGTTGAGAAACTGCCACGTTTGTCGTTCCAGGAATGCGCCGACAAGTGTGCCGAAGATTTCCGTAAGGCAGCCGATTTATTGCCAATCAACTGGGACAAGCTTACCGCAGGTACAGCATATGGTAATAGCGGAAATAACGAGTTGCGTATAAACAAGATTACCGCTCTCGGCTATCTTGGCAAATGCCAACTCTGGGCAGGCAGCCCGCTTATGAAGAATGGCGCCCAGCTTGGAGCCAGCACAAACGGCAAAACTTATGAATACGATGAGGAGTACTGCAAACGCGCAGCCGAGTCGTTTGGTGAATTGCTGAACTTTGTTGAAAACGGAGAAACACAGTATGCTCTTGTGGAGTTCGATTTCATTGACAAGAACGGCAAAGACAAGGTTTATGATCATGCAAGAGGCGTAAATGCAAAAACATGCTATTCTGACTTGTTCTGCACCATTAGGCAAAACTGGAAGCAACCGGGTTCAACTGAGGCTTTAATGCGAGGTGCGTCAGGTGGAGCAGGAGGAGCAGCTAACAACTGTAACTGGAACACGTCGAAAGTGTTTGGACCTAAAGTGGCAGGTTTGGTTGAACACGACAATGTAATTCACCAACCAACAGGAAACCTTGTTGAAATGTACGGAATGGCAAATGGTCTGCCTATCGATGACCCTGATTCAGGTTTCGATCCGACACACCCATTCAAAGACCGTGACCCACGATTCTATCATGACATTGTGTTCGATGGTTTCAAGTACTTGAATGGTGCCGTTACAGATGAGAGAAAACCATACGTGCATTGTGAGTTGTTCACGGGCGGCAATATGCGTGCTGTGGCAAATGCGAGCCAGACTGGTTATTTTATCCAGAAGCTTATTCCGCACACTTGCAACATTGTTGACAAAGACTATGACTGGGGTGGACAGCTGCACTGCTACATATCGTTTATGCGTTTGGCTGACGTTTATTTGATGTATGCCGAAGCTTGTGCTGCCGCAGGTGGAGCAAGCTATAAAGCATCGAATTTCGGTAAGACAGCCGAAGATGCTCTCAATACCATTCGCGACCGTTGCGGTGCAGGACATGTTGCAGCAAAATATGTTGCCGACAGAACCAAGTTTATTGACGAGGTTCGCCGCGAACGCGCCGTTGAGCTTTCGTTTGAAGGGTTCCGTTTCAACGATTTGCAGCGCTGGCTGCTTCTGACCGAATATCCGTACAATGTTAAGTATGCTAACGAGTTCACTCGTGCTCTTCCTCAGGCTTGGTACGATGACGAGAAGAACGACCCTCGTAACGCAGAGGTTGTGGGCTATTCAAAAAGAGTGATTCTGACACGCAATTTCGGAACTAAACACTACTGGTTCCCATTGCCCGACGATGATGTTTACATCTATGCGGAGTTTACTCAGAACCCAGGATGGTAATTTAAGTGAATGTTGAATATTAAATATAAGAAAATGAAACATATACATAATAGAATGATGATATGTGCCGCATTGTTTTCTTTGCCACTAAGCGTGTTCGCTCAGGATGGCGCCAGCACTGAAGTGCAGGCTGATTCCTCGGCCTACCTTGTAAACACCGCTTTCAGAAAGGTGGCACAAGAGGACTTGCTGACGGGTGTTTCGGTAGTTAACGTTACCGAGATGCTGAACAGCAACTACACAACCGGCAGTTTTGATAATATGGTGTCTTTGGCTAATGGTTGGAATGGAACATCAATGTGGGGAATGGACGATTATCTGGTTTTGATTGATGGCATTCCTCGTGAGGCCAACAACGTTATGCCTTCAGAAATTGACCAAATAACCTTTTTGAAAGGTGCCAACGCTGTTGCTCTTTATGGCAGCCGGGCAGCCAAAGGTGTTGTTCTTATAACTACCAAGCGTGGTAAGTTAAGTGAAAAGCTTAAAATCGATGCACGCGCTAGTGTCGGCTTTCATGTTGCTAAAAAGTTCCCAGAGTACTTGGGCTCTGCTGAGTATATGGAATATTATGACCAGGCGTTGAAAAACGACAATAAGAAGAAACTGGATTTTTCAGAAGAGACCATAAATAAATACAAGTCATCTGACAGGAATCCTTATCGTTATCCGGATGTTGATTATTATTCATCGGAGTATGTCAAGAAAACATACAGTGTTGAGGATGCGGTATTGGAATTCACGGGGGGCAACAATAATGCGCGCTACTATGTAAACCTTAACGCCTATACTTTTGGCGACTATTTGAAGATAGGTGAGACAAAGCACAACCGCACCAGCAGATTCAGTGTACGTGGTAATATTGACATGAATTTAGGTAATTACATCAGTGCTTACATTGATGGTAACGCCACCTATTACGATGCCAAAAGCAGAAAGGGCGATTATTGGAATGCGGCTGCTACTATGAGACCTAACCGCCCGGTTGAGTCAGCCCCTCTTATTCCTGTTGACCAAATCTCTCCTGACGCTACGGAGGCTCTGGAACTTATCGGTACAACTAGTAATATTTTCGATGGTAAATTTATTGCCGGTACAATAACTGACAGGAACAATGTGTTCGCTCAGATTTATGGTGGTGGCAAGACAAAATTCACTAGCCGCCAGATCCAGTTTGATGCAGGTATGCGTTTTGATTTGAGCAAGATTCTTGAGGGATTGGCATTCAAAACCACACTTGGTATGGATTTCCAAACATCTTATACAACCAGTTTCAACCCCTCGTACGCAATATTTGTTCCTAAATGGGGTGTTGACGCAAACGGAAAAGATGTTATTGTGCAGCTGACAAAGGAAGGTGAGGACAAAGACGATGGTCAGCAGTCGATAAGCAATAGTAGGGATAACCGCACTTTGACTGGCAACTTCGCATTTGAGTACAACCGTCAGTTTGGCAACCACAATGTGTCAGCTTTGGTGTTGGGCAACTGCTACCAACAGATACGCTCAGGTGAGTATCATGCCATAGCAAATGCGAACCTTGGATTTGATTTTAATTACAATTTCGCTCAGCGCTATTATTTGCAATTCAGCGCAGCAGAGGTTCACTCAGCAAAACTTGCCGAGGGTCATCGCAATGCTTTCTCGCCATCAGGCACAATCGGGTGGAGATTGAGCAAAGAGTCGTTCCTTGAGAATGTTTCGTTCATAGACAATCTTTTCATTTCTGCGTCAGCCAGCGTTTTGAATGAGGATGCCGATATTCCGGAATACTATATGTATAATGGTGTATGGGACAAAAACAACTGGGGCTTCGGTTGGTTCGATGGTTCAAGTGCAACCACCATATCGCCTAAGCGTGGTGAGAATGCCAAACTCGAGATGGTAAAACGCAAAGAATTCTCAGCCAACATCAAGGCTTCGATGTTTGACAATTTTGTCAATCTCGATTTCACCTACTTTACAAACAAGATGTCGGGGTATATTATTGGAAACAAGAGTGACTGGCCTAACCACATCATCGAGTTCCTCCCATATCTGAACAACAATGAAATCAAACGTGACGGTTTCGATTTTGCTTTGAACTTCAATAAAAATATTAGTGATTTCGATGTCACTCTGGGTGTAGTTGGAACATACTATACTACAGAACGCACTATTTTTGAGGAAACAAAGATTGTGGATTACCAGCGTGAAGAGGGACGTCCTGTTGACGCTGTCTGGGGACTTGAGTGCCTTGGCATGTTCCAGAGCCAGGAAGAGATTGACAATTCCCTTCCACAGACTTTGGGCGGCACATTGCGTCCGGGCGACCTTAAATACAAGGACCAGAACGGTGATGGTGTGATAGATGACTTGGATATGGTGTATCTGGGAAAATCGGGAGGCTATGGCGCTCCGCTCACTTTGGGCTTCAATCTTAAAGTCAAATACAACAACTTTACGTTGCATGCTCTAGCATCTTCGCGTTCAGGCGCTATCCAAATGAAGGGTGGTTCGTATTATCAATTTAACAAAAATTCGAAATACTCGGCTATCGTTCGCGACACCTGGACACCGGAGAATCCCAATGCCAAATACCCTGCTTTGACTACATCGAGCGGTGCTAACAATTATGGCCAATCGGACTTCTGGGTGTATAAGGACAATGCGTTCACTTTGGACAAAGTTCAGCTCACTTATGAAGTTCCTAGTGAATTGTTTGGCGACTTTATCGTCAAAGGGTTGACAGCTTATGTAAGTGGTGCTAATTTGCTCACCATTTCAAAGGAGAGGGAGCATATGGAGTTGAATGTTGGAACCGCACCTCAGTCGCGATTCTTCAACATCGGTGTGAAAGCTAATTTCTAAACACTAAAAACACTTTTAGTTATGAAAATGAAAAATCTTATAAAACTAACATCGTTGCTGCTGGTTTTCTCTGCTTGCGATGATGTGTTTGAGTCTCAGATAGAAAACAATCGCGACCTTGATGCAATGATTGGTGAGAACGCTAATGCTGTAGGTTTGATGATTGTGGGCTATAATAATCTCCCGTATCTGGAGGGCTCCGTTACTGATATTGCGACAGACGATGCTGTTACAAATGTTGAAGATAACAGCTATCGTTATGCAGCTCTTGGCCGTTGGACATCGTTCAACGATCCTTTCGGCAGATATATTAGCGACCGTTCAAGAATACAGTATCTTAATATTTTCTTTGAGCAGGCTGCTGACAAGTCAGTTTGGGCAAATACCGAACCCGACAACCAATTGTTGAACGACAGGTTCAAAGGAGAGGCTTACGCTTTGCGCGCCATTAATTTGTATGATATGTTGCGTCTCCATGCGGGGCCTGTTAATGGCGAAGTAATAGGTGTGCCAAATCTGACACATTCTGAAACAGCCGGTGACAATTTCAATGTGCCGCGTGCAAGTTTCCAAGAGTGTATCGACCAAATTTACAGCGATTTTGCAGAAGCCAAGAACCTGTTGGTATTGGACAATGCCAGCATCAGTAATGCAGAACTGCCCGAAAGATTTAAAAGTATGGGGGTTAAAAACGCTGGCACCTACAACCGCGTTTTTGGTGATGTAATGCGTGGCCGTTTGTCTAACCGCATAATTGAGGCAATTGAGGCACAGGTGGCCCTGTTTGCTGCAAGTCCGGTCAATCAGGGAGCGTCTGACAAAGACTGGGCTTTTGCCGCAGAAAAAGCCGCTGTCGTTCTCGATCGTATTGGCGGTGTATCAGGATTGGATCCTCACGGAAACACTTGGTATGCTAATAGTGAAGAGATAGAAAATGTGGCAGTTGCAGGTGCCAACCCTAAAGAAATTATCTGGCGTGGTAACCGTCAAAGCGGTATTGGTAGTTCTGACCGTTTGGAAACCGATAATTATCCACCTTCGCTTTATGGAAAAGGCATTGTCAATCCGAGCCAGAATCTTGTTGACGCTTTCCCAATGGCAAACGGATATCCAATCGGCCGCTCTGAAAGTGGATATGATGAGAGCAACCCATATGAGGGCCGCGATCCGCGTTTCGAATTGTACATTGTGCACGATGGTTCTGAATTTGGGCCGGTAGATGGCGGTACACAGACTAAGGCGGTTATAAACACCTACGTTGGTACTGAGAATGAGGATGGATTGAATAAGGAGGCTTCTTCAACCAAAACTGGTTATTATATGCGAAAACATATGAAGGAAAACACCAGTTTGCGTGATGGTAAGCGAACATCTGAATTCTATTATCAGGCGCGTATCCGTTACACTGAGATATTCCTTGACTATGCAGAAGCCGCAAACGAAGCTTGGGGTCCAAAATCTGACAATGGACATGGCTACAGCGCATACGATGTAATCAAAGCCATCCGTCAGCGCGGCGGAATTACCGATACAAAGTATCTTGACGAATGTGCAGGCAGTAAAGAGAAAATGCGCGAACTCATCCGCAACGAGCGCCGCATTGAACTCTGCTTCGAGAACCATCGTTTCTGGGATTTACGCCGTTGGAAAGCCAACTTGAACGAACCTGTTTATGGTATGCAAATAACCTTGGATAATGGCGTGAAGACTTATCAGAAATTTGAGGTTGAAAAACGTGTATATAAGGACTATATGTATTGCTGCCCAATTCCGGAATCTGAAATACTGAAATGGTCGAGCCTTAAACAGAATGATGGTTGGTCTAATTAATTGTGATAAATCTTAAAAATACTACGATGAAAACGAACAAATTAATATCATTCCTCGCACTAGGAATAGTGGCATTAGAATTTTCTTCGTGCAAAAATTCAAATCAGGATTTTCCCGATTTTGACGGAGGAACAATAGCCTACTTTGCCTATCAGTATCCTATCCGCACGTTGATACTTGGTGATGTTGAAACATACGATAACACCAGCGATAATGAACACCGTTTCACCATTTATGCTACTTGTGGCGGTTCTTATAATGGCTTGAATGCAAAAATCGATATCAATATCGATGAGTCGCTTACTCAAAACTTGTATTTCGAAGATGGTGTAACCAAGGTAAAACCTATGCCAAAGGATTACTACGAGATTAGTGGAAGTGTTCTTGACTATGCCGGCGAGTTCCGCGGCGGGGTGGAGATTAAGTTGAAGGATGCGTTCTTCAACGATACTCTGTCGGTTAAGAATACCTATGTCATCCCGATGGTGATGGGAGCGAATTTCTCAGGTGTTGACCAAATCAAACGCGGAACACCAATTGTCGATGGTACCTCTCCGTTGCGTCAAAATCAAGGCGAGTGGGATGTGCTTCCGGCCGATTACACTGTGTTCTGTGTAAACTATATCAATGAATATACGGCAACTTACCTGCGCCGTGGTGTCGATAATTTCGACCAAATGCAATTGTCTGACAGTGGTACTGCGCTTGGTTATGAGCAAGTTACCGAATTCCGGCACAATAAGTTCATTGAAAAAGATGAAGTGGTTTACACTAAATCGCTATCAAGAAACAAAGTGCTGTTGCCGATTTCTACAACAGAAATTGCAGCCAAGAACAGCCCTTGTGAACTGATACTTACATTTGATGCAAATGGAAACTGCACCATTGAATCGAACACTGCTGGTTGTACGGCAAAAGGTACTGGCCACTATTCAAAAGGTACAGCTATCAAGGCTTGGGGTAACAAAGACCGCGATGAGTTGATTCTTGATTACACTCTCGATTTTGCCACAGACAATGTTCACTACGCCACAAAAGACACCCTTGTTTGGCGTGACCGTGGAGCTGCAGCATCAATTCAGACATTCAAACCAGTTTACAAAGAGAACTAAAACTCTGATTCTATAACAAAAAAGGCTTTGGGCAACGCTCAAGGCCTTTTTTGTTTGCCGAAAAGCATACCTTTGCCAAAAACTGAAAAAATGGAAGTAAGCATAGAGCAATCGTGGAAAGAGCGCTTGCAGGGCGAGTTCGACAAGCCATACTTCAAGACTCTGACCGATTTTGTGCGCGAAGAGTACCGCACTAATGTCGTTTATCCGCCAGGAAAACTGATTTTCAACGCTTTCAACCTTTGCCCGTTCAACGATGTGAAGGTTGTGATAATTGGTCAGGACCCTTACCACGGGCCAGGGCAGGCTCACGGTTTGTGCTTCTCGGTGCAGGACGGAGTGGCTTATCCGCCGTCGTTGCGCAACATTTTCAAGGAGATACACGACGACATTGGCTCACCAATACCCGCATCGGGCGATTTGACGCGCTGGGCTAAGCAGGGAGTTCTGCTGCTCAACGCTACGCTTACCGTTCGGGCGAATTTGGCAGGCTCGCACCAAAAGCGCGGCTGGGAAACGTTCACCGACGCTGTCATCAGCGCTGTTGCCAGCGAGAAAAAGAACATTGTTTACATTTTGTGGGGCTCGTACGCGCAGCAGAAAGCCGCAATGGTCGACCGCAGCAACAATCTGGTGCTCGAATCGGTTCATCCGTCGCCGCTGTCGGCTTCGCGCGGATTCTTCGGCAACCACCATTTCAGCCGCGCCAACCAGTATCTGGCTGAGCACGGAATGACGCCGATAGAATGGTAGGAAGGATTGAAGGATTGAATGCGTGAAGGATTGAAGGATTGAATGCGTGAATGATTGAAGGATTGAATGCGTGAATGATTGAACTAATGCCTGTTGCCTAATGCCTTAAAACCAACCCCTAATACCATAGAAAATGTTCATCACTATAAAAAACTACCGTCCGCGCATCGATGACGCGATTTTTCCAGATCCAATCAATTGGGAGATTCGCGAGGGCGAGGTGTGGACCATTGTGGGTGACAACGCCAGCGGCAAGACGACGATGGCGAACATCTTGCGCGGAAAATTTTTCGCTGACCAGGGCGAAATTGTCTATCATTTCCTTGAGGCGATGCGCACGTCGGAATATCAGACGCTCTGGCCCGACAAATTCATTAAGACAGTGAATTTCAAATCGGCTTATTCGGCCGACGATTTCAAGCAGATGTACTATCAGCAGCGGTTC
This sequence comes from uncultured Bacteroidota bacterium, assembly GCA_946404125.1. GTDB lineage: Bacteria > Bacteroidota > Bacteroidia > Bacteroidales > SZUA-534 > RUG13583. The sequence goes on along the minus strand of CAMJCK010000016.1, from coordinate 15,735 downwards.
CACAGTACCGAGGTTGAGGAGTGCCCGTTTTTGTCGGAGATGTTCAAAGTGGCGCAGATTGAGGAACTTAACGGCAATCCGCTGTTCCGCTCGCTGAACATTCAATCGCTGCTCAACCGTCGCGTCATTCACCTTTCGAGCGGAGAGATGCGCCGAATGATTATCGCGAAAGCGCTGTTGGAAAAGCCGCGAATGCTGATTTTCGACAACCCGTTCAACGGCTTGGATATCAAGATGGTACCGCAAGTCGATGAGTTGCTGTCGGGATTGCCGCAGACTGGCGTGCAGATAATGTTCATCAGCCCAACGGCCGACCGCATTCCGTCGAGCACAACGCATATTTTGCAGTTAAATAGTTGTAAAATAACTTATTGCGGGCCAGTGTCGGAGTTTAGGCCGCAACCCGAAACGCTGCCATCGGTGCCAGCCATCGACTGGAGCCGCATTCCGACCATTGAACCATCGCAGAGCGAAACGGTTGTTGAGATGCGCGACATCGAGATTTCTTACGGCAAACACATTGTGCAGCAGCATCTTAACTGGACAATAAAGTGCGGCGAGAAATGGGCGCTGCAAGGGCTTAACGGCACGGGCAAATCAACGTTGCTGAGTTACATTTTTGCCGACAATCCGCAGGCCTACGCCAAGGATATTGCTCTGTTCGGGCGCCAGCGCGGCACGGGCGAGAGCATCTGGGATATCAAAAAACGCATCGGGTTCACATCGTCCGAAATGCACCTTTATTACCGCGAACCTGTTGATTGTCTGAAGATTGTGGAGTCTGGCTTTTTCGACAGCATCGGACTTTACCGCACGTGCAGCCCCGAGCAGGAACTGACGGCGCGTTACGTGATGCAGGTTGTCGGCATCAGCCATCTCGAAGGGCGGTCGTTTCTGAAGGTTTCATCGGCCGAGCAGCGGCTTGTGCTTTTTGCCCGTACACTGGTGAAAAATCCTGAGGTTTTGATACTTGACGAGCCTTTCCACGGACTCGACAACCGAAATCTGCAGCGTTGCATCGGCATTGTCAACGATTTTTGCAGCCAGCCAGGCAAAACGCTTGTGTTTGTGACTCATAACGCGCACGAACTGCCCGCGTGCATCAATCACACATTTGAACTGAAATATTTTGAAACCCAACGATAATGGATTTTATAACAGATAGATACAAGGTTGTTTTGGCGTCGAAATCGCCGCGTCGGCAGGCGCTTCTGAAGGAGATTGTGCCCGAATTCTCGATTATGCTGCGCGACACCGCCGAAACCTATCCGCCCACGCTCAAAGGCGCGCAGATTGTGGAGCATCTGGCCAATCTGAAGGCATCGGCTTTCGATGGCGAACTGGCTGACAATCAATTGCTCATCACCGCCGACACCATTGTCTGGATTGACGATATGGTGCTTGGCAAGCCGAAGGACAGGAGCGGAGCCATTGCTATGCTTCGGCAACTCTCGGGGCGCAAGCACACCGTTTTCACGGGCGTCTGCCTGAAAACCAATCAGAGAAAAAGCGTGTTCAGCGTTGCCACCGACGTGTTTTTCCGTCCGCTCGACGATAGTGAGATAACTTATTATGTCGACACCTTCAAACCTTTCGACAAGGCTGGCTCGTACGGCATTCAGGAGTGGATTGGCTACGTGGGCGTGGAGCGCATCGATGGCTCGTACTTCAACGTGATGGGCCTGCCTGTTCAGCGGCTCTATCAGGAGTTGAAAAAGTTTTAAGTTATAAGTTATGAAGTTTTAAGTTCAACTATCTGTTCGCGAAATATTCTCAAAAAATTCGCGTTTGTTAGATTTATGTAGTTATTTTGCCGCGTCTTGTGTAGGTGCGCGATTCCGCAACCGACGCTGGCGCATTTAATTGGATACTATCCGTTTTTGGAAAATATGAAGATTCGCATTTTATTGTTGATTGGCGTTGTTGCTGCAATTTTCTGCACGTGCGACCCCGACGGCGACTCGCGCGTTGTGGGCGACGTCTTCACCGACAGCAGAGCAGTGCTGGGCTACGTCGATTCGTTCTCGCTGAGACTGTCCACCGTTAGGCTCGACAGCTTTATCACATCGGGCAACACCGATATTTTTATGGGCTATTGCAAAGACGAGAAGGCGGGCAACGTGTCGGCCGAAACATACATTCCGATTGTCTTTTCAACGAAAACCAACATTCCGGATGACGCCGAATACGATAGCCTCATTATTTGCTTCAAACCGAAGGGCGGTTGGGTTGGCGACACACTGAAACCCAAAGAGGTGAAAATCTACGAGGTTTTGGAGGAAATCCGTCCGCGCTACTATTCCGACCAGCAGCAGATGTTCAACCACATTCAGCTCAAACGGTCCGATACCGAACTGGCCACCGTCACCATCGACCCGTTCCCCAAACGCAGAATGGTGTCGTGGGCGCACCTCAGCGACAGCTTGGGAAGAAAATGGTTTGAAATGGTTCGCGACGGCGACGATGCGATGGACAAAACCGAATATTTTCTTGATTATTTCAAGGGCATCTGCATTGTGCCGCAAACCACCGATTGCACGTGGGGGCTCGATTTCGTGACATCAAGCACCGGAATCCCCGAATCGAGAATGGTTGACGATGTTCTGCAGTTCGAGATTCGGCTCTGCTACCACCAGCCCGGCGACGACGAGTTGGGCTCTTATATGACTTTCGTGCCCAAAACCAATTCGTATCAGTACGTTTATTTCGGCAACGACCGCTCCGGCACACCGTTTGACACTCTGCAAATCGACGGGGGCAAGGTGTATTCGTCGGAGAGCGAGCATGTGTCGTACATTCAAACCGGCAGCGGAATGGTTCTGCGCATCGATTTCCCGACACTTGCCAGCCTCAATTCGGCTTCGGAGTATATGAGCGTGGCCGACGCGCGGCTTATCATCAGACCAAAGGATTATACTTACGACGAGGCCACACCTCTGCCGTCGCGGCTCTTTCTGATTTTAACCGACGATTCAAACGACTTGCAGTCGAACCTGACCGACATTTCGGGCAATGTTGTAAGCTCGCCAATCTATTACAATACAAACGGCGAGCCGTATTATATGTTCTCGGTAATCTGGTTTGTGCGGAAATTCATCAGCATACAAACCGACAACACCGAAAACCCGATGGCACTCATTGTTATGCCGTCCGACAACGAGAACTCATCGCTCTTTAAGCGCCTTATTGTTGACGATAACACGCAGTTTGCCGAGTACGTGCAATTGCAAATTTATTATGTAACTTATGATTACAAGACGCTCAATTGAAATAGCATTGTTTATGGTGATGGCTATGGCAGGCAGCCTGTCGGCGCAGAACAACACCATATCGCCATACTCAAAATACGGAATTGGCATCTACGAGCAGCCGGGCTACGGCCGTAATATTGCTATGGGTGGCACCGGCATCGGTCTGCGCTCGGCCAACAATGTGAACAACATCAACCCCGCGTCGTATGCCTCAATCGATTCCACAATGGTGCTGATGGACATCGGACTGAACCTTAATTACGAATATATTGACAACCATTTGCGCGAGGGCGACAAGCTGAACGGCAACATCTCATATTTCTCGCTCACTTTTGCGCCCAACCAGAACCTCGGCATCTCGTTCGGCATTGCGCCCTACACAAGCGTGGGCTACACAATTGAGTCGACCGAGTATGTGTCGGGCGGCGGGCAGAGCCGTTATATGTCGTACGTCGATGGCATCGGCGGTTTGACTCGCGTGTATGCCGGATTGGGCGTCAACTTGTTCAAAAACACATCGATAGGAATGAACGCCACAATGCTCTTCGGTCCCAAAACCGAGCGGCAGTCAATAGCGCTCTCTTCGGCCGACGCGTTCTCAATCTACATCGAAAATTCTGACTATTATGTTGGCGGCAAGCTCGATTTCGGATTCCAGCAGAATTTCCGTCTGGCCAAAAACAAGAACCTCACCTTAGGTTTGATTGCCAGCACACCCGGCATTTTGAAGTGCGAGCGCACACAGTTGGTTACCAACACATTCTATCAGATTGGTTACGTTGATACCGTTTATTTTGACAATAACGATTACGACCGCGTCACCACTCTGCCGGCCACTGCCGGTGTGGGCCTGTCGTACAATTCCGGCGGATTCACCCTTGCGGGAGATTTCAACTACAATCCGCTTTCGAAGCTCGATGTGAGCGATTTGCGCTCGAAACTGATTGACAGCAAGTCGTTCAGCCTTGGCGCCGAGTATATTCCAAGGCGTCTGGGGCGCGATTTCGACCTGGTTTTCCGCGCCGGAGCCGGCTACGAGTCGGGCACAACCAAAATCGACCATTATGTGCTGAAATCGTACCGCACATCGGTTGGCGTTGGCTTCCGCATACGGACAATCCGCTTCAACACCTATTGTATGTATAAGCGGCAGGGCACGCTCGACAACCTGCTGGTTCTCGACCACGTGCTGCAATTCGGCCTGAACCTGACCTACATCGACTACTGGTTCCAGAAACGCCGTTTCTACTAATGCTTGAGCTCAACTTCAGCGGATTGGCCAACGAGGCCGGCTGCGACGAAGCCGGGCGCGGATGTCTTGCAGGTCCGGTGTTTGCGGCCGCCGTCATTCTGCCGCCCGATTTCAGCAACGATAAGCTTAACGATTCAAAGCAGCTGACCGAGAAACAGCGCTATCAGCTGCGCGATGTCATTATGCGCGAGGCCGTGGCTTATGCCGTTGCAAAACTCGACGCCCCGCAAATCGACGAAATAAACATTCTGAACGCATCCATAAAATCTATGCATCTGGCACTTGACCAGCTTGCTGTGCGGCCCGAGTTCATCATTGTCGATGGCAACCGTTTCAAACCGTACGGCAACATTAAACACCAAACCATAGTGAAAGGTGACGGCAAATATCTGTCGATTGCGGCGGCTTCGGTGCTCGCCAAAACCTTCCGCGACGACTTTATGGTGCAGATTGACCGCGAATTTCCGCAATACAACTGGGCCAAAAACAAGGGCTACCCCACCGCCGACCACCGCGCGGCCATTGCAAAATACGGCCCAACGCCTTATCACCGCCGCTCGTTCCGCCTGCTCGACACGCAGTTGGAATTGCCGCTTTTCTGATAAGTGTAATAATGTGACACAAATTTAGGCTTCAGTACGTGCTTTTCTCTTAATAAAAGCCTATATTTGCTGATATATTTTTTACACGGATAACTAACTAATAATTGAAGATGAAACGCATTTTCACTTTCCTATTTGCCGCAATGCTTGCAGGGCAGGTGTGGGGGCAGACCACTTTTACCGTTGACAATTTGAAATACATAGTGACCAGCACCTCGAAACACGAAGTTTCTGTTGGTTGTAAAGCAGACACTTTGACGGGAGACATTGTGCTTCCATCATCTGTGGATATTAATGGGGTAACATATACAATTACCAGCATTCGTATGTGTGCATTCCAGTATTGCCTGATTACTTCAATAACCATTCCGAATACAGTAACCATCATCGACGAGAAGGCGTTTGATTGTTGCACGCAACTTACAGCGGTATCTATTCCGAATTCTGTTACTAGAATTGAAAAATATGCGTTCAATAATTGCGTTGGATTAACCTCGATAACTATTCCAAATTCAATTACCAGTATTGGCGCGGGTGCGTTTTCCGGTGCCGGTTTAACATCAGTAATCATACCCAATTCTGTCACTAAAATTGAGGCATACACGTTTTTTGGTAACGAACTAAAATCGGTGACCATTCCAAATTCGGTTAGCAGCATCGGAACATATGCGTTCGGAAATAATAGGTTGAAATCAGTAACCATTCCAAATTCAGTAACCAATATTGGAGACTATGCGTTTAATTATTGCGGTCTTAAATCGATAACCATTCCGAAATCTGTTACTAAAATAGGTGAAAGCGCTTTTTGCTATTGTGATAGCCTTGCATCAGTAACAATTTTGGGGACTGATGTTAAAATAGCCGGATTCGCGTTTGGAAGATGCCCCTTGTTGGAAACTGTTTCCATTCCTGATGCCGCTATTAAGATAGACATCATTGCTTTCGAAGGTTCCGACAAATTGAAATACAACAAATATGGCAATGCCTTGTATGTGGGCAACGCCGAGAACCCGTATGTCGCGCTAATTAAAGCAGAATCTGCTAATATAACATCGTGCAAAATAAATAACAGGTGCCGAGTTATCGGGCCAGAAGCTTTCCAAGAATGCGATTTAACATCGGTAACAATCGGGGATTCTGTTAATAGTATTGAAAATAAGGCATTTGCCTATTGTGCTGGGTTGTCGTCGGTAACAATTCCCAATGCGGTTAAAAACATCGGTGACGAAGTTTTTTACCGCTGTCAAGGTTTGTCATCGGTTACAATTGGCAATTCTGTGACAAATATTGGTGCGGGTGCATTTTCCAGTTCCGGTTTAACATCAGTAGTCATACCTAATTCTGTCACTAAAATTGGGGGAGGTGTGTTTTCAGATTGCAATGACCTTACATCATTAACCATTCCTAACTCTGTTACAAGCATTGCCTCAACAGCTTTCATATTTTCCGATAACATTGAAACGCTGACATTCAATACAGATGCCGTCGGAGATATGTTTAATGGCCGTCCTTCGTTAAAAGCTGTAAATATTGGTGATTCGGTGAAAATCATTGGCGACGAAGCCTTTTCCGGATGCTATAATCTAAAATCGGTTAATATCGGCAAATCGGTTGCCAGTATCGGTAATGGCGCTTTCTCAGGATGTCCTTTGACGTCCGTAACTCTTCCGAATTCAGTTACAAAAATTGGTGCCGGAGCGTTCTCTGGTTGCGAGTCGCTGACATCGATAAACATTCCGGATGCAGTTACCAGCATCGGCAAGGGAGCGTTCAATTCCTGCAGTATGTCTTCAATTGCCATTCCTAATTCGGTTGTGAGAATTGAAGATGAAACGTTTAGTCTATGCGACCAATTGACTACTGTAACTATCGGAAATTCAGTTGAAAGTATCGGTAATAAAGCGTTCTATGGTTGCGATTTGCTGACATCGGTAGACATTCCGGATGCGGTTACCACTATCGGTGAAGAGGCTTTCGGATATTGTGGTTTGGCATCAGTAACAATTGGAAAGTCGGTTGTTAAAATTGGTGAATGGGCGTTCGAAGGTTGCACAAACTTGCAATCGGTAAAATTCCCTAGTTCAGTAACTAATATTGAGGCTTGCTCGTTCAAGGGTTGCAAAGGTCTTAAATCGGTAAGTGTTCCTAAATCTGTTAGTTATATTGGGGATTTTGCTTTCCTTCAATGCAATAACCTGACCATTTATTGCGAGGCGGAGTCTCAACCTTCCGGTTGGGAATCAAATTGGAATCCTGACAACCGCCCGGTTGTTTGGGGCGCAACTACGCTAACCGCCGTTAACGAATCTGCCGCAAATGCAGTGAACATCTACGCCTACGATAACCAAATTGTCGTTGAGAACGCCATCGATGAAATCCGTGTTTACAACGCAATGGGCGCATTGGTTTGTAGAGACGCAAATCATCGCTCCCATTCTGAAATAACCATCAACAACCCTGGCATTTACATTGTAAAAACAGGTGGCACGGTGAAACGTGTGGTTGTGAATTGAAAATTGGGTAAATATTGATAATGTGGATGTAGAGACGCAATTAATCGCGTCTCTACGTGTTTAAATCTCTATTTAAAAATCAGCGTCGAGAAATTCTTGTCGTCGAGCATTTCGTTTGCCACTTCAAGAATGTCGCTGCTGGTGAAACGGTTTATTTTCTCGCAGATTTCGCTCAGCGGGTCGATGGTGTCGAAAAGAAGACAGCTGCGGCCGAGGTTGAGCATCAGGCCGGAGTAGTTTTCGGTGCTGATGGCAAGCTGGCCAATCATCTGCTTCTTGGCGCGGTCGAGTTGCAGAGTGCCCATTCGCTCCTCGCGCAGGCGGCGCAGCTCGCGGCGGATGATGGTCAGGCAGCGGTCGGTTTTCTCGTAGTCGGTGCCAAAATAGATGCCGAACGTGCCGGTGTCGGTGTATGGTGTGTAGAACGACTCGATGTTGTAGGTGTAGCCGTGTTTCTCGCGCAAAGCCAGGTTGAGGCGGCAGTTCATTCCGGGTCCGCCCAAAGTGTTGTTTATCAACTCAAAAGCCAGACGGTTCTGGTGGTCGGTGGGGTAGGCGCGGCAGCCGAAAATGCAGTGCGACTGGTGCGTATCGAGCTCAACCTCAAGTAGATGCGGTGTGTACGGATTTACGGGTATCCGCTTGAAATCGCGTTTCTTTTCGGGAATGGGGCCGAAGTGGCGCTCGGCAAGCCGCACAATGGTTTTGAAATCAACAGGCCCCACAGAGCAGATGGCAATCTGGTCGGTGTTGTAGGTGCGGCCGATAAATCGCAGAATATCAGTGTGGTTGTAGTTGGCAATCGATTCGGGAGTGCCCAGAATGTTGCGCCCGATGGTGTGTCCGCTGAAAATCAGGTCCTCAAAATCGTCGAAGATAAGGTCGCCCGGCGTGTCCTTGTACGAATTTATCTCATCCACAATCACTTCCTTCTCTTTCTCGCATTCGTGGTCGGGGAAGGTCGAGTTGAATATGATGTCAGCGAACAGCTCCATTGCGCGGCCGTAATATTCCTTCAGGAAAGTGCCGTAAACGCAGGTTTCCTCTTTGGTGGTGTAGGCGTCAATCTCGCCGCCCACGTTTTCAAGGCAGCTTATCACGTTGTAAGCCTTACGTTTGCGCGTGCCTTTGAAAATCACGTGCTCAATCATATGGGCAATTCCGTGCTCATTTTCGAGCTCATCGCGCGAGCCAGTGTTTATCACCACGCCCATATGAGCCACCGGAGTGTCTGATTTACTGTGAATTACGCGAATTCCGTTCGCTAACCTATGATATTCGTATTCGGCCAAAACCTATGCTTTTTATCGAGCCGCAAAAGTATAGTTTTTTTGGAAAAAGACCATTAAAAGGCAAAAAGGCTTAAGGCACAACGGGCAAAGTGCCGGATAATCGTCCAAACTCAGGAACTTAAAACTTCAAAAACTTAAAACTTAAAACTCCGAAAACTTAAAACTTAAAAACGTCCCTTACGCCGTCCGTTCGGGTTTCAGCAGGTCGCCCACATTGTGCCCGACCAAGTTGTTGTAGAACAAAATGTTAAGCGACAGGCCTTCTTTGGCGTCGCGCTCAATGCTGATGAAACTCTCGCCGTCGCCGATGGTCCAGAAAAGGTCATATTCATCGGCTTTGTAGAAGCTGACGTCGGCGTTGCTGCAGGTGCCTGAATCGTCGAGACCGAAAATCGCGCCAATCTCTTTGGCCAGAGCCATCACCGATTCGGCCGAGTAGCTGTCGTCGCCCAGCAGCTTGACGTTGACCGGGTTGTCGCCGGTTATTATCTCCTTGTCGTAGAAGATGCGGAATTGCAGCCGGTTGAACAATCCGAACTCCTTCTGACCGAGTTTCTTCTCGTACACAATCATAAATGTGGCCGGTGTCTCGATGCTGTCGATTTCGGTGTAGTCATCGTGAAAAAACGATGACAGTTTGTAGTTGAAGCTCTCAAAAAAGACTTCTTCCGGTGTTTTGCCTTCGGTGTTCATCGCTTGCGTACCTTTAAAAAAAACTTGGCTGGCGGGGGCAACGCCATTCCCGTCAAAAATCGATGCTTAAAGTTATGAATTAATTATGAATGTTTTTGCACTGCTTGTTTGAAAAAATGCAAAAAAAAAACAGCGTGGCACAAAAAAGCCGTTCCCCGGTGTTGAGAAACGGCTTGTATGCGTTGCCGCTATTGGCGTTAGGCGATGTTGGTGTAAACGGCCTGAACGTCGTCGTCCTCCTCAAGTTTGTCAATCAGCTTGTCGATGTCGGCAATCTGCTCTTCGGTGAACTCAACCGGATTCTGCGGGAAACGTTGCAGAGTGGCTTTCTTAATCTCGATTCCAGCCTTCTCAATAGCCTGGGTGAGGTTGCCGAATTCGGTGTATTCCGCGTAAGCGTAAACGGTGTTCTCGTCAACGTCGAAACTCTCCAACCCAGCGTCAATCAGCTCAAGCTCAAGGTCTTCGAGGTTGAGGTCGGGCTTTTTCTCGAACTCAACCACAGCCTTGCGCGAGAACATAAACTCGAGCGAGCCTGTCGGGACCAAACCGCCGTCGTGCTTGTTGAAGTACGATTTCACATTGGCCACCGTGCGTGTTGTGTTGTCGGTCATACACTCGACAAAAATCAGCACTCCGTGGGGGCCTTTGCCCTCGTAGTTCACCTCGGTGTATGCGTCAACATCCTTGCCGGCAGCACGTTTGATGGCGGCATCGATGTTGTCCTTCGGCATATTCTCGGCTTTGGCGTTCTGGATGGCGGTCCTCAGTTTCGGGTTCATATCGGGGTCCATTCCGCCTTCTTTTGCGGCGGCAGTGATTTGTTTCGCCAATTTCGGGAACATCCTCGACATATGTCCCCAGCGTTTCTCTTTGGCAGCTCTACGGTATTCAAACGCGCGTCCCATATTGTGTTCTGTTTAGATTTTGTTATTTTTTTGACGGCGCAAAAATATATTTTTTTTAGAAAAAGTTGCAAGGCTTCACGCATTCAATCCTTCGCGCCTTCAATCCTTCGATCCTTCACGCATTCAATCCTTCAATCCTTCATTTACACCACAAACTGCATAATCTCTCGTGCCAGAACCGAATACAGTCCGCCAAGCACCATTACTATTTTAATAAGTGTGCTGATTCGCTTGTAATGCTTCACCTCGCTTGCGCGGATGGTCATAAATGCAGCGGCGCAGGCGGGGGCTATCAGAAGCACGGCAATGTAGATAAGTGTCAGAAAATCGTGCAGAAAAAGCTGGTAAACGGCTAACAGACTGGCTATCATAAGCAGGAAGAGCGACACAACAACAATCTTCGATATTCGCATTCCGAAGTGGATGGGCAGAGTGTCGCAGCCGCAGTAGCAGTCGCCTTCAACGTCCTCCATATCTTTTACAATCTCGCGGATAAGGTTGGTGAGGAAGGCGAAAAATGCGAATCCCGCGGTCCAGTATAGTATTGGCTTGAAAGTCAAACCGTTGGCTATTATATTGAATCCGTATGCGCGGGTTAGTTCGGCGCACTCAAAAATGCCTTCTTGTATTGGTATTGAGGCGGTTACTAGTGCCACAACAATGTTGCCGACAAGTAATTGTTTTTTGTAAGTGGTTGAATATAACCAATATAATCCTGAAATCATCAGGTAGAAAATAAGTATCGATATTCGGCCGAAATGCCACGCAAATACCGCTGCAAGCAAAATAGCCGCCGCGTTGAGTGCGGAGTGGTAGATTATGGCGTGCCGGCGCGGCAGCGTGCGGTCCACAATCACCTTGTCGGGACGGTTGATGGTGTCAATCCGGCGGTCGAAATAGTCGTTGATGACATATCCGGCAGCGCCTTGCAACACGTTAATCAGTATCAGAATGGTGAAGTAAAAGCCTGACAATTGCAAAGATACAATTTCGCCAAGCTGAATCGAATACTGATAGTCGAGTATCGGCTTGATGATGCAGTAGCGCATCAGAATCATTGTGAACGGCACAATCAGCAGGTTCGGCCATCGTATTATCGACAGATATTTGTACATAGCGCGCTCGAAATTCTACTACAGAAAATTCTCCGTCTCAAAATTCACCCACCGGCCCTGGGCGCGCAAAACCTGCTCAATCACATCGCGCACGCAGCCGTGGCCGCCGTTGAGGTCCGACACGTATTTCACAAACGGTTTGATGTCGTTCACGGCGTCGGCGGGGCAGGTGGGCACACCGGCGCGTTTCAGAATGGGGTAGTCGGGCACGTCGTCGCCCATATAGAGCACGTCGTCATCGGTCAGGTTGTGGCGTTTCAGAAAATCGTCGAAGGCCGGAACTTTTGCCAGGCTGCCGATGTAGAGGTCGGTGAGGCCGAGGCTTTCAAAGCGCCGCACTACTCCGGCGTTGTTCTTGCCCGCACTGATGATGGCGATGGGGTAGCCCTGCTCGTGGGCGAATCGCAACGCAAAGCCGTCGCGGGTGTTCGACTGGCGCACCTGCTGGCCGTCGGCCAGACAAATCATTGTGGCGTCGGTGCAGACACCGTCAATATCGAAGGCAAACGCCTTCACTTTCATCAAATCTTCCTTGAAATTTGCCATTTTGTGTAAATTTTTGATTCTCTGGCAAATGCAGCCGTATTAGTTTCCGCTCGGCTTGTATCTGCCTTGAATCCTTTCCGACACAAAACTATACAATTTTTGCAACTCAGCGTCGGGCAGCGATTGCATTTGGCGGTTCATAACCTTTGAGTCGCCACGGCGGGCCGGACCGGTTTGTGCCGCCACGGGGCCAAGCTCGGCGGCTTTGGCGGCTGTCTCGGCAATCAGCTCACGCATAATGTCAAACGGTATGTTGCTGTTTTTCAGGATGGTTTCGGCCTCGGCATACATACTGTTGGCAAAGTTGCTCGCAAACACTGCGGCAATGTGCAGTTGGGCGCGTTGCGCGGTTGTCATCGGGCGCACGTTGTTGCTCAAAGTGCGGGCGAGCGTGGCAAGCGTTTCGGCTGTTTGCCCGCTGTTGCCCTCAATGCAGAACGGTACGCGGCTGACATCGATTTTTCGGCTTTTGCTGAACGATTGCAGCGGATAGAGCACCCCGTGGCTGCCGAAACGGCTCAGCACGCTCATCGGAACGCTTCCAGCAGTGTGTGCCACAACGCCTTCAACATCAGGCATTTGTGCAACCACGTCGGCAATGCTGTCATCGCTTACGCTGATAAGGTAGATGTCGGCGTTGGCGGGTATTTGGCTGATGCTGTCAAACGGTTTGGTATTCAGCGCTTTCGCGAGTTCCTGGGTGTGCCCGAAGTTGCGCCCGCACACTCCGGCAATGGCGTGCCCGGCCTTGAGCATTGCGTTCGACAGGTGCGTGGCCACATTTCCCGACCCGATAACAAATATTTTCATAATTGATTGATTAACACGAGTGCAGACGCAAACACTAATGCTGACGTAAGCATCGCATCCCTACTTATAACTTCAAAAACTTACAACCTAAAACTTTTTTCCGTAAAAATCGGGACCAACAGTTATCGATTCTTGCAGCCGGTCGTCGGTGCCGATGAATCGGAAATCAATGATTCCCTCGTTCAGCATCATCATCCGCACCGAATAAAACTCGCTAACGTTTTTCCAAAGCTCATTTTCAACTATTTGTGTGAGCGTGGCTTTGTCGGGTTTCGCTTTGCGACGCATCCGCACGTTCAGTTTCAGAGTGTTGGTGGCGTAGTCGGGTTTTATAGCAGAGAGCTGTATTTTGTCCACAACATCATACGGAAGTGGCTTGGTCTCAGAGCGTAAGGCGCGTTCTAAATCCTTTCGCGGGCAGCGGAACGCTTCGGTTGTGTTCAGCGCTTTCTTTATGTCGTCGGGGTGGATGACAATGGTGTAAATAGGAAATTTTGTCGATTCGCGGAAAGCGTATCTTATTTGCAGAGAATCGTTTAGACAAGTCTTGAGCAGCTCCGGGTCTTCGTTGCGGAGGTGTTTCAGCATCTCGCAGTGGCGGTACTTCGACTCGCAAATCAGCCGGTCGTCCGGATAATCTTGAATGTAAGTATTTGACAGAGAGAGCATAACACTGACGTATTTCTTTTTCAGGCAGATGCTGTCCATTGTGATTCCCTCGCCGATGGTTTGCGGCAGAGTGGCCATTTTTGCTTTCAAAAGAGCATCCAAAGCCTCGATTTTCTGCTTGGCGGCTTGGGCGGCCTGTTCGGCTTTGTTGGCTTCGTAGCTGTGAATCAACCACATAATGCCCATAGCAATGCCAAACGCCACAATTATGAGCGCGGTAATGATTTTTATGGCGGATTTCTGCGAGCCGCCTATCATCGACTCCTCGAGCTCGGCAATGTCGTGAGCCGAGGCCTGTAAATCAGCGCAATGCTTGTTGAAAGCCGGCTTTTCGTTGGTTAGTCCGCACACAATGCCGCGTTCAATGTCGCGTTTTGAGTTCCGGCAGATGGTGCAGTATTTTATTTTGTCCGATAGTTCCATATGAGTTTGGTTTTTGGGTTATTCGTGTTAAAGTTTGAGTTTTAAAGTTGTAGTTGCAATATAAATATTTAGTCAATTCGTGATACAGTCGGCCGTTTAATTCTTTAATCGCACTGTCAGTTAGATAGTTATTGCGTTAGCTTTTGACTGAACTGTACGGAACGCGGTTCAAAATCGAGCGTCCGAGAGTGATTTCGTCGGTGTATTCCAACTCATCGCCCACCGACAACCCTCGCGCCAGCGTGGTGATTGGCACCCCAAACGGACTGAGCCGCCGGTAGAGGTAGAAGTTGGTGGTGTCGCCCTCGATGGTGGTGCTTGTGGCCAGAATCACCTCGGCAATGGTGCTTTCCTGCATCCGCCGCTCAAGGCTGTCAATGTTCAGATTTTTCGGTCCGATGCCGTCCATTGGCGAAATTCGGCCGCCCAGCACGTGATAAATGCCGCGGTACTGGCCGGTGTTTTCAATGGCAATCAGCTCGCGGATGGTCTCCACAACGCAGATTAGCGAGTGGTCGCGGCGCTCATCGGCGCAGATGCCGCACAGCCCCTCGGCCTCTGTAATGTTGTGACATTCAGGGCAAATCATAATGTCGGTTTTCATCTGGCTGATGGCCGATACAAACGATTCAACCTCCTCGTTGGGTTGGTTCAGCAGGTGCAGCGTGAGCCGCAGCGCCGTCTTTTTGCCGATGCCTGGCAGTTTCCCGAATTCGTTCACCACGTTTTCTAGCAGTCGCGATGGTAGTTGTTGCATTTTCCCGTTTTTTTGTTTCTCAAATATAAACGAAAAGCAAGGACTATTCCACAAGTGGCGGATTATATTTTTTTTTGCGCTTTTTGATTTTGCTGTTTCCGAACCGCACTTATTGTGAAAAACAATAGCTTTGCCGAAAACAACGTTTTTATGTCACCGACACTTATTATAATAGTATTACTGGCTTATTTTGCCGTACTGTTTGGCATTTCATATTTCACCGGGCGCAAGGCCGATAACGAGTCGTTTTTCATTGGCAACCACCGTTCGCCGTGGTATTTGGTGGCTTTCGGGATGATTGGCACAAGCATTTCCGGCGTCACATTTATCTCTGTGCCTGGCGAAGTGGGGTTCAATCAGTTCGCCTATATGCAGATGGTCATAGGCTTCTTCTTCGGCTATTGGATTGTTGCAAAAGTCTTGTTGCCAATCTATTACAAATATAATCTGACTAGCATCTACACCTATCTCGAAAACCGTTTCGGGCGCACGTCGTACAAAACCGGCTCGGCCTTTTTCCTGTTGAGCCGCGTCATCGGTTGCTCATTTCGTTTGTTCTTGATGGTGAGCGTTTTACAATTGGCAGTGTTCGACGCGTGGGGCATTCCGTTCGAGCTCACTGTGGTGGCCATAATGGTGCTCATTCTGCTCTACACTTTCAAAGGCGGCATCCGCACCATCGTCTTCACCGACACATTGCAAACCCTGTTTATGCTTTCGGCACTGGTAATCACTATTATAGCTGTCAAAAACTCGCTTGGGCTGAGCTTTGGAGGTGTTGTCAGCGAGATTTACCATTCCGACTATTCGCGCCTTTGGTTCTTCGATAATCCGAAAGAGAAAACCTTTTTCTGGAAGCAGTTCCTGAGCGGAATTTTCATTGTGATTGTGATGACCGGGCTCG
>CAMJCK010000015.1:0-70944 GCA_946404125.1 uncultured Bacteroidota bacterium | reverse complement strand
TTGCGGTTAACACCGATGGTACTCAGGTCTATGTCGATAACGACGACACCAAGGCTCGCCGCAGCGGATTTGTGGTAACAGGCCGCGCTGCAACTAAGGATGGCGAGAATGCCGATTTCCTCGCAATCAACAACGAAGGAACTCAGGTCTATGTCGATAACGACGATACCAAGGCCCGCCGCAGCGGTTTCGTGGTAACGGGCCGCGCCGCCACCAAAGACGGTGAAAACGCTGACTTCCTTGCAATTAACAATGACGGAACTCAGGTTTACGTTGACAACGACGACACCAAGGCCCGCCGCAGCGGTTTCGTGGTAACGGGCCGCGCCGCCACCAAAGAGGGCGAGAACACCAACTTCTTCGCCATCAACGACGAGGGTACGAAAGTCTTCATCGACGATGAGCTCGAAAGCGGCAAGGCTAAACGCAGCGGCTTTGTTGTAACGGGCCGCGACGCCACCAAAGATGAACAAACCAACTACCTGAAAGTGGCCACCGACGGTACCCAGGTGCACTTCGACAACGACGACAGCAAGGCCAAACGCAGCGGTTTTGTTGTTACTGGCCGCGACGCCACCAAGGGCACCGACTCCGACGTTCTTGAGGTTACAACCGACAGCACCCGCGTTTATGTGAACGGCGGCGGCAGCAAGAGCGGCTTCGGCGTGGCCGGTAAGGGCGGCAGCAGCAAGAGCGGTTTCGCCGTTACCGAAAAGGGCGACGAAGGCAGCGCAGGTTATATGAACATCACCGCGCAGAATTTCTTTGCCGGCTACGATGCCGGAAAGAAAACCACCCCCGAGACCTACTACGACGAGGATGAGGACTATGAGTATTATTATGGAATGGACAACACATTTGTAGGCAACGGTGCCGGACAGAACAACACCGAAGGCAACAGCAACGTGTTTATGGGCAAAAATGCCGGTTACACCAACACCTCGGGCGAGAGCAATGTGTTTATTGGCAACTTTACCGGCTATGCCAACACATACGGCGGAAGCAATCTGTTTGCAGGAAACTATGCCGGACGCAACAACACCACCGGCTACAGCAATGTGTTTTTGGGCAATCAGGCCGGTTATAACAACAAGACTGGCAGTTATAATGTTGCTTTGGGCAGTTATGCTGGATATTGGGCTGGCAGTATGACTCGCACGGTTGCCATAGGTTATTACGCCGGACGCGGCACATCATCGTCAACATCAACCGACGATGTGTTTATCGGTTACTATTCGGGTTATGCCAACACAACAGGTGCCAACAATGTATTCCTGGGTAACTATGCGGGCAGAAGCAACACTACGGGTGGCAACAATATCTTCCAAGGCAACCGTTCAGGATACAGTAACACTACCGGCAGCAACAACGTCTTCTTTGGCAATTATGCCGGCTATAGCAATAAGGAGGGTGGCAACAATGTCTTCTTAGGATTCTATTCGGGTTATGCCAACACGGCATCGTACAACACTTTCCTGGGTTACCAATCGGGTAAGGCAAACACCACAGGTGCCAACAACGTATTCCTTGGCTACAATGCCGGTTTAGGCAATACCAAAGGTGCCAACAACGTATTCTTGGGTAACAGTGCGGGCTCTACCAATACTGAGGGTAACTACAACGTGTTCCTTGGCTATAATGCGGGTGCGGCCAACACAACGGCATCGTACAACACTTTCCTGGGTTACCAGTCGGGTAAGGCCAACACCATTGGCGAAAACAACGTATTCCTCGGCTATAATGCGGGTGTTGCCAACACCGAAGGCGCCAACAACGTCTTCCTTGGCTATCAGGCGGCAGCTACCAACACCACCGGCGGCAGCAACGTTGTCTTGGGTAACTCGGCGGCACAGCTGGCCAATTCAATGACGCGCACTATTGCTATTGGCCAGGAGGCTGGCAAAGGTGCGTCAACATCAACATCAACCGACGATGTGTTTATCGGCTATCAGACTGGCTTCAGCAATACCACAGGCGAGAACAACGTATTCATTGGCAACAACTCTGGTTACTCCAACACAACGGGATCCAACAACGTGTTTGTTGGTAAATCGGCAGGTACGGCCAACACATCAGGCTATAAGAATGTGTTTGTCGGAACCAACACCGGCAACAGCAACGCTACTGGCTATCAGAACGTGGCCGTTGGCAACCAGGCTGGGGAGAAAATGACATCGGGCACGTCGAACGTCATTATTGGCGACAACGCCGGAAGTCTGACCACAAGTGCCAATTATAATATTCTTGTTGGTCGTCAGGCAGGACAGAAAACCACTGGTATGAGCAACATTATGATTGGCGACCTTGCCGGTATGAACAACACTTCGGGCCGGTCGAATGTGATGATTGGTGACGAGGCTGGCAGGGCGAACACCACCGGTAGCAGCAACGTAGCCATCGGCCGTAACGCCGCGCACGCGAACACCACAGGTGCCAACAACGTGTTTATGGGTTATGCGGCAGGTTATAGCAACATTTCGGGACAGAGCAACGTATTCCTTGGCAATCTGGCTGGTTACACCAACTCTACCGGTTATTACAATGTGTTCCTTGGCGACCACGCAGGTTACACCAACTCAAGCGGCCAGTACAATGTGTTCCTCGGCTATTATTCAGGCTACTCAAATACAGCAAGTTACAATACATTTTTGGGTTATCGGGCAGGCCGGAACAACACATCAGGCTCAAGTAATGTTTATTTAGGCTATCAGGCCGGTTACACCAACACAACTGGCGGCAGCAACGTATTCCTTGGCAATGGTGCTGGTTACAGCAATACAGGTGGTAGCAACAACTTGTTCTTGGGAACAGGCGCAGGCTATCAAACCACTTCTTCTGGAAATCTGACCTATTATCATCCTGTACTGAAAACCAGTTCTACCTTAGCAAAAAGTTCCGATAACGTGATTCTTGGTACAAACGCGGGATATAAGCAAACCGAAGGAGCCCGAAACGTAATCATTGGTAAGGAGGCCGGATACAATATTGGTATTGCAACCAACAATATTATTATGGGTTATAGGGCTGGATACAATATCATAGGTGAAAGATATTATGAAGAATCAGCAACTGATGTCCCGGGATTGGGTCTTGACAATATAATTTTAGGCACTGAGGCGGCTTATAATGTTACTGGTCCAGAAGGCGCTGTCTGCATTGGCAACAGAGCAGCTTATAAAGCAACTGACTTGAAAGAAAGCGTCGTTGTCGGAAATCTTGCTGCTGCCAATGCGGGTTCTACATTCCAATATAATACCTATGTTGGATATGGGGCAGGTTCTGAGGGTGACGGCGGTATCTACAATACTGCCATAGGCCGCAATGCAGGAATGAATCTGAAATATCATATGCACGGTGGCCATAATACATTCGTCGGCGACGGTGCTGGTTCCGCTATCACAACCGGTTACGGTAATATATGCATTGGTAATGGAGCTGGTTCGTACAGCAGCAACTCTTATGGTGCCGACTATACTATGTCTGGCAGCTATAATGTCTTTATTGGTAATGGCGCAGGAAATAACGTGGGTAATGTGAGCTACAAGTTGGATATTACAGCTTTCAACACTTTGATTTATGGTGATGGTTACGATAAAAAACTTGCTATTGGAAATGGCCGTAACTATAGTTCATACTACACATTATATGTCAATGGTCCCATTTATGGCACATCTGTGGCAAACTCGTCAGATGCCCGCCTGAAGAAAGATGTGGAGACTATCAGCGGAGCGTTGGACAAAGTGCTTAAACTGCGCGGTGTCAGCTTCTATTGGAAGAACAAGACCGAAATGGCCGAAGCCAAAGGCATCTCAGCCGACAGCATCGAATACAACTACGACAGCAAGAAACACATCGGCGTTATAGCCCAGGAGTTGGAAGCAGAGTTCCCTGAGCTTGTCAACACCGATGACGATGGTTTCAAATCGGTTGAGTATTCAAATATTGCCCCAATCCTCATCGAGGCCGTGAAAGAGCTGAAGGCAGAGAAAGATGAGCTGCAAGCCGAGAAAGACGCCCTTCAGACCAAGGTGGACAACCTTGAGCAGCAGATGGCGGAGATGAAGAAGATGATGGAGGAATTGCTGAAGAAATAAGGCGAAAACGCAGAATTCAATTTGGTATGTAGAGACGTCACAATGTGGCGTCTCTACGTGTTTTATGGGGTGGTTGCACGGTGTTGTGTGGTTTATAATTTCACGCCCCGCCAGGCGGAAATTGCACGAAAATTTGAAAAAAAAATTATAAAATTTTCATAATCAATTTTTTAAAAATTTCTCGCGTTAGCGACAACCACAAAACCATTATCCGCCTGAAAGGCGGCAACAATACTAACCGTGGGTTGAGCGAAGCGAAACCTACGGAAACAGCCGCAACCCGCCAACCGCCTGAAAGGCGGAACTAAAAAAATTATCGAAAAGAGAAACGCCACCATCTTGACGAACGCTATTGAATCTGAATAGTTTTTCACTTCCTCACCATTGCCACCCGCATTTCACCATTCCGCAAGCCAGCCTTCGCCCTGCAAAAAACAATTTCCAACGGCTATTCCAAATTGACAATATTTAACTGAATCACAACCACATATCGCGCATAATGTATGAAAAAATCTTTTTTTTGTGGTTGCGGTTTTTTATTCGGAAAAAAGTGGTATGTTTGCACCGCTAAAATTCAAAGCGAATTGATGCGTTGTTCTTTATAATGGTCGGTTCATCTAAGGGTTAGGATTCAAGATTTTCATTCTTGCCATAGGGGTTCGAATCCCCTACCGACTACAGAATTTTTTAAATTTTTAAAGCATTATGGCAAATCACAAGTCATCAGAGAAAAGGATTCGTCAGACTGAGACACGTAACGAACACAATAGGTATTATGCTAAAACAGCCCGCAACGCTGTCCGCGATTTGCGCGCTACCACAGTTAAGGCCGATGCAGAGGCATTGCTTCCGAAAGTAGCTGCTATGCTCGACAAACTTGCCAAGAATAATATCATTCACAAGAACAAGGCCGCTAACCTGAAGTCGGGTTTGGCTTTGCACGTGAACTCGTTGGCATAAGCCTGATTCTTAAAAAATAAAGGAGCCTCCTGTCGCACAACGGGAGGCTTTTGTTGTTTACGGCGGCCGGTGCCCCATTCATTACCTTACAAACCGTAACAAGCTCATTCAAAAACCGTTCAACCTCAAACCACGAATCAATGAGACGCCTACTTTACATTCTGGTCTGCTGTGTGGCCATTGCCGGCTGCAAATCGACATCGAAAACGCAAACAACACCCGAAACCAACGGAAAAACCTCGGCCACCGAGGCCGCGGCACCGAAAAAGAGCGCCAAAGCGGAGGATTTCGACAAGTTCTACGACCGTTTCCACACCGACAGCGCCTTTCAGCTCTCGCGCGTGAAATTCCCGCTCAAGGGCGGCGAGGTCGGGCTCGAAAAAACCACGCCCTACACGCGCCAGAACTGGCAGATGATGCGCACCCGCATCTACGACATCGACAAGAGCCAGTACAAGGTGGAATACAAAAAAACCGAAACCACGTTCACACAGCGCGTCTGGGTCGAGGGTTCGGGGTTCAGCACCGAGTGCCGCTTCGAGCTTATTGGCAGCCAATGGTTCCTGGTGTATGTGAAGGACGAGAATCTGTAGCGCTCCCCGCTCCCGCGGCAGGCGCGCGTCACCCGATAAACAAAGCGAAGGCGAAACCCTGCAAAAGTTCCGCCTTCGCTTTTATTATGTGCGGCCGTGCCGTTTTCAGAATTTCGATGTCGAGTTCATCGCCTTGTCTTTGAACCCTTTGGCGCCAAGAATAATGTTGAAGCCGGTGCTGATGGTCAGGTCGCAGACGTTGTACGGAGCAAACGTTGTGCTGCCGTCGATTTTGAGGCGGCGGTAGGCGATTGGAATGCCGTTGGTCATCAGGTAGTACTGGATTGGCCCGAGGTTGAGCGAGAAGCCGAAATCAGCTGTGCAGCAGCCTTTTGTGTCGAGGTTCAGACCGGTTGTCACGCCAACAAACGTGTACGGCTTGAGGTTGACCGAGAGGTTGAAGTTCTGCGACACGCTTTTCTTCCAGAAAGTGGTTTGCGACACAAATCCGAAGCTCATATTGTACGACGGCGTGTACTCGGCGCCCAGGTAGAGGTTGGGGCGCGTCCGGGTGGTGAACTTGTCGTGCGACACGGTGTTTGTCAGAGCGCTTTTTATTGAGTCGGTCACCTCGCTAATCATATTCCCGAAATCGGTGCCGTCGCTCAGGAAATCGTCAAGGTCCATATCAACACCGTCGAACGTGTAGGAGCAGTTGGAGTGGATGGTGTTCATATCGTCGGTCCAGAGAATCACGCCAAGGTCGTTGAGAGCGGCCGAGGCCTTGAAATTCTCGTTGATTTTGTACTCGGCGCCAAGGTCGAGGGCCACACCGGGGTTTTTAAAGTTCCAAACCGCCTTGTTAACCCATTCGCTTGCGCTGAGGTCTTTCGTCTCAACAGAGTCGATGGCGAATGTGCCGTCGGCAGCCTTGTTAATGGTGAGCGGGTACGACATCGACACCGAGCTGTTCACATTGAAAAGCCACTGGTCGCGGCCCGATGTCACCTCGAATTTCGATATGTCGGTTTTGACAGAGGCGAATCCGCTCAGGAACTTGAACCGGCCGCCAACGGTGAGCTGCTCAGTGGCGGCGATTGAGAATCCCAGCGACAGCTCGCGGTAGATGTTCATATCGAGGCGCATATTGCTGAAATCGAGCGTTGTGCCGTCGGCAAAGCCCTTGTCGAGCATTGTTACAACCGCTGTTGGCAGCGACATACTTGCGTCGATGCGCTCGGCGATGCCCACTGTGATGGCGCTCTCCTCCTTGCGCAGGCCAACCTGCGCCACATTGATGTAGGTCTGGGTGTTGATGCGCGCTCCTTTTTTGAAACGTTTGTTGAGGTCGCTGTAGTCAAAAGCCTTGTCGAGGAACGAGTGCCACTCGCCGTCGATATTCTGGAACAGCTCCGACTCTTTGATGTTGCTCTCGGCGCGGAACGAGACGCCGGGCAGCGCAATGAACATATTGCACCGCGGCTGGCGTGCGGCGTTGAGAATCGAGGTCTGCGGCACGTTGTCCATATAGTACAGCGAGAGCGATGTTTGCGCCGTGGCGCCTTGCCACAGCAGCATAGCCAATATAGGGATGATTATCTTTTTCATAACTTATTTCTTCTTTGAAAGGTTGCTTGTCAGTTCGAATGAGAATTTCATATTCATACCATAATCTTTGAAGATTTTGTAGAACTCCTCATTCTGGCGGCCCGTTCCGGTATTGACAACCGATTTGAGCAGGATTTTCTTCACATCGGCCTCAGAGCATTTTTTAATCTTCTCGCTGTCGAGATACGATTGGCAGGTTGTCGCGCGCCTGTCGGTCACCCGGTTGGCATTGTCAACCGCCGGCATCGACCAAACCTCCTCCTTCTGCGCAAAGAGCGAGTCAACAATGTTGCCCTCATCGTCGGCCAGATAGGCCTGCGCCACCAGCGTTATCGGGAAACCGTTGTTGAAGGTGAAATAGAGCGCCATTGTGTCAACAAAGTCGGCGTTGTCTTTGTCGAGGATGATGCTGTTGATGTCGAAATCAACCGAATCGGTGTGGTCAACATCGGTAATCCTCATCCAAAGCGGGATATAGATGTTGGCGTGATACTGAAGCGTTGTCTCCTGAGTCAGGAAGTTAACCACCGGCTCGCCCTCGCTGTCGGCAGAGCCGTGTGGGTTCGAAACCACGGTCATATTGTACTTGTAGCTGATGGGGTCGTAGCGCAGCAGCGAGTTGACGTCGGATGTCGATTCGTCGAGCGTGTACTCGTTGTGCCTTGGGTCGAAATTGCCGTCGGCGCGGTAGTCTTCGTGATTCACCTCCTCAACATACAAGGTGTTGTCCATATTGAAGAAGTTGATTTGCATTGAGTCGGCGTCGCGGGTCACAAAACGCATAATATCCATTGTGACGTCGAACGGCGTTCCGGTCCAGTTATCGACGGTGAGGCCGATGTAGGCGCCCGTAAACTCAATGTTTTCAGTAAAATCGTATGAGTCGAAGAAATCGAGACCCATATCGGAATCGCGGTTGTAAACCTCCTTGCTGCCAAAATAGCCGAAAATCACCTGCGGCACAATCTCGGTCATCGACATATCGAAGTCGAAATAAGTGTCGGGCGATGTAGAGGTGGCTCTGCCCGACAAAACGAGCGTCGGAGTGACGTAGCTTGAGTCGGCCGTCTGGCTTGGAACCATCTCGTAGCCTTTCAGGTCAACGGTTGTGTTGACTCCCTCGCTCAGCACCCACTCCACTTTAAGTGTGTCGCCGTTGTATCGGAACTCGGGGATTGTCAGCGTTCCGGTGCCGAAAACATCTATCGGCTCAGCCTTGACGGTCATTATGGTCTGGTCGATAATGGCCGAGTCGATGCGCTGGGTGCTGTCGGAGTTCAGCAGCACGCGGTTTTCCATTGTCTGGTAGATTCGGTTGCCCTCAACCAGCGGCATCAGCGTCATTGTGTTCCAGAAAATGTCGTTCAGGTTCAGCACGTCGTTCCATCTCACCTCGTAGTCTTTCGTGTAAACAACGTACAACAAACCGTCTTCGTCTTCACGTATTTCAGGCGCATTATCGGGTTTGTTGTGAGCAATGCGTTTCAGAAACGTGTAATAGTCCGATGAAATTACCGAGATAGGTGCGGCAATGTTCAAAGGCCGGGTGTAGTCGAGGCTATCAATCTCCGGCTCGTCTTTTATGCAGCCGGCAGGCAACAATAATCCCGCCGCAAGCAGCATCATTAAACTAAGTTTCTTCATAGTAATGAGTAGGTTACAATAAAATTCGCGCCAAATATAATTAAATTTTAACAAGTGCTGAATAAATTTTCAGTTTGTTCTTTTTTTGCAACAATCGGCAAATCAGTTTGTTATTTAATGACTTTAATCTCCACGCGGCGGTTCTGCTCGCGGCCTTCGGGCGTTGTGTTGGGCGCTATGGGCTGCTCAAAGCCGTAGCCGGTGTATGTTATGCGTTCGTCCTCTATTCCTTTGTTAACCAGATAGTTCTTAACGGTGAGGGCGCGGTCTTTCGAGAGTTTTTTGTTGAGCGACGCCGAGCCGGTGTTGTCGGTGTGGCCCGAAACCTCGATGCGCACCGTTGGGTTTTTGCGCAGAAGCTCGGCAAACTTGTTGAGCGACTCAAACGACTGCGGTTTCAACGTGGCATTGCCCGAGTTGAACAAAATATTCTCAATCACCAATTTGGCGCCGGTCTCCATCTTCTTGAGCGAATAGTTGCGCACCACAAGCTCCTCGTTCTCGCCAAAGTTGATGGCGTCGTTCACAAAGAAGTGCATATTGGCCTCAACCTCAACCATATATGAATTATTGGTCTTGAGCGTGACATTGTAGTTGCCGCTCAGGCTGTCGCTGACGACAATGGTCTCGGCATCGTGCTTGCCGGCCTCGTAGAAGATGAGCGCGGCGCGCAGCGGTGTCTGCTGGTCCTCCTCGGTGACGCGGCCGCGCACAACATAATCAACCCTGGTGCATTTGAGCTTGAAATCCTCGCGGGCATTGGCTCCGGTGTAAGCAGCCTTAACCTCCTTCTCGGCCTGCGCATAATCGGGCGCCGACACCGAGATTGTTAAATCGGCCTTGTCGGCAAGCGAGTAGGCGTAGTTTCCGGTCATCGGGCTCGAAGTTGTTTTGCCGATGACGTTGCCACGAGCGTCTTTCAGCAATATGGTGGCCTGCACGGGTGTGCCCTTGTCGGTGTCGGTGACGGTTCCGGCAATGGTGAACGGGTGGCGCAGCTTGTCAAGAACAAAGAGTTTCTTCACCGTCTCCTTTTTCTGCTGCGGGCAGACAATGGTGTCCGTCACCGACTTGTAACCCTCGCGGTTCAGGCTCACAACGTAGAAGCCTTTGTCGTCGAAACGGCAGCGGAACGGGCGGTCGGTGCTGTGGGCCTCGCCGGTTTTCAGCGGTATGCCGATGGCGTCGCTGATGGTTACCGACACCTCAAGCGGCTCCATCTCGTCGGCGTCAATGGCCGAGCACTCGTAGAAGAACGGCTGCCGGTTGTCGTTCACAATTGAGTAGATGTCGAATCCGCCGTAGCCGCCCTTGCGCATTGTTGAGTAGAGCGCCACGTCGGGGTTGGCGGTGAGCTGGTAGAAAATCTCGTCGGCGGGGCTGTTGATGGGGAAGCCGAGGTTCACAGGCTCACCCCAGCTGCCGTCGTCGTTCTTCACCGATTTGTAGATGTCGAACCCGCCCATTCCCAGGTGGCCGTTCGAGGCGAAGTAAAGAGTCTTTCCGTCGGCCGCGACCGCCACGCTAATCTCGTCGAACGGAGTGTTGACGGGTGCGCCGAGGCTTCGCGGCTTGCGCCAGCGGTTTTTCTTTTTGTATTCGGCAAACCAGATGTCGCTGCCGCCCCGTCCGCCGCGGTGGTTGGTGATGTAGTAGATGTTGTTGCCGGCATCGATGCTCACAGCGCCCTCTTTGTAGGCAATGTGGTTGACGCCGCCTTTCAGCTCGCGCTCCTTGGTCCAGCCCTTCTCGCCCATAATGGCCGTTTTGAGCGTGCCGTTGCCGCTCTTGCCCTCGTAGAAGTAGATGCGCTCCTCGGTTTTGCTGAATCCGGCCACGCTGATGTTCTTCCTCGATTTCAGGTCGTCCTCGAACCACACTTTGTCGCACTCCTGGTCAATCGCGTTTTCGGCGCACATAATCTGCTCTTTGAACTTGTACCTCGACACGCGTTTGCGCGGCTCCTTGCGCGGCCGGCGCGATGTGAAGTAAATCCGCTGCGACTGGTCGCTCAGCAGGGCGTTGTACTCGTCGTAATAGGTGTTGATGAGCGGTCCCAGGTTGTTGATGAACACAGCCACGGTGTCTTTAATCATCTGCTTGCCGAACTCGCATTCGCGGATGGCCTGCTCCACCTTTTTGGTGTTGTTGGCGCGGTCGACGAGCGAGCAGCCCTGCAGGTAGTTGCGGAAGGCGCCGACGGCCTCGTCGAACCGGTTGTTGTACTGATAGGCGCGGCCGAGCATATAGTAGTAGTCTTTGGCCACCTCGGGCTCGCTTTTCAGCAGAAAGTCGAGAGCGTCCTCGCGGTTGTTGCCCGCCAGGTTGCAGACGGCGATTTTGTAGTTGAGGGCCGCATTGCGGTTGTTGTAGTGGTAGGCCTTCATATAATATTTCAGCGCCTCGTCATACAACCCGATGCCTTTTTCATAGTATTTCTCGCCTTTTTTCAGACTTTCCTTGGCCTCGTCGAGGCCGATGGGCGAGCTGAAGAAGCTCTTATGGCTGATTTTCGGATTTTCCTGAGCCACTGCCGCAATGCCGAACGCGGCAACCAATATGCCTGCAATCAAATATCTCTTCATACCTGCGTTTTTATTTTCGGAGACAGCACACCGCCCCCCTTTGTTGCACATTTCAATCAAAACGAGCCAAATTTAATAAACGTTTTTCAAAACGATGTCTCTTTTTTGGTTCACGCCGACACCGCGAGCCCAATCGGCTACGCCTGCGCGTTTTCGTCCACAATCGGCAGAACAATTGTCACCTGGGTGCCGAGAGCGTTGCCGGCCTCGTCCTCAAGGTCGGTAATCTGGCAGGTGAACTGCGGGCTGACGGCGCTGTTCAGGTCCTGCAGACGGTCGCGGGTGAGCTGCATACCGATTGACTTGTGAGCCTTGTCGCGGTGCTCACTGTTGTAGGCCGCGGCGGCCTTGCGCCCGATGCCGTTGTCGGTAATTGTGCAGGTGAGCGTGTTGTCGCCGTTGTCGGTCAGGTGGATTTTTATCATTCCCTTGCCCTCTTTGTGCATCAGGCCGTGGAGAATGGCGTTCTCAACAAACGGCTGAATCAGCATCGGCGGAACGCTTATCAGGTCGTCCTCAACGTTGTCGTCAACATCGATATCGTAGCCGAACTTGCCCGAAAAGCGCACCTGCTCAAGGTCGAGGTAGAGGCGCAGCGATTGCAGCTCGTCACTCAGCAGCACCGCCTGGCGCGTGGAGTTGTCGAGAATCATACGAATCAGCTTGGCGAATTTCGACAGATAGCGCTCGGCGTCGGCGGTGTTGTTCGAGATGATGAAACTCTGTATCGAGTTCATCGCGTTGAAGATGAAATGCGGGTTCATCTGTGTGCGAAGAAGGGTTCGTTCAACCTCAAGCGCCTTCCGTCGCAGTTTGTTCTCCTCGTTCTCGCGCAAAGTTCTGTAGTAGAAGAAAAGCACCACAAAAATGAACGCGAAGACTATGGCAACCAATATAAACGCCACCATTTTCGCGCGCTGCCGGTGCATCTCGTTCTGGTGCTCGGCCGCAATGCGGAGCGTTTCGTAGTGGTGGTTGACGGAGTCTAACATATGCGCACGCTCCACCTCGGCGTCTTTTATTGTGTTCAGTGTGCTGTCGTTCACAAACGCCATTTTGTACTCCATATATTTCTCGTGGCACTTCAAAGCGTTTTTGTAGTCCCCAAGATGCGAATAGACTTCGTAAAGATAGTTATAGTAATCCCCGTAGGCGGTTGTTGAGCGGTCATCAGTAAGGTATTTCTTTAGTTTAAGTAATTCGGTAAGAGCGTCGTTGTATTTTTTGCAGAATATAAGATAATCCACATAAGTGTATCGGCAATGGACATAATGGGCAATTGAACCAACTGCCAAATAATAGTTGCCGATTTTTTTGATATATAAATAGCAACTGTCGGCGTAGTTTCTCTCCCCTGTCAGTTTCGCCGCCTTGATATAAGCATCGGCAAGTAGCATATAAGCATTGTGTTTCTCTTCAACATCAATGTATTTTGCTGTTTCTTTTGATTCATACAGACGTACCGACTTGGTTAGATTATCGATTGCAATGCCAACAAGTGAATCCGATTGATTACAAAGGGCACTGCCCAGGTAACAATAGCAACGTGCAATTTGCAGTGTGTCGTTTGTGGCCAAAGTATAGTATAACGCTTTCTGATGGTTTTCTACAGCATTGGAATACAACGACATATTGCTATATATTAGACCCAAATTATTGTATGTTGCCATCAAGAGGCTGGTGTCTTGTGCTTCAGTAAAATAAGTTATTGCCTTGTTGTAGTAGAAAAAAATACTGTCTCTAATATTCAAATCAAGATAACAATTGCCTATGTGCAAAAATGTGATTGCTTCAGTTCTTTTATTTGACAGCTTGCTATAGATGTCAGCCGCCATAAAACGGTATGTAAGTGCTTTGCGCGATTCGTCTTTCATATAATATGCCAAAGCGATGCTTGAGTAATTGTTAGCCAAAAGAGAGTCACATTTTGGATTTGTTTCATCACAATAATCGATTGCATAAAATGCATACTTCAGACTTGTGTCTAAATTACAAGTCATAGTCGCCACCATTGAGTAATTCTCCGCCTTTGTGGTGTTTGGTGAATCGGGCTTTATAGCATTCAATAAGCTGTCGATTTTGGGTTGGTTGGGGTCAACAAATTTTTCGCCCTCAGAAGCCTGAGAAAAAGTGGTTTGCGGCAGTAATAGCATAAAAAACGCCACAATCAGAATAAGAATATGTTTGCCCATAAAATCTTTTTTTAGTGCAGTAAATGTATTAAAAAAGCAGATATAAAAGTTGTTTGGTTCAGAAAGCAAACTATAAGCCGTTATTCGAGGATAAGTATTGTTTATATCGTTTTAACAAAAAACAAAAACGTCTCAAAAGAATTCTTCTTCCGAGACGTTTTTCAATAAAGTTTGATTCTTACTATATATTGCTACTCTTCATCTCCTGAAGTATGACCTTTTGAAGAACTGCTGCCATTAATATCAGGTCCACAAATCTTCATATGACCGGCCACAGCCACCACGTGGGTTCTCAAATCGTGAGAGACTGGTTGTGCCGCGCCAACTGTGCCGGCAACCGCCTCTCTTCCTTCATAAAGTTGTTCCTCAAAATCTTCTTTGCTGCAAGAAGAAAGACATACTGCAACGCAAGTCAAAGCTGCGAATGCCAAAAAAATTCTTTTCATTTTAAATATAGTTTAAGTAGTTATTAAAAAAGATGTACAAGTATAGCGAATAAAATCAGTCCTACGGGATTTTTACAACGGTTTTTTGCCGGTTTTTAGGCGACGTGAACGTCGCGGGCAGGAAGGACATTTTTTAATGGGTCTCACTAACCGGGTTTTTCTCGCGGGCGGATAGATTTGTTATGCGCCCTGCGGGCGGGGAATTTGTTTGGATAAATTGGGGTTAGTTTGGCTAGCGCCACAAAAAACGGGCTGAAAGCCCAACCCATCAATAGCCCAACGCAGAGCTAGCGAAGCGAACGGCACGTTGGGTGATACATTCACAACACAACATTGCGCGCTGAAGGCGCAAATCATTCTAAATTGCGGTTTTATGAGTTGTCCCTTCGGGGCGCTGGCGTTAATTGGCGACGGTTCCCAAGGCGCCGCTTCGCTTGCCTTGGGCTGGGTATGAATTGCCCCTGCGGGGCGGGGCGCGATGTGTTCGTCGCTGACCGGACGGACATTTTTAACGCGGTTATCGGAAATGAACCAAACACGCCGGCACAAAACAAAAAAGGCCGACTCATCATCGACCTTCTTGCTCCCCTTCTTGGACTTGAACCAAGGACCCCCTGATTAACAGTCAGGTGCTCTAACCAACTGAGCTAAAGAGGAATTTTCCAACAACCTTAGGTATGTCCCTCAATTGCGGGTGCAAAAATAGACGCGCGTTTTTAATTTGCAAAACTTTTTTTCAAAAAAATTTCGGGGGCGCTCAAGGTTCGCTTGTGCATTGTATGCGTGTGTCAAATCGAAAAATTAAAGGATTTCTATAATATATTATGTGTCAGATTTATATGAAACCTTTTTAATCATTAACGCAATACCGCCGTTTTAATGATTTGACGGAAAAAAACTCTCCAGAGGGGAGGAATGTCGGTAGAAATTGTTGCAAGCAATTGGGTTCTACGCCGTTGGCGTTGCATATCACCTCGCGGAAAAGGTTGATATGCAACCCCTGACGGGGTTGATGCTCTTGCGTTTGTTTGTTTCTACCGATATGTATGTCCTACGGACATTTTCTTGAAAGATGGAATGCTAACCATAACAGGGTTGTTCCGGTTGGCGGATTTGATTTTTCTACCGATATGTATGTCCTACTGACATTTTTAAAGCGGCTTGTTCCTTATCCAAACCAATCCCGAACCAAGCTAAATTCCGTTTGATACATTTATTTGGATTGGTGAGTTTCCGATTCAGTTTTTCAGCTTGAGGCAAAAATCCGCATTTTCGACTGTATATTTATGCAAAAACGGCCGTTTTTCGCTCGTAAATCGCATTTTTTCTCCGCCGATAATCATGGAATTCCCGCCGTTCAATAGTTCAAACCCGCCGTTCAATAGTTCAAACCCACCATATGCACTTTGGCGTTTTTTTTAACGAAAACACCTTCCGACATTTGAAGTGCTGACAGCAACCAACCTTAACGATAATTAAAAACTATGGAAAAAATGGAACTTGTTAAAGAACTCCGGAACAAGGCGCAAGGCGCGAACGGAAAAGTGAAAGTGGCCTACTGCCAACTGGCCAATCTGAAACTCACAACTTACGTGATATGCAAAAACTCTAACAAAAATAAATGTTTAACCTTTTAATTAAAAAACTATGAAACCGACGAAAATCTTTATCTGTCTGTTCTTAGGAACTCTCACAACTCTTGTGGCCCTGTGCTGCACCATATCGGCCATACTGGATTTTGGGACTTACTGATGCCGGCCGAGCGAAAACGGAAAGTGAACAATTTTTTTTGAAAAGTGCGATTGCATCAGAGTTGGACTAACTGCTGAAATCGCATTGTTGGATATTATCTCGAAAAACGCAGATTTAATATGAAATTTTATAAACCTTTAAATTTTAATTAATTATGAGAAGAATTCGACATTTTTTCTTGACAATGTTAGCAGTGTTCTGTAGCACGCTGACTACGTGGGCGGCCTATAGCGGCACGCCACAAACGCCCGTACAGATTACGGCGGAGAATTACATCGATTACGGCTTCACGGCCAGTAACTACTCCGCTTTTGTGGGCTACTATGCCATTAGCTCCGCTGAGGAGCTTTACGGCTTTGCGGCCTTGGTTAACAGCGGCTCAACCTCCATCAACGGTGTGTTGACAGCCGACATTGTGGTGAACGACAGCGTTCTGAATGCTGACGGCTCGCTCAACGGCGACGGCAGCAGCTTCACCGCTTGGACGCCGATTGGTACAAGCAGCTACAATTATCGCGGCACTTTCGACGGCAATGGCCACACTGTGAGTGGGTTGTATTTCTACAATCTAACCAACAGTCGTTATCCAAACGGAGGTGATTATGTAGGATTGATTGGTTGTGCTGGAAATGCAACTATCAAAAATGTAGGCGTTATCGACTCCTATTTGCACGGCACTTTTGATGTGGGAGCTATTTTGGGCTACACAGGTAGCAGTGGTTCAATTACCAATTGTTTCAGCTCATCTACCATTATTGCAACACGCAATAGCGGTGGGTGTTGTGCGGGAGGTATTGCTGGTTACAATGGAAATTTTTCAATAAACAATTGTTTCAACACAGGAAAGATTGCTGGCAATACCAACCTTGTTGGTGGCATTGTTGGTGAAAAAGGCAATGGTAGCGTTTCAAACTGTTATTATTTGGCCGGAACTGCCAAAGACGGCAGCGATAAGGTTCAAAATGGAATTGGTACAAGCTCACAAGGCTCAACAAATGTCGATGTGTCAGGATGCACCACTTCAGCCACTGCCAACGATTTTAAAAGCGGCAAAGTGGCCACAGCTCTTGGTTTTTACCAAACAATTGGCACCGACTCATTGCCTGTTCTCGACAAAACTCACGGCATTGTTTACCGCTCTGAGCCTTGCCCGGGAGAGTATTCAAACGAGGGCGTTATCGAGAAAGAGCACAACTTCGTTGACGGTGTCTGCACCGGTTGCGGAAAAGAAGAAAATGAGCCTTTGCTTGTTGACGGCTGGTATGAGATTTCAAACTCAACCGAGCTTTATTGGTTTGCCGCAAGAGTGAACTCGGGCTACAACAACATCAACGGCCGATTGGTTGCCGACATTGTGGTTAACGACAGCGTTCTGAAAGCCGACGGCACACTCAACGGCGACGGCAGCAGCTTCACCGCCTGGACACCGATTGGTAACAGCAGCTACGCTTATTATGGAATCTTCGACGGCTACGGTCATACCATCAGCGGTTTGTATTTCAACAACACCAACTCAACGTATGTGGGATTGTTCGGCTACGTCAGCAGTCCGACAATAAAGAATGTTGGTGTGGTTGACTCTTATATCAAGGGCAATCAATATGTGGGCGGAATCTTCGGATATTCTAACGGAGCTGCAAAAATATCGAACTGCTACAACTCGGCAACAATTTATGCTAATTACAATGGCGACAGCTATGCTGGTGGTATTTGCGGCGGAGTGTTAAATAACGACAACGTTTCGATTGACAACTGCTACAACACCGGTTATGTTTATGCTTATAACCGTTATGCGGGTGGCATTTGCGGCTATCAGTATCGAGGCACAATAACTAACTGCTACAACACTGGTAAGATTTATTCAAATGCGTCAAATAACACAAATAACAATTCGTATGTCGGAGGTATCGCTGGTTGTATGTCCAACTCGGCTGCAATAAGCAACTGCTTCAACACTGGTGATGTAGAGGGTTATGGCTGCTATGCCGGTGGTATTATCGGTAATATGAATAATACCTCTAATAAGGTCACCAATTGCTTCAATACAGGAAATGTTAAGGCGAACAGCTATGCAAGCGGCATTTCGGGCCATAAGAATGGCACCACAACCAACAACTTTGCCCTGACCGGCTGCGCTGCAAACTGCGAAGGCGGCGTTTTTGCCACTGCCGATGATTTTGCAGGTGGCAAGGTGGCTTATATGCTTAATAAAGCCAACGGTTCAACTCTTTGGTACCAAACCATTGGCGAAGACGAAATCCCGGTTATGGACGACAGCCACAGCATTGTTTACGCTTCGGCACCCTGCGCATCGTATTTCAGCAATATCGATGGTGTTGAGTGCGACCACTCCGACTGCGACGCCTTTGGCCAATGCCCGGCTTGCGGCGAGTATATCAACGTTCCGGTTTACATTGCAACAGCTGAGACTGCCGACTCGCTTAGCTTGAGCGAGGATTTTGTTGGCTACTATGCAATTGAGAACGCATCGCATCTCTACTGGTTCGCCAATTTGGTGAACAGCGGCACCAACCGTGCGGCAAAAGCCGTGCTGACGGCCGACATCACCGTTAACGACAGCGTTCTGAGCGCCGACGGCTCACTCAACGGCGACGGCAGCAACTTTGCCGTATGGACCCCGATAGGCTCATCAGCACTACAATACACTGGCACATTCGATGGCAACAACCACACCATCAGCGGTTTGTATTTCAACGATGAGAATGCCTACTATGTGGGCTTGTTCGGCTATATTAATAGCGGTTATGTCAATAACCTTGGCATTGCCGACTCTTATTTCTATGGCTACCAATGTGTAGGTGCCATCAGCGGATACAGTGGCTACCAAACCAACTGCCACAATGCCGCAACAGTTAAATGCCTCAACTGCTATGTTGGCGGCATCTGCGGAGAGTATGGTACTCAGACCAATTGCTACAACACAGGTGTGGTATCTGGTTATATGGCGGGTGGCATCTGTGGTGATGGTGGCACTCAAACCAACTGCTACAACGTAGGAACCATTTCGGGTAACTATTATATTGGCGGCATCTGCGGTTATAGTGGCACTCAAACCAAATGCTACAACACTGGAACAGTTTCGGCAACAGAATCATACGCTGGTGGCATCAACGGACAGTATGGCACACAGAACTACTGCTACAACGCAGGCGAGGTTTCGGCCACTTACGATTGTGCTGGCGGCATCAACGGACAGTATGGCACACAAACAGGTTGCTTCAATGTTGGCGAAGTATCGGGCCGCAACTATGTTGGCGGCATCAGCGGCTTGGTTAGCACAGTAACCCGAAGCTACTGCCTTGAGGGCACAGCGACCAACGCCGGCGGCGGCCAGTTCGCCACCGACGACGAGTTTGCAAGCGGCCGTGTCGCCTACGGGCTTAACGGCACAAGCACCGGCACCCTCAACTGGTACCAGACTTTGGGCAGCGACGAACTTCCGGTTTGGGACAACACTCACAGCGTGGTATATGCCTCAACCCCTTGCGCCGGACAATTCAGCAACACCGAGGGCGTTGAAAAAGAACACGCCACTTGCAACGCATTAGGCCAATGCCCCGACTGCGGCGAGTATCTTATCAGTCCGCTCTATGTTGCAACAACCGACATTGCCGACTCGCTTGGCTTGAGCGCCGATTATGTTGGCTTCTACGCAATTGAGAACGCCGCACAACTCTACGGCTTTGCCAATTTGGTTAACGGCGGCGCAACTTCGGCAAAGGCCGTTCTGCTGGCCGACATCACCGTTAATGAGGGCGTTCTGAAAGACGACGGCACACTCAATGGCGACGGCAGCAACTTCACTGCCTGGACTCCGATAGGCACACAGCAAAAATCATATTACGGCACATTCGACGGCCAAGGCCACACCATCAGCGGCCTCTATTTCAACGATGAGTATGCCAAATATGTCGGTTTGTTCGGCTATGTCAACAACCCGACAATCAAGAACACAAGCTTGACTGACTCATATATCGCTGGTCGTCAATATGTCGGCGGTTTCTGCGGATTTATTGGTAACAGCGCTAAGATAACCAACTGCCACAATGCGGCCACGGTTTATGCCAACTACAACGAAGATTCTAATGCCGGTGGCATCTGCGGTTATATGGGCTACTCAACGGCAATCATTAGCGATTGCACCAACGACGGATACATCAGTGTATTCCGCCGGATTGTTGGTGGTATCTGCGGTTTTCAGAGCAGTGGAACAATAACCAACTGCCACAACAACGGTAGAATCTATGCTGACGCAGGAAACAACACTGGCAACAACTCGTATGCTGGCGGCATTAGCGGTTATATGAATGATTACTCGTATGCCAATATCAGCAACTGCTACAATACGGGTGTTGTTGAGGGTAAGGGTACTTATACAGGCGGTATTACCGGTCGTATATACGGCACAATAACCAACTGCTTCAATGTTGGAATGGTTACGGCAAGCAGCTATGCGGGCGCCATTTATGGTTACAACAATAGCGCCAACTGCTCAAACAACTTTGCCCTGAAAGGCACTGCAACAAGCATTTCGGGTGGACAGTTTGTCACAGCCGAGCAGTTTGCGGGCGGTATGGTTGCCTATAAGCTCAACGGCGAGTCGAGCGAGAATCCGAAGTGGTTCCAAACCATTGGCGAGGATGCCATTCCGGTTATGGACTCAACCCACGCCACTGTTTATAGTTCGGCTCCGTGCCCCTACACTAACGACACCACTGGCGTGAAGGAGCACAACTATGTTGACGACGTCTGCACCAACTGCGGCCACGTGATTCTTCCCGAGCTTGTCGATGGCTGGTACGAGATTGCATCGGTTGGCCAGCTGCTCTGGTTTGCCGACACGGTTAACTCAAACAGCATCAGCATCAAAGCACGTTTGGTTGCCGACATTGTGCTGAACGACAGTGTCTTGAACGCCGACGGCACCCTTCGTGGCACTCCGGCTCGCATCTGGGAGCCAATAGGCAACTCAAGCTATAAGTTTAACGGCGAGTTCGACGGCCAGGGCCACACCATCAGCGGTGTTTACATCAACGGCAGCAACTCGTATGTTGGCTTGTTCGGCTACATCGGAAACGGAACAGTCAAGAATGTAACGCTAGCTAACTCATATATTAAAGGCAAACAGTATGTTGGCGGCATCTGCGGATATATCAGCGGTGCGGCTCAAATTAACAACTGCCTCAATGCTGCTACAGTTTATTCAGGCTACAATGGTGATGGCTACACTGGCGGCATCTGCGGTTATATGAACAATTCGTCGGCCGTAATAAGTGGTTGCACCAACACCGGATTTATCAGTGTGTATGGTTGGACTGTTGGCGGCATTTGCGGCTATCAGAGCAACGGCACAACAACCAACTGCCACAATAGCGGCAGAATCTACGCTGACGCAGGGAACAGCACAAACAACAGTTCGAATGTCGGCGGCATTGTCGGTTATCTGTGGAACTGGACGTTGGTTGAAAACAGCTACAACACCGGCAGCGTTGAGGGCAAAGGCTATTATGTAGGTGGCATCGCAGGCTTCGTATATGGCAGAATAAACAACTGCTACAATATTGGAGCAGTAACGGCAAGCAGCAATGTAGGTGCCATTTATGGTTACAACTGGAGCGCCAGCACCTCAAACAACTACGCTTTGAGTGGAAGTGCAATGAACAGCAATGGCGGCACATTCTACCCGGGTACCGACTTCGCCTCGGGCAAGATTGCTTACTTGCTCAACGGCTCGGTAAGCGGCGGCACCGTATGGCGTCAGACTCTTGGCACTGATGCCATCCCGACACTCGACACCACAAGCCTGTTGGTTTACACCTCGGCTCCTTGTCCGTTCTCTAACAACTCTGATGGCGTTCTCGAGCACGATTTTGAGGAGGCCACAGGCTTCTGCACACACTGCGGCGCCGGTACAGCTCCAGCACTCGTCGATGGTTGGTACGAGATTTCGAAGCCGGCTCACCTCTACTGGTTGGCCGACACCGTCAACAACTACGGTTACACATCGGCCAAGGCAAAACTCGTTGCCGACATTGTGGTTAACGACAGCGTTCTGGATGCCGACGGCAACCCAACCGGAACACTCTTCCGCTCGTGGACCCCAATCGGAACAACATCGAACCACTATCAAGGAACCTTCGACGGTCAGAATCACACCGTCAGCGGTTTGTATTTCAACAATACAAGCAGCAACAATTATCCGAGCGGCGGCCAATTCATTGGCTTGTTCGGTTACACCCATAACGCACAAATCAGCAATGTGGGCGTTATCGACACTTATTTCAATGGCTATCGCTATATAGGCGGCATTATCGGCTGGGTTTACTACAACACAACCATTACAAACTGCTACAGTGCGGCCACTTTATCTGCAACAAATACAAGCGATAATTATTTAGGCGGTATTGCCGGTGGAATCGACAATTACAGTAGCAACAAAGTAACCAGCTGCTACAGCATTGGTAAGACTACCGGCAAGGGCTATTATGTTGGCGCTCTTTGCGGTCTCAAATATGCCTCGGCCGTATTCACCAACTGCTACTATGCCGACAGCTGCGCTGTTGACGGCAACAATGTTGAGCAATTCGGACTTGGAGCCTCCTCAAGAGGAGCATCGGTTGCCGATATGCCAGGCAGCACCGCAGCAGCCACGGTAGCCGACTTTGCAAGCGGCCGCGTAACCTTCGGCCTCAACGGCGGCAAGAGCGACAGCACTGTTGTATGGCGCCAGACCATTGGCACCGACCTGATGCCTGTTTGGGATTCAGCCAGTGCTTTGGTTTACGCTTCGGCTCCTTGCCCGACACAATTCAGCAACACTCCGGGCGTTGTTAAACAACACGCCGAGTGTAACGCCTTGGGCCAGTGCCCCGACTGCGGACAGTCTATGGCTTACGCTGTGCTGATTAAAACCGCCGCACAGGCCGACAGTCTTGGTCTGAGCAGCAGCTTTGTGGGCTACTACGCCATTGCCAACGCGGCACAACTCTATTGGTTTGCCGACACTGTGAACGCCGGCTTCACCTCTGCCAAAGGCGTTTTGGTGGCCGACATTGTTGTGAACGAGAACGTTTTGAACGAAGACGGCAGCCTCAACGGCTCACCCGAGTTTGCGTGGACACCAATGGGTTCATCGAGCCGTTACTTCACCGGCACATTCGATGGCAACAACCACACCATCAGCGGTCTGTATCTGAACAGCGAGGGCTCATCGTATGTTGGCTTGTTTGGCTATATCAGTGGCGGCTATGTCAAGAATCTTGGCATTGTTGACTCTTACATCTATGGTTACCAATATGTTGGTGCCATCAGCGGCTACAGCGGTAACATTACCAACTGCTACAACGCCGGAACTGTTAAAGGCAAAAATCAATATATAGGCGGTATCTGTGGATACAGCGGCACACAAACCAACTGCTACAACGAGGGAACAGTTGTGAGTGGCAGCAACTATGCTGGCGGTATATGCGGAATGTATGGAAACCAATATTACTGCCACAACACAGGCACGGTTTCGGGTACATATTATGTAGGCGGCATCTGCGGCTATAATGGCACGGAAAACTACTGCTACAACGCCGGAACCGTTTCGGGATACTCATCTATTGGCGGTATCAGCGCAGCTTATGGTTCGCAGTACCGTTGCTTCAATATCGGAGCAGTAACTGCCACCAACAGCAATCCTAATGTTGGTGCCATCAGCGGTTACCAAGGCTCACAAAGCAACTGCTACTATCTTGCCGGCAGCGCAACAAACGGTGGTGGCGGCATTTCGGCCACAACGGCCGATTTTGCAAGCGGCAAGGTGGCATACGGCCTCAACGGCAACACAAGCGCCGGCACTCTCTACTGGTATCAGACCATTGGCACCGACTCGCTGCCTGTTTGGGATAACACCCACGGCACGGTTTACGGCTCGGAGCCTTGCCACTCGGCATTTGGCAACAGTGCAGTGACTGGTGTTGAGCACGTGTTCGACGACTTTGGAACTTGCACCATCTGCGGCGCTTATATGGAGGCAACCTACATTGCCGATGCAGCCGCTGCCGACTCTCTTGGCCTTAGCAGCGACTATGTTGGCTACTACGCCATTGGCAACGCAGCACAGCTCTACTGGTTTGCCGATAAGGTTAATATGGGCAGCAACTCAATCAAAGCCGTTCTGACTGCCGACATTGTTGTCAACGATAGCGTTCTGAACGCCGATGGCAGCCTCAACGGCACACCTGAGCGCGTTTGGACACCAATTGGCACAAACAGCCGCCAGTATAGCGGCACATTCGATGGCCAAGGCCACACTGTCAGCGGTTTGTATTTCAACAACACAACCAACTCTGACTCCCCCAACGGAGGCAACTATGTTGGTTTGTTCGGCTATGTTTCTGGAGGAACAATCAAAAATGTTGGCGTTGTTGATTCTTACTTGAAAGGATATTGGTATGTTGGAGGAATAGTGGGCAGAATGTATAATGGCACTTCTACTATTTCAAATTGCTTCAACGAGGCGTCTATTTACACAGCACATAATAGTTATGCTTTTGCTGGCGGTATTTGCGGACACGCCTATGGTAGCGCTTCTAAAATTATCAATTGCTATAATATAGGTAAAATTAACGGCTCGGGTGAGTACACTGGTGGCATCTGTGGTATTCTTGAGAGTTCAGCATCAGTAAGCGGATGTTTCAATGCAGGAAGCGTAACTTCAACCACAACATCATATCTTGCAAGTATTGCACCAATATGGAGCAATAATGGAACTGTTAATAACAGTTATTATCTTGAAGGAACTTCGGCTGTTGCTGGTAATGGTATTTCAACCACCGCTGCCGAGTTTGCAAGCGGCAAAATCACTTACCTGCTCAACGGCTCGGGAGTCGTGGGCTACGATTGGTACCAGACTCTTGGCAGCGACACCTATCCGGTTCTCGACAACACTCACGCCCTTGTTTGGCGCAACTGCGACTCAACTCTCACCAACGACTCTGCAGCAATCACCCACCACTTTGTGAACGGTGTTTGCTCGGTTTGCGGTGCAATTGACGAGGTTCCGGCTCTTGTCGATGGCTGGTACCTGATTGACAACCATCACAAACTCTACTGGTTTGCCAACAAGGTTAACTCAGGCAGCACCCGCATCAACGGCAAACTCACAGCTGACATTGTTGTCAACGAGAACGTTCTGACCGAGGACGGCGAGCTCAACGGCGACGGCAGCAGCTTCACCGCTTGGACACCAATTGGTACAACATCGGCCGCCTTTGCAGGCAAGTTCGACGGCCAAGGCCACACCATCAGCGGTTTGTATTTCAACAATACAAATGGAAACTATGTTGGTCTGTTCGGCTATACCGGCATCACAACCATAACAAATGTCGGAGTCATCGACTCTTACTTCTATGGTTATCAGTATGTTGGCGGCATCTGCGGCGAACCGGCCGGTTCGCGTTCCGAAATCAGCAACTGCTACAACACTGGCTATGTTGGTTGCTACTACCGATATGTTGGCGGCATCGCTGGCTACCTGTACGACGGCAAAATAACCAACTGCTACAACAGTGGCAATGTTTATTCGTACGCCTCGGGTAACACAAACAACGATTCTTACACAGCCGGTATCGCCGGATATGCTGGCAACAATTCGGTAATCGAAAACAGCTACAACACTGGCGCTGTTGAATCGTACGGCAGATGTGCGGGTGGTATCATCGGCTTTATGGGCGGTTCATCATCGGTAAACCACAGCTACAACACTGGCAAGATTAATGCCGGAGGTTACTATGCTGGCGGCATTGCGGGCTATATGAATAATGGCAGCAACAAAATAACCAGTTGCTTCAGCACCGGAACAGTTGCAGCACTTAGCTATGGATACGGCATTACTGGTCAATGGGCAGGTTCTTGCACCAACAACTATGCTTTGAGCGGTAGCGCATCGTCGGCTAACGGTGGCACATTCGCCACTGCCGAGGAGTTTGCAAGCGGCAAGGTTGCTTACGGCCTCAACGGCTCTGTAGGCGGTGGAACTGATTGGTTCCAAAACCTCAGCGCACCGGTTGATTCTCTGCCGGTTCTCGATGCCACTCACGGCAAGCTATACCGCGGTTGCGGCGGCGTTTATGTTAACGACCCCGACGACGCTCCTCACCACTTTGTTAACGGCCGTTGCACCGTCTGCGGCGAATATATCGAACCAACACTTGCCGATGGCTGGTACGAGATTGCCAACACTGGTAACCTCTACTGGTTTGCCGATAAGGTTAACTCGGGCTCTACATCAATCAAAGCCAAACTCGTTGCCGACATTGTTGTCAACGACAGCGTTCTCGACGCCAACGGTGACCTCTACGGTGCCGACAGCATCTACACTGAATGGACTCCGATAGGAACCAACAATTACCCATTTGCTGGCACATTCGATGGTCAGGGACATACTGTTAGCGGATTGTTCTTCCATAACACAACTTCAGGACGTTACCCCAATGGTGGCGATTATGTTGGATTGATTGGCTGCGCCGGAAATGCGACTATCAAGAATGTAGGCATAATCAACTCTTATTTGCACGGTACTTTCGATGTGGGAGCTATTTTGGGTTATACAAACAGTAGCGCAACAATAACCAACTGCTTCAATACTTCAACAATTATTGCAAGTGCAAGTTATGCTTGCGCAGGTGGTATTAGCGGCTATAATGGAGGTTGTACAATTACCAATTGCTACAGCACAGGAAAGATTAGTGGTAATGGAAAGTATGTTGGTGGTATTGTAGGTGAAAAAGGTGGAACAATTAACAATTGCTTCTACTTGGACAGCTGCGCCTTCGACGGCAGCAATGTGGCTCAATTTGGTATTGGAAATGGAACACAAGGCTACTCAACAGCCGATGTTGAAGGCCGCACCACAGCAGCCACTGCCGAAGAGTTTGCAAGCGGTAAGATTGCTTACCTGCTCAACGGCTCAGTAAACGGCGGCTCTGTTTGGTTCCAGAACCTCACTGAATCAGTTGACTATCTGCCGGTTCTCGACAGCACTCACGCTCGTGTTTGGTTGCGTTGTGACTCTGTATTCAACAATGAAGGCGCTCATAAGGCCGACCGCATTGTTAAGGAGAACGTTGTGGAAGCAACCTTTACCACAGCAGGTTCTTACGACTTGGTTGTTTACTGCTCGCTCTGCGGCGAGGAGATTAG
Organism: uncultured Bacteroidota bacterium; assembly: GCA_946404125.1. Classification (GTDB taxonomy): domain Bacteria; phylum Bacteroidota; class Bacteroidia; order Bacteroidales; family SZUA-534; genus RUG13583. The sequence continues at coordinate 43,922 of CAMJCK010000015.1, read as the reverse complement.
CCGCACCCACGTTGATGTGCCGGTGCTTGTTGCTTCAATCAAGAGCATTGAACTGAAGAAGATGCCGAAGGTCAACTACATTGCAGGCGAGAAACTCGATGTCAGCGGTGCCGTTGTTCTGGTAACCTTCAACGACGGAACAACCAAAGAGGTTGCTTTGACAGTCAATATGATTAGCGGCTTCGATGCCAAGAAGGTTGGCGAGCAGAAACTCACCGTCACCTACACAGTCGATGGAGTAACGCTCACAACAACCTTCACCGTTAAGGTTGAGAAAAACACCGCCGTTGACGATGAGACTGCCAACACCGCGAACATCTACGCATACGGAAACACAATTGTGGTTGAGAACGCCACCGATGAAATCCGCGTTTACAATGCGATGGGCGGCTTTGTGGCAGCATCGAACGAGGCGAACGCCAAAATCCGCGTCAACGGCGCAGGCATCTACATTGTCAAGACCGGCCAAGTTTCAAAACGCGTAATGGTTTATTAATTAGTAATAAAACGGGGGCACCTTCGGGTGCTTCCGTTTTCAAAAAAAACGTCAGGCGAAACTGGCGTGATTCTTCTCATAAGAGGTCCGGGGTGATGAGCCCCGGATTTTTTTTGCCATCCTCCGCCCCGCCCCACGCGGCGCTTGTTTAAAATATTGTTTACAAATATGAACGCCCCTAAACCCAATCGCTTTCAAAAATTATATATTTGTGCGTTGGAGTGGCGGAGTGTTTTTCGTCATATCTTACTTATTATCAAGTTTAAACGAATTGTTGATGGCAACAAAAATTAAAAATGCACTCATATCGGTTTTTTACAAAGACCAGTTGGAACCGATTGTGAAGGAACTCGACAAACTGGGCGTTAATCTCATCTCGACAGGCGGAACCTACGATTTCATCAAAAAACTGGGCGTGAATGTGCAGACCGTTGAGTCGCTCACCACTTACCCGTCGATTCTGGGCGGACGCGTGAAGACGCTGCACCCGAAGATTTTCGGCGGCATTCTGGGCCGTCGCGACAATGCGCAGGACAAAGAGCAGATGAAGCAGTACGAGATTGACAACATCGACCTGGTGATTGTCGACCTTTACCCGTTTGAGCAGACCGTGGCAAGCGGCGCGCCCGAAGCCGACATCATTGAGAAGATTGACATTGGCGGCATATCGCTCATCCGCGCGGCTGCAAAGAATTTCAAAGACGTGGTTATCGTTAGTTCGCGTGAGCAATACGGTGAGTTGCTCGAAATCCTGCAGAAGCAGGGCGCCGAGACAACGCTTGAACAGCGCCGCGAGTTCGCACGCAAGGCTTTCGACACATCGTCGCACTACGACTCGGCCATCTTCAACTACTTCAACAAAGACAACGAAGAGTCGGAAAAAATCAGCCTGACTGGCGGCAAGGTGCTTCGCTACGGCGAGAACCCGCACCAAAAAGCCGTCTTCTATCCGTTCAAGAACACCAATCTCGAGCACACGCTGGCAGGCTCACCTTGCCTGCAGGGCAAAGAGATTTCATACAACAATATGCTCGACGCCGACGCCGCCTGGAAGGCCGCAAGCGACGCCTACAACGCTGTTGACAACATCAAGAACAAAGTTGGCGTGGCAGTTGTTAAGCACCTTAACCCCTGCGGTCTGGCCGTGGCCGACAGCCCGATGAAAGCCCTTGAGTTGGCTTGGGCGGGCGACCCTGTGAGCGCCTACGGCGGCATTGTCTGCTTCACCTGCGAGGTTGACAAGCAGATTGCCGAATGGTTCACTGGCAAGTTCATCGAGATAATCATCGCGCCCGCGTACACCGACGAGGCGAAAGAGGTTCTGGCAAAGAAGAAAAACCTGCGCGTGCTGGTAACGCCTGTCAAACCGACAATCACTGGCGAGAAAATGTACCGCTCGGTGAACGGCGGCCTGCTGGTTCAGGACGAGGACGAGGGAATGGACAAAGAGTACCGCCCTGTTACCGACTGCAAGTTCACCGACAAGCAGATTGACCTTGCAAAATTCGGCACACAGGCCTGCAAATACCTGAAGAGCAACTCAATGGCGCTTGTGTCGCAAGCCGCCGACGGGTCGTACTGGCTCACTGGCGCGGGAATGGGCCAACCCAACCGCATCGACAGTCTGCAACGCCTGACAGTGCCGCGCTTCAACCTGAAACAAGGCTGCTCAATCGGCGAGAGCGTGCTCATCTCTGACGCGTTCTTCCCGTTCAGCGACAGCGTTGAGGCCTGCAACGAGTTCGGCATCAAGTACATTGTAACACCTGGCGGCAGCATCCACGACCCCGAGGTCATCGAGGCCTGCAACAAGTACGGCATCGCAATGGTGTTCACAGGAATCAGACATTTTAAACACTAGAAAATAGATAGAACAATGGGATTGTTTTCGTTTTTAACACAAGAACTTGCAATCGACCTTGGCACAGCCAATTCCATAATCATCCATAACGACAAGATTGTGGTTGACGAGCCGTCGATTGTGGCCGTTGACAACAACACACAAAAGGTGATTGCCATTGGCGAAAAGGCACGAATGATGCACGGCAAGACGCACGAGAACATCAAGACCATCCGCCCGCTGCGCGATGGTGTGATTGCCGACTTCGACGCTGCCGAGAAGATGATTCGCGGCCTTATCAGAATGGTGAACGAGAAGAAGACTCAACTTTTCTCGCCTGCTCTGAAAATCGTCATCTGCGTGCCGTCGGGCTCAACCGAGGTTGAGTTGCGTGCCGTGCGCGACTCGTCGGAACACGCTGGTGGCCGCGAGGTGCTGATGATTTACGAGCCGATGGCCGCCGCGCTTGGTATGGGCGTTGATGTTGAGGCGCCCGAGGGCCATATGGTTGTCGATATAGGCGGTGGTACCACCGAGATTGCCGTCATTTCGCTGGGCGGCATTGTGTCGAACGAGTCAATCCGCATTGCTGGCGATGAGTTCACGGAAGACATCCGCGAGTATATGCGCCATCAGCACAATATTAAGATTGGTGAGCGCACGGCCGAGGACATCAAAATCAAGGTTGGCTCGGCGCTGCCCGATTTGGACGAGCCGCCCGCAGACTACCTGGTTCGCGGACCGCACCAAATGACGGCCCTGCCGATTGAGATTCCAATCTCGTATCAGGAAATCGCACACTGCCTTGACCGCTCTATCAGCAAGATTGAGACGGCCATTCTGGCAACGCTCGAGCACACACCGCCCGAGTTGTACGCCGACATCTACCGCAAGGGCATCTTCCTTGCTGGCGGCGGCGCACTGCTGCGCGGATTGGACAAGCGTCTGACCGAGAAGACGAAGATTCCGTTCCACGTTGCCGAAGACCCGCTGCACTGCGTGGCACGCGGCACAGGCATCGCGCTGAAAAACTCGCACCGATTCAAATTCTTGATTAAATAATTAGCGATTGTGCCTGTCGGTTTCTGATGGGCACAATCTTTTTGAAGGATTGAATAACTGAAGGATTGAATAGGGAATGATTTAGAAATTTGGTGCACGCCGTAGAGACGTGGCGCGCCGCGTCTCTACAAACGATTCACCAATTAAACCTTTCACTGATTAAACAGATAAATGAAAAACCTGATTCTGTTCATATTGCGAAACCATTACGTGCTGCTCTTCATACTGCTTGAGAGCGTGTCGTTTGTGTTGGTTGTGCGCTACAACAGTTACCAACACACGAGTTTCATCAACTCGTCGGCAGCGGTGGCGGGGCGAGTGAACACGGTCTTCTCATCGGTGAACAACTATTTGAGCCTGAACCAACGCAATCAGGAACTGAACAACGAACTGGCGCGGCTGCGCACAATGATGCCCGAAAGTTCGAAAATCGACACGCTGGCCGCGCAGACGGCTTTCGACTCGGTTTACACGCAGCAGTATGAGTATCTGCCGTGCCGCGTCATCAGCAACTCGGTGAAGAGCGCCAACAACTTTCTGACGCTCGACATCGGCAGCAAGCACGGCGTTGAGCCTGGAATGGCGGTGGTGTCGGCAATGGGCGCGGTGGGCGTTGTCAAGGCTGTGTCGCCCAATTTCTCGTCGGTCATCAGCCTGCTGAACCAAAACCTGAAAATCAGCGCAATGCTCGAAAAGAGCGGCTATTTCGGCTCGCTGGGCTGGGAGGGCGGCGACTACCGCATTGCCAATCTTGAGGACCTGCCTGGGCACATCACGGTGCGCAAGGGCGATGTGGTGATAACAAGCGGCTACTCAACCATTTTCCCGAAAGGGGTGATGATTGGAAACGTTGAATCGGTGACGGCGCACGGCGTGAACGGCTTTATGTCGGCAAGCGTGCGGCTGTCGGTCGATTTCAAGCGGCTGTCGAACGTGCAGGTGGTGCGCAATCTGCTGAAAAAGGAACAGTTGGAACTACAGGAAATGTCGGAAAATGAATAACGTGCTGATACGAAATATTATCCGTTTTGTGGTGCTGGTGCTGCTTCAGGTGGGCGTGCTGAATCAGGTTCAACTGGGCGGCTTCATCAACCCCTATCTCTACATTCTGTTTGTGATTATGCTGCCGTTCGGCACGCCTGGCTGGCTGACGCTCGTGCTGTCGTTCGCGCTGGGTTTGAGCGTTGATATGTTCTGCAACTCGCCTGGCATTCACACATCGGCGACGGTGTTTGCGGGCTTTCTGCGCCCCTATATGCTCGGCTCGCTGATGCCGCGCGAGACTGTTGAGCCGACTGACACACCCAACATCCGCATTTTTGGCGCGGGCTGGTTTGTGAAATACAGCCTGACGGTGGTGCTCGTCCACCACGTTTTCCTGTTTGTGGTTGAGGCGTTCAAATTCAGCAGTCTGCACCTGATTCTGTGGCGCGCTCTGTTGAGCATCGTCTTCACAATGCTGCTTATCATTTTGAGTCAATTTCTGTTCACACGTAGCAACAAATGAACCCGTTCCGTCAGCGATGTTTCGTGGTAGGTGGTTTGTTTGCTTTAATCATTCTCATCTACATAGGCCGATTGTTCTTCCTTCAGGTGGTTGACCAATCGTATAAGATGTCGGCTTCGAACAACGTGCTGCGCTATGTGACGCAATATCCCGCCCGCGGCCTGATGTACGACCGCAACGGCGTGCTTCTGGTGCACAATCAGGCGGCCTACGACCTGATGGTGACGCCCAACCAACTGCACGAGTTCGACACGGCGCTGTTCTGCCAACTTCTGGGCATCGACAAAGAGCAGGTTGACAAGCGTCTGCGCAAAGCGAAACGTTACTCTTACTATAAATCGTCGGTTTTTCTTGAGCAGATTTCGGCCGAGCAATACGGTGCTTTCCAAGAGAATCTGTACCAATTCAAGGGCTTCTACGCTCAAACGCGAAGTCTGCGCATCTATCCGCACAACATTGCCGCGCACACGTTCGGCTATGTGGGCGAGGTTGACGACAAGACGGCGCAGAACGACAGTTACTACAAGTCGGGCGACTACATCGGCATCAGCGGTGTGGAAAGGATGTATGAGGAACAACTGCGCGGCAAGAAGGGTGTCGAGATTTTTATGGTGGACGTGCACAACCGCATCAAGGGACAATACAAAAACGGCATCTACGACACTCTGGCTGTCAACGGCCACGACATAACACTCACGCTCGACGCCCGCCTGCAAGAGTACGGCGAGCGCCTGATGCAGAACAAGATTGGCTCGATTGTGGCCATTGAGCCCGCCACGGGCGAGATTCTGGCCATTGTTTCGGCCCCGACATACGACCCTGGGCTGCTTGTGGGGCGCGAGCGCTCGGCCAACTACAAGCAACTGCGCGCCGACTCGCTGAACCCGCTCTTCTGCCGCCCGCTGCAGGCGCGCTATCCGCCTGGCTCGACATTCAAGACGGTGAACGCGCTCATCGGCCTTCAAGAGGGAATCATCAACGGACTGTACACCTACTATCCTTGCCACTACGGCTACACGGTGGGGCGGTTCCATATGGGCTGCCACGGCCACGAGAGTCCGCTCAACGTGGTGTCGGCCCTGCAGCACTCGTGCAACGCGTTTTTTGCGGCTGAGTACCGCGCTCTGCTCGACAATCCGAAATATCAGACCATCGACAGCGCCTTCACTGTTTGGCGCAACCACGCCACATCGTTCGGCTTTGGCTCGAAGTTGGGCGTTGACCTGCCATACGAGGTGGCTGGTTACGTGCCCACATTGAGTTTCTACAACCGCACCTACGGCAAGGGGCGCCTGAAATCGCTCTACATTGTGTCGAACTCAATCGGACAGGGCGAGTTGCTGCTCACGCCCGTGCAGATGGCCAATCTGGCATCGACCATCGCCAACCAAGGCCGCTACTTCACGCCTCACATTGTGAAAGAGATTCGCGAAGGCGACAACAGCATTCTCGACCGCTTCCGCGAGCCGCACTATACCGACATCGACACAACCTACTTCCCGATTATAATCGAGGGAATGTACCGCGCTGTGAACTCGCCCACGGGCGGCACGGCTGGTGTGGCTGCCATCCGCGGAATCGACGTGTGCGGAAAGACGGGCACAGCCGAGAACCCGCACGGCAAGGACCACTCGATTTTTATGGCCTTCGCCCCGCGCGAGAATCCGCAGATTGCCATCGCCGTGTATGTTGAGAACGCTGGTTTCGGCGCTTCGTACGCGGCGCCCATCGCAAGCCTGATGATTGAACGCTATCTGACCGACACTGTGACGCGGCCGTGGCTCGAAAAACGAATGTTATCAATGGATTTAATCAATGGAACAACGAGGTAGCACCATATTGCAAAACATCGACTGGTTCACGGTGATACTCTATCTGGTGCTCATCACCCTGGGCTGGTTCAACATCTACTCGGCGTCGTACTCGGCCGACCACGCAAGTTTCAGTATGGCAACGCGTTACGGCCGCCAAATGATTTGGATTGGCGCGGCGGTGGTCATCGCCATTGTGGTGCTGGTCATCGACAGCAAGTTCTACTCAACGTTTGCCGAACTCATCTACGGCGCGCTGATGCTCATTCTGCTCTCGGTGCTGCTCTTCGGCTCGACGGTGAACGGCGCCAAATCGTGGATTGTGCTGGGCCCCATTCAGGTGCAGCCTGCCGAGTTCGCCAAAATAGCGGCATCGCTCACGCTGGCAAAATATATGTCGCGCTACCATTTCAGGCCCGAGAGTTTCAAGTCGATGATGATTGTTTTCGGCATATGCTTTCTGCCGTCGGCGTTCATTCTGCTGCAGAACGACACGGGCTCGGCGCTGGTGTTCGCGGCGCTGCTGATTGCCTATTTCCGCGAGGGAATGAAGCCGATTCTGTTCATTCTGGGGCTGCTGATGGCGCTGCTGTTTGTGCTGTCGCTGCTGTTTGAGTTGCACATTATTCTGATTGTGATTGAGGCGCTGGCGTTTGTGGCGTTCTTTGTGCTTCGCGATAATCATAAAGAGTTGGGAATCAGTTTTCTGATACTGCTTGTAACCACCGCCGCCGCTTTCGGTCTGTGCCGATGGCTTGCGCCGCAGTGGCCTAAATACGTGCCGCTGCTCATCGGGTTCGGGCTGGCCATTCCGTACTATCTCTACTATACCTACCGCCACAAACTGGGCAAGATTGCGGCCGTCATCGGCATTGCCGTGGCTTCAATCGGCTTCACTTTCTCGGTGGGATATTTCTTCGACAACGTGCTGGCCGCTCACCAACGCGCCCGCATCAACCACTTGCTGGGCATCGAGGTTGACCTTCAGGGCGCGGGCTACAACGTGAACCAATCAATGATTGCCATCGGCTCGGGCGGCCTGACGGGCAAGGGCTATCTGCAAGGCACGCAGACCAAATTCAAGTTCGTGCCCGAGCAGAGCACCGACTTCATCTTCTGCACCATTGGCGAGGAATGGGGCTTTATGGGCACCACGCTGCTGCTGCTTTTGTTCCTGACGCTGCTTGTGCGGCTCTTGGTGCTGGCCGAACGGCAGAAATCAAAGTTCAGCCGAATCTACGGCTATTGTGTGGCGTCGATATTCTTCTTCCACATTGCGGTGAACGTCGGGATGACCATCGGCATTGCGCCCGTCATCGGCATTCCGCTGCCGTTCTTCAGTTACGGCGGCTCGTCGCTCTGGGGCTTCACAATGCTGCTGTTCATCTTCCTGAAGTTGGATTGCAATCGAATGGAACTTATTACGTGATATTTGTGGTTTTGAACGCAGATGACGCTGATTGAACAGATTGGCACTGATTATTATCGTGCTGAAAAACGAAACGTTTATCTTTGCCACCACTTTTAGTTATTTAGACGAGCACAAACCGCCGATTATGAATAAAATAATAACAATTATATTTGCCTTATTATTATGTGGAGTGGCCGAAGCTCAAACGAAGACAAATAAATCATCCCTCGCAAATAAAAGATATTTCAAAACTGGCTATCGAGGATTTATTGAAACGGGTGTGGCGGTTTCCGACAACTTTAAAACCAAAGAAAAATATTTATGTCTGTCAGACATTACCATTCAAGGTTACCAAATGTCTGACCATATGTTTGTGGGCTTGGGAATAGGAAGGCTTTTATGTGTATCTGAAAAAAATGAAGAATACTCTTCGTTTCCGATTCTTCCAAATATAAGATATGAGTTTCAAAATCGTGTAATTTCACCGTTTGTAGATATGCAGTGTGGCGGCACATTAGGCGATTTTAAGGGTTTGCATCTTGCATTTTCATTTGGGTTCAGGTCTTTCGGTAGTTATGGCGGTTTGCTTGGTCATTTTAGTTATTCATTAGGTTACTCATTACAAACTTACAAATCCGATTATAATGGCTTGACAAGCGGTCAAGACAATAAGATTCAAGCCTTAAACTCGTTTACGACATTTAAAATGGCTATCGATTGGGGGGCGAGGTTAAAAAGGTGAGGATAAAAAAATAAAAATATATAATGATCTTTGTAGATCCGTACAATTTGTGTCATCTGTGTTCAAAAAACAAAACAAATAAATCAAAAATATAATGGTACTACCCGAACAACAAAAAGACCTTATCAGCCGCGTTGAGGCGCTGCGCAAGCATCTCGACATCGACAGCCGCCTTGTGGAACTCGACGAGGAGCAGCAGAAAAGTCAGGCGCCCGATTTCTGGGACGACCCCAAAAAGGCCGAGGCGCAACTGAAGAAAATCAACGGCATCAAGAGTTGGATTGCCTGCTACAACGACGCCAAATCGGCCACCGATGACCTTCAGGTGCTGATGGATTTCTACGCGCTTGGCGAGAGCACAGAGGAGGAAGTGGACGCGCAATATGCTGCGGCTTTAGAAAAGGTGGAGTCGGCCGAATCGCGCAATATGCTTCGCCGCGAGGAGGACAAGATGAGCGCCATTGTGAAACTGAACGCGGGCGCGGGCGGCACCGAGAGTCAGGACTGGACAGAGATGCTGATGCGAATGTATATCCGCTGGGGCGAGAAAAACGGCTACAAGGTGCGCGAGCAGAACTTCCTGCCTGGCGATGAGGCTGGCGTGAAAACCGTCACTCTGGAGTTCGAGGGCGAGTACGCCTACGGCTACCTGAAGAGCGAGAACGGCGTGCACCGCCTGGTGCGCATATCGCCATTCAACGCGCAGGGCAAGCGGCAGACATCGTTCTCATCGGTGTTTGTCACCCCGTCAATCGACGACGATATTGAGATAAACATCAACCCTGCCAACCTGTCGTGGGACACCTTCCGCTCAAGCGGCGCTGGCGGTCAGAATGTGAACAAGGTGGAATCGGGCGTGCGCCTGCACTACAAGTTCAAAAACCCCGTCACAGGTGAGGACGACGAGATTTCAATCGAGAACACCGAAACCCGCGACCAACCGAAAAACCGCGAGAACGCCCTGCGCCTGCTCAAATCGCAACTCTACAACCTGGAGTTGGAGAAGCGCCGCATCGAGACCAACAAAGTTGAGGCTGGCAAGAAGAAAATTGAGTGGGGCTCGCAAATCCGCTCATACGTGCTGCACCCCTACAAACTGGTGAAGGACGTGCGCACAGGCTACGAGACATCGAACGTGCAGGCCGTCTTGGATGGCGAACTCAACGATTTCATCAAGGCTTATCTGATGGAGTTTGGGGATGAATAAAATTTTTGGCAATCAAAAATTTTTTACCTTTGCGCGATAAACAAACCAAAGTAATGGTCAGCATTAGAAAAACTATATTCCGATTGTGTGTGATGATTGGTGTTTGCACCTTGATGTGCGCTGGCGCGAAAACCGCATCGGCGCAATGTGGGTTGGCACTGAAAGACGAGGTGATGAAGGACAAGGATATTGTTGGCAAGGCCACTTACCTGAAAGATTTCCGCGTGCGCCTGGAGGCCGTAACCGCCTCGAAAAAGCAGAAAGAGGAATTCTCAATTCTGCTCAACAAGGGCACCCACTACCGGTTCACCGTCAAGGCCGACTCGGCTTGCACCGACCAAATCATTCTGAAACTCTACGATTTCACCAAATTCTACGGCAGCAACTACGACGAGTCTGACGGAATGTCGTACACCAGTTTCGACTTCTTCTGCGCAAAAACGCAAGTTTACTACATCTCGCTCTCGTTTGCGCAGGGGCGCGAAGGTTGCGCCGCCGCCGTGGTTTCGTATATCGGAAATTATTGATTCCCGCACTGTCAGTATTTTTTCCCACCAAAAGCATAAAACTCTTTGTGCAACCGATTGCACACCTACCATTCTTTTTGGTACATTTGCCGCCGGATGAGCAACAGCTCTCCTTATGTGTAATTTTAAAAGTATGATTATGAGAAAATTCTTGTTTCTGACACTATCTGTCGCCGTGGTCTTCGCCGCCTGCAAAAACGACAAAAACGACCCGGAGCCAGACCCGATTAATCCGTCGGACACCACCAAGACCGACACAGTTGTCACTCCCGGCAAATCGGGCGTGAACAGCCTGCGCTATCTGAAAACTTACGTTGACCGCGCCGAGCACCCCGATTTCAAATTCAGCGGCGCCCTCGATGTCAACGAGTTCCACAACAACCGCAACGGCTTGCGCGACACCGTGACGGCCCACTTCGACGAGATTGTGGCCGGCAACGCTATGAAGTACGCCTCGGTTGTCGATGGCGGCGGAAATATGAATTTCAACCGCGTCAAGCAGTTTGTTACCGATGCCAAAAATGCCGGACTCACCATCTACGGCCACACTCTGGCCTGGCACTCGCAGCAGCAGCCCAGCTACCTGATGGGGCTGATGGCCGACAAGGAGCTCGAAGTGCCTGAAAGCGAAAAGGTTGATATTGAAGACTGCAACATCACCTACAGCAAACTCACATCGTGGAATTACTGGAAAGCCGATTTTGTGCAAGAAGACAACAATGTCGATTACTCGATAAAAATCACCAAAGACGGCGTTCTCATCTCGAACAAAAAGAAAGCCAACAACAACTATATGGTTCAGTATCAGATCGCTAACAGTCTGATGACTAAAATCGGCACCAGCTACACAATGACAATCAAGGCCCAAGCCACCGGCGATGCCACTTTGAACTACAGCGTGGGCTCGTGGTATCCCGACAATTTCAGCGGAGCAATAACCATCGACAACACTATGAAAGAGTACACCGTTACCGTCACCCCCAAAGTTGACGGCGGATTTGTGCTGCTCCAGACTGGCGATTTTGTTGGCGACATTACCATTGAAAGCCTGAAAATCACTCATAAAGGCAGCGACAAAACCATTCCGCTCACCGCCGAGCAGAAGCGCGACACCCTCAAATGGGCTATGGACCGCTGGATTGCCGGAATGATGGAGGCCACCGACGGCTATGTGAAGGCCTGGGACGTTGTGAACGAGCCCATCTCGGGCGGCGGCAACGATGGCAGCGGCAACTATGTTCTGCAAAGCTACGAGCTAAACAACAATGGCGACCCCACAAATGTGGCTTCAGGCGTGTTCTACTGGCAATATTATATGGGCGACCTCGAATATATGCGCACTGCCGTGGCATCGGCCCGCAAGCACTTCAAGGGCAACCCCGATGAGCTGAAACTCTTTGTGAACGACTACAACCTTGAATCGGACTGGGACGACAACAAAAAGGTTAAGAGCCTTGTTGGATGGATTAAGAAATGGGAGGCCGACGGCGTTACCAAAATCGACGGCATTGGCACTCAGATGCACATCAGCTGTTTCGAAGATGAAGGCATTCAGAGAAACATTGAAAACCATATTGTTAAAATGTTTGAGATTATGGCCGCAAGCGGAAAACTCTGCCGCATTTCGGAACTCGATATGGGCTATGTGCGCGGCAAATCAAGATGGAATGGGACAAAACTCAAAACCTCAGAGCTAACGCCCGAAGAACATCAGAAAATGGCTGATTTCTACAAGTTTATCATCAAGAAATACTTCGAGATTATTCCTGTGGCGCAGCAGTACGGCATCTGCCAATGGTGCCTGACCGACGCTCCCGATGGCGGCGGCTGGCGTGGCGGCGAGCCCGTGGGCATCTGGACCGAAGGATTCAAAGCCCGCAAAGCCGTTTATGGTGGCTTTGCCGACGGCCTGGCCGGAGCAGAATAACGGCTGCCAAAGAACAACATCACGTGCCGGTTTCCGCAATGTCGGAGGCCGGCACGGTTGTTTTATATGGCCGAAACATTTGTGACTACGCTCCTATTCCGATTTCAATTCAGTGCTGTTTTCTCCTCAGCGGTAATGATAAACGCGCTTTCTTGTAAAACAAACACGATAATCTGCTGTTAACCCATATTTTTTACCACTTAACAGCACGTTATCGGCTATTTTTGTTCGATAGCGTGCTGCTAACTCATTTTTTTAGGCACTTAGCAGCAGATTATCGCACATTAGCGAACAAATCGTTCAATACAATTTCCGATTGGATATTGTTTCGATAAGCGTTGTGCGCCAGACCGTAGGTGGTTATCATTGTTGTGTGGACGGCCTTCCGAGTCTTTGTAACCATCTGAAAAACAGATTTTCGGCGGCGCAGAAAATCATCTTCGGCCTTGTCGATGACAAACTCATCGCTCGCGAATTTCATCTCGCAAAGATTGATGATGCCATCGTTGCGGTCAATCAGCAAATCAACCTGAGCGCCACCGTGCTCGCTATTGGCTTCGGTGCGCCACGACTGCACGTAACTCACCACACCCGACACGCCAAGCGCCTGCTTTATCTGCGGCAGATGCCACAGGCACACGCGCTCAAACGCAAGCCCAGCCCACGCGTTGTGCAGCCCAGTGCTCAGGCTGTTGGTCCAAAAATGCGCATCGTGGCGCGAATTGTTGCGGAAATATTGGAAATAGAACAGCGTGAAATTGTCCATCAGTTGGAACAGGGCATCGCGCTCACGCTTCTGCATCGACTGATATTTTCTAATGAAACCGCACAACTGCAACTCCTCAAGCACGCGGTTGAACACAGGATTGTCCGTCAGGCCGGCACCTTGCAGCAACTCTTTGCGCGTCATTCCTATCTTTTTGGTTGACAGCGTGGTAACAACATCGATGTAAGGCGCAGGATTTTTGAAAAGCGATGCATAAAGAGCATCGAATTCGTCGGAAAGACGGCCGCTGTCGGCAAAGCACAGCCTGTCGATGTTCTGAGCCAGACTCTCGCCACGGCGCAAAAGGCTCCAATAATATGGTATGCCGCCAAAAATCATATAGGCTTCGGCCAATTCTTTCCGTGTGAGTTCAAGTCCTTGAAGATGAGCGTATTGTTCGCACTCGTACAGATTGAATGGCGGAAGGTGGATTTGGCGCGTGAGCCGCCCGTAAAGCCCGCCGTGGTTGCGCATTATCTTCTTCACAATCCACGATGTGGCGCTTCCGCAGACAATCAGAACAATGTCGTTGCGCATATTCGCCCATCCGTTCCAGAAATGCTCCAACGCACTGACAAACTGCGATTTTGGCGTGTCCATCCACGGCAGCTCATCAATAAAAACAACCTTTTTTTCTGCCGACGATTTTTTCAGCAAATCGCTCAAATAGTGGAACGCATCGAACCACGTTTTGGGCATCTTGCAGCGCTTCAGCCCCGCTCGGCGCAACGATTCGCGGAATTCGGCCAGTTGCTCTTTCCGCCCGACATTGGCAATGCCCGTATGGTAGAAAGCAAACTGATTTTCAAATGTTTCGCGTATCAGATAGGTCTTCCCGACACGCCGCCGCCCATACACGGCGCAGAATTGTGACTCGTCTTTTTCCAAAAGTTCGAGTAATTCTTTCCGCTCGTTCTCTCTGCCGACAATCATAACAGTCTGTTTTAAAGCCGTTTGCATTTTGTTTTTTTGGTGTCACCAATAACTTTTGGCACCGTCAATTTCAAACGGATTGTTTTCATCAACAAAGTAAAACATAATTTTCGGATAATCTGCTGTTAACTCATATTATTTACCACTTAACAGCACGTTATCAGCTATTTTTGCTCGATAGCGTGCTGCTAACTCATTTTTTTATGCACTTAGCAGCAGATTATCGCAACCAAATGAACTAAACCGCCAAATCGGCCAACTCAATGGTGGTGAGCATCGCGGCGGTTAATTGTTTCTCTTGTGCAAGGCGGTTGGCTTGCTTTGCATCGCTTGTTTTCGCACAGATGACACGAGATGACACAGATTAACACTGCGGCTCTTTTGAACGCAGATTTAACTGATTGAACGGATTTTCGCAGATTTGAAATTACTTAATAAATCGGATTTGCAAATTCAACTTCATAAACAACTCACCATTTTCTTCATAGATAGAGCCGAATTTGTGGCGAGTTTGACTTGGCGTTTCAAATCGAGTATTGTAAAATAGATAGTCTTCCAAATCGTTGCGGTCGAAAAAGTGGTAGCAAACCACGTCACCATCTTCTTTAACTACAATGTAACCGCCGTTGGCGTTGAATTTTCCTTGCCAAGGCGTCGCGGCGGTCATTCCAAGCGCAAACGCGAGCAGAAACTGTTTTACCTTGTATTCATAAATTGGCTGACCTTCACAGTTTATGTTCAAAGGGTCAGTTATGGTTATGTGAGCGACAGCCTCTTCTACTGTTCTAGCATCGCCAGAATAGTAGTAAAGCAAACATTCTGCAATTATTCGTTCCATTCCTAAATCAAGCATTGTCAAGTTATTGTGCAGACGGCTTTGTGCAACTTTTTGGAAGGAAACCGTGGCATTGCAACCATTAATCAGTTGGAATTTGTCACGGAAATATTTTTGGCCATTTATCTCATCAATTAGAGCATTGCCCACACCATTTATCCGGTAAATGAAGTTTGTGGCGTCGCCCGAAGCATTGATAAGAGTTGAATCGGCACCAAGTTTTGACTTGATACTGTAACCCAATTCGGGTTTTGAACCAGTGTGCAGATTGTGTATCACAATGCGAATATCGGCTTTATCCTGCGATTTGGCGCAAACTTTTTCACATTTTATTTCTTCCATAAATTGTTCGATACTATCAATGTTTTCGGAACCTCTAATGCTTTTTATGTAATTCAAAAGCTGGGTTGCTTCTGTACGAAAACGCTCTTGCGGAACCTCGAACTGAACCATTTGTCCTGACACCAAAATGTTGTTTTTGGCCGCCTGAACCTTATAACTGATACGGTCGGGGGCATCATTACGGAAAACTTCAAGAATCGGATAAAACCTATCATCGTAGCGGTTCAGACGCCCATCGCCACAATAAAGACGGCCATCGGCAAGCAACTTCAGAAATGTGTATAGCTCCGACCACTCACCTTTGTTTTTCGAAGCACTCATAGCAACTTTTTGTTTGATAGTGTTTTAAGAAGTTGCGCTGCCGTGGCTTGAATAGCGGGCACGGCAACCGAATTGCCAAACTGCTTGTATGCCGAAGCGTCAGCAACCACAATTTTGAAATCGTCGGGGAAACCTTGCAGACGCGCCCATTCGCGCGGTGTCATCCGACGAAGACCGTCGGTATTGTATTCGCCTTTTATTCGCGTTGTTGGTGTCAGGTCGGTTTGGCGCTTGTCGATTACCAAATTGCGCTCCCGGCCCATACCACCAACCACAATGGCGTTTGCCACGGCATTGTCGTTTATCACCTCGTAGCCAAAACCATTGCCTTTGGCCGCGTGACGTTCCTTGTGCGCGACAAGAGTGTTGACGTATTGCGTTGACAAATAATATTTTGACGGTACGGGTTTTTCTTCGCGAATGTCGATAAAATGCTTCGTAACTTCTTTCTGTTCGGGATAGACAAAATCATCCTTTTTTATTCCCAAGTCTTTGCGGAATCCGACAATGTAAATCCTCTCACGGTGCTGCGGAACACCGAAAAACATAGCGTTCACAATCTGTGGGTCGGGAACTACATAGCCAACCTCATCAAGCGTATTCAAAATGGTTTGTAAGGTGCGACCCTTATCGTGAATCATCAAACCTTTAACATTCTCAAGGAAAAAGGCTTTAGGTTGTTTGCGTCGCAAGATTTCGGCCACATCAAAAAATAATGTGCCACGAGTTTCCTCGAAACCACGCTTTTTGCCAGCCAACGAGAACGCCTGACACGGAAATCCGCCACAAAGAATATCGAAATTGTCGGGTATGAAACTTTTGGTACGCTCGCTTGTTATGTCGCCAAATGGCACATCGCCATAGTTGGCAAAATATGTCTTTTGTGCCTGAGCATCCCATTCCGATGAATAAACGCACTGACCGCCAAGATTTTGGAACGCCAGCCGGAATCCGCCAATGCCGGCAAATAGGTCGATAAAGGTGAATTTTGGTTTTTCAGGTGCCGGAAACGGAACGTTGAAAACATCTTTGAACAAATAAAGTTGCGTTGCGTCTGGTTCGCTAACTTCATCAGAGCCTTCGTTTTCGCTTGATTTTGGAAACCATTGGCTAATAAACTGCTGAGCCTTGTCATCGTAAGTGGCAGAATACTTTGACCGACGAAGTTGGATATAATGTGTAACTATTGCAAGTTGGTCGGCAATCGAAATCTGTTCGCCATTTGTATCATATTGTTGGCTGCTTGATTTCGAATTTATTACGCTGTTTTTCAAGCAAATATCAGCCAAAGTCAGCGGTTTCCCGCCACTAATGCTTTTTGAGTCCGTCATCATTCTGTTTTTTAGGTCGCGCTCACCATTTCACCTAAAAAACATTGCGGTCTGATTTCGGCACCCAGCAAAAAAATGTGGACATTTCCTCATCCACATTCCAGGTGCTTGGCCAGACCTTCCAAAACAGATAAGGAATGCCCACGCATAACACGTGAGCATTCACAACTATCTTCTGTTTTGGATATTCCTTTGCGGCCAAGCTTTGGAATGTTTTCAGATTAGCGGTAAACGCTATTGATTAATAATATGTTAGTTCAAAAAATTACTTTCTGTTTCTTGTTTCGATTTAAGTTTCACATACTTTTATCTTGTTTCTACAAAGTTCAATTTTTTTGCAGAAAATCATCAGCTTGATATTGTATTTTGCAAAAGGCGATTCATTTTAACCCAAACATTTGAGTGTCAGAACAATACCCATTGCCGGCTATCAGAAAACGGTTGGCGATTGCGCAGCGCCACGGCAATCAGGTTGCGTTCAAGCTTTGCAGAGTTGCCAGGGCAAAACGGCATTATTTCGCCTTTGCCGGCCATCTTCAAACAGTCGTTGCACAAACATACGAAAGTTTTTGAAAAGCTATTCCCGCCAGCATCAAGCCCCTATGCGTTCTGGCTCAAATCGCGGTTTTTCACCTTCGGCAGCAGGATTCTAAATGTGGTGCCAACACCAATCTCCGACGATTGCACGGCGATTTTGCCGCGGTGGTACTCGTTCACAATGCGCTGCACGAGCGACAAACCCAGTCCCCAGCCGCGCTCTTTGGTGGTGTAACCGGGCGAGAAAATGGCCTTGAACTGGTTCTTGGCAAGGCCTTTGCCGGTGTCGGTTATAAGAATCTCGGCAAATTTCAGCGTCTCGTTCAGTTTGATTGTGATGCAGCCCTTGCCTTCCATCGCGTCGATGGCGTTCTTTATCATATTCTCAATCACCCAGTTAAAGAGCGATGTGTTGAGCCTGACCATAACAGAGTGCGATGTGTTGTCCTTCACGTCGAGCGTGATGTTCGACGACACGCGGGTGCGCATATAACCCACCGCCGTGTTGATGGCTTCCGACAGGTTGCAAGGCTGAAGCGTGGGCAGCGAGCCGATTTTCGAGAATCGTTCGGCAATCATCTGCAGTCGGTCAATATCTTTCTGCATTTCAGTTACATACGAGGCGTTAGATTCATCCTGTTTCAGAATCTCAATCCACGCCATCAGCGACGAGATGGGCGTTCCCAACTGGTGCGCCGTCTCCTTCGACATTCCAATCCAAACCTTGTTCTGCTCGGCCCTGCGCGACGAACTGAAAGCCAAATAGGCCACCAGCAGGAAGATAGCGATTATCGACATCTGGATGAACGGGAAATGCGCCAACTGCTTCAGCACGGTGGAGTCGTCGTAATAGATGAAATTCTTGTGATTATCAGGCAGATTGATGACAATTGGGTCGTGCTTTGCCCGCAGCGCCTCAATGCGGCGGGCCGAATAGGCGCTATCACTCATAATTGCAAGTGAATCAGACAGATTCCTCGTCTGCACAACAATATTGTCATCGGCTGTCAGAATGACGGGGATTGAGGTGTTGTTGCGGATGATTTCGAGGCAGAAATTAATCTCAACCTCATTTTCGCTAATCTGCATCTGCCGAATGGCCTCGGCCCAAATCTGCATTCGCTTGTGCTCCTCGGTGGCCATATTTCGCGCAAGCACATTAGTGTAATAGAGTGATATTCCGCCAATTAACGTTGCGCAGACAATAATAAACGATTTCCAAACTACTTTATTTCTGTATGTATTCATAGCAGATATAACGTTTCGCGGGGCGGAATATTGTACTTATTCTTCGTCATCGTCCCACTCAATCACAAAGCCCGATGCGGGCGGCGGGGTGGTGCTCTTCTCTTCAGTTTTGATGGTGGTGTCCTTCTTGAACAGGCCGAATTCGCGATTCAGAATCTGTTTCACTTCTTTCTTCTGCTGCTGTAACTCGTTGCGCAACTGCTGTTTAAGTTCCACCTTATCGAATTTTACCTTTGTTTTGTCGCCCGTGCGGGTGGCCACAAGGTAGAGCGATGTGTGGTTGCCGCCGTCGTCTTCAACAATGCCGTAAGGCGTGGTTTGCTGCAGGCGCTTGGCTTTGCCGCGCATAAAATCGCTCAAAATCAGCGTGATGTGATACTCGTAATCCCCCGTGAACTTTTGCGTTCCCGCAACGGCCACATCGCAGGCGTTGCAGGCCACGTCCATCTTTGGAATGGTGACGGTGCCGCCGCTGATGGTCATATCGTTGGTGAGCGTTGAGAAGCGCAGGTCGCGGAACTCGTCGATGCGGGTGAAATCGGCCACGCTGTTGAGCGCTTCGAGCCCGTGCAGACGGCCGTTGGCAATCTTCAGACGGCCGTCGAAATCCATATTCCGCACGTCGGCCGAATCGCCTGCAAACGGCAGCAACAACGTGAAATTCGAACTCAGCCGCCCTTCAATGTTCTCGTTGGTGACTGTGGTCTGTCCGAAATTGTCGAAAGTGCTGAACATCTGATTGATATCGATACTCGTGACCGAACCTTTGCAAGCCAACTCGCGGCGCTTGCCGCTGCGGTATGCCACACGGACATCGGCGCCGCCGTCCAACGCATTGAATTTCAGACCGTCAACATCGATGTTATCGCCCGCATAGCGCAGCCGCCCCGAGATGTTGTCGGCACGGAACTTCTTGTAACTGAAGCCTTTGGTGCTTGCCATCAAATCAACCTTGTAAGTAATCTTCGACGGCTCGCCATCCGATTTGACAAACAATGGTTTAATCTGCTCATAATCAAACGCATCGGTGGAAAGCGAACCGCGAATGTCCATTGCGGGATAGGGCTCGGCCACGGCTTTGAGCAGATTGCCGATACTTCCGCTGAACGTTACGGGAATGTTGCTCAGACGGCCGCTTGTGTTGCTGATTGTCAGTGCACTGCCGTTAAGCGTGGCCGCACCATCGACGCCTGTGAGAGTGATGTTCGAGCCGTTGGTGTAACTTGCCTGCTGCAGTTTGAGTTGGCAGCGCGGATTGAGCCGCAGAAAGGCCTTCAGGTCGAAATCTTTATTCAGGTCGATGGGGCCGCTGATGGTGAGCGAACCGTCGGCTGCACCTGTCAAGCGGTCGGGACGGCTGCTGAAAATCAGGTGGTTCCACTCTTCGAGCCGTGCGTTGGTGTTCAGTTTCGCATTGATGTGCGGCTGCTTCAGATTATCGATGCGAAGGCTGCCCGTCAGGTGGCTCTGCCCCGAAGTGACATCGATTCCGCTGATTGACACAAACGACTTTGGACTGTTGGCGTAGCCGCCGTTGTTGAACGTGCCTTTCAGGCTGACACTGTTGAGTTTAAGGTCGAGTTTGGGGTAACTGATGTCGGCGTTGTCGAGCCCGAAATTTGCCACAATCTTCGGCGACGAAAGATTGCTGAACTTGCCTTTGACGGTGGCGTCGAACCCTACCAACCCCGAACTGCGCACGATGGGCTTCTCTTGAGTGGCTAAAGTGAAGTAACGCAGCGCGTTAGCCACTTCAATCTTGTCGCCGTGCAGCGCAAGGTCCACATAGGTGTCGTTGGTGAGCAGAACGGTGCCTAAAACGCTGATGTTGATACCTTTAGACGACAGTTGGCCTTTATTTATTCGCAGCGTGTCGTTCTTCATTGCAAGGTCCATCTTGATGCGCGTGGGCGCGAGCGGCACAATCTCAATATTGTTGGCCACAATCCACTGCAGCGCCACCGAGCCCTTTGTCCCAATCTCGAACTGACCGTTGTTGAGTTTGCCTTCTGCTTCAAAATCAGGCATATACCATTCGGCGCCGTTGCCTTTGTAAAGGTTGCAGATTTGTATTTTGCAGTCCTTCAGCCCTAAATGCTCAAGATTGATTTGCATATCGGATTTGCCTGCTGATGTTTTTTTCTCTTTGATAATGTGAAAGTTATCATTGCCGCGCTTGTCAATCAGAATAAAAATCCGCCCGTCGGTCACCTTCACCGAATTCAGTTCCAACTCGTTGTCCAACAGTTTGCGAATGTTGAACGACAGCGATAACTTTCTGACAGCCAGCAAGGTATCGGCTGTAGTGCGGCCAAACCCCTTGTGGCTGAAACCTTCGGCAGGCGACTTAACAATCACATTGTCAAGCACTATCGACGCGTACGGGAAAGTGTTGATGAGCGAAAAATGGATTCCGTCCACGTTCACAGGCGCATTCAATTCGTTGTTGATGGCCTGAATACTGTAGTTTATCAGCCTGTCTTTCAGCAGAATGGTGCCGCCAACAACAGCACCAGCCAAAACCACCAGCACAATCGCTGTCCAAATAATAATCCGTGTCAGAATCCTGCGCATACTTATCGGTCAATCGGTGAATCGGTCAATTGTTTAATCGGTAAATCGTAATTCAAAAATCAAAAAAATCTGTGTTATCTGTGTCATCTGCGCGATATTATCAATCTAGTTGTTACGACTGTTTCGGAACAAGGTTCGTTTCTCGTCTTCGGTCAGGCCGTTGTAGCCCGACTTGGCAATCTTGTCCAAAATGGCGTCTATCTCTTTCTGTTCGTTGTGTTTACGTGCGTTGTAATCGTAGTCCGATTCGGCGCGGCGGTAACCGCCATCGGTGCGTTTGTACGAAACCTTCATCTTCGGTTTGCGCTTGAAAATGCCTGATACAGCGTCGATTACGCGGCCAACCCACGCAGCAATGTCGGTTCCTTTGCGCAGACTTGCAATGTAGAATATTCCGAACAGCGCGCCGCCGATGTGCGCAATGTGGCCGCCAGCGTTGGCGCCGTCGAGCATCGCCAAATCCGAAATAAGCGAGAAAACGGCTATCCACTTGATTTTCACCTGTCCCAAAAACAGCAGATAAACAGTGTAGTTTGGCACGTAAACGGCTGTGGCCAAGACAATCGCGTAAACCGCCGCCGAAGCGCCGATGGCCATCGCATAGGTGGCGTCGAAAGCAGGGAAAATATTGAAAGCCAGCGTGTAAAGCAGCGCGCCAGCAATGCCGCCGCAGATGTAAACGTTCAGCAGTTGGCGGCCCGTAAAATACTCAAGGAAAATCCGCCCGAACCAAAACAGCCATAGCAGATTGAACAAAATATGCAGAAATCCCTGATGCAGAAACATATAAGTGACCACGCCCCACGGATGGCGAATCAGATTTTCCCATCCCGCGTAAGCGCCCAGAAACTCAACCACAGGATTGGCCGCCTGAACGCCCGACAGCATCATCACAATATCGACCAATTTCACCACAACAAATACCGCCAGATTGATGTAAATCAACCTGTTGAGCATATTGCTCTGCTTGAATTGTGACCAAAGAGTGTTCATTTTTTTCTCGTTGTTTAATCGTTTAATTGTTGAATTGAATGTTTAGTCGCTTCGCTGTTTAGAAGGTTTAGCGCTTCGCTGTTTAGTTTTCCTAATGTCTCAACTTTCTAAACCTTCTAAACTTTCTCAACCTTTTAAACATCTTAACTCTCAACTTTACCTAACACCCAACACCTAATACCCAATACCCGAAATTCTATCTATCAAAGTCCCGTAATCCGCTTAATATCATTCAGTTTATTCAACGCTTCAATCGGCGTAAGATTGTCGATGTCGAGATTTTTTATTTGGTCGCGGATATCTTTGAGCACGGGGTCTTCCAACTGAAAGAAACTCAACTGAATACCCGATTGGTTCTGCGGCTTGACATCGGTCTCGACATTGCGGCGCGATTTCTCAAGGTCGCGCAGAATGTTTTCGGCACGGGCCACCACGCTCTTCGGCATTCCAGCCATCCGCGCCACGTGAATACCGAAACTGTGGTTGCTGCCGCCAGGCACCAACTTCCTCAAAAACAGCACTTTCTTCTCAACCTCGCGCACCGAGACGTTGTAGTTTTTCACCCGCTCAAACGTCTTTTCCATCTCGTTAAGTTCGTGATAGTGAGTGGCAAACAGCGTTTTGGCGCGATATTTTGGGTGGTCGTGGATGTACTCAACAATGGCCCACGCAATGCTGATGCCGTCGTAGGTTGATGTGCCGCGGCCCAACTCGTCGAGCAGAATCAAGCTGCGCTCGCTGATGTTGTTCAGGATGCTCGCCGCCTCGTTCATCTCAACCATAAAGGTCGATTCGCCCACCGAGATGTTGTCCGACGCGCCCACGCGGGTGAAAATGCGGTCGATGAAGCCGATGTGCGCCGACTGCGCGGGCACATACGAGCCAATCTGCGCCAGAATGACAATCAGAGCCGTCTGCCGCAGCAACGCCGATTTTCCCGCCATATTCGGGCCCGTGATGATGATAATCTGTTGGTCGTCGTCGTTCAGCACAACATCGTTGGCCACGTATTCCTCGCCAGGCTGCATCTGCGTCTCAATCACGGGGTGGCGGCCGTTGCGGATTTCAAACGTGCGGCTCTCGTCAACATCGGGGCGGCTGTAGTTTCGAATCTGCGCCGTGCTTGCAAACGACAGCAGACAGTCGATTTTCGACAACAGGCTTGCATCCAATTGGATAGCCGACACAAACTCCGACACGGCAAACACCAAATCGCTGTAAATCTTCTGCTCAAGCGCCAGAATCTTCTCCTCGGCGCCCAGAATCTTCTCCTCGTACTCCTTCAGTTCGGGCGTGATGTAGCGCTCAGCGCTCACCAGCGTCTGCTTGCGAATCCACTCCTCGGGCACGCGGTCTTTGTAGGTGTTGCGTACCTCAATGTAGTAGCCGAACACGTTGTTGAAACTGATTTTGAGCGACGGAATCTCGGTTCTTTCGCTCT
The DNA here is from genome assembly GCA_946404125.1 of uncultured Bacteroidota bacterium. Classification (GTDB taxonomy): domain Bacteria; phylum Bacteroidota; class Bacteroidia; order Bacteroidales; family SZUA-534; genus RUG13583. The sequence continues at coordinate 20,071 of CAMJCK010000015.1, read as the reverse complement.
CTTTTTGCTGAAGTTCAATCAGATAGTCTTTGCCCGAATAGGCGATGTGGCGCAACTCGTCGAGTTCGGCACTGACGCCCTCGTTTATCACGCCGCCCTTGGCAATCTGCACAGGCGGGTCCGATTGAATCTCTTTTTCGATGCGCTGACATATTGACGCACAAGGATTTAGCCGCTCGTCAATAGCCTGAAGCGCAGCCACACCCGACTGCTCGCACACCTTTTTCACAGGCCCGATGGCCTTCAGAGCGTTCTTCAGAGCCAGCATCTCGCGCGGGTTGATGCGCCCGAACGTCACCTTGCTGATGAGCCGTTCAAGGTCGCCAACGTTCTTCAGCTCGCCCTCAACAGTCTGTTTAGCCTCAACATTATCAATAAAATAGGTTACAATCTGCTGTCGCTCGTTGATGGCCGTCACATTCTTCAGCGGCAGCGACACCCAACGTTTCAGCATTCGCGAGCCCATCGGCGTCAGCGTGTTGTCAATGATGTCGATAAGGCTGTGGCCGTCTTCGTTTAACGGACTGAAAATCTCAAGGTTACGGAACGTGAAACGGTCAATCCACACGTACTCGTCCTCGGCAATGCGGCGGATTCCCGTGATGTTGCCAATTTGCGAGTGTTGGGTGATGTCGAGATAGTAAAGTATTGAACCAGCGGCAATTGTGCCCAAAATCTGACGGTCGATGCCGAAACCTTTGAGCGACTGCGTCTGAAAATGTTTGAGCAGACGGTCGGTTGCGGCCTGCTCCGAGAACACCCACTCGTCGATGGCGTAGATGTAGAACCCCATCCCAAACAGTTCCTGAAACTGCTCCTTGGTGCCGCGCTTGTAGATGATTTCTTTCGGTCGGAAACTCTGTATCAGTTTGTTAGCGTACTCAACGCTGCCTTCGGCCACATAGAATTCGCCAGTTGAGATGTCGAGAAACGCAATGCCCGCCATCTTTTTTTCGATGTAAACCGATGCCAGGAAATTGTTCTCGCGGTTCTCAAGTATGTTGTCGTTTGTCGATACGCCAGGTGTAACCAATTCAGTAACACCGCGTTTCACAAGCGTTTTGCAGAGTTTCGGGTCTTCAAGTTGCTCGCAGATGGCCACCCGCTGCCCCGCCCTCACCAGTTTCGGCAGGTAGGTGTCGATGGCGTGATACGGAAATCCAGCCATATCAATGGGCAGCGTCGAACTTGACTTCTTGGTGAGCGTGATGTTCAGAATCTTGGCCGCCTTCACGGCATCTTCGCAATAAGTCTCGTAGAAATCGCCCACGCGGAAAAGCAGAATGGCATCGGGGTGCTTGGCCTTAATCTGGCTGTACTGCCTCATCAGCGGCGTGTCGAAAATATCTTTGCCCATTTCAGTGATTTTTATAACAAGCAAAACTAACTAATCGCACGCGAAATGGCCTTTGTGGCAAGGCGGATTTTTTAAATGGTTTTTAACAATTCTGAGGCGGCCGCGAACATTGTTCTGCAAAAATGGGCACCTGATTTAACCCTGCGGTGTTTTGCATTTGTTTCCGCTCAGATTTTTTGAAATCTCTTTCTCGCACAGATTACACAGATAACACTGATTTACACAGATTAATAATGATAAGCTAAAAATGGAACCTATTATTCATTCACCTTTTTCAGCTCAAACAAATGTCGTGTTTTAATATTAATTTCTTTTTGATTGTCTTCTTCGGATAATATTACTGGGCGAAATTTTAGATTTTTTGTGAGTTTTCGCCCACCTATAAATTAAATTTAGGTCGGGAAATACCAAAAATGCAGCAAAACTCTCCCTCGGCATTTCAATCCTTCAATCCTTCTCTCATTCAATCCTTCAATCCTTTCCCTTGGCACACAATTTGCTATTACGAGAATCCACCATTTTTATATGGCACAATTGTTTAAACAGCAAAATCACTAATTTCGCGCGATTTTTTTGAATTTATTAAGATGAAACGTAAAATCACCATTGGCGACATTACAATGAAACAGGCCGCCGACAAGGCCGATTACGCCTTCTCGTTCCGCGAGAAGATTGAATTGGCCAAAATGCTTGACAAAACAGGCCTTTCGGTCATTGAACTTGCACCTATAACCGACGGCAAAACCGATTCGCTGCTAATCAAATCGCTCGCTTCGGCGGTGAAGAACAGCGCCGTGGCCGTGCCGCTCAACATTAGCGAGGCCGACACCGTTGAAACCACTTGGAACGCCCTGAAGGGCGCCGCTCACCCGCGATTGCAGATTTCGGTCCCTGTGAGCACCGTGCAGATGGAATATTTCTGCCATAAGAAACCCGCCGCCATTGTCGAGATGATTGCCAGCCTGACCAAGCAAAGCCGCGCGCTCTGCCCCGATGTTGAGTTTGTTGCCGAAGATTTTGGCCGCAGCGACATCAGTTTCCTTTGGCAGGCCATTGAGGCCGCCACGCAGAACGGCGCAACCACCGTCACCGTGTGCGACGCCGCAGGCAACCTGCTGCCCGAAGAGTTTTTCGACCTTGTGAAACAGGTAAAAGAACACCTGCCCGCCGATGTTCGGTTGGGCGTGCGCTGCTCAAACGAGTTCTATTTGGCCGACTCGTGCGCCATTGCCGCCGTGCGTGCGGGTGCCGACGAGATTAAGACCGCGCCCTTCGGCAACTTCACCGTCTCGCTCGAAAGGTTTGTCAAGATACTGAACGTGAAAGCCGATGTGTGCGACGCCTGCTGCGACGTGCGCGCCACCGAACTGCACCGCGCCGTTGAGCAAATCAAGCGCCTGTGCCAGACCAACCGCTCGAAACCCACTTCGTTCTCGAACATTGCCCCCACCGAGCGCCCCGACATTCAACTCACCGTGCGCGACTCGAAAGAGACCGTGCTCAAGGCCGTGCAGAGTCTGAACTTCGACCTGACCGACGAAGATGCCGACAATGTTTACAACGAATTCCTGAAGGCCGCCGCCACTCACGAGACCGTTGGCGCGAAGGAACTCGACGCCATTATCGCCACAGCGGCATTCCAGGTGCCACCTACTTATAAATTAGAGAATTACGTCATCAACTCGGGCAACATAATCTCGGCCACCTGCCACATTCTCTTGAAGAAGGGCGACGATGTGCTCGAGAGCGTCTGCATTGGCGACGGCCCGATTGACGCCGCCTTCCAGGCCATTGAGAAGGTCATTGGCAAGCACTACGAACTCGACGACTTCCAGATTCAGGCCGTGACTGAAGGCCGCGAGGCAATGGGCGAAACCGTTGTCCGCCTGCGCTCTGAAGGCAAAATCTACTCGGGCCGCGGCATTTCGACCGACATTGTCGGCTCAAGCATTGCCGCCTACCTGAACGCCGTCAACAAGATAGCATTCGAAGAAGCATAAATCGAAAATTATCAGCATTTTACAGAAAATCACTTAAAATGAAACTTTCATTTTCAACACGCGGATGGGCCGATATGTCGTGGAACGAAATCCTTGACAACGCAAGCCTGATGCGCTTCTCGGGCATCGAGATATACAACGTTTTCAAAACGCCTGAATTTGTGGCCAAGGGCGGGCCGTTCCACAAATACTCGCTCACGGCTTCGCTGCGCGATTTGCGCGAGAAGAAACTCGCCATTCCCTGCTTCGACAGCTCGCTCGACCTGTCGGAAGACAGCGCCGAGATGATTGACGAGATGACCGCTCTCATTGGCATTGCCGCCGATATGCGCAGCCCTTATGTGTGCGCTTTCGCGAAGAAGGGCACCGTTGAGCAGGTGAAGCAGAACCTGACCCGACTCATTCCTGTGGCCGAAGCCAAGGGCATTACCATTCTGATAAAGACCAGCGGAATATACGCCGACACCGCCTTGCTGCGCGATTTGCTCGACTTTTTCGCCTGCGACCAGATTGCCGTCATTTGGGATGTGCACCACCCCTACCGCGACAAGGGCGAGACACCTGCGCAGACAATCACCAACCTTGGCGCCTATGTGAAGCACGTGCACCTTCGCGACAGCGACGACGCCAACCGCTACAACATTATCGGCGAGGGCAACTTCCCCATTGCCGACGTGATGAAGGCCCTTTCGTCGGTCGATTACGACGGGTTTATCTCACTTGAGTGGAAGCCCGAGTGGATGCTTGACTTCACCGACCGCGACGTCATTTTCCCGCACTTTGTCAACTATATGAGCCAGTTCGAGAACACCCGCGGCAAACGCAGCGAACTCTACCCGAACCACGACGGCTCGGGCTACTACATTTGGAAGAAAGACGAACTGCTGAATATGACCTTCTCGCAGGTTTTGGACCGCGTGGTTGAGGAATTCCCCGACCAGTACTGCTTCAAATACACCACTTTGGACTACACCCGCACCTACGCCGAGTTCCGCGACGATGTTGACAACTTCGCCCGCGCGCTTGTATCGCTCGGCGTGCGTCCAGGCTCGAAGGTGGCCGTTTGGTGCACCAACATACCCGCTTGGTACATAACATTTTGGGCAACCGTGAAAATCGGTGCCGTGCTTGTGACGGTGAACACCGCCTACAAGATTCACGAGGCCGAATATCTGCTGCGACAGTCTGACACTCACACACTTGTGATGATTGAGAGCGCCTTGGACTCGAACTATCGCGCCATTATCAACGAACTCTGCCCCGAGATTGCCACCAACACGGCGGGCAAGCCGCTTCACTGCAAGCGCCTGCCGTTCCTGCGCAACGTCATAACCGTGGGCTTCCGTCAGAAGGGCTGCCTGACACTGCAGCAGGCAATGGACCGCCACGACCTTGTGCCGTTGGAGGAAATCCAGCGAATGGCCGCCGCCGTCAAACCCGACGACGTGTGCAATATGCAGTACACCAGCGGCACCACAGGCTTCCCCAAGGGCGTGATGCTGACGCACTACAACGTGGTGAACAACGGCAAGTGCATTGGCGACCGTATGGGCCTTTCAACCGCCGACCGAATGATGATTCAGGTGCCGATGTTCCACTGCTTCGGAATGGTTCTGTCGATGACTTCGTCGATGACGCACGGCACCACAATGTGCCCGATGCCTTATTTCTCGGCCAAATCGTCGTTGGCGTGCATAAACCAGGAGCACATAACCTGCTTCAACGGCGTGCCCACAATGTTCATTGCAATGTTCAACCACCCCGACTATCGCAGCACCGATTTCTCATATATGCGCACAGGCATTATGGCAGGTTCAGGCTGTCCGCCCGAACTGATGCGCCGTGCCGCCGAGCCGTCGGAGATGAATATGCGCGGCATTGTGAGCGTTTACGGACAGACCGAATCGGCGCCAGGCAGCACAATGTCGGCTTGGACCGACTCAATCGACGTGCGCACCGAGACCGTGGGCTACGCCTTCCCGCACGTGCGCTGCAAGGTGGTTGACCCCGAAACGGGCCTTGAGGTTCCGCCCAACACCAACGGCGAGTTCTGCGCCAAAGGCTACAACGTGATGAAAGGCTACTACAAGATGCCCGAAGCCACCGCGCAGACCATTGACGCCGACGGTTGGCTTCACAGCGGCGACCTTGCCTGCGTTGACGAGAACGGAAACTACAAAATCACAGGCCGCCTGAAAGATATGATTATCCGCGGCGGCGAGAATATCTATCCAAAAGAGATTGAGGAGTTTATCTACACCCACCCCAAGGTGAAGGACGTTCAGGTTATCGGCGTTCCCGACGAGAAATACGGCGAGGAGGCAATGGCCTGCATTATTCTGAAGGAGGGCGAGGAGATAAGCGAACCCGAAATGCGCGAATTCATTATGGGCCGCCTTGCCCGCCACAAGGTTCCGCGCTATATCGATTTCGTCAAATCGTTCCCGATGAACGCCGCAGGCAAAATCCTGAAATACAAGATGCGCGAGGAGGCCGTGGAGAAATTGGGGCTGAAGAAGAAATAAAAATCACAGAGAGCGCAGAGGAAACGAGAGAACACAGAGTTTAAATAGCAAGGCTGCCTGATTGGGCGGCCTTGTTTTATTATCGACAGGCAACCCCGCAACCATTCCCGCCGCCACCGCGTCATATAACTGCAAAAAGTTTTAACTTTGGCTTATGGTGTTTAGTAAAAACAGATGACAATCCATTGAATAAATGAGAGGAAAGTTTGTTTTATAATCTTGAAAAAAATGACGAAAGAAAAAATACAATTCGTAAGGGTAGTACTAAGGATATAATGGATTATGAAAAACTGTACACTAATCATAGGGAATTATTTTATAAATATCAAATAAACCATATTTATAAAACTCACAAAACTTATAATGCAAGCAAATGAAAAAGTTTATAATTCTGTTGCTATTGTTTATTTGTATAAACGGCAATTGTCAAAGCATAGACGAGATTTTGACAAAATTTGAACAAATACAAAGTTATGCACGGCATCGCCTACTTAATTATCGCAGCTACCGCTACAGGCCTTTGCAAGATTTTAGTAGCGAATTGCCATTTAGTTTTGGATTAACACATTTAGACAATCCCACTTATAATGGGTTTGATTTATCGACACGAGGTGTTTTTTCCGATTCCTCTATGCAGATGCGCATACTTCAATTATTGAATAATGAATTCTACGATGGTGAGGTTGACGACTTGTGGAAAAAAGATATGCAAAAAAACAATTATGCAAATTTGACTGATAGTTTGTTGCGCATAAAAAGGATAGAAAGAGAAACTTGTTATAAAAAGTATATTGATGAAAATGAATTGGTTGATTTGTTGGAAATTTGCACATACATAAATAACAAGCAAATAATCAAAAGAATTGAAGAAATTTACAAAGACACCACATACCGCAAAAATTGGGCAGATGCTTACGCTTGTCTTGTTGCCAACCATATAGAGCCATATACTTCAGAATGTCTCAAAAAATATAGGTATAAGAAAGAACAATCATATGAAGAACAAGTATTGGCATGCAATTATTTATGGCTGATTCAAACTCAACAATCATTTAGGTACTTATCTGAATATTTATTTTCAGATAAGTACTACACAAACATTATATGCGAAGATAATACGTATGAATGCGAGTCATTGGATGACATTATTGTTGAGATAGATTGTGAATCGGGAGTTGCAGATACGATTATTAAATGTGAAAATAATACGAATAAAGGCGATACATTGAAATACGATATTGATGTAGATTATATTGATTTAGAAGATGAAGATACAAATCCAATAATAGCGGAATGGGAATATAAAACATATTTGTATTGGGGAGTTTTCTCTATTATCCAAAAGAGCATTTTAAATCTAGACTTGTATGACATGCTGGGCATAACAAATGACATATTTGTATCTCAAGAATTCTTGACAGAAGAAACTCGTAAAAAGATTTATAATTGGATGCAGGAAAATTATGGTAAGTATAAAATCAAGAATCGTTGGTAATAAAAGAAATTTGTGTCGCATATTTCGCAAAATACTATCAATCTGAAGAAAACAAAACCAACTAAACCATTCCAAACCTTAGAAAACTACTAATGGTGCTGCTGTGTGCTGTCTGCGGTACGGCAGCGGGCAAACCTACACCACAAAAACGCAATGAAAAAATACCGCAAGGCTTGCCGGGAATGGCGGGGTTGTATGGGGTGCCCTTAACGTAGAGACGCGGCGCGCCACGTTTGTGCAGGCGGCGAGGGTGGGCATTGGTGCAGTGTGGAAAAATCTGCGCAAATCTGTTCAATCTGCGTCGTCTGCGTTCAAAAAAATCCGTGTTCCCGATAGTTATCGGGATAGTGTCGTCAGTGCGTGAATAGACACATTTTTTTAAATTTGACACATTAAAACTTGATCGATATGAAATCAATAGTTGCTGTTATCGCGTCGCTGACATTGCTGTTTGCGGGGATTTATATCGCTCTTATGCTTAGAATCAATTCCACACCAGGAGCATTCAACTATCCAGCCAGTAATATCTCGGAACCCAACAGACAAGCGATAGAAAAAACACTGAAAGTATTTCAAGAAGGTTACACGTTGCGCGATGCGTCGAAAATCGACGAGTGCATAGCCCGAACCATCGACACCGCTTCGATTTTTATTTTGGGCACCAATCCCAACGAAATATTCAAGGGGAAAAACGGGGCGCAGGCGCTGCTATATGGCGATTGGACATATTGGGGCAGTGTGAAATATGACATCGACCGCCTTTATGCCAACCAAATCGCCGACAGCATTGCTTATGTGGTTTTCCCAGGAAATATCACACTTGATGTTGGAAAAATGAACTTCCCACTGCAAGTTACAGGCTTGATGGCGCAAGATGAGGACGGCCAGTGGAAATTCTCGAAAATGCAGTTCATATATGGTTGGAACACCAATTATATCATCTTCGCCCGCATTGCGGCATACGGAACCCTGATTCTACTGGCAGCGCTGCTGGCGTTTATCTGCATCATAAAGTGCGTAGTGAGCCGAAAGAAATAAGGAATACATTCCGTTCTGATTCTGTGTCGTTTGCGCGAGAAAAATTCGTGTACCCCGATAGCTATCGGGGCCGTTAAATCTGTGTTGTCTGCGTTCAAATGAATTTATATTTTTGCGGCAAATTTCGGATACGGAAACAAAGAATTAAAAATTTAAATAAACAACAGAGTGTCAGATAGTTGATAGAGGCTCTAAACCTCTCAACTCTTACCTCTCAACTTTCAAAGATTATGTCGAAGAATTTTGTAACAGTTGACGGCAACGAGGCTGCGGCGCACATTGCGTACGAGTTCACAGAGATTGCCGCAATCTACCCCATCACACCGTCGTCACCTATGGCGGAGCACACCGACGCGTGGTCGGCAAAAGGACGCAAAAACATTTTCGGTCAGCAGGTTACGCTGATTGAAATGCAGTCGGAGGCGGGTGCTATTGGTGCCGTTCACGGAGCGGCGCAGACGGGCTCGCTGGCCACAAGTTTCACATCGAGCCAAGGCCTTATGCTTATGATTCCGGTGCTGCACCGCATTGCGGGCGAGCGTCTGCCGGTGGTTCTGCACGTGGCCGCACGCACGGTGGGAACGCACGCAATGAGCATCTTCGGCGACCATTCCGACGTTATGGGCTGCCGCAACACAGGTTTCGCAATGCTCTGCACGGGCAGCGTTCAGGAGGTTATCGACCTTGCCGGAGTGGCTCACCTGGCCGCCGTCAAGGGGCAGACGCCGTTTATGCACTTCTTCGACGGATTCCGCACGTCGCACGAGATAAACACCGTGGAAATGATTGACACAAAGGCTCTTGCCGATATGCTCGACCGCGACGCCCTGCAAGCCTTCCGCTCGCACGCGCTCAATCCGGAGCACCCGCTTATGCGCGGAACGGTGCAGAACCCCGACGTCTTCTTCCAAGTGCGCGAGGCCTGCAACCCTTACTACGACGCACTTCCGCAGATTGTTGAAGATTATTTCCGAAAAATAAGCGCTCTGACAGGCCGTCAGTATCATCTGTTCGACTACTACGGCGCAGCCGACGCCGACCGCGTCATTGTTGCAATGGGCAGCGTTTCGGGCGCAGTGAAAGAGGCCGTTGACAGCCTGAACGCCAAGGGCGAGAAAACCGGCTTTGTGCAGGTTCACCTTTACCGTCCGTTCAGCGCCGAGCATCTGCTCAAGGCTCTGCCGAAGAGCGTCAAGAGCATTGCCGTGCTCGACCGCTGCAAAGAGCCCGGAAGCGCCGGCGAGCCGCTGTTTGAGGACGTCTGCTCGGTCATCCTGAACAGCGACAGAAAAATCAAGGTTGTGGGCGGCCGCTACGGACTTTCGTCGAAAGACACCGACCCGGGACAGATTCTGGCCGTGTTCGCCAATCTGTCTGAAAATGAGCCGAAAAACGGCTTCACCATCGGCATCACCGACGACGTTACGCACCTGTCGCTGCCAACACTGCCTTTCGACAATCAGGGCGGCGACACCTTCAGCTGCAAGTTCTGGGGCCTTGGCGGCGACGGAACGGTGGGCGCCAACAAAAATACCGTCCACATTGTGAGCGAGTGCGCCGGACTCTACGGTCAGGCTTACTTTGAGTACGACGCCAAAAAGTCGTTCGGCGTTACCAAATCGCACCTGCGTTTCGGCAAAAACCCCATCGAGAGTTCATACTACGTGAAGAGCGCCGATTTTGTGGCCTGCCACAATCAGAGTTACATCGGCAAATACGATATTGTGTCGGAAGTGAAGCCGGGCGGCACGTTCCTTCTGAACTGCACCAAAACCGACGCCGAACTTGAAGCGTGGCTTCCGGCCGACGTGAAACGGACATTGGCACTCAACAAGATACGCTTCTGCGTGATTGACGCCACCGACATTGCAATGAATATCGGTCTGGGCAGCCACACCAACACGGTGCTTCAGGCCGCCTTCTTCGCCTGCACGGGCATCATCAAGGCCGACGTGGCGCTCGAGGCTATGAAAGCCGCCGCCCGCAAGACCTATTTTGCTAAAGGCGAGGAAGTTGTGAACAAGAACGTGGCCGCCATCGACAAGGGTGCCGCCGGCGTTCGCGAGATTCAGGTTCCGGCTGCGTGGGCATCGGCTAAAGAAGTGGAAACCAACGTTGTTGACAACCGTCCGGCTGTGGTTCGCAACCTGCTCGAGCCCATCAACGCGCAAAAGGGCGACTACCTGCCTGTGAGCGCTTTCGCCGATAACATCGACGGCACCCTGGAAATGGGCCTGACCGCCTACGAGAAGCGCGGCATTGCCGTGAAGGTGCCCGTCTGGAACACCGACAAGTGCATTCAGTGCAACCGCTGCTCGCTCGTCTGCCCGCACGCTGTTATCCGTCCGTATCTTTTGAACGAGGCCGAAAAAGCCGCCGCGCCCGAAGGGTTCAAAACGGTTGTGGCCAACGGAAAGGCGAAGGCTATGGGGCTTCATTTCGCCTTGAGCATATCGGCGCTCGACTGCACAAGTTGCGGCAGTTGCGTGCAGAGTTGCCCGGCCAATGCGCTTGAAATGCAGCCGGCAGTGTTCAGCCAACAAGACCGCGATTGCTTCGATTACGGATTGACAATCAGTCAGAAAGGCGATATTTTTGAGCCATATTCGATAAAGGGAAGCCAATTCCGTCAGCCGCTGCTCGAATTCTCGGCAGCCTGCGCGGGTTGCGGCGAGACGCCATATGCCAAACTGCTCACCCAACTCTTCGGCGACCGCGTGTTCTGGGCCAACGCCACGGGCTGCTCGCAGGCGTGGGGCTCGGCAATGCCCGGAATCCCTTACACGGTGAACCACCGCGGCTTCGGCCCCGCCTGGACCAACAGTCTGTTCGAAAACAATGCCGAACTCTGTTTGGGAATGTATCTGTCTGTCAAACAGCGCCGTGCATTGCTTAAAGAGAAGATTGAGGCTATGGCCGCAAGCGCCAACGGCAGTTTGAAAGAGGCCTGCCAACAGTGGCTCGACACCTTCAACGACATTGACAAATCGCGCGAAGCAACTGATACACTGATAGATAATCTGCAAAAGAACGCCGACGCGAAGGCGGCCGACATTCTGGCTCAAAAAGACGTTCTGTCGAAGAAGACCTTCTGGATGTTCGGCGGCGACGGCTGGGCCTACGACATTGGCTTCGGCGGCCTTGACCACGTGATTGCCGGCGGCGAGAATATCAATGTATTTATCATTGACACAGAGATTTACTCGAACACAGGCGGACAGAGCAGTAAGGCAACGCCGATGGGCGCTGTGGCAAAATTCGCCGCTTCGGGCAAGAAGAGCCGCAAGAAAGACCTTGGCGCCATAATGATGACTTACGGCAACGTGTATGTGGCGCAGGTGGCAATGGGCGCCGACCCGAACCAACTGATTAAGGCCGTGAAAGAGGCCGAGGAGTACGACGGACCGTCGATTGTGATTGCCTACACGCCTTGCGCATCACACGGAATCTGCATTGGTATGCACCGCGTTCAGGAGGAGATGAAACGTGCCGTTGAGAGCGGCTACTGGCTGCTCTACCGCTACGACCCGCGCCGCGAGCACCCGTTCCAACTCGACTCGAAAGCGCCGACAATGCCATACAAGGAGTTCCTGGCCGGCGAGGTGCGCTACAACTCGCTCACCCGCAGCTTCCCCGACAACGCCGACAAACTCTTCGAGCAAGGCAGCCACGATGCCGAGGAGAGGTACAAGAGGTATTCGGAGATGTGATTGAAAAGGTAAGAGGGGGAGAGTTTAGGGTTTAGATGACTGAGAAGGTTTGGTGCTGATGCGCTGAACCTTCTTTTTTTGTGCACATCACCACCCCAAAAACACTTTTTTCGCCCCCCGATTCAAAAAAAATCGCCCGGCGGATGCCAAAATCATTAAATAGTAGTTACTTTCAAGCGGTTTTTTGCAAAAATCGTATTTATGAAATCACACGAAATTGACTACAAAGTTATCGGGCACGACATTCAACTTGTTGAGGTTGAGCTTGACCCGGGCGAGACGGTAATTGCCGAGGCCGGCACAATGATGTATATGGAGGACGGCATTGAGTTCGACACCAAGATGGGCGACGGCTCAAACCCGCAGGCCGGATTCTTCGACAAGCTGCTGTCGGCGGGCTCGCGGATGATTGCCGGCGAGTCGGTTTTCATCACGCACTTCACCAACCGTGGCTTCGGCAAGCGTCACGTGGCCTTCTCGGCGCCTTATCCGGGCACCATTATGCCGGTGAACCTTGCGCAGTCGGGCTACAGCATCATTGTGCAGAAAGACGCCTTTTTGTGCGCCGCGCTCGGCACACGCATATCGATAACCTTCAACCGCCGCTTGGGAGCCGGATTGTTTGGCGGCGAGGGCTTTATTCTGGAGCGGCTCGATGGCGACGGAATGGCCTTCCTGCACGCCTGCGGTGCCGTGGTTGAACGGCAGCTCAACAACGAGACTCTGCGCGTTGACACGGGCTGCATTGTGGGCTTTGAGCCGCAAATCGATTACGACATACAAGTGGCCGGAAACCTGAAATCGTCGCTGTTTGGCGGCGAGGGCCTGTTTGTGGCCACATTGCGCGGCACGGGGCGCGTATGGCTGCAGAATATGCCTGTCCGCAAGCTTATTCAGGCTTTGATGCCGCAGTCGCCCAACGCTCGCAAAGAGAACCAAAGTCTGTTCAACAACCTGAACAATCTGTTTGAACGATAAAACCTTTATATTTATAAAACTAAAAAATGAAGAATTTAAAAATTGTATTATCTGCACTATCGATACTTGTAGCTTTTGTTGGTTGCAAAAAAACTGACGAGCCAGTCAGCCCTGAAGAACCCGAAGAACAATATAACTGCGTTTTTGATTCAAATGTTGGTGAATTGCGCAATTTTAGGAACCCTACTTACAACATATATGTCGATAGTCTTTTTGTGGGTGTTTGGCCTAACAATCGGATTGACAGCGCATATTTTGGCGCGATTACTGATTACGAAGACATAACGGACACAAAAGTCTATGTAACCTTGAAACCCGGGAAACATAGTTTTAAGGCCAGATTATTTTGCGGAACAGAGTTGTTCTCTGATGGTGACATTGTCAAAGGTGATTTTATTGTTCCTGATACTGGTTATGTGTTTGTGCTTATCGATATCAATAAATCGGAAGTCGATGATAGTATCGACCCTTTCGTTTGCGGTGTATAGAAATATAATTATTTGCTTGCCAAAACATAAAAACATCACGCTATGGACCAGAAAATCAGCATTATCAGCGATTGGACACTGCACCGGCTGCTCACCGAGCTCAAAGCCGGCAACATCAAAATTCCGCGTTTCCAGCGCGATTACATTTGGGAGAAATCGAAGGTGGTGAAACTGCTCAATTCGGTTTATCACCAGTATCCCATCGGGTCGCTGTTCTTTTGGAAGGCGCCGGCCAAATACGCGTTTTTCATCCGCCCGTTCGACATCGACGGCATCAACGACACCAAAACCGAGGGCGATTTCCAGTTCATCCTCGACGGCCAGCAGCGCATTATGTCGCTCTTTGTGGCGCTGATGGGCAAAACAATGGCCGACTGCGACTACTCCACCATCTGCTTCAACGCCGAGCGCTGCGAGTTTGTGATTCCACGCAGCCAACGCGAGAAAAGCAACGTTCCGGTTTGGCGCATCATCGACGATAAGGCCTTTGACGAGACGATTGCCGAACTGGGCAAGAACCGCAAAGCCGCACAGAACCTGCAGCAGTGCCGCGAGATTTTTCTGAGCTACCCGATGAGCATTGTGCTCACCACCAACACCGAGATTGACGATGTGGTGGAGATTTTCGAGCGCATCAACCAGGGCGGCAAACACCTGACAATCTTCGACTTGATTCACGCAACCACGTGGAGCGAGAAGTTCGATTTGAAACAAAACATCGATGATTTCAACACCCAACAGCGCATTAAACAGTTCGGGCGGCTGGGCGAAAAGGTGTTCTCGCTTTCGCTGACAATCAACGCTTTCGGCGATGCCCGGAGCCTTTATCAGCTCAAGCTCACACCCGAAATCTGCCAGAAGATATGGCCGCGAACCAAAGCGGCACTCACCAGCGCTCTCGATTTTCTGAAGCAGATGCGCCTTTCGGGCGACCTGACAATGTACCACAATCTGATTCCGACGCTGCAGTACTACTTCTTCGCATCAGAGGCGAAAACCATCGACCCGAGCCACCAGAAAACGCTCGAAAAATGGTTCTGGGACTCGAAATTCTCGAAACGCTATTCGGCATCGGCCGCAACCCGTCTGCGCGAAGACGTTGAGTGGATTAATTCGCTAATTAACAACGAAATCTGATATGAACAGATTGCTTTTGGCCGCGCTGGCCTTGTGCCTTGTGTGCTGCGACCGCCAAACCGACTGCCCGCCATTCCCCGATGTGTGCCGCGACTGGTTGCCTTATCACGAAGGCGACGAGGCCACATTTGGAGCCGGCTCGGCACGGCAGACATTCACGTTCAACGATGTTTTCGCCACACAGCAATACACCATCGGCACCACCGAGGCCTGCAACTGCGAGGCTTCCGCCCACGCCAACTCGGCCATCGACTCGGTGGCAAACCTGCAGCTGCTGTGCTCGGCCGTGAAAGAGAGGATTCGCTACAAGTTTGTGTTTGAGTTTCAGCACTATGGCAAGATGTCGAACTACTACGTTCCGGTGGCTATCGACAGATTTATCTTCAGTATCCGCAACAATGGCGATTTTGAGGGCGCCACAATCCGCAACAACGTCACCATTGGCAACCAACGACTTGACAGCGTGCTTGTTATAGAAAACGATACTGTGGCTTTAAACAAAGCCGACATCTACCGAATCTACCTTGTGCACGGCAAGGGTGTGGTCCGATACGACCGGCGCTCAGGCAACAATTACACTCTCACTGGCTTATAACTCAACCAATTATGGCAGAAACCAGCAACTCATTGGTAAAAGCATACGGCTCGGCCGTTTTTGGCATCGACGCCACCACCATCACCGTCGAGGTGAACATATCGACAGGAATGACCTTCCACCTTGTGGGCCTGCCCGACAGCGCCGTCAAGGAGAGCCAGCAGCGCATCAATGCGGCATTGCAAAACACTGGATTCCATTTTCCTGGAAAGAAAATTGTCATCAATATGGCTCCGGCCGACATCCGCAAGGAGGGTTCGGCCTACGACCTGACGCTGGCCGTGGGCATTTTGGCGGCTTCGGGGCAGATTGACGCCGCACAGGTTGAGGATTATGTGATTATGGGCGAGCTCTCGCTCGACGGCAGTCTGCAACCAATAAAAGGAGCTCTGCCAATCGCCATCAAGGCGCGCGAGGAGGGTTTCAAAGGGTTTATCCTGCCAAAGCAGAACGCCCGCGAGGCCGCTGTGGTCAACAACTTGGAGGTTTACGGCGTTGAAAATATCCGCCAAGTGGCCGATTTCCTTAACGGGAAACTGCAACTCGAGCCAACCATTGTGAACACCCGCGAGGAGTTTGCAAACAGCATAAACCATTGGGACTCAGACTTTGCCGATGTGCGCGGACAGGAGAACGTGAAACGCGCAATGGAGATTGCCGCCGCCGGCGGTCACAACATTATTATGATTGGCCCTCCGGGAGCCGGCAAAACAATGCTGGCCAAACGTCTGCCGAGCATTCTGCCGCCGTTCACACTGCACGAGGCGCTGGAAACCACCAAGATACACTCCGTGGCTGGCAAAATCGACAAGGACACCAGCCTGATGACCAAACGGCCGTTCCGCTCGCCGCACCACACCATCAGCGATGTGGCGCTTGTCGGGGGCGGCACTTTTCCGCAGCCGGGCGAGATTTCGCTGGCGCACAACGGCGTTCTGTTTCTCGACGAACTGCCTGAATTTCAGCGCACTGTGCTCGAAGTTATGCGTCAGCCTTTGGAGGACCGCGTCATAACCATCTCGCGCGCACGATTCACTGTCGAATATCCGGCCAGTTTTATGCTTGTGGCAAGTATGAACCCTTGCCCTTGCGGCTACTACAACCATCCCGAAAAGGAGTGCACCTGCACACCAATGATGCGCCAGAAGTATATGAGCCGCATCTCAGGCCCGCTGCTCGACCGCATCGACATTCACATTGAGGTGGTGCCTGTGCCGTTCGACAAACTCTCGGGCAAGGAGCAGCTTGAGACGAGCGCGCAGATCCGCGAACGTGTGACAAAAGCTCGCGCCATTCAGCAGCAGCGTTTTGCCGATTATGAGGGCGTGCACTGCAACGCGCAGATGAGTACGCGGCTCATCCGCAAGCATTGTGTTTTAAGCGCCGAATGCAGCCAGATGATTAAAAACGCAATGGAGAAAATCGGTCTTTCGGCCCGCGCCTACGACCGCATTCTGAAGGTTTCGCGCACCATTGCCGACCTTGCCGGTGAACCCGAAATCAAACCAGAACACCTTGCCGAAGCCATCCAATACCGCAGTTTGGACAGAGATAATTGGGGAAAATGATTGAATGAATTGTAGGGACGTGGCGCGCCGCGTCCGAAAAACCGAATCACATACAAAAAAACCGCCGCAATCTCCGATGAAGGTTGCGGCGGTTTTTTATATCGTCAATGTGATGATTTTAATCGTTAATATCTCTTGGGTCAAGATCAAAATCAAGGAAGAAAGTCACACAATCACCATCGGGGATGTCAATTATGCTTTTGAGAAGCATATCGGCGCTGCAACCGCCTACAGCCTTAATAGTATGTTCTCCTTTTTCAACATCAACGGCAAGAATAGAGCCATCGGTGTCTTTCACATCGCAAGGTAACGATAACCTTTTGTCAGAATAGGCATTCTCCAAAGTGCCGCAAAGTTTATCGTCTACATAAACATCGACACCGAAAGGTCCGCAATTCACAATCATTTGAGCGTTGGTGTAGAACAACACTTTTGTCTGACATTCTTTGTTGTCGTCTTTTTTGCAGCTTGCGAATGCCGCAAGAATCAGCAATACTGAAATTAATTTTTTCATAAAGATTTGTTTTTTGTAGTGTTAATATAAAAATGCCGCAACCCATTGTTGGATTGCGGCTTGTAGATGTTCTCTGTTTACAGCAGAGCGTCGATTTTTGCTGTCAGAGCCGGTTTTGCGGCTGCGCCAATCTGCTTGTCAACCACTTCGCCGTTCTTGAAGAACAACAGCGTTGGAATGTTGCGGATGCCGAACTGCACCGGAGTGTTCTCGGCTTCGTCAACGTTCATTTTCACAATCTTCACTTTGCCTTCGTATTCGGCGGCAAGTTCTTCAACTATCGGTAACAGCATTTTGCAGGGTCCGCACCACTCTGCCCAAAAGTCAACTACCACAGGGATTGCCGATTTAAGAACTTCAGTCTCAAAGTCGGCGTCGGTTATTCTTTGTGCCATAATTGTAATTTTTGTTGTCGGTAAATGTAGGATTTATTGTTTTATCTCTAACCGATTTTATCAGATTCGAACCGAAATAATATTAGGGACATTGTTTGTAGAGACGTAGCGCGCTACGTCTCTGCGTGCGTCCTATTCCCCAAGCAAGTCGGGGCGCAAACGGCGCGTGCGCTCAAGGGCTTGCTCGTATTTCCAGTCTTCAATCAGGCGCTCGTTGCCCGACAGCAGCACTTCGGGCACCTTCCAGCCTTTGTAGTCGGCAGGGCGCGTATAGACAGGCGCCGACAGCAGATTGTCCTGAAACGAATCGGAAAGAGCCGATGTCTCGTCGCTGATGGCGCCCGGGATGAGCCGCACCACCGCGTCGGCAATGACGGCAGCAGCCAGCTCGCCGCCCGTTAGCACATAGTCGCCGATTGATATTTCCTTGGTAATCAAATGGTCGCGCACGCGCTGGTCGATGCCTTTGTAGTGTCCGCAAAGGATGATTATGTTCTGCAGCTGCGACATTTGGTTGGCCATTGGCTGGTTGAACATCTCGCCGTCGGGCGAAGTATAGATAATCTCGTCGTACTGGCGCTCACTTTTCAAGTGCTCAATGCACGCTTCGATGGGTTGGATGGTCATCACCATTCCGGCGCTTCCGCTGAAGGCGTAATCGTCGCAGCGGCGGTGCTTGTCGGTCGAGTAGTCGCGCAGGTTGTGGATGTGGATTTCGGCAATGCCCTTCTTCTGTGCCCGCCCGATGATGCTCTGGCTGAACGGCCCGTCAAGAATTTCGGGAACAACGGTGATGATATCGATGCGCATAGCTGTACGGTTTTGTTCGTGACAAAGGTAATACGAAAGTTGTGATTGTCGGCTGTCGGCTGCCTGTTGTCAAAAAAATACAACAGCCAAGCGCTCACTACCTCAATCCAACCCTCTTACCGTTTTTCGCACTTCATAAAGCAATCGCCACAAGCTGCGTGGCGGCCGCGAAGGCGGTTTTCAATCATCTCGGCGTAGCGTTCGGCAAGGATTGGAATGCGGATGGTACGGACAACCTCGTGTGCGAAAGCCGACATCAGCATCATTCGGGCCTCGTCTTCGCCAATGCATCGCTGGCGCATATAGAACAACGCGCTCTCGTCCAGCTGGCCCACAGTGGCGCCGTGGCTGCACTTTACATCATCGGCGTAAATCTCGAGTTGCGGCTTGGTGTACATCCGCGCCGACGGCGATATGCAGATGTTTTTGTTCGACTGCTGGGCGTTGGTTTTCTGCGCGTCGGGGCGCACAAGAACGTAGCCGCTGAACACGCCAACCGATTCGTCGTTGAGCACGTTTTTGTAGAGTTCGTAGCTGGTGCAGTTGGGCACGGCGTGGTCAACGTAGGTGAAGTTGTCGATGTGCTGGTGCCCCGCTGGCAGCGACAGACCATAGATGCTGGCCTCGGCGTGCTGGCCCGCCATCAGCACCTCAACGTTGTTGCGTACAAAGCCGCCGTGAAGTGTCAGCGTGTTGGCAAGAAGTTGGCTGTCGGCGTTTTGTTCAATCAGCAGCGAAGCAATTTGCGACGAGCGGTCGTTAAGGTTCTGAATGCAGTAGCAATCGAGTTGCGCATTTGGCTGCAGTACCGTTTCGGTAACGTTGTTCAGCAGAAACTGGCTGTTTGCGAGCGTGTGGTCGCAGATGACAATTTTGGCCTGACTGCCGCGTCCCGCAACAATCAGGTTGCGCTGGTTCACCATCAGCGGATTGTTGCCCGAGAGCACGTTGACAATCTGAATTGGTTTATCAACCACCACATTATCAGGAATATACAAGAAAAGTCCGCTACGCGCGAAAGCGGTGTTCAGGCTGATTGTTGTGTCATCTTTTTGGGCGGCCAGACGGTTATAGTGAGCCACAAATAGTTCGGGATATTTATTGGCTCCATCCGCCATTTCGGTTGCCACAACATTGGCTGGTATAGTGCTGTTTTTCAGGTCAATCCAGCCGTTATTTATAATGATGGTGTAAGTGTCAAGGTCGGGAACGGCGCAACGGAACACTGTCTGGCTGTCGGCGGTGGCGGCTAACTTGCTGATAGAGTAGCCGTAAGCGTGACCGAAGGCGGTCATAATCTCTGTAAATCGATACCGTTCGCACCCTTTTCGTGGCAGGCCCAGAGCATCGAACTGACTGATGGCCGTTTCGCGCACGCGGTTCATCGCCTCGGGCATACCGTCGGAAATTTGCGCGGCATACTGGCGATAAAGTGCTGTAAGTTTGTCTTTTATGCCGACT
>CAMJCK010000014.1:0-72704 GCA_946404125.1 uncultured Bacteroidota bacterium | reverse complement strand
GAGCAACGCATTCGTAATGCGTGGGTCGCCGGTTCGAGTCCGGCTATCGGCTCAGGCAAAAGGCTGAATCTGAAAGGGTTCGGCCTTTTCTTATTTGTTGAAGGATTGAAGGATTGAATAACAGAAGGATGGGAAATAGCTTGCCCGACGCTGTAAGCGGAATCTTTACGATTTGAAAATCGGTGAGTTATTTTTAGTCTTTGAGCAGTTTGGTATGCGTTAATTTTGTATTTTTCCACCACAAAATTTAAGCGAAAAAATGGGAAAACTGGTTTTGATACGTCACGGCGAGTCGGTTTGGAACGGCCGCAATCTTTTCACCGGATGGGTCGATGTTCCGCTCACGCAGGCCGGCATTGTTGAGGCTTCGCGGGCAAGCCATCTTATCTCGAATATCGATTTCGATGTGGTTTACGTTTCGGCGCTGATTCGCTCGATTCAGACTGCCTTTATCGTACTTTTGGGCGACACCAAACGCCGCACGCCTTATCTGGTACACACTTCCGATTTTTTCCATCGCAAATGGTACCAAACCTTCAGTAACACAGAGTTGAAAAATATGATTCCGGTGTACCGATGCTGGCAGCTTAATGAACGCTATTATGGTGATTTGCAAGGACTTTGCAAGTCGAAGATTGCCGATATTTTTGGCATCGACAGAGTGGTGAGCTGGCGCAAGGGCTACACCGAGCGTCCGCCCAAAGGCGAAAGCTTGAAGGATACGTCGAGCCGCGTGGTGCCGTTTTTCAATAAAGTGATTGTCAAACAGTTGGAGGCTGGTAAAAACGTGCTCGTGTCGGCGCACTCAAACACTTTGCGCTCAATTATTATGAATCTTGAACAGATGGATGAAGCGCAAGTTGTTGGTTTGGAGGTTGATACAGCTAATCTGATTGTTTACGACTACAGCGGCGGGGAGTATATCCGTGAGGAGTTGCCCGAAAAAGGTCCGGCGTTGTAACTGGTTGTAATCTGTAAGTTTACGTGGTTGGTAAGCTGATGCGTTTGGCGCGGCTTTCAATCGTTATATTATTCAATTAAACAATTATTCAATCCTTGCAATGTGCGGAATAGCAGGAATATACGCAATTACACCCGAAGGCGCGGGTAAGTTTTCCTTGATGAAAAACGCGGTGTCGTTGTTGTCGCAGCGGGGCCCCGATTGCCAGCGCATACACACCGGGAAGCGCGTTTGTATGGGGCACGCGCGCCTGTCGGTCATCGACTTGAGCGCCGAAGCCTCGCAACCAATGCAGGATGCCACCGGCCGCTACACCATAGTTTATAATGGCGAGGTTTACAATTTCCGCCAGTTGCGTGAGCGGCTTGTTGAGAAAGGTTACAAATTCTCCACATCTACTGATACTGAAGTTGTTCTATACCAATATATTAACGATGGACCGAAGTGTCTCGACAAGTTCGTCGGGTTCTTTGCGTTCGCCATCTACGACAAGCTCGACGATGTGCTTTTCATCGCCCGCGACCGGATGGGGCAGAAGCCGCTGCTTTATTATCAAGGTCACGACAGTTTTGTCTTTGCGTCAGAAATGAAGGCACTGGTGGCTTTGGATATTCCGCGCAAACTCGATGTGACCTCGCTTTTCGCCTATTTGCAATTCAACTACATACCATCGCCCGACACCATTTTTGAAAATGTGAAAAAACTCAATCCCGGGCACTACCTTTACATAAGCAAAGGCCAGGTGAAAGAGGTGCGATATTACTCAATACCATACAATTACAGTAATCTGGAAGTGATGGATTACGAGCACGCACAGCGGATGTTGCGCGAGTTGATTGAGCAGTCGGTGGCGGAGCGTCTGGTTTCCGATGTGCCGCTGGGAGCGTTTTTGAGCGGCGGCATCGATTCGTCGGTGATTGTTGCCGAAGCGTCGAAACACGTTGATAATCTGAGCACTTTTTCAATCGGTTACGCCGATGAGCCGTTCTTCGACGAGACTCATTACGCCCAATTGGTTGCCGACAAATTTCATACGAACCATCACGTTTTCAAACTGACTAACAACGATTTGTATGAGTGTCTCTATCGGGTTCTCGATTACCTCGATGAGCCCTTTGCCGATTCGTCGGCCATTGCGGTCAACATTTTGAGTCGCGAGACACGCAAGCACGTCACTGTGGCGCTTTCGGGTGACGGCGCTGACGAGGTTTTTGGAGGTTACAACAAGCACCTGGCCCATTACAAGGCGCTTCACGGAGGCATTGCCACAGCGCTTGTCAGGATGGCAAGTCCGCTCTACGGAATGTTGCCGCAGTCGCGTAACACAAAGTTGAGCAATAAGATACGCCAGTTGAACCGTTTCGCCAAAGGTCTGAAACTAAGCGAGCAGGACCGTTATATGGCGTGGGCGTCGCTGATGGATGAGGACACTGCCTATTTGATGCTCAACCGCAAAGTGCTGATGCAGGAAAACACCCGCCGCAAGTTTAACATTATCAATTGTATACGTGACGATAAGCAGATTGGCGATATCCTCTATGCCGATATGCAGCTTGTGCTTGTGAGCGATATGCTTTTCAAGGTGGATATGATGAGTATGGCCGAGAGTCTTGAGGTGCGCAGCCCGTTCCTCGACCACCGGTTGGTTAATTTTGCCTTCTCGCTGCCGTGCAACTATCTGGTAAACAGCCGCCGGCGCAAAATGATTCTGCAAGACGCCTATCGCCAGCAGCTGCCATACGAATTGTACAACCGCCCGAAGCACGGCTTTGAGGTGCCATTGCTCGGCTGGTTCAAGGGTGAGCTGAAATCGACCATCGACAACGATTATCTGAACGATGATTTCATTCGCGAGCAGAATATTTTCAATCCAAAAATGGTTCAGCAGCTCAAGCAACAGCTGCATTCGAAAAGCCCCGGCGACTCGCAGGCGCACATCTGGGCACTCGTTGTATTCCAACATTGGTGGAAGAAATATATGCTTTAGTCCACAACAGGCTGTTTAACATAAAATAAACGCCGCCCGCGCCCATTTTTTAAGCCGTTTTTAGCAAATTGCGGCTTTAAAAGGAGCGAGTTATGCCACGAATATTGAGGATAATCAACAGGTTTAATTTGGGAGGCCCCACGTACAATGCGGCATATCTATCGCGCTATATGCCAAGTGATTACGAGACGCTGCTGGTTGGCGGCATAAAAGAAGCCGACGAGGAGAGCAGCGAGTACATTGTCCGAAATCTTGGCGTTGAACCGATTGTGATTCCCGAAATGCACCGCCAGCTCAACGCGCAGAGCGATTTGGTGACCTACCGCAAAATCTCGCGGCTGATTCGTGAGTTCAAGCCTGATATTGTGCACACCCACGCCTCGAAAGCGGGAACAGTAGGGCGTTTGGCGGCCATCCGATGCAAGGTGCCGGTGATTGTCCATACTTTCCACGGGCACGTTTTCCACTCATATTTCGGCAGCAAGGAGACCAAATTATTCTTGAACATCGAGCGCGGATTGGCCGAACACACATCGCGAATCATCGCCATCAGCCAAAAGCAGAAGGACGAGCTTTGCGAAACATTCAGAATCGCTCCTGACTACAAGTTCAGTGTGATTCCGCTTGGTTTTGATTTACAACGATTTACTGAAGATAAAGCTGCCCGCCGCGATACTTTCCGACGGTGCTTCAACATTGGCAATGACGAGGTTGCGGTTGGTATTGTCGGACGATTGGCTCCGGTCAAGAATCACAAGCTTTTCATTGATGCTATCGCGAAAGCGAAACAACAGACTAACAGCAAAATACGTGCTTTTGTGATAGGCGACGGCGAGCTGAAAGCCGACCTGATGACGCAGTGCGCCCAGCTAGGTTTGAGCTTTGTGCTGACCGACGGTTTTGAGCCGGCCGAGAAAGCTGATGTAACCTTCACATCGTGGATTCGCAACGTGGAAACGGTTTATCCCGGCCTCGACATTGTGGCAATGACTTCGCTCAACGAAGGCACGCCAGTGAGTCTGATTGAGGCGCAGGCGGCCAATGTGCCGATTGTCACAACCAATGTGGGCGGCATTGAGAACATTGTGCTGCCCGATAATACGGCAGTGCTTGCGGCCAACGGCGATGTCGATGATTTTGTGGCCAAGCTGCTGCCCGTGGTTGAAAGTGCCGCGTTGCGCCAGCGGATGGCAGTGAACGGTTGGACATACGTAAAAGATAAGTTTCACTATACCAGACTGATATCCGATATGGACAAGCTCTACCGCGAGCTTTTGGAGGATGCGGAAAATCGTGGTAGGTTAAAACTTTAATTTTTATACTTTTGCACTCTGAATGAAACGTTTAAAGTCAATATTGATAATTCTTCTGCCGGTTTTTGCTATTTGTACGATGCAGAGCTGCAAGGTTTTGTATCCCAGTCAGATGCTTAAAACCGACTCCGATTTCAATTTCGACGATGTTGAGGAGAACCAGCCCGAGTATGTTATCAATCTTTACGATAAACTCGATGTGCGCGTTTATACCAATAAAGGCATACAACTCATTAATACAGAGCAGGGTGGTGGTGTCAACCAAAGCACAGCAGGCTCGCTCGGCTATCAGGTCGAGAGCGACAGCACCGTTAAACTGCCCACAATCGGGCGGGTGAAAATGGCCGGACTGACCATCACCGCTGCCGAGTCGCTGCTCGAGGAAATGTATAAGCAGTATTATCAGGAACCGTTTGTAAAAGTGAATGTTACGAACCGCCGTGTGATAATTTTCAGGTCGGGAAGCAGCAGCGGAAGCGTGCTGACCATCAACAACGAGAAGTTCACGCTGATTGAGGCTTTGGCGCAGGCCGGTGGCATCGACGATTTGAGCAAAGCCTACCGTATCAAGGTTTTGCGCGGCGATTTGCGTAATCCGAAAGTCTTTCTTTACAACATATCGAGCGTTGAGGACGTGAAAAAATCGAACCTCGTGCTGCAATCGAACGATATTATTTACGTTGAACGCCGGCCAAAGTACGTGCAGCGCACCCTGACGGAAATTACGCCGTACGTATCGCTATTGAACACCGTATTGCTTCTATATTTGATGACGCAGAATTTCTGATATGAAACAGACGCACATTCCATTGATTAATGACAAACTGGACTTGTCGATTTTAGCGCAGATTCTTCGCAAGGGCTGGTGGGTGTGCGTTATGCTGCTGGCAATGTCGATTTCGTTGGCATTCATCTATCTGCGTTACACAAAGCCGCTTTACGAGTCGTCGTGCGTGATTCAAATCAACGAGGAGGACCGCAGCGCCAATATGCTCAACTTCTCGAGCCAGTACAACCGTACCGACCTTTCGAAGGTGCTCGAACTGATGCGCTCGAAGGAGTTTCTGAAGAAGGCGCTCAGCGAGTTGCCGCTCGAAATATCATATTTCAACGAGGGCACGTTTATGTCGTTTGAGATGTATCCCGAGGCGCCCTTCAGCATTGAGCTGGGCTCGCACAACGGTGACCTCTACAACCGCCCGTTCTACATCGATTTCACTGACTCGCTGACTGCGAAGATTACTTTTAAAGGTGCTAAAAACTCTGATGGACAATTGATTAAACTCGATGAGTGGGAGCAGGTGGGCAACACCATTCTTAAATGTTCGGTGAGCCGGCCAAGGGAAATCGCGGCGCACGCCACACGTTTGGGCGAGCGTTATTTCGTCATTATCAACGACCCGCGCAACATCATCAACGAGCACAGCCGCAATCTCGACATCTCGCTGCTCAACTCGGCCGCGCAGACCATCAAGATAACCTACACCGGCCATAACGCCAACAAAACGTGGCACATAGTGAACACCATTGCTGAGGAGTATCTGAAATACGATGTCCGGAACAAGCGCGAGAGTGCGGCCAACATTCTGTCGTTCATCGACGACCAGCTGAAGTCGATTTACAACAGCCTCGATGAGACCGAGAAACAGATTCAGACTTTCAAAAAAAAGAACAACATAAAAACGCAAAGCGAGCCTGCGGTGAACGCATCAGCGCAAAAGGCTGAGAATCTGGAGGAAAAAGTAACTGAGCTCGACTATGAAATGCTCGCCATCGAGCAAATCAAAGCCAGGTTGGAGGCGGGCGGCGACATCAACACCTACGAGATGCAGGCCGTTCTGGCCGGAACCAAGGCCGCGCAGCTGATGAGCAACATTTTGTCCAATTTGCAGCGAATCATCGACGAACGTCAGCAACTGCTTAACAGCCTGACAATCGATAATATAAAGGTGAAACAGGTTGAGAACCGGCTCGAAAACCAGATTGAGCTGACCATCGATTTTGTGAACACCACGCTAGCGCGGATGCGTGAGCAGAAGGCCGAATACAAGGCGCAGATTTCGGAAATCGAGAAGTGGCTGTTCAATGAGAAAAACTACGATGAGCTTGAATACGCGCGCTTGCAGCGAATGTACGAAGTGAACCAAACTTACTATAACCAGCTGATTGACAAGAAAGCAGAGTATCTGATTTCGCAGGCTGGCTACATTTCGCGCAACACCATTCTTGAGTCGGCCTCGACGCCCGACGCGCCTGTGTCGCCCAAAGCGGGCAGCATCTATTTTGTTTTTGTGGCTCTAGGACTGTTGTTCGGCTTTGTGTATTTGACCGTAAGATATTTGATTTATAGTGAGATAACGTCGGTTAGTATGGTGCAAAACTATACGCAGGCACCAATTCTTGGCGTGATTCCGCAGTATGACGAGGTTGTTGACGTGTCGCAACTGCTTGTGATGAAAGACCCGCATTCGCCTTTCTCTGAGGCATTTAGGTCGATACGATCGAACCTGCAATTCATCTCGCACGGTGCCGACACTCACATAGTCACAGTCTCATCGACAGTTTCGGGCGAGGGCAAGACATTTGTGTCAATCAACCTGGGCGGCATTATCGCAACATCGGGCAAACGTGTTATCCTGCTCGACCTCGATTTGCGCAAACCTCGTATCCATCAAGGATTTAAGGTTGATAACAGCAAGGGAATGAGCACCATTCTGATTGGCCGCAACCAGATTGAGGAATGCGTTCATCACACTGAAATTGAGAATTTTGACTTTATCACGGCCGGTCCGCTGCCGCCCAATCCGTCGGAGCTGGCGGGCAGCAAGGAGATGGACGATGTGATTGACCGGTTGCAGAAGATGTACGATGTTATCATCATCGACACACCGCCTGTTGGAATTGTGTCGGATGCAGTAATTAGTTTGCACAGAGCAAATTATCCGATTTATGTAATGAAGATGGGCGTGTCGAAACGGCAATATATT
Source organism: uncultured Bacteroidota bacterium (assembly GCA_946404125.1). Classification (GTDB taxonomy): domain Bacteria; phylum Bacteroidota; class Bacteroidia; order Bacteroidales; family SZUA-534; genus RUG13583. The sequence goes on along the minus strand of CAMJCK010000014.1, from coordinate 65,456 downwards.
GAGAACGTGAATATGCTCCGCTCCGATAAAAATATGGAACACCTTTCAATAATTCTGAACGGCGCAAGTCTGAAGTCGCACTCGCACTATGGCTATGGTTACGGCTATGGCTACGGTTATGGTTACGGCTATGGCTACGGCGAGCAGAAGGATGGCCATCACGGACACGGACATCGGCACGGGACGAAAAAAACAGAATAATTCACTACTACGATGACTTTATATTTTAGCATATTTTTTCTGTCGGTTTTTTGTTTGACAATGGGCGTGCACGCTTTTTTCTTGTCGCGTTCGCAACGTCAAAACATTAAGAAACACAACATTACAGGCGAGCGATGGGCGTCGCAGCGCAAACCGATGCTCGGCGGTGTCGGTTTTTTTGCGGGCTTTGCGATAGGTGTCCTGGGATGGATTATCTTTGGCTCTCGCTCGGCGCAAACGGTTGACGGGCAACTGGTTGCTGGCATTTTGGCGGCTGTCAGCCTAGCGTTTGTGATGGGGCTGATTGACGATGTTTTCAACACTTCGCCAATGTTCAAGTTTGCAATGCAGTTTGCCGTGGGCGCGATTTTGATTGTGTGCGGAATCTATATTCAGATATTTGATAATCAGTGGCTTAATTATGCATTAACTCTGTTTTGGGTTGTTGGCATAATGAACTCGCTCAATATGCTCGACAATATGGATTCCGTCACCAACACAATGTGCGTGATTGTGCTTGCGGGCATTCTGGTGATGCTTCTTTCGCCTGTGCGCGATATGTTTTTTGTCCTGCTGATTTTGTCCACACTTGCTTCAATGATAGCCTTTTACAAGTTTAACTGGCATCCGTCGAAAATGTATATGGGCGACAACGGCTCGCAGTTTTTGGGCGCGTTTATGGCCATAATGAGCATCCGCTACCTGTGGAATCCTGCGGCGGCCGAACTGTCGAACCCCGTTTATCCGTTTCTGATTGTCTATCTGGCATTTCTGGTGCCTATCACCGATACCGCTACCGTCACCATCAACCGCCTGATGCGCGGTCAGTCGCCGTTTGTTGGCGGCACCGACCATACCACGCATCACCTGTCGTACCGCGGCTTGAGCGACCGTCAGGTGGTTTGCCTGCTGGGCGCCATCAACATTGTTTCGGCGTCGGTGGCAGTGTGGTTCCTGCTGATGCCGCCAAAACAAGCGTGGCCGCTGTGGGTGGCAGGTTGTGCCGCAGTTGTGGTGTCGGGGTTGCTCTATGCCAACACAAAGGTTACCAAACCCAAACAGAAAAAATAATGTAGGGACGCGATTCATCGCGTCCGTTCGTGCAATTCGCAAATTATGAAAAATCAGATAATTACAATTATAGTTTCAGCATTGGTTTCGGCCGCTGTGGCGTTTGCTGTGGTGCGTTTTTTCAATACGCCCAACGAGTTCACCATCAGTCAGGTTACCGATGCGGTGCCAATGCCTGACAATCTGACTTTTATGGGCGAAACGGTGCCAATCCACAACTTCGACACCCGCGAGAGCCTTGACCGCGAGTTGCAGGTGAACCGCCTGTGGCACTCGCAAACCATTCTGATGCTCAAGCGCGCTCACCGCTATTTTCCTGTCATTGAGCCAATTCTGAAAGAAAACGATGTGCCCGACGACTTGAAGTACATTGCCGTTATTGAGAGTTCGCTGATGAACGTGGTGTCGCCGTCTGGCGCCAAAGGATTCTGGCAGTTTCTGGGCGGCACGGCAAAAGACTTCGGCCTTGAAGTGAACGATGAAGTGGATGAGCGTTACAATCTTGAGAAATCGACCATCGCCGCCATCGCGTACTTCAAGCGGATGAAAGACAAGTTCGGCTCGTGGACAATGGCTGCGGCGTCGTACAACATCGGCGGCAACGGCCTGGCCAAATTTGCTGGGCAGCAAAAGAGCAACAACTACTACGACCTTGTGCTCGGCGAAGAAGCGGGACGTTACGTTTTCCGCGCCATCGCCATCAAGCAGATAATGGAAAATCCTGAAACATACGGATTTGCAATGCCGAAAGACGAACTCTATCAGCCGATTCCCTACTCGGTTGTGGAAGTTGACAGCACTATTGCCGATATGGCCGACTTCGCCTTTGAGCACGGCACTAACTACAAGATGCTCAAACTGATGAACCCCTGGCTTCGCAGCACAAAACTCACCAATCCGAAGCGCAAAACGTACTCGATAAAAATCATCGACCCGAAGTATCGGATTGTTGAAACTGACACGTCGCTGTTCGTCTTGCCGCAAGACATTGAACTGAATTAGCCCCGATTTGGCGCCCGCCACCGCCGAACAATGCCCCAATTCATCGAAAAAAATCATCGCTACACGCTATAAACGATTGATTTTTTGACTAATATCGCCAATCGATTTTCTAATCGAAAAAACAGCGCTTATTGATAAATAGTAAAAAATACAATTTATATTTGAGTGGCTGATTTTCGGTTACGAGAGTCGGATTAAAAAAAACAAACGTTTGCTTTGGCAGACACAATTACTACTAAACTAAATACTTTTAAAATGAAAAAGGTTTTATTTGCATTGAGTGCCTTGGCTATGGTTGCCTGCACTTCGAAACAGCAATGCCAACTTCCGCTTGCCGACAAGGCGAATTTCGCGAAAGAAGTTGACGGAAAACAAGTTAGTTTGTTCACCATTAAGAACGATGCTGGCGTGACAGCACAAATCACCAACTACGGCGGACGTATTGTCAATCTTTTCGTTCCCGACAAAAACGGTGCTTTTCAGGATGTTGTGATGGGTTTCGACAACCTTGACCAATATCAGTCATCGAATGACGGCCTTTACTTTGGCGCGCTCATCGGCCGCTACGGCAACCGCATCGGTGGCGCATCGTTCAAGATTGGCGAAGAGACTTTCAATGTTGACGCCAACGAACGCCGCAACTCGCTGCACGGTGGCAAAAAAGGTTATTTTGCTGTGGTTTGGGACGGCAAACAACTCAACGACAGCACTTTGGAACTGTCTTACTTGTCGGCTGACGGCGAAGCAGGTTTCCCTGGCAATCTGAACGTGAAGGTTGTTTACACCATCACCAAATGCAACGCCATCAAGATTGAGTACTTTGCTGAGACTGACAAACCGACCGTTTGCAACCTTACAAACCACTCGTTCTTCAACCTTTCGGGCGACGCTTCGACAACCATCAACGACCACGTTTTGCAGATTAACGCCGACAGTTACACCCCTGTTGACTGGTCGCTGATTCCGACTGGCGAAATTGCTTCGCTCGACAACACACCGCTCGACTTCCGCACACCGACTGCCGTTGGTGCCCGCATCGACAGCGTTCGTGGCGGATATGACCACAACTATGTTTTGAACGACTCGGCTAAATGCTGCAAGAGCGGTCTGACACTCGCTGCCACAGTTACAAGCCCTGTTTCGGGCATCACAATGAAGGTGCTCACCAACGAGCCTGGTCTGCAATTCTATGCAGGCAACTTCATCTCTGGCAAAGAGACTGGCAAATACGGCAAACTCTATCCGCGCCGCGGCGCTCTCTGCCTTGAGACTCAACACTTCCCCGACAGCCCGAATAAAGAGAACTTCCCGTCGGTTGTGCTGAATCCTGGTGAGAAATACTACAGCGTCTGCGTTTACGCCTTCTGCAACAAAGAGTGCTGCGATAAGGAAAAATGCACAAAAGACGGCTACAACGAAAAGTAAATCAGTAATTTACCAAAAACGTAATAATAACAAAACAATTTTTTATGAGACAAATTTTAGACAGTTTGGCTAACAACGGTTTCGCGGTTGCCGACTACGCTGTGTTCATCGTCTACATTTTGATTCTTGTGGGCTGCGGCGTGTTCATCCCGAAATGGATGGCCAAAAAGAAAGGTGCCAACGGCGCCGAAAACTCAAAGGACTACTTCCTTGCAGGTAACTCATTGACTTGGTGGGCGGTAGGTGCTTCGCTGATTGCAGCCAACATCTCGGCTGAACAGTTCATCGGAATGTCGGGCTCGGCTTACGCATCGGGCATCGCCATTGCGGCTTACGAACTGATGGCCGCCGCAACTCTGCTTGTTGTGGCTAAATTCCTTCTGCCTGTGATGATTCGCAAGAACATCTTTACCATCCCGCAGTTCTTGAGCGACCGCTACAACTGGGGCGTTGGTCTGGCGTTCTCGTCGTTCTGGCTGTTCCTTTATGTGTTCATCAACCTGACATCGGTGGCTTGGCTTGGCGCTTTGGCTATCAAACAGATTCTCGGTCTGCCGACAATTGTTGGTATGTTCGGAATGGATATGACGCTGGTGGGTATCATCTTGATTCTCTACCTGATAGCAGGTGCCTACTCAATCTACGGCGGTCTGGCGTCAGTTGCCTGGACCGACGTTATGCAGGTTACCTTCCTGGTTGGTGGCGGCCTTATCACGGCTTACTTCACACTCGATTTCATTGCACCGCTTCTGGGTGCCGACGGCGCAGTTTCGGCTCTTGGCGCAGTTATGGACAAACTTGGAACAATTGAAGGCGACAAGCACTTCAACCTTGTGGTTGACCGCAACAGCGGACTTTATCCGAACATCACCGACGACCCGTACTTCACACTGCCTGGTCTGGCTCTGATTATTGGCGCGCTCTGGCTGACTAACATCGGCTACTGGGGCTTCAACCAATACATCATTCAGAAAGGTCTGGCCGCAAAGAGTCTCGACGAAGCAAAGAAGGGTCTTCTGTTCGCCGCTTTCCTGAAGATTTTGATTCCGTTCATCGTCTGCATTCCTGGTGTTTGCGCATTCCTTATCTGGCAACATCCCGACTTGCTGAGCGGCTCAATCGACCTGCACGGAACCATCGAGCGTTCTGACGACGCTTATCCGTTCCTTATCCGCAACTTCACGCCTGTTGTTGTGAAAGGTCTGTCGTTTGCCGCATTGACCGCCGCCGTCATCTCGTCGCTGGCTTCAATGTTCAACTCAACTTCGACCATCTTCACAATGGACGTTTACAAGAAGTTCATCAACAAGGAAGCATCGGAACGCAAACTCGTAAGCGTTGGCCGTATCACTTCAATCGTGGCTCTGCTGCTGGCTTTGGTGGCTGTTTACCCGATTATGGGCGGTGCCGACCAAGCGTTCCAAATCATTCAGGAATACTCTGGATTCGTTTATCCTGGCGTGGTTGTAATCTTCGGACTTGGCCTGCTGTGGAAACGTTCGTCGGGTCCTGCCGCTGTTGTGGCAGCCATCGGCACGTTCTTCTTCAGCATCCTGTTCAAGTTCATTATGCCTGAAACGCCGTTCCTGCTTCGTATGGGCTACGTGTTTATGGTTCTGGTTGTTCTGTTCATCGGAATTTCGATTTTCTGCAACAAGAAGAACGAAGTTGCCGCTGCCGAAATGGACGGTCAGACTGTCGAAATGCAGCGCACCTGGTCGAACATTCTGCTCGGTGTTGGCGCTATCTGCCTGATACTCGGCATTGTACAGTTGATTGCTAAAATTGAATTCCTGCAGATTTACGGCTTCGAAGCCATCTTCTTCCTTGCCGCAATGCTGCTCACGCTGGGCTTCTACCTGCGTTCGAACGCCAACGACTCGGTTCAGGACCACAAGGCTGTTGGTACCGACCTTGAACTGTTCCACACCGACAAGGTGTTCAACATTGGCGCTCTGGCAGTTATAGCAATTTTGGCTGTTCTCTACATTGCTTTGTGGTAGAATTGGCCCGACTTATTGTTGAATAATAGTGACTGCTGTTTTCGATGTCGCAATGTCGGGAACAGCAGTCTTTTTTAAGTAGAATATACTTTTTGCAAGACGTTAAGGATGAGAAGGTTAGGATAGTTTAAAGGTTTAGAAAGTTTAGAAGGTTGAGTTGTTTAGAAAACTAAACAGCGAAGCATTAAACTTTCTAAACAGCGAAGCGCTAAACTTCTCAACCGCGAAGCGCTCAGCCTTAAAATCTTGCAGAACAAAAAAATGACTATATGTTAGAAGAATTAAAAGAAAAAGTGTTCAAGGCCAATCTCGACCTTGTGAAACAGGGACTCGTGATTTTCACCTGGGGCAACGTTTCGGGCATCGACCGCGAAAAAGGCCTTGTGGTTATCAAGCCTTCGGGCGTGTCGTACGATGAAATGAAGGCTTCGGATATGGTGGTTGTCGATTTGCAGAGTGGCAAGGTTGTTGAAGGCGACCTGAATCCTTCGAGCGACACACCAACGCATCTGGCTCTGTACAAGGCTTTCCCGAATATTAAGGGCGTTGTGCACACCCACTCAACCTATGCCGCAGCGTTTGCGCAGGCTGGCAAGGACATCCCGAATATCGGCACCACTCACGCCGACTATTTCTATAAGGATATTCCCTGCACCCGCGATATGACAAAGGCCGAAGTTGAAGGTCAGTATGAGTTGGAAACAGGCAATGTGATTGTTGACGAGTTCTTGAATATCAGAAAGATAAATCCCGACCACACGCCTGGCGTTCTGGTCAAGAACCACGGACCGTTCTCGTGGGGCACATCGCCCGACAACGCCGTCTACAACGCAAAAGTAATGGAACAATGCGCTAAAATGGCGTTTGTGGCGTTCTCGGTGAATCCGAACACAACAATGAATCCGTTGCTTATCGAGAAGCATTATTCTCGCAAGCACGGACCAAACGCTTACTACGGACAAAAAGGACAAAAACATTAATTATCATATAATTAAATCAAATAAAATTATGAGCAAAGCATTTGAAAATCTTGAAATCTGGTGGGTAACTGGTGCGCAGTTACTGTATGGTGGCGACGCTGTTGTTGCAGTTGACGGCCACTCAAAGGAAATGGTTGAAGGCTTGAACAAGAGCGGCAACATTCCCGTGAAAATAGTTTACAAAGGCACGGCCAACTCTTCGAAGGAAGTTGAAGACGTGATGAAGGCTGCCAACAACGACGCAAAGTGTGCGGGCATTATCACTTGGATGCACACTTTCTCGCCCGCAAAAATGTGGATTAAAGGTCTGCAGGCGCTCGAGAAACCGCTGCTGCACTTCCACACACAGTATAACGCCGAAATTCCTTGGGGCGAAATCGATATGGATTTTATGAACCTGAACCAATCGGCTCACGGCGACATTGAGTTCGGACATATCTGCACCCGTATGCGCGTGGCCCGCAAGGTGGTTTGCGGCTATTGGAAAGACGCACAGGCACAGAAACAGATTGCCGTTTGGGCTCGTGTGGCCGCTGGCGTGGCCGACGCTCACAACGTTCGCTGCCTGATGTTCGGTATGAATATGAACAACGTTGCCGTTACCGATGGCGACCGCGTAGAGTTCGAGCAGCGCCTGGGCTATCACGTTGATTACTATCCTGTTTCGTCGTTGATGGAATATTTTAAGAAGGTAACCGACAAAGAAGCCGACGAACTTGTTGAAGAGTATAAGAAACTCTATACCATTAAGATAGACGAGTCGGGAGAGAAAGTTTACTGGGAAAAAGTTAAGAACGCCGCAAAAGCCGAAATCGCTCTGCGCCGCGTGCTCAAAGACGAAGGCGCAACCGCTTTCACAACAAACTTCGACGACCTTGGCGACGCCAATATCGACGACCCAAACTTTGTCGGTTTCGACCAAATTCCTGGCCTGGCATCGCAGCGCTTGATGCAGGAAGGCATCGGCTTTGGCGCTGAAGGCGACTGGAAGACAGCCTGCCTCTGCCGCACTCTGTGGGTTATCCAACAGGGTATGCCGAAGGGTTGCTCGTTCTTGGAAGACTACACTCTGAACTTTGCTGGCGACCGCAGTTCGTGCCTGCAGAGCCATATGCTCGAAATCTGCCCGCTTATTGCTGTCGACAAACCGAAATTGGAAGTTCACTTCCTCGGCATCGGCATCCGCAAGCAACAGACTGCCCGTCTGGTGTTCACATCGAAGACAGGCCGCGGCATCAAGGCCACCGTTGTCGACCTTGGCAACCGCTTCCGTCTTATCAGTCAGGAAGTTGAGTGCATCGAGCCGAAACCAATGCCTAAACTTCCCGTTGCATCGGCCTTGTGGGTTCCGCAACCGACATTCGAGATTGGCGCAGGCGCCTGGATTCTGGCTGGCGGCACGCACCACAGCGCATTCTCGTACGACATCGACGAAGAGTATTGGGAAGATTTTGCAGAGATGACTGGCATCGAGTATGTCCGCATCAACAAAAACACCAACCTCGGCGATTTCAAACAGACACTGCGCAACAACGAAGTGTACTATATGCTGAATAAGTCATTAAAATAACACAGAGCACACTGTGAAGACAGAGAACACAGAGAATGGTTGAAAAAGACAGATTAGATTATTTGAACAAGATATCGGAAGGTATCATTGGTGCAGCCATAGAAGTCCACAAATTTTTGGGACCTGGGTTGCTCGAATCTGTCTATGAAATATGTCTTATTGAAGAACTTGAACAAAGGGGTCTGAAAGTACAGCAGCAAGTACGCTTGCCGTTGTACTACAAAGGCCATCTTACAAAAAAGTTTTTTGTCATCGACCTTTTGGTTGAAGATGAGATAGTAGTGGAGTTAAAGTCAGTAAATTGGATGCCCGCTGTTTGCGAACACCAACTTATGACTTATCTGAAACTAACGAAGAAGAACTTAGGTTTGCTAATCAATTTCAATGTGCCTCGTTTAGTCGACGGCATTGTGCGAAAAATAAATGGGTAAACCTCTGTGCTCTTTGTCTTCTCTGTGAACTCTGTGTATAAATGAAATAATATGAATGCAAAACAAACAATTGAAAGTGGTAAAGCCATTCTCGGAATTGAGTTTGGCTCAACCCGCATCAAGGCCGTTATGATTGACGGTGACAACAAACCTATCGCGCAGGGCTCGCACGAGTGGGAAAACCAACTCGTCGACGGTCTGTGGACATACAGCATCGACGCCATTTGGGGCGGACTGCAGGATTGCTACGCCAACCTTCGCGCCGATGTTAAACAACAGTATGGTGTTGAGATTGAGAGTCTTGCGGCTATCGGCATTAGTGCAATGATGCACGGCTATATGGCTTTCGACAGCAAACAGCAGATTCTGGTGCCGTTCCGCACTTGGCGTAACACCAACACTGGTCAGGCGGCTGCCGAACTGTCGAAGTTATTCAACTACAACATTCCGCTTCGCTGGTCCATCTCGCACCTTTATCAGTGCATTCTGAATGGTGACAAGCACGTTTCCGACATCGATTTTCTGACCACGTTGGCAGGTTACATTCACTGGCAACTCACTGGCGAGAAGGTTCTTGGCGTGGGCGATGCGTCGGGAATGATTCCTGTCGACCCGAAAACCAAAACCTACGACACCGCAATGGTTGAGAAGTTCGACAAACTGATTGCGCCAAAGAATTTGGGCTGGAAGTTGCTCGACATTCTGCCAAAATCGCTTAACGCAGGTGCCGATGCTGGTAAACTCACCGCCGAAGGTGCCAAACGTCTCGACCCATCGGGACACTTGAAAGCCGGCATTCCACTCTGCCCGCCCGAAGGCGACGCCGGAACCGGAATGGTTGCCACCAACGCCGTGAAACAGCGCACTGGCAACGTATCGGCCGGAACATCATCGTTCTCAATGATTGTGCTTGAGAAAGAACTCTCGAAACCTTATGAGATGATTGATATGGTGACAACCCCCGATGGCAGCCTGGTGGCAATGGTGCACTGCAACAACTGCACGAGCGATCTGAACGCTTGGGTGGGCTTGTTCCGCGAGTTCGAAGAGTTGATGGGTATGAAAGTTGATATGAACGAGCTCTTTGGCAAACTCTACAACAACGCGCTCACTGGCGATGCCGATTGTGGCGGCTTGCTCTCGTACAACTACATCTCGGGCGAGCCTGTTACCGGCTTGGCCGAAGGACGACCGCTGTTTGTGCGCTCGGCAAACGACAAGTTCACACTTGCCAACTTTATGCGCGCGCACCTTTACGGCTCGGTTGGCGTGCTCAAACTCGGCAACGACATCCTGTTCAAGCAGGAGAACGTTAAGGTTGACCGCATCACCGGCCACGGTGGTTTGTTCAAGACCAAAGGTGTTGGTCAGCGCGTGCTTGCAGCCGCTATCAACTCGCCCATTTCGGTTATGGAAACCGCTGGTGAAGGTGGAGCCTGGGGCATTGCCCTATTGGCCGCTTATGCCGTCAACAATGCTCAAAACCAAACACTTGCCGACTGGCTCGATGCAAAAGTATTTGCAGGAAACACTGGCGTTGAGATTGCCCCGACCGCCGAAGATGTTGCAGGCTTCAACCGCTACATCGAGAACTACAAAGCGGGTCTGGCCATTGAGAAAGCCGCTGTTGAGGCGAAGAAATAAGCAGATTTTTCTGATACAATGAAAGGCAATCTCCGAAAGGTGGTTGCCTTTTTTGTTTGAATGAAAATCGACGATTTACCGCAAAAAAAGCAAGGTTTGTGCTTGTATATCAATTTTAAATGTATTTTTGTGATAATCAATTTAGTATTAACCGGAAATGGGATTGTGAGCGGTAAACGAATCGTTATCCGATTTTCTATTAATTAATTCAAAAAATGCCTATGAAAACTTTGACAATCAAAAAGATGCTATTGATGGCTTTGATGCTGCTGCCATCACTTTTCCAATCGTGCGATATTCAGTCATTGTTAGATGAAATGAACAACGAGGATGAGGAAGAAAACTACTCCTACAACAACGATATTGGCGGCAAGACAACCGAGTACGGAACAAAGTCGTGGGCTGCGTTGTCTGACAAGGCGCCGTTTATCAGTAAATTCGAGGCTGTCGGCAGCGATTTGAACTACAGTTCATATTCGACCGGCGTTCGCGATGGCGAGCGGGTGGAGGAGGTGCATTTTGAACGAGCAACCACTGATGATGAGGCTGCGGCCTACATTAAAAAAATGCTTGCCGACGGCTACGTATTCACCTTTGGAGATGGTGATTTGAAAGGATACAAGATTGATTCGGAAGGAGTTAAGTATGAAATGGAGTATGGCAATAACCAGTATTGCTATCGAAAAACCGAAATCAGCAGTCAGAAAAAAGATTCGGCCGCAAAGCAGTATTCCGATGAATTGAAAAATCAGTCGGGTACAAAAATTTATACCAACTGGGCGCAAGTTTCGAAGGATGTATCGTGGCTTCAGATTTTCCCGGAAGCGGGCGGCGTTTACGCATTGAGCAAGGCATCGGGCAACGAGGTCAAACTGTATGGCGATATTAGTTATGAAACCATCGACAAGTTGGTTGAGAATGCGTTAGCTAATGGTTTTAGTGAGTTTAACTGGGGTAGTTCGTTTGAGAAAGAAATCAACGGCAACCATTACGTGCTGACAACAAGCTATGATGTTTTGACCTTCCAGCGTATTCTGGCTGATGGCAACAATGGCAACAACGATATTCCTGACAATCAGACGCCGCCTGAAAATCAAGAGAATAACAATGAGAACGGAAACGGTGAGGCTCCAGTTGACGGTGGCACACCAGAAGAAAACAACGGCAACGAGGAGGACAACGGCAATCAGCAGGCTGTTTCGGCCGACGATTTCAATGCTGACGGTAAAATCGACTGGCGCGACAAATTCTACAAGCTGGCAGCGACAAGCGGCGTCAGCACCAAAACCCGCAAAACCTACAATGGCGGAGTTTCGTTCTATAATTTCTCATCGTCGTATGGCGGCATTCAAGTTTTCGATTCTGTGGCAGGCTTCGATGCCAGCCAGTATTACTACGACCTTTCGGTCAAAGGCGGAAAGTATTACAAGTATGAGAAAGGCGCCTGGCGCTATACAAGCAGTGTGTTCAAAGACCGTAACAAACCTGCTGACGAGGGTTACAAAAGCGAGTTCAGTTCGATAGTTTATTGGGCTCCAACGTCGTGGGGCGATGCTAATTCAAGTTTTGTCACTTCAAATTGGACTAAAGTTGGCAGCAAAACTTATGCTGGCCGCCGATGCACTGAGTATAACAATTCTGGCACCACATATTATATTGATAACGAAACCGATGTGTGCCTATATTACAATGGAGCCGGTGTCGAATTTGAAACTTTGGAATTTACGGTTGGTGCAAAATTGTCGGTTCCTGAACACAGAGAATGCAAGGCCGATTTTCCGGCAAACGTAAAAATCACAACAACCGATACGGTTAAACTGTTCGGCACTACGGTTACTAATCTGACTATCATTAAGTTGGGCAACGAGTGGATGTGCACTGATGGCAAGGGAACATATCAATATTGGAAGTTCGACAGCAACGGCGTAACACTGAAAGCAATGGTGAAAGATGATGGTGACGAAAGCTGGACATCGGTTCTGGACGACAGCCATTGGCAGGATTTCGACTACTTTGCGCAAAAATGCGATTTCAGCTTCATTTTCAGTAACTCAACACCCAAAGGCAGCTGCTACAGCGAGTGCAACCCAACAAGTGAAACGCTCACCGTTTGTGGCGTTGAGTGCGTGAAATATGAAGGCACAAGTGTTTTGAACACAAGCTACGAGTTTTACGTCAACGAGAGTAACAATGTGGTTTACAAGGCGAAAGATATTTCATACAGTGAGATAACCGGATGGGACACTTCGGTGACCGCGTTTGAGATTCCTGCGCCATAATAATTGACAATCACTGATTTATACACCGCCGCTCATTATTTCGATGGACGGCGGTTTTTTCGTCAGAAAATGGCCTGATAATTGTAACTTGCAGCAAAAATTCATCAGTTATGGATTACGTGCTTCTTTTTTTAGGTGTTCTCTTGGCTTTGGCCGGATTTTTCGGATGTTTCGTCCCCGTCATTCCCGGGCCGCCCTTGAGTTTCCTCTCGTTGCTGATGCTTCAGTTTACGCGGTGGGGCGATTTCAGTACCACTTTTATGGTTGTTATGGCGGTGCTGGCCGTTGCGGCCGTAGTGCTCGACTATCTTGTCCCGGCTTGGGGCACCAAAAAGTTCGGAGGCACCAAGCGTGGCTCGTGGGGCGCCACAATCGGTGTTCTTGTGGGGATGTTTTTCGGTTTGCCCGGAATTGTGTTCGGTCCGCTCATTGGCGCTTTTATTGGAGAGTACACCGGCAACAACGATACCGACCGTTCGCTGTACGCGGCTCTCGGCTCGTTTGTTGGCATTATGACCGGACTCGTGTTCAAGCTGATTCTGTCGGGAGCAATGATTTATTATTTTGTAAAAGAGTTTCTGTCAAATATTTAGGTTCAGCCGATGCAAAACCGCAATCCTCTATCGCCCAAAGAGCTCGCCCTGCTCGACCAGATGCAGCGCCTGCGTTACAGTCAGGGGCTGATAACCACTTCGCTGTCCATTCTGCGCCAATCGCGTGAAGCGCAAGACCAGATGCTGTTATTTATGTACGAGAAGCACCCTTCGGAGAAGGTGTTTGTCGAGCGCCTGGCCGGAATCTGCGCCGTGGACCCGAAAATGCGCAAATGATGTTTGGGTAAAACAAGCCACAATAATTTGTAGATTTGCGAGTTTTTTAGAAAAAGATAATTGATGGCTAAAAAATTATCGATTTGTTTGCTGTTGATGGTTTTAGGCGCACTGGCGTGTGAAGCGCAGCAGAACGTGGCCCGCAAGATTTACCAGATTGAGGGCGAGCCAATGTCGGCAACAACGCAGATTGACCCCGAAGATTTCTACTCAAAGCTGCTCGACAGCATCATCATCGACCAGATAAACTTCATTCTCTACGAGCGCGATTGCGAACCGCTGCAGTCACGTCAGCTGATGTTCTCGGTTGCCAACGAGCAGTCGGAATATATGGCGATGATGGCCAACGAGGACCCGAACGCCAAGCTCAAACTGCCGGTGGGCGACCGTCTGCAGGCTTTTGGCGGGTCTAGCGAGGCGATTGAGATAACGGCTAAAATCAACGTTGTGAAAGGCAAGCAGCCGATGGGCTATTTTCAGATGGCCGAAGAACTGGTTTTCCGCTGGATGTCGAACAGCAAGCTGGCTGCAATGTTCGAAAGTGTTAACTATCAGTATATTGGCGTTTCGTCGCATATTGATGCCGACGGCAAGCGCGTTTACGTGAGCGTGGTTTTGGGCAATTTCCGGTCGTTCAACGAGGGAATGCGCAACCGCGACCAGCTCAAGGTGCCATATTCAGTCAAGAACGGCGGCCTCGACGTTTACGACCCCGAGGTCTGCAAGCGTGTGAACCGTATGACCAACCTTCACGAGTTCCGCGACGCGATTGTGGTTGAGGGGCGCGAGGTTTATATCGATATGGAGAGCGCCAAGCCGCTGCAGAAGCTGCTCCGCAACAAAAACGACGCCCTGGCTCTCGACATCCTGCAAAGGGAACAGTACGCCTGCGGCCTTGAGCGCAACATCATCGACTACAACCGATTCAACCGCGGCGTGCTAACCAAACAGTGCAAATCGAAGAAACTTTTCAAGAAAAATCTTGCTCCGAAAGCGGGTAATCCAAAGGCAATCAGGTCGAAAATTGCCGACCTGCCGCCTGAGGTGAATCTGGACAACAGCGAGATTAACCTGCTCATTGTGCAAGACGGAGCGGTGTGCGCAAGTGTCCAAAAATCATTCATTTATCCAATCAAGGGCACTTATAAAAACACCGTCAAGCTGCTGGCCGACACCATCTCAATCAACTCGCGGTTCGGCTACAAGCCGGTGCCTGACAGCGCCGACCTTGAGTTTGTGGTGCCGTTCAAAGGCAACAAGGCCGAGTACGATGAGTCGGATATTGAACCGTTTCTGGAGGCGCTGGAGCAGCCCGATTTCAGCATTCTCAATATGAGCATCACGGCCTACTCGTCGGTTGAGGGTAGCGACTCGGTGAATCGCAACCTCCAGCAGCGCCGCGCCGAGAGCATTGTCAAGGCTCTCAAAAAACGGCAGATGGACTCCACCGAGACCGAGATTGTTACCGATTACAACTGGAGTGATTTTGTAACTGATATCAAATCAACAAAATACAGTTATTTGTCGCATCTCAGCATTGAGCAGGTGCAGGACACAATCGCCAAAAAGAATCTTGCAAAAGAGCTGGAGCCGATTCTGCAAAAACATCGCTTTGCGCGGATACAGATGCGCATTGTGTACGACATCACCGGCGCCAACGAGCGGCCGTTTGTGGCGCGGAAGTTTGCCGAGGCGTGCGATTCGTCGGACCGCGCCCTGGCTCTGTCGATACAGAAATTTGTGATGCGCCGCATTCTAACGGGCAAATATCCCGCCGAGGCAATCAACGATTTGCGCATTCCAGCCACGCCCGAGTTTGCCGGACTTGCAATGAACGACCTTTGGATGCGCCACCGTTTTGGACAGATAAAGGACGCCGAGCTGAAGGAGAAAATTGCCGAACTTGCCGCTTCGAATCCTTACAACGAGTACATCGCCTTCAACGACCTGCTGATGCAAATCAACTATCCCGACGGCCTTTTCAAAGACCTCGGAAGCCGCTTGCAGTCGGGCGTCGACCGCCTTTATTCAACCACTCTGCGCAAGGAGACGGTGGACAAACTGAACCTCCGTCTGCAGCTCCGCACCATCAGCGAGGTGGACTCCGTCACCCACGTGCGCTCCATCAAAACCGCCTGTGTTGACCGCATCAAAAAGATTGTTGACGTGAAAACCGAGACAATGGAAAACAGCCTCAAGCTGGCCGAACTGTTCCTCGATAATAAAGACTATATGCTGACAATCAAAACGTTGGAGCCTTGGGTGGCCTCTACAACTAATATGCAGATTCTGCTCACCTACGTGTCGCTCTGCTCGCTGTTTGAGAATCAGATGCACACCGCGGCGTTCGGTTCGGCAATGTCGCGAATCCGTGAACTTGAGCCGGAAACCTATTGTAAGTTGCTGAGCGGCAAGGGTGAAGGATTCTCGTTGCGTGTGCTTGAGAACGAAAACATTAAATCGGACTATTGCAAAACTTGCGCCGAGACAAAGTAGGAGAGTGGTTTGTCGTTTGCAACAAATATTAACCGCAGAGTGTCAATAAAAAACGAAAATCGCCAAATCATTTTTTTGAGTTTCGGCTGATATTGCAATCAATTAATCTGCACAAGTGTGGAACAATATCTGAACTCGCTAAGCCAAGAGCAACTGATTGTGTTGCTGGTGTTTGCATTCGCGCTGCTTGTCCAAGTGGCGTACTATTTGTGTGTCGCCCTTCGTCCGGTTTGCAACAAGCGCGGAACCGCCACGGCGCAGCCTCCGGTTTCGGTCATAATTTGCGCGCGCAACGAGGGCGAGAATCTGAAACAGTTCCTGCCGAAAATTCTTGAACAGGATTATCCTGATTTTGAGGTTATTGTGGTTAACGACTGCTCTGAGGACGAGTCGCTGACAGTTCTTGCCGAGTTTGAGCTCACCTACAAAAATCTGCGCCACACAAGCATCGAGATTGACCGCAAATTCTCGCACGGCAAAAAACTGGCCGTCACAATTGGCTTGAAATCAGCAAAAAACGAGCACGTTGTGCTTACCGATGCCGACTGCTATCCGGTGAGCAACCATTGGCTGGCCGATATGGTGGCCGCCTACACCGACGGAGCGCAGATTGTTCTGGGATATGGCGGATATGAACAGCGTAAAGGCTTGCTCAACAAGATTATACGTTTCGATACGCTGACAATCGCAATGCAGTATTTAGGCTGGGCAAAAGCCGGCCATCCGTATATGGGAGTGGGGCGCAATATGTCGTACACCCGCAGCGTGTTCTTTGCGCAAAACGGATTCCAGTCGCATTATCACCTGACTTCGGGCGATGACGATTTGTTTGTGAACGAGCGGGCCAACAAGCGCAACACCCGGATTGTGACCACTCGCGACAGCATTGTGGAGTCGGTGCCTTGCGACACGTTCCAACAATGGGTTACTCAGAAGAAACGCCATCTTTCAACGTGGACTCACTACCGTTTCGGCACAAAAATCGTGTTGAGCTACGAGTTGATGAGCCGTTTTCTCTTTTATGCGACGTTAGTTGTGGCACTGTGCTGCTTCGGGCTTTACATTGAAGCTGCGGCCGCCTATGGTTTTAGGCTTCTTATTCAGCTGATTGTCTATAAATTAAATATGCGAAAATTTTCTGAGCGCGGTTTTTTGATTTTAATTCCTATATTTGACATCATTTTACCACTTTTGCAATTGGCATTTAATATATTAAACTTAAGAGACAGTCGTAGTCGATGAATGTGAATCCTGATTTTTCGGACAAGGCCAAGCGTGATTACGAATTGGTTGTGCGAGCCCAGAACGGCAACGAGCAGGCTTTTACCGAGCTGTTGTCGAGCTACAAGGATTCCATCTATTTTATGGTTCTGAAAATGGTCAAGAGCAAGCCCGATGCCGAGGACCTCACCATTGAGGCGTTTGGCAAGGCTTTCCGCAACATCGAGCAGTACTCGCCCGAATTCGCCTTCAGCACCTGGCTTTTCAAGATTGCATCGAACAACTGCATCGATTTTCTGCGCCGGAAAAAAACTCGCCAGCTCGATACCATCAGCACCTCGGCCTCCGACGGCGAGACCACAATGGGAGAGGTGTTCGCCAAAGAAGCCACTATGGCTCTCAAATACGACGCTCCGGACCCCGAGGAAAGCATTATTCTGCAACAGAAGCACGCAATGTTGCGTGAGGTGGTTGCCAACCTGAAACCCCGTTACCGTGAGCTTATTGAGATGCGCTATTTCGACGAGCTTTCGTATGAGGAGATTTCCGAAAAGCTGGATATTCCGCTCGGCACCGTCAAGGCGCAGTTGTTCCGCTCGCGCGAGTTGCTCTACGAGATGCTGAAAGAACGCAACGCCCATCTTCCTTAGCCGCTATGGATTGCATTTTACGTTACTTCCCCAATCTGACCGACAGGCAGAAAAGCCAATTCGCGCAGTTGCAGTCGTTGTATGCCGATTGGAACGAAAAGGTGAATGTTATCTCGCGGAAAGATATTGAAAACCTGTATGTTAATCACGTTCTGCACTCGCTGGCCATTGCCAAAATCGTGAGTTTTGCCGATGGCACGCGCCTGATGGATGTGGGCACGGGCGGAGGATTTCCGGGCATTCCGTTGGCGATTATGTTCCCAGGCAGCCAGTTCCGTCTTGTCGACAGCATTGGCAAGAAGATTGCGGTTGTGAAAGCCGTGGCCGAGTCTCTGGGTTTGACTAACGTTTCGGCCGAACAGATTCGCGTTGAGCAAGTTAAGGATAAGTTCGATTTTGTGATTAGCCGCGCTGTCACCCGGTTCGACGCTTTCTACAATATGACGCGTAAAAGTGTATCGCCCGGCGGCAAAAATTCAATCGCTAACGGCATCCTTTATCTTAAAGGTGGCGATTTTGACGATGAATTATCGCGAATCGACAGAAAAACAACCATTTACAATATTTCTGACTACTTCGACGAACCGTTTTTCGAGACTAAAAAAATCATTCATTTGGAAATGTGATGTTGTTTAATTGCGCAGATGCATTATAATTGCAGTATCAAAAATCTATCGAAATGGAGACAAAAGATATTAAGGAAAAGGTTGAACATCTGGAACATCTGCTTTTTAGGGCAACGCTTGAGGAATACCCTAAATTGGCGCGAGAGTACTCTTACTGGGCCGAGAAACTTGCCGAGCGTGAGAAAGTGACTAACAAACGTCGCAGCGAGGATGACGAGGACGATGATGAGGAGACGGAAGAGGTTGACGATTCGGCAGAGAATGACGATGAGGACGAAGATTGATTTTTAACTTATTATCTATCAATAACTAAGGCTCGGACTGTGTGGTTTGAGCCTTTATTTTATCCGGCTTTTCTTGAACAAAAAAACACCCCGAAGCAATCTGACTCGCTCCGGGGTGTTTTTCTTTTATCGGGTAATGATTATTTCTTCGCTGTTACGCTAATCACCTGTCCCTTAACCGTTTCCATATCATACTCAAAGTATTTTCCAAACTCGGGCTGACCGATGCTTGCCTTTTCCGACACAATCGGCTCTTTCACATCGGCCGATACAAGCAATGCGTTCGGGCAATTGCCTTCGGCAGGTTTCAGACCGTTGCCAGTGAGTTCGGTGTTCGAGCGGATACGCAGCGTTCCACCTGATTTTGAAGTGATTGCGGCACGGCTGATTTTGCCGTTTTGCCATTCCATATCAACCACAAATCCACCGCGTGCAACCAGACCTTTGACACTTCCGCACGGCCATACATCGGGCAGTGATGGCAGAAGGTGAACAGCGCCATCGTGGCTTTGCAGCAGCATTTCGGCAACGCCTGCGCAGAAACCGAAGTTTCCGTCAATTTGGAAAGGCGGATGTGCGTCGAACAGGTTGGCGTAGGTGCGCCCGTTGCCGCGTGCCATCCACGGATTTCCGCCCGAAGGCAGCAGATTGAGCATATTGCAGATAATCTTATAAGCGTGGTTGCCGTCCAAAAGACGCGCCCAAAGGTTGATTTTCCAGCCGATTGACCAGCCTGTGGCCATATCGCCGCGCTGTGTGAGCGTGTTTTTAGCGGCCTCAAACAGTTGTGGTTGCTTGAACGGCGAAATCTGATTCGATGGATAAAGTCCGTACAAGTGCGACACGTGGCGGTGTTGGTCGGTCGGGTCGTCGGCGTCAACAAGCCACTCTTGCAACTGATTGTGCTGACCAATCGCCATTGGGGCGATGCGGTCGAGAACGGTCTGCGCCGAATCGCGGAAAGCGGCATCGGTATCGAGCACTTTCGTGGCCTCAATCACCTGATTCAGAACGTCGAAGGCAATCTGATTGTCCATTGTGCAGCCAGCCGTCATCGATGAGCCGTCGTTGGTGTAGCCGTGCTCGGGCGATGTTGAAGGCGTTGTCACCAGATAGCCCGAAACGGGGTGCTCAACCATCGCCGTCATATAGAATCGGGCGCTCTCTTTCAATATGTTATAGTTGTCGGCAAGGAATTTTCGGTCGCCAGTGAACAGGTAATGCTGCCAGATGTGCGTTGTGAGCCAGCCGCCGCCGTTGGGCCACATTCCCCAGTAGGCGCCGTCAATCGGGCCCGTCACACGCCAGATGTCGGTGTTGTGGTGAGCCACCCAGCCGTCGGCGTTGTACATCTGCCGAGCCGTGGCGCGCCCCGTCTGCGCAAGGTCGCCAATGAGCGAGAACAGCGGCTGATGGCACTCGCTCAAGTTGGTCACTTCGGCAGGCCAGTAGTTCATTTCTGCGTTGATGTTGATGGTGTATTTGCTGTCCCACGGCGCGTCAACCATATTGTTCCAGATGCCCTGCAGGTTGGCCGCCTGCCCGCCAGGCTGCGACGACGAGATGAGCAGATAGCGCCCGTATTGGAACATCAGCGCCACCATTGCTTGGTCGTTGCCCTTGTTGAAGGCTTCCAGCCGACGGTCGGTCTCAATGGCCGAACTGTCCGATTTTGGCAACTCAAGCCGCACGCGGTCGAATTGCTTTTTGTATGCCGATATGTGATTGTTTAACAGTTGCTTATAATCTTTTTCGACGGCTTTCGCCAATGCCGATTCGGCCAATTCTTCGGCATTTCCACTCACATCGTTGTAGTTCACAAAGTTGGTTGCCGATGCAATGTAGATGGTTGCCGACGATGCGCCGCGCACCATCAGTTTGTTCTCGCCAGCCAGATTGGTGCCGTCGCTTTTCACTGTAACTGCCAGATATGCACCCAGTTTAGCATCAACGCCTTCCTGCGATTTTCCGTCAATCTTGACAATCATTTTCACATCTTCGGCGCTCTTGAAGCCACCCGTGCCAACAATTGTCGTCTTGTTGTCCTTCACATCGATGGTGTTTGGCAGCGGGCAGTTGTGACTGATGTCGAAATCCAGACCGCATTTTCTGTCCGATTCAATGCGTACAACTATCACATTATCAGTCAGCGACGCAAACACCTTGCGGGTGTAGGTTGTCTCGTTTGCCGTGAACCGAGTGGTTGCCGTGGCATTGCTGATGTTCAGGTCGCGATAGTAGTTGCTAACATCCTGAATATCGGGCATATCGATAAACAAACTGCCAAGCGTCAGGTAGCCCATACCATTCTGCCCCGTAAAGAAGTTTTGGTTCACAACATCTTGTGCTTCAGCAAACTTGCCGTCGAAAATCAGTTTCCTGACCTTGGGCAGAGCCGCGTTGGCCTTTTCAGGGATGTTGGTGTGCGGTCCGCCAGCCCAGAATGTCTCGTCGTTGAGTTGGATTTCCTCGTGGCCCGTGCCACCGAAAACCATTCCGCCCTGATGCGAGTTGCCGATGGGCAGCGCCTCGGTCCAGGCCTTTGCAGGCTGCGAGTACCAGAGTTTAAGTTCTTCATTGTCAGCCTTGTTGCCACACGAGCAAATCACCGTGCCGACCAATAGCGCAAAAGCAATCTGTTTCTTCATATCGAGTGTGTTTAGTATTAATTGTTTGATGGCCCCAAGCCAACTTATTATCATAAATTAATATATATTAATATTACTTAATTCTTTCATTTCTAGTTTCTTGGACAAGTATCCGCGTCATTCTTTATTTTCTTCCTTCCGAACTTGGCCTTAAGTCGTTTAACGCCTTCCACCCCCAAAATGGTGATGCCGCCATATTGGAACGTTTTCGCAAGACCAAAAAGCACAATCCACAAAACACCTTTGGCTTGCGCTGAAAGGAATGGAAAAGCCATTTGCGCAAACGAGAGAATGTAGAACGGAATACAAAGCAGCAGAACCACCACACCCGTCCTAAACGACAGCCCTTTAAGGAAATTTTTAATCTTTTCTATCATTTCTAATCGTGCACAAGGCACCTTCTCGTTTTTGCAAATATATCAATCTTCAAACCATCCAAAATGCAAGTGTATTTTGTTTTGTAAATATATGTAAAAGTGTTTTGTACTTTTAAAAATATTGGGGAAATATTGGTGGGGTGCTTTTGGCAAAAACAATGTATTCGACAAATGTTTGCCGCGAAAAGTGCTGAAATGAGAAATAGTTTTTGCGTTTGAGCACTTTATAAGTACGAAAACTGCTGAAACGAGATTTTTAAATGGCGTTTCAGCAGTTTATAAAGTTTGTCCCATTTTGGAACTAACTGCCAGCTTTAGAAAGGCATTTTGCATTTTTTGCAAATTGCAAATTTACCGTTATTCAAAATACTCTGTCTTATAGATATAGCACTCTTTTTCTTTGAGATTGATAAAAGAAAAGGTGAATATGGCATTGTCACCCCTTTCAACTAATACTACCACTGTGTCGTCCGACAAGGAATGCTTTGTGTAATATTCTAAAACACCTTGTTCATTAAACTCCCAATTTTTAATGTAAAACAATATTTTAGTATTACTTTTCTCAATGTTCACAGTGATATCTTCTTCCGTTACAATGATAGTTCTGCCGTCTTGGGGATATGTTGTTTCTCCCGAGAAGACTTCATCATCTTTAATGATACAGTGAGTTATAGACTTTACTTCGTATTTGAATATTCCATCGTCAGACGACAGCCCTTGTGCTGCAATGGAACACAATAATATTGTCAGACAAAAGATTAAATGTTTCATACTATAGCCATTTTATATTTGCTTTGCTAATCCATTGGAAGAATGGTATATATATACATTACTTCTTGGCCTTTACACTCAAATATTAATGTAGAAATTCCAATTTCATCATCTGTTTTAGTTATACGAGCAGCATTGTGTTCGCCCAAAAAAGAGCAAAAGAAATAGCGTTTAGTCGGACTTTCCGAATAAGTATTCTCAATGAAAAATGTTATTACGTTGTTTGCTTTCTTGTCAACAACTTTAATCATCTCATTTGTTATGGTTACAGTTCTGCTACCCATAACACTTTCTGTTTCGCCTTGTACAGCTTCTCCGTTAACAACTTTAAAAGGTGTGAGTGTTATTACAGAATAGACATTATATGACGATTGCCCTCTGACAACAAAACTAACCAATAATAAAGCCATACATACAATTATATTTCTCATATCAAAAACTTTAAAAAGTTATATTGCTGTCCGCTAAAAATCATTTTTTTTCATAGCATTTAAATTTAACGTTGTTTCACTAAATAGACATCAACTATTTGGCGTGTTACGTTTATAAAATAAATCATAAGTACACCATTCTGATTCGTCTTTTTAACCAATATTAAATCACCCGATAAATCTTTTCTTGTTTCATAAGTTACTCCACCAGAATCATAAGTGGTATTTACAATACTACAACCGAATGTGTTATCCTTACTCACAAGCATAACTGCTGTTTTCTTTATGGCAATAATTGTTTTTTGCGGATAGTTATTTGGCTCACCTAAATAGCATTCGCCATCACGAAGCGTGCCTTTAATGACTGTAGTAACATCATATAAAGTCCATTCGTTACTTGATAATGATTGCCCCTTGACAATAAAGCTACTGAACATTATTGCCATACATAAGATTAAATGTTTCATATCATTAGTATTTATTTTCGAAATAATCCCAACGCTTATACAAATCATTCCATTTGTAGTAACCGATTAATGTTCCATTCGATTTAAAAACATCATATCGGTCATACAATGAGTTCCATTTCTTATAACCAATCACTCGACCATATTCGTCTTTTATATCCTCTCTATCATACAATTGATTATATGAACGTGTTGACTCCAAATTTCCTTTATCGTCTTTAACATCTGTCCTGTCATACAAGTCGTTTTTTGATTCAGTTTTCGTCAAATTGCCATAACTGTCATAGTATTCAAGTCTTTTATATAACTCATTATACTTGCAGTAACCTACCATACGACCATAAGAATCATAAAACTCTGTCCGTTTATACAAATCGTTCCATTTTTGAGTATAGGTTTGTGCATTAGCATCAACTGTGCACAATAACAATAAAGCGCACATCAAGTCTTTTGCGTGTTTGAATAAATATTTCATAATCATACAATTAATTATTAGATATAGTGAATAAATGTGTTCCGATTATTTGCGGCGTTTTGCTTCTTTTAATTCTATTAAAGCATATTCCGCTTGATAGTATCCAACCTTTTTAGCCTTTTTAAATTCTTGTTTTGCGTACTTATAAAGACCAAATTGTTGGTAAACTTTACCACGGTCGTAATACAGTTTCCCATTATACCAACCTGTTTGTAACGCTTGGTTTGAAAGCCTTAAAAATCCACTTTTGTCGCCTCTGTTTAGAGCTTTATAAGCATCGTTTTGGTACTGTTCAAAAAGACGCTTGCTTCTCGCTCTCATCTCCTCTTCATATGCCTGTCTTTGTGCTTGTGCTTGCATATAAAGCAAATGCTCCTCAACAGACATTGGCTTGAATTGTGAATTGATTGTTACATTATAATTTTGAGCCACTGACGAGTATGCAACAAACATAGTGGCACAATACAAAAAAATCTTTCGCATAACTTTAATGATTACCTTGAACAGTTACATCATACATAGTACCTGTGTTGGTCACGAAAAAATCGTACACACTATTCTCATATTTAACAACAAAATAATCTACGCTATTACCATTTGCATTTAATTTCGAATCTACAAAATAAGGTTTTAATTCTCTATATAATAATGAAATAGCATCTAATGGATATATCATATCAATTGATACAAAAAAGCGAATTTCGTTTTTCATTATATTATAGAGATAGGTATTTGCACATTTTGTGTACATAAAATTCGTAATACTTCCATTCGAAAAGGAACGATACTTACCAGGTTTATCGTCTTCGTAATAGTTGTACTGCTTCATCTTTCGTTCAAACTCTGATTCTGTTAAAGAAAGCAAAGTGACAAAATTCGCAATAGTTGGCTTTATCACTGCAATACTGCCACCTGAATATGATTTGTATGTAACATCTAAAGTTTGACTATGCAATTTTACTCCCGAAAGAGCTAATAATATGGATAATGTAAATAGAATCCTTTTCATATTATAATAAATTAATTATTAAACACTTAATTCATTTTATTCCACTCTTTTTTCTCCTTTTCTTCCTGTTCCTTCTTGTTTCCTCGGTGAATGAAAAATGCCCCAAGAACGCCGAACAAGAAAACAGCGCGAAGGTTTGTTGCTGCTTGTGGTTCGCCAATTGATAATCCTATTAAAGCCAACACAAGATTTCCGATACCTATAACCAGAAAAACCCATCCTAACACTTTCATAACTATTCGTTTTTAGTTATTTCCATAAATTCAGTCTCGTTTTTCTTGCTGCAAAGAGCAAATATCCAACCGATAAAACCTAGGAAAAAGCCCAGCGCGAATCCCCATCCCGCGCCAATTTTTCTGTTTTTTCCAATCAACGCTCCAACTATGCCTCCGATAATTGAAGCAAAAATTACCGCTCCCATAACTTTTTGATTTAAAGATTAATATTAAGTTTATTTATAGCCTCTATTTTCAATTCGTTGAGTTTTTTAATGTCGTTTTTATGCTTTCCCAACCGTTCTGTAATGTCGTTGGCAACGGCAACTTTGTCTGCATCGGGCGCGAAACGGTCGGGGTGGCATTTCCGAATCAAATCTTTGTATAATGTTTCGGCACCAAATGCGCTATTAACAATGTTGCCAAAGTCAATATCGCCTTCGCTTTTGACTTGTTGTTTTATGTGGCTGCGTTTGTCATTGTGTTTTGCGGCTCTGCCAAGTAACAAAATGACAATTACCGCCAATTCGATAATTGAAATTGCCATCCACCAATTAATCGAGCCACCGTCAGTCTGTGTTTGTGCTGCGACATCAACAGCCAATTGTAATGTATCGTTCATAGTTTTACCCTTCCCCAATCATTATATAATCACGAAGTTGCCAGCGGCAGCCGTATGTACCGACATCACTGTGCACTTCCAAAGTGTCGAACCCCAATACAACCAAGCGTCGCACAAGAGTATCATTTGCCAGAATTACATTGCCGATATTAACGGTGTCTTGTTTTGACAACTGCTTGCCAGAGAATACTTTAATCCGAAATCCGCTATTGAAGAAATTGGAAAATTGGTGTTTGTATGGTCTGTAACCTCTTGACACACACGCTTCAAGGTGTGTGGGTGCTTCACCGTTGATAAAAGCCTCACGTGCAGCCCGATTAAATCCTGCAATTAGTTGCACGCGGTCTTGTCTGTCGCGAAACCAATCAATAATTCGTGTCCAAAAGTTTACTAACGACGGCATAATCAATTGTTTTTATCGTCATCCTTTTTTATATCTTCCCAATCTTTTTTGTGGTTTTGTTTTGCTTTATCCACACCACGTGAGATTGCGAATATCAGACTAAACAATAATGCCGATATGGCTCCAACGGCAAACGCCTCACCAGGGCTTGAATATCTGCTTAAAAAAATCACCAAATACTCCATAACCTACCTATTCATTTATTAAACCATTTACAATCAGACAATAAAAAAAGCGTGAAACTTAACTGTCTCCCGCTTCAAGAAGGTAAATTTGGCGTAACCTGTAATACACGAAATAAGTCAAGTCCACGCCAATGCGTGTTGTATGACTTCATTTCTCTCGTATTACTAAAATCGCCAAATTTTATCTTGAAGAAAGAAAAAGCCTAATGCTCTATTTTATTGTATTTTAATCCTTTTTAGTGTTCTTTGTCACTCCTTTTTTAATAATTAAACTATTGCCAAATAACAATTAAAACGTTTTCGGCATCAATTAGTTTCAAAGATATGGAAAATCTATTGAAATACGAAAGCCGAAAAAACAGTATGAGTTAGTTGGAAAAAAGAAAATGTTTTTGAATATGCGTTAGAAAGCGCCGTATTGCCGCTATCTTACAGCATTGAGCACCGTTTCGGGCAGCGTTCCCATAAGGGTTATGGCCGAGAGTTTGCGGCCAATGTCTTTGAGCGAGTGCCCACAGTGGTAAAGGTTGTTATCGACAATGAGCCAGCGGTCGTGCGACGGGGTGCTCCAAATGTGAGTGTTAATCGGCTCAACGCCTGCTGTACTATTGTGGATATTGCGCAGTGCGGCAAGGTCTTTGCCAGAATAAATGTCGGCAATAACGCCTGCGCTGCGCACATCGAGCATTTCAAACGTGGCGGCATCAACATAGGCGTCAATGATAATAACCCGCTGCGTGGCGGTTTTTATGAGTTTTTCGAGCAACACCCGCGCCTCAAAAAACTGTCCTTCGAAAAACACTTGTTCAACGGGCAAGGCGTTGGTGCGCACAAAGAAGTCGATTTTGTTTTCGGCATCAGTCATTCGCTGTTCAAGCCTTTCGAAACGCTGATTAACAGCATATCCTTTAAGCAAATAATCTTTCAGAACACGGTTTGCCCATTGGCGAAACAAAATTCCTTTTTGCGACTTTACTCTGTATCCGACAGACAAAATCATATCGAGATTATAATACTCAACTTTGTATGTTTTACCATCGTTGGCAGTTGTCGCAAATTTTGCGACAACTTGAAAAGCCGACAATTCTTCTGCAAGAGCATTGGCAATGTGCTTTCCTATGGTTTTCACATCACGTCCAAATAATGTGGCCATTTGATTTCTATTAAGCCACACCGTTTCCTCGCTTAACCGCACTTCGAGTTTTACGGCTTCGTCAGGTTGGTAAAGTATGATTTCGTTTCTATCGGTCATAAAATCTTGCCCGTCAATGATATTTAGCGCAGAACAACACAAATGTATAAAAAAAACGAACCCGTGAGAGCCACTCACGAGTTCGTTTCAATCAAATGCGTTTCCGATTTACTTCGTAATCACCACACCGCCGTTGCACGGAATGGTGATTGCCATTTGCTGTTTTTTGTTTATTTTCAAATCTTTAACACTGCCGTTCAAGTTAGCGTCATCGCTGTAGAGTTTGACGGTCTGATTGGCATCAAACATTGGCAGGTTCAGATTGAGTTTCAGCGGCTCTTTCTGTGCGTTGATACCAACCACGAACCATTTGTCAGCGTGGCGGCGCGCCAGAACGGCGTACTTGCCAGGATATCCGTCGATAAACTTAACCTCGTCCCAAGTTGTCGGCACTTGTTTCATAAAATCGATAGCCCACGCAGGCGCGTCGGTAAGGTTGTTCGGCGCCATAGCAAAGTGGTTTACAGCCGTTTGGAACATAACCGAAATGGCCAGAGCAAACACGTCGGAAGTGCGGCGTGTGTTGCCGTGGGTGTTGTCGTAGGCGTAGTGCTTGTTGAGCGTGCTGCCGCCCCAGTCCATACTGCCAATGGTGTTGCGAATGAACGGGTGCAGAGTGGCGCAGAAGGCCTCATTGTCGCACTCGTTTTGGCCAAAGGCAAGGTTCTCGCTTGCGCGGACAGCCTCACAAGCCGCAAAATTTGGGTACATACGTTCCCAACCGCGTGGAAGGGTACAGCCGTGGAAAATCACCAGCAGACCGTAGTCGTTGGCGTCGGCCAGAATATCCTCGTAGAGTTGCATCATCGGCTGCTTGTCGCTGCCAAAGAAATCGACCTTAATTCCGCGAATGCCAATGCTTTGCATCCATTTCATTTCGGCGCGGCGGGTGATTATGTTGTCCATAATTCCGCGTGGCGATTGCGGCGCGTCGTTCCAGTAGCCGTTCGAGTTGTACCACAAGTAGATACCCACGTTTTTCTGCTTTCCGTAGTCGGCCAGTTCCTTGATTTTGTCGCGGCCGATTTGAGTGTCCCAAAGGGCGTCAATCAGCACCGACTCGAAGCCCATTGCAGCCGAAAAATCGATATATTTCTTCTGCACATCGAAGTTGGTGTTGCCGTCCATTCCGATAATCCACGACCACGAGCCGCGTCCGTACTTGTATTCCTGCGACGCCTCGTAGAGCGGTTTCACATAGTCGAAAGCCACCGTGGTCTCAACAATCGGCGCCAGCGTTTTGCCCAAAGTAATTGTGCGCCAAGGTGTTGACGACGGCAGAGTCATTCCAGGTGTCGAAGAGCCCAGACCGTTCATCTCACCCTCTTGCGGAAGGCCGATAGTGTAGAGTCCGCCGTTGCCGCCCATCAGTCGGCCACCAAAGTAGCGGCCGTTCACGCCAGTTTCCGAAATCAGAATCCAGCCCTTGTCGCCATTCTTGAACAGGCACGGGAAGGTGTAGCCTTGTCCCCAGCCGTTCTTTCCAAGTGCGTCATCCACAGTGTAATGCGTCTCGTACGAAGGTGTTGTGCGCGCGAAACCGCCCATCGGGGTGGCCTGCGGGCAAAGGAATGTGGTGGCGCCGTCGGGCAAGCGGAAGCCCGAAGCCTCTTCTTTCACCACGCAGCAGAACGTAGGACGCTGAGCCATAAGGTTATAGCGGAACACCACATCGCGGTTCGACACGTAGAACTCGACGCTGTAAACGTTTTTGCCGCCCTTGGCGAAGGTGAAAATGCCGCCGTTGGCCTCAACGTCAATCTTGCTCTGCTTCGAGTTGCGCAGCGTGTAACTGTCGGTGTATTTCAGGCCTTCCTTGCTGTCAGTCAGCGACATACCGTTGGTGTAGTCGCCCAAATCGAGCACCAAACCCAGCGGCGACTGCTCAAGAAACACCTCGCCGTTCAGTTTCACCGAGTACGACGGCTTGCCATCAGCATCCGATACGGTTACAACTATCTGTCCATCAGGACTTTTGATTACTTTCTCTGTCGATTGCGCGCCCAGGAATCCGCACGCCAAAACCAGACTTAATAAAACTTTCTTCATTTGCATTGTGTTGATTACGTGTTGTTTATAAATAGTGTTAATAATTTCCCATCTTCGATTTGTTAACACAAATGTAATCAAAATTTTTATAAAAAGTAAAAAATACTTTTATTATTTCCGCAAAAAGAAAAAGGTGGATATTGAGCGTGAATTGGGATTTTTCTCAAAAAAGGTGGTAACCTTACCACCTTTTAACTAACTTTTGGGAATAGGTGCAAAAAAAGAGCCTTGCGGCTCTCTTTTGTAAATTGTTGTTTTACGATTATTTACAGTTCATCCACAAGGATAATTCTGATTTCGCTTACTTGTCGCAATTGTTTGTCGTTAGTAAGAAATGCGTCGCAGCCGTTTTGAATGGCGAATGCCAGTTGCAGAGCATCCATTGCTTTTATTCCTGCGTATTTTGCGCGAATCTGTGCGGCATATTTTGCAATTTGCACGGTAAATGGAATGACAAAAATGTTGGCATCGCTAATAAAATTCTCAAAATCAGATATTTTTTGTACATTATTCTGCCGATATGGAACTACGCAATACTCGGTGAAAGTGAGCAGCGACGTACAAAGCGCTGTCTCTTTATTGTAATAATCAGAAAATGCTTTTCGCACCGAAACAGAATACTGCGCGTTGTCTTCGAGCGCATAAATAAATGGTGCGGTATCGATAAACACCTTAGAACCTATCATTTGAACGCAATTCATTTACAACACTTTGCGCATCAGCATTCCAAATATGGGTTGCTGTCTCATATTTCGAGAAGTCAAGTGGCTGCTTTGTTTCGCGCTTTTTCTGCTGATTTTGGAACAAAAGGAAATCGATATATGATTCCACATTTTGCTGTTGAAGCGCCGAAAGACTGTCCATCTTTTTTTCTAAAACCGCATAAGTCATTTTCTTGCCATTTATTTTTTTCAAAATTAGCAAATTTTAGTTTACAAAAAAAGAGCCTTGCGGCTCTCTTTTTCAATTTATTAAGCACAATTGTCTTATTCTCTGACTTTTATCCCCGTCACGCGGAAGCACCCATCGCAGTCGCCTTCAATAAAATCGAATTCGGTTGTGCCTTGGGGCAGTGGCTCAAAGGTTACACGGTAGTTGCTGGATATGCCCAAAGAACTAGGAATAACCTTGTTCTGCCTTGTGACTGTTTTTAAGATTTTGATTTTCTTGCTGTTAGCCATCAAATAAGTTTCTGGGCGAATGGTGCAAAGGATAAAACTCGGATAACTGCAGTTTATGACGGTTGAGTCGGCGTAGAGTTCCACTTTATCGACAAACATCACGCTGTTGTTGCTGGCGAATTTCGGAAAGGTGATAACCGTCACATTGTTTTCGTTTTTGAATTCAGGCTTTGGAAACGCATCGGCCTTGAGAATGGCATCCACAATACGCGGCCAACTAGAGCCTGCGCCGTGCCACGTTTCGGCAATAGTGCCTTCGGGTGAAACGAGATAGAATGTCGGCATATAGTAGATTTGGTAGGTTGGAAATAGAATTCGTTCGCGGTTGTTCCACAGTGGATAGACTGGCTTGTCGGTAGCGGCCATATCTTCGAACACCGATTTTTCATCTTCAGTCAAAGCAATGATTTCGAGTGTTTTGCCAATTCCCCTGCCATACAAATAATTAAAGGCTGGCGTAAGCGTTCGGCACGGCTCACAACCGTAACTGCTGAATTCGAGCAACATCCATTTTCCTTGATATTCAGCCAAATGGTGTGAGTTGCCTTCAGCATCGTAAAAATCCAAATCGATATATTTTTCGCCAACGGCAGGTGTCTTGCCAAATATATTCTGCGTGATAATCTTGCCGCTGGGTGTGGCTTTGTCGGCTTCTGACATTCGGTTGTAGAGTTCGACTATTTGCGCATATCGGGGGTGAGCCGAACCTGCGCGACTGACCATCCTGCTATAGTTTTCAAGATATCCCATCCAATATTCATCGACTGGCAGTTTTTCCATTGCGGAAAGCGTCAAATCAGTACGTTCTGCACCCAAACTATTAAGTTTGTTTATAAGCGGCTGGCGCTCTTCGGGCGTTACTTCTGGGTTTTGCAACTGTGATTCGAGTTTTCGCATTTCATCGTTTATTTCGCCCGTAGCATCATTCATATCGTTTTCAAACCGCTGGTGCGGATTCTTGCTTGTCACAGTCCATTTGGCTGAATAAATGTCCGAACCCGAAACCTTCGAATTGGTGTTGGGGCTGATATAGACATATCGGTGTGAATAATAATTGCCCATTACAATTTCCACATCATAATAAGTGTTGGTATTGAACGAATCGCAAACATATGTTTTGCAGAATACGCCGTTATGCACGGTGTCAGAAAAGACTCGGTCGCCAACGCGTCCTTCGAATTTGTAAATTTCAACAACCGCGCCTTCAGGAAGGTCGGTCAGATTCACGCTGATAGTGGTTTCGGCTTTTTGGCAGGCCGTGAGCGCAATGGCGGCAATGGCCGTCAGTTTGAGTAGTGGTTTCATATTGTTTGTGCTTTTGTTAAAGTTCTCCAAATATAAAAAAAGGCTTGATACAAATTGCATCAAGCCTTTAAAAATCAGTGGTTTTTATCTTATTTGAAGAACAGTTGCAGAGTCTCGGCCAGATAGTCGCGGGCATTCATCCAGGTGTGACCGCCTTCGGTCTCTTTGTACTGATACTTAATGCCTTTGGCATCGAAATAGTCGCGGTGAGTCTTCACGTTCTGATAAAGGAAATCGTCCTTGCCAACGCCGTACCAGAGCACCTTGAAGTTCTTCTGCATTGCTTCGGGTGTCATCAGGTTGGCGAAGCATTTGTCCATTGCTTCGGGAATCAGGTATGAGCTGTACGAAGCCATATTGGCGAACTTGTCGGGGTTGCTGAAGGCGGTGAACTGCGACTGCCCGCCACCGCGCGAGAAGCCTGCAATGGCGCGGTTCTCGCGGTCGTTAAGGGTGCGGAAGTTCTGTTCAACAAACGGCATAATCTCGCCAGTCATCACGCGGGCAAACTGCTCGTACATCGCAACGGCTTCCATTGTGGCGGGATTGGGCGTGCCGTGCAGCATATTGCCGTAGGGCAGCACAACAATCATCGGAACGGCTTTGCCGTCGGCAATCAGGTTGTCGAGAATGGTGTTGAAACGGCCCACTTTGAACCAGGTCTCTTCGGTGTCGGTGGTGCCGCTGACAAGGTAGAAAACGGGGTATTTCTTATCGGGATTCTGCTCGTATTCGGCAGGCGTATAGACGATTAGCGGACGGTAAACGCCCAACTCTTCCGATTTGTAGTTCATATAGGTGACGCGGCCGTGCGGAACATCGCGAACGGTGTAAAGCATCTCATTGTCAGGCACTTCGAAGAGCGAAGCCTTAAAGTTCTCGTTCGGGAAGACGTTCATATTGGCAGGGTCGGAAATCGAGACGCCATCGACAACAAAATTGTAGGGATAAATGTCTGATTTGGGGGCGTTTAGGGTTATCGACCAAATGCCGTTGGCATTCTTGACCATCGGCTGCAGACCTTCGGTGAATTGGCTCGAGAACTCAACCTTCTGCGCGTTGGGCGCATAAACGTTGAATGTTGCCGAACGCAGACGGGCTTTCGTGTTGTCGAACACCATCTTGTTCTGTGCGCGGTCGAAGTAGAAATTCATCATATGCATCACAGGCGACACCAGATTGTTGGCGCGCGGATTCGAAAGGTCTTTTGCCTTTA
This sequence comes from uncultured Bacteroidota bacterium, assembly GCA_946404125.1. Lineage (GTDB taxonomy): Bacteria > Bacteroidota > Bacteroidia > Bacteroidales > SZUA-534 > RUG13583. Next base: position 32,137 of record CAMJCK010000014.1, on the reverse strand, counting down.
TGCCTTGCAACTCAAGCATTTTCACAGCGTAGCGGCGGCCCAGCATACGGTAGCCTTCGGCAGTGAAGTGCAGTTGGTCGAAGTTTTCGGGGCAGGCGCTCGAACTGATTGCGTGAGCATTTTTAATCACTTCGGGCAGACGGTTGATAAGCGGGTTGTGAGCCGCGCAGGTGCCGCCACGGTCAGAGTTGACAACCTCGCCAGCAAGCAGCGGAACATTGTCGGGGTCCAGGTTCAGGTCTTTCATAAGGTCGTCGTAAACCGATTTAACCATACCTAACCACTCTTCCTGACCTGTGTTGGTCTCGCCTTGGTGCAGCAGAATGCCCTTAATCACGCCGCCTTGTTTCTGCGCGATTTTGGCCATATCGACAAGGCGTTTGTAGGGATTGTTGTCGTACTCTTTCAGCATCCCTACCATCCAGTCGGGGCACTTGGTGCAGTAGGCGGCAATGCTGTCCTTCATAAAGGCCTTGATATCGCATCCGCCAATGGCCACGTTAATGACGCAAATGCTCACGTTTTCGGGCAGATTCTCGACCATTGTGCGGCCGAAGTAATCGACGGGCGTAAGGCCAGTGTTCTCGCGGCACAAGGGCGGAACGGCGGGATAGATTTTGCCCATCTTGCGGCCCATTTTCGGAAAATCGACGGCGGCCATCATTTTGAAGCGCTCATCGATATTCTGACGGTCAACCTCCTCGATTTGGGCGTTGCCCTCCATATTCGATTGTCCGAAGCAGAGATAAACGTGCATCTCTTTGTTGTCCTTTGCATTAACCGTCAGACTTGCGGCAATGCACATCATTGCTAATAACTTTTTCATTTTTAAGTGTTTAGTGTTCCGATAAGTTGTTGAATCGGTCAATCGGATAGTCGGTCAATCGATTCTTATGGCACAAATATAGCAATTCGGCAATTCAAAGGGTGCCGATTGTGCGATTTGCGAAGAAATGGGACGAATGGTGGGGTTTGTCTTTTATATCGGATAAAACTTGGTGATTTTATCTTTTATAATGGATAAAACACAAAAACGCAATTGCCGCAAAGTGTTGGCAAATTCTAATAGCGCCGTTAATTTTTAGAAGATTCCCCCGCAATCACAAATCCCCCGCGTGGCAGCAATTTCACTGTTTTGGGCAGATTGTTGGCGTCAAGATTGGTGATTGTCCACGGGTTGTCGGGATTGCCGCTGTCGGCGAACATTTTGAACTTGCCGCCTTTGATAAAATCAAGATTCAGAGCAATTTCACGTTCGCTGTCGCTGCCGTTGATTCCCGCCACATACCATTTGCCGTTGCGCTCGCGGGCCATTACGGCGTACTCGCCAGGATAGCCGCAAACGAGTTTCGTCTCGTCCCAAACGGTTGGCAGATTGGTAAAGAACCGCTGAACGTCAGCAGGTTGCGACAGGTAACTTGTCGGGCGGTCGGCAAGGTGCAGCACGGCCGATTCAAAAAGCACCGTCAGCGCCAACTCGTGGGCGTGCGTGGTGATGTGCGGAAACTGCGAATCGGTGAAGGTGCAAGGCGTGTAGTCCATTGAGCCCACCACGCCGCGGGTGAACGGCAGAGTGGCGTTGTGCATTGCTGCCCTGTCGGTCAGGAACGGGGCGTTGTTGTACCATTCGGCACCCATAACTGCTTCTGTACTAACCAGATTCGGATAGGTTCGCTGCCAGCCGCGCGGCAGTGTTGCGCCGTGGAAATTGACCAGCAAATGGTGCTTTGCGGCGCTCTCGAGCAGTTCAATGCAGTATTGGTTTGTGCGCTGCTTGTCGCCTTCAAAGAAATCGATTTTAACGCCCGCTATGCCATTATCTTCCAGCCATTTGAATTCTTTTTCTCGGTCTTCGGCCTTGTTCAGCCGATATTTCGGACCAGGGGCGCGGTCAACCCATTTAGTGGTTGAATTATACCACATTAGCAGTTTCACGCCCTTCTGTTTCGCGTAAGCGATGGCTTCGTAGATGTTGCCGCCGTGCATTTCGTCCCATTCGGCGTCGATGAGCGTGTAGGGCAGTTTCAGTTCGGCGGCAAGGTCAATGTATTGTTTTACAATCTGATAATCGCTCGAGCCGTGGTTGTAGGCCCAGTAAATCCACGATGCCACACCAGGCTTAATCCATTCATTATCAGCAATTCTGCACGGCGTGCTCACGTCCGTCACAAGTGTCGATTCCACCACGTCGGCCAGCGACCCGATGATGGCCACGCGCCACGGCGTCTGCCAGCCGTCGCTCAGCGCAAGGCGGTTTTCGTCGTTTTGGATTTTATAACTCGACGCAGCGGTGTTTCTCAAACTTGAGCCACTGTTTTTGCCTGTCATATCTGCTTCAGTGATAAGAATATACAGACTGTCTTTCGGTTCAAAAAGCGACGGGTAGGCCCAGTGGCAGCCTTCGCGTTCCTTCGGATTTGGCCAGTAAAACTTTTCGTACGAGTCGTCGAAGCGCTGCAGCCAGCGTTTGGCCGAATCGGCAAAATGGTAGGTGGTCTGCTCTTGCAGGAAGTTGCACTCGCTGTATCCCTTGGCCAGCGCAAAGCGGAAAGCCACGCCGTTGTTGTAGGCGCGCACAATCACGTTCTGCGTGCGGTTGTTGCGGTCAACAAAACTGAAGGTGCGCTCAGTTGCCTGATTGATGCAGTGTAAACGCTTGCCCGACAGCATTTTATAGTTATCTTGGATGTCGATGGTTTTCGATGCGTTTTTGTACGACAGAAAAGCGTCAGCCCCTTCTGTGAGTCCGAATTTTGGAATCGAAATCACCTTATCCCATTCACCGTCAGTCATATAATAGACGTTGAGCGACGGAATGTTATCGACGTTCAATTCGCATTGGAAACGGATTTTGCCGTTGGGCGATGTCAGGCCCAATTTTTGGTCGAACTTGCCGTCGGCGGCACTCGAAGCACCCAGCAACGCAACTATCAGACATACAGCCGATAAGAAGATGCACGCAAGGGCACAAATCAGAAGTGAGCGTTTGTTCATTTTTTTATTGTTTAATCGTTTAACTGTTTAATCGGTGAATCGTTTAGGGGTTAGCCGCTTCGCTGTTTAGAAGTTTATCCCGATAACTATCGGGGGCTTCGCTGTTTAGATAACTAACCATTTTCAACTTTCTAAATTCTTAACTTTTTAGCATTCTAACCCCTAAACTCTTACCCCCTAAACTTTTACTCTTCCGCAATCACAAATCCCCCGCGCGGCTGCAATTTCACCGTTTTCGGCAGATTGTTAGCGTCGATATTTTCAATTGTCCACGGACTGTCGGCGTTGCCGCTGTCGGCGAACAATGTGAACTTTCCGTCTTTTATAAAATCAAGATTCACAGCAATTTCGCGTTCGTTGTCGGTGCCGTTGATGCCCGCAACGTACCATTTGCCATTGCTTTGGCGCGCAACAACCGCATAATCAGCAGGATAGCCGCCAACAAATTTTGTCTCGTCCCAAGCGGCAGGCAACTGTCCGAAGAAGTTTTGCACTTCCTGCGGCTGCGCCAGAAGGCTCTCGGGGCGGTCGGCAAGGTGCTGCAGGCCCGACTCAAAGAGCACCGTCAGCGCCAACTCGTGGGCGTGCGTGGTGATGTGCGGATGCTGCGAATCGGAAAAAGCGCACGGCGTGTAGTCCATTGAGCCGACAACATTGCGCGTGAATGGCAGCGTGGCGTTGTGTGCGGCGGCCTTGTTGGTGAAGGTCGGCACGTTGTTGTACCACTCGGCGCCGTAAACCGCTTCGGTGCTCAACAGATTGGGGTAGGTGCGCTGCCAGCCGCGCGGTAGTGTGGCACCGTGGAAATTCACCGTAAGATGGTGACGTGCAGCCGATTGCAGCAAGTCGATGCAATAACTCATATTCATTTGATTGTCGCCCGAGAAAAAGTCGATTTTCACGCCCGCAACCCCGATTTTCTCAAGCCACGCGAACTCACGCTCGCGGTCTTCGGGTTTGTTTAGACGGAATTTCGGCCCAGGCGCGCCGTCAATCCAGCCAACCGACGAACTGTACCAAATCAGTGGCTTAACACCCTGACTGACAGCGTATCGCACGGCGTCTTCAATGGTTTTGCCGTCCTTCATTTCGTCCCATTCGGCGTCGATGAGCGCGTACGGAAGTTTCAGATTGACAGCCAAATCCACATATTTTTTGATGATGTTGTAGTCGTTCGAGCCGTGATTGTAGGCCCAGTAAATCCACGAAACCACGCCAGGCTCAATCCACTCGGTGCTGTCGATTTTGCAGTCGTCGGCCACGTCGGTAATCAGCGTAGATTCCACAATATCAGCCAGATTGCCGATAATCGCCACGCGCCACGGCGTCAGGTACGAGCCGCTGATTTCGGTCTCGTTCTTGTCGGGGCGGACGTTGAAAATCTCGATGTTGTCGCCGTCGTTCCAAAGGCACGAAGCGCTGTTGTCGGCGCCCACGCCCGATTCGCTCAAAAGCACGAAAACGCTGTCCGACGGCTGCATAAGCGCAGGGTACGACCAGCGGCAGCACCAGCCGTTTTTCACGAAAGTGCCTGAAAAACTGAACACTGCCTTCTGCTTTGCGGTGGTGTCGGGCGTGAAAAATCCTTCGTACGACTCGGCCCACTGCATAAACCAGCGGCGCGTGCCTTCCTGAATCTCGTAAGATGTTAATTCTGTGGGAATTGCCATTGGCTCGGCCACGTTGTGGAACTGATAGCGGAAGGCGATTCCGTTGTTATAGACGCGGAAAATCAGGTCGGTGTTCGCGTCCAGCGCGGCCGTGTACTCGTTGGCCTGATTGGCGCAGTGCGACCGTTTGCCCGCAAGCATTGTGTAGTCGGCGCTCACCGCTTGCGCGAATTTCAGTTCGGGTGCGGCGGCAAGGCTGTCGTAGCCGATTCGGGCGATTGTAAGTGCGTCATTATCAAGATATTTCACAAGATACTTGCCCGCTTCGGCAAAAACGGTTATCCGTCCGTCGGGCGAAACCGCAACTTGCTCTTTTTTTGAACCGCAACTTACTGAAATCAAGGCGATTGCAATTGCAAACAACGATATGGCACTGCGTCTTTTCATATCAATTTATTTTGTCTGATTAACGAATTTGATGGTTCCGTCGGCGTTGAATTCCATTTCGTCAACACACACCGAGCGGCGGCCGATGGCGCCCTTGATGCCGTCGATTTCGAGCGTGGCGTTGTGATAGAACAGCCACCATTTGCCGTTGAACTCAACCACCCCAGGGTGAATCGTGAAACTGTTTTCGGCTTCGCCAGTAACCTGTCCGCGGTGTGTCCACGGGCCGCTGAACGACGGCGCTGTGGCATAGTCGATGGCTTCGCCGCCACGGCCCCACGACGCGTAAATCAGGTAGCAGGTGTCGTTGCGCTTTGTGAGCCACGGGCCTTCGGTGTATTTCGGTACGTTAACCACCTGAATATCACTGTCTAACTCAATCATATTGGGTTTGAGTTTGGCCATAAAGCAGGTGCCGTTGCCCCAGCAGAGCCAGGCGTCGTCGCCGTCGATGTAAACGGTCGGGTCGATGTCGTTCCACCAACCGCGAGCACCGTTCGAAGTCATTGTGTCACAAATAATTGGCTTGCCGATTGCGTCAACAAACGGACCCGTCGGCGAGTCGCTCACAGCCACGCCGATGGCGTAACCCGAGTACGGCTGCTTGCCTTGGCAGGTGATGTAATAGTAGAATTTGCCGTTGCGCTCAACCACTTGCGCAGCCCAGGCCGTACCCACTTTGGGCGTCACGGTGTCGGCCCACGCAAAATCGCCAGGACGCAGCACCGAGCCGTGGTCGGTCCAGGTTTTCATATCGGCAGTCGAGTAGCAGAGCCACTCGGTGATGTTGAATTCCTTGCCGCCGCCAGCGCTATCCTGACCAGGATAGAACTCGTCGTGGCCAACGTACAGATAGAGCCTGTCGCCCGAAACCATTGGCGCGGGGTCGGCAGTGAACTTATTGCGAATGAGCGGGTTGCCTTCGAATGTGAAGGTGTTTTGCGATTGCTGCGCCGTGCAGCCCATAGCCAGCAGTGCCAGCCCGAAAAGAATGTTCTTGTTCATTGTTTGATTTTATGTTGAGAGTTTAGTCGCTTCGCTGTTTAGAAGGTTTAGACTTCTGACTTCAGACAACAGACTTCAGACCTTTGTCCGTTGTCTGTAGTCCGATGTCTGTTGTCTTTTATTGCAATTATTGTCCTTATACCACGGCACGTCTCTACTTAAACAAATGCGGAATAAACTGATTGAAGCAGCGGCGCCAGGTCAGCCATTCGTGGGCAGTGCCTTCCGAAAGGTAGAATTGGGCGTCGGCGCCGCACTCGCGCAACTGTTTCACAAGATTCTCGGTGCCGAAATTCTCTTCAGAGCCGCAGCCCAGGAAGAAATAGTGGAACTTCTTGTTGAAATCCTTGTCGTTGAAGATGCCGTTGTAGGCCGTCTTGGTGTTCAGACCGAAGATTGCGCCGCTGAACGCGCCAGCGTACGAGAACACTTCGGGGTTGTTGAACACCGTGTTGAACGTTTGGAATCCACCCCACGACAGGCCAGCCATTGCGCGGTTGTCGCGGTCGGTTTTGGTGCGGAAAGTCTTGTCAATCATAGGAATCAAATCCTTGATAATCACGTCGTAGAACGATGCGCCGAACTCGTTCATTCCGCCTTTGGCAGGATTGAAGCCTTCGGCCACGTCGCCGTTGTCCATAACCACAATCATTGGCACCACGTTGCCAGCGGCAATTTGGTTGTCCATAATGTTCTGCATAAAGCCTTGAGTCGACCAGCCAGTCTCGTCTTCGCCCATTCCGTGTTGCAGGTAGAGCACAGGGTAGCGTTTGTCGCCCGATGTCTCGTATTCGGCAGGTGTGTAAACCATTGCGCGGCGGAATTTCTGCTGAGTTTCAGAGAAATACTGCACCGAGCGCACCTGTCCGTGCGGCACTTTGGCAGGACGGTAGTAGTCGCCTTCCTTGCCTTCGGGAATCTCAATTCCGCCAGCCACGCGGCTGCAGCCGAAGTAGGTTGTTGTGAGCGGGTCGATGACCGAGATGCCGTCGGCAATCAGGAAATAGTAGTGGAAACCCACAGGCAGTGAGTCAGTTACAACGTTGAAGAATCCGTCGGCGTCCTTCTTCATTTCAAACTTCTTGCTGCAAATGTCAACCGTAAGCGCCTGAGTGTTAGGTGATTTGTAGTGGAAATAAACGCGGTTGTGGCTGTCGGTGCGCGGAAACTCGGCACCAGGAATGTTGGTTTCGGCAGCGCGTGTGTTCTTAATCAGTTCGTCGATGTTGCTGAACGGGTCAGCGTCTTGTGCCATAGCCATAAACGGCACGATGGCGGCAATTGCTAATAAAATCTTTTTCATTTTTTATAGTTTTTTTGACATTAAATTCATATTGGCAAACATAATTAAATGGTTTTTAACCACAATTTTCTGCAATATTGAAAATCGGCTTATTCGTGCGCCGCAGATTGGTGTTCGTAGATTTTTTGTTTTGCCTTGCGGCGAATGGCGGCGGACTGCGGCTGTTTTCGCGCATTGTCCCGATGAAATTCCAACGCTGTTTTGGTAGTTATCAGGAATGATAGGAAGAATCAATCAGTTTTTTGCCTCGCGGATGGTGGTGTTAATCATTCGAACCTCGGTCAGGTGGCCGCCCATCCAAACACTCCAATACAAGCCGCGTCGGCCGTTTCCGCCGTCAAAATCAATCATATATCGGAGGTCGCCCAGGCGGCAGTCGAACGATTGCTCGCCGATTTTCTTCAAGATGATTTGCCTTCCGCGGCAGACGTTCTCGTTGACGTCGGCGCTCGAGCAGATTTTGCCAATGCCCCAGTTGTCCATCGGCTTAACAATGCCGCTGTCAACGTGAATCATCAGACCGTCAACAAAATAGTTGAACGATACGAGCGCGTCGTCGCTATAGCCTTTAAACTGCGAGGCATCAATAAACCCGTCGCGGGTTTTCAGCACTCGTTTCTTCCCGTATCGCGTTGCTTTGCAGAAGGTTGCGGTTTTCATAACCAGGTCGCACGGGCGCTTGCTCATCACGTAAGCCTCAAGCACGTGCGATTTCCCGACAGAATCCAAATTGGCACGCAGGGTTGTCCGCCCGTCGATAATCGGAGCTGAAGTGGTTGTTACAACGTCAGATGTTGTGTATCTGATATTTAGGAACAGAGCCGTGGTGTCGGTGGATATGCTGTCGACAGTTACAACCAGTTGGTCGTAGGCGCTGAAGTCGGCCGATGGCTTTTTAACGTCGTCGCCGAACGACCATCCGCAGCCAGACCAGTTTTCGGTATAGTGCATACGGTGAGTTTCCGCGTTGTAATCGCCACGCCAAGTCAGGTTCACATCGTCGGGCAAAAGGTCGAATTTTGAGTTGTCGGGCGTGCTGCACGCAACGGCGGCCATCGTAATGGCCAGCGGCAAAATCCTATCGACAATTGTTCTCATAACTTTCCTAATTGGCTTTTTGTCTTTAATTACTCAATTTAGAGCCTTCCTGATGGTGGCGTTGATAATGTGGACATCGGTAAGATGACCGCCGGTCCAGACAAACCAATATATGCCGCGTTTGCCGTCATTGCCCTCAAGTTCAATCAGATAGCGAATATCGCCCAAACGGCAGTCGAACGATTGCTCGCCAAGTTTCTTCAGAATTATGCGGCGTCCGGGATAGACGTTCTCGTTGATGTCGGCATTTGAGCAGACAAGTCCGATGCCCCAGTTGTTCATCTGCTTGACAACTCCGCTGTCGATGTAAGTCATCTCGCCGTCAGCGAAATAGTTGAACGACACCAGCGCGTCGTCGTTGTAGCCTTTGAATTCCGATGCGTCGATATAGCCGCCGAACGATTTGAGCTCGCGAGGTTTGCCATACTGGGTGGGGGTGGAAAGGTACGATTTGCCAATGGTCAGCTCGCACGGATATTTGCTCATCACGTAAGCCTCAAGAACGTGCGATTTGTTGTCCGGGTCGAGGTCGACTCGCAGCTCGGCGCGTCCGTCAACAATCGGCGCCGACTCCGACGAAATATAGTCGGTTGTGGTGTATCTCACATTCAGAAAGAGTTTTACGCTGTCGCCGACAATGTTGTCCACCGACACCACTAATTGGTCATATTCACTGAAATCGGCCGATGGTTTCACGCTGTCGTCGCCGAACCACCATCCGCAGCCGGCCCATTCGCCGGTGTAGGTCATCCGGTGGGTAGCCGCATCGTAGTCGCCGCGCCAGGTAAGGTCAGCCGTGTCAGGGTTGAGCTCCCGCTGTTTCTTGCTCGACGAGCATCCCGCAGCCAAGACAGCCGTGGCGGTCAGAAGCGCAAGTTTTAAAACCGATGTCAGTCCAAAAAGTTTCATATACCAATCAGCTACTACGATTTGCAGCTTTTTTTGTTACTTTCGGATATTGATATTTTTCAGCGTATATATTAAAAGCCGTCATTCAGGAATATGACCAATATCATATTGTGACCTTATTTGAACAGCCTTTGTGCGAACAAGTACAAATCCTCGCGCCAAACAGGCCAGGTGTGTCCGCCCTCTTTCGAATCGTAGAATTCGTATTTAATGCCCATGGTATCAAACTTTTGCATCATTACCTTGCAGTTGTTGTAGGCAATGTCGGTTGAACTGCCTTGCGACAGCCACAGCAGTTTGATGTTCTTGTTGAACTGGTCTTTGTTGGCTTCCAGATACTTGTAGCATTTGGTGCCGGGGTCGTTGTCGCCGCCGCGGTTGTTGGCGAACCAGCCCGAGCTGAACACGCCCAGATAGTTGAAGAAATCGTTGTGCGGCATACCCACGTGCATCGTGTAGAGTCCGCCCATCGACAGGCCGGCAAGAGCGCGCATCTGCGGGCGGGCGTCAACGCGGTAGTTCTTCTCAACAAACGGCACAATGTTGTCCATAATCTCTTTCTCAATGTCGTCGTAGCCGCCCACATTGGCGTCGAGGCTGACAAGAATCATCGGCACAGCCTTGCCTTCGGCGGCCAGATTGTCGAGAATGATGTTTCCACGCCCTTGGTTAACCCAGCCGCGGCAGTCCTCGCCACCGCCGTGGATAATGTAGAATACGGGATATTTCTTATTGGTGTCTTTGTCGTAGCCGGCGGGGGTGTAGACGTACATTGTGCGCCACGATTTGGTCACGCTTGAGAAGTAGTTCTCGGTGCGGACGCAGCCGTGCGGAACGTCTTGAATCTGATATTGTTTGCCGCCGTCAAGGTAGGGCACTTCAACGCAGCTCATCATACGGCCGCAGCCGAAGAAAGTCTCGCTGCCCGGGTCGTTCACCGACACGCCGTCTACAATCAAGCTGTAGTACTGAATGCCGCTCACAATGCGTTCGGTCTTGCCCGACCATACGCCGTCGGCGTTTTTTGTCATATCGTACTTTTTCCCGCAGATGTCAACTTGCACCTTCTGCGCTTCGGGTGCGCGCAGTTGGAACTCGATGGTGTTGTCGGGGTAGATGGCGGGATATTTGCTACCCTGAATGTTGGTTGTGGCGGGAGTCTGTGCCACTGCAGATGCGCAAAGTGCCAGTGCCGGCAGCAGTTGCAACGTTCTTTTGAATTTGTTCATTTTTTATTCCGATTAAAGTTTAGTGTTTATAGTTTAGTGTTTATAGTTTAATGATAGTTTCTTTTCCTTCATATTCAACGCTTTGCGCGATGCCAGTTCCCGCAATTTTCACGTTGAAAGTGCGCTTTTCGGGCATTCCGGCAAATGAGCCTTTGCGCTCGCCAATGGTCAGTGTGCGCGCTGCATCGTTCCAAACAAATTGTATTTCAGACGATTGACCTTTCAGGTAATCGTTGTTAGAGCCTTCGTCTTCGTAGAGTGTGAATGTGGCGTCAGCCTTCGGGAAAATGGTGATATCCAATTTTTTATAATCGATATTGCTTGTCGATTTGGCGGGTTTGCATTGCGGCAGAATGCTGCCTGCGCGTGCAAAAACCGGAATGGCTTCAAGGTTGACCGGGACACTAACTGTCTGTCCGCCTGCAAGATGCTCGCCTGTGGCAAAATTGTACCAGCCGCTTTCGTTTTGCGGCAGATAAACATCAGTCTGCGAGCATTTTGGCTCGATAATCGGGCATACAAGCAGCGCCGGGCCGAACATAAATTCGGTTTGCTGGCAGAGCGCTGTTGAGTCAGCTGCAAAATCCATCACCAGCGGACGCATCAGAGTGCCACCTTCGGTGACGGCCGCAGCCTGCGAGTAAATGTATGGTAACAAACTGTAACGCAAACGGATAGCATTGGTGGCAATGCACTCTGTCTCGCGGCCATAACGCCAAATTTCGGTGTCGCTCATATAGCCGTGCACGCGCATCATCGGCAAGAAGGCTGCTGTTTGAATCCAACGCAGCATACATTCTTGGTAATCAGCATTTTTATATTGGTCGAACGGACGGAAGAATCCACCGGCATCGTAGGTCCACCACGGGTGTCCGGCAGCCATAAGACCCAGTCCGCCAACAATTTGACGACGCAATGTTTCCCAATCATTGCCCACATCGCCCGACCACAATGCCGAGCCGTAGCGGTGGATTCCGGCAAAGCCGCTGCGAGTGAGAATGAGCGGACGGTGGTCGGGGTCATCGTTCATAAGTCCTTCATACACAGTTTTGTTCACCATATTCGGGTAGATGTTGCGCACCATCTCGCCTGGCAGTGTGCCCTTCATTACGCGGCGGCCTACAAGGTCATCGTTTTCGGGCTCGGTAGCATCCTGCCACCAAGCGTCGATGCCATAAGGCTTAAGCAGACGGCTACTGAAGTTTTCCCAGTAGAATTTTGCCGCATCGTTGTCGAAAAAGTCAATCCACGACGTGTTTTTAATGTAATGCCCTTGCTCGGTGGCCATTTTGCCCACTTCCGAATTCTCGTCAATCTTCGACCACACCGAAATCATCAGCCTCGCGCCGATTTTGTGCAAGTCGTCAACAAGTTTTTTCGGGTTAGGGTAGAAGGCTTCGTCAAAGCGCATCGCGTTCCAGCCGTAGCGGCCCCAATATTGCCAGTCCTGCACAATCACGTCCATCGGAATCTGGCGGCGGCGGAACTCGCGGGCCGTGCCGACGATTTCTGACTGCGAGTGGAACCGCTCGCGGCAGTGGATGTAGCCCAGAGCCCAGCGCGGCATCAACGGTGCGGGGCCTGTTGCTGCGCGATAGGCGGCAATCACTGCGTCGGCCGAGCCGGCAAAAACGGTGTAGTCGATGCCGTCGGCCACGGGCGAATTGTATGTGGTTGAATTAGTTACAAGTTGATACCAGACCACAGGGCGGTCATTCCCTGTGAGTTCGGCGGTAAGTGTGTGCGTGCCTTTCTCAAGTTCGACAATTGTGGACGATGTTGGCGGCAACCAAACGTTACGCATTTCCATAACAGTTTGTCCGTCAATCTGTAAATTGTGCCGGCGCGCCATCGACTGCCCAACATCGAGCAGCAGCGCGTAGCGACCGCTTTCGGCAATCTCAACAGTCGCTTCAAACTGGTTGTTCTCACGGCGCTCACGGCGGGTACCTTCGGTTGTCGTTACATCAACTTCAACTGCTTCACTTTCAATATTTTTCTTTGTCAATGAAACGCTGTCGGCAGGAATGTTGAAGTTGGTCAGGCCATAATTGTTCCAAAGCAGGCCGTAGCCCTTGCTCGACAGCACAAACGGTATGGAAATCTGCGTGTTAACCTGCGTTAGGCGGCGTGGCAACTGGCGCACGTCAAGGTAGCCGTCCTGAAACTGGCCAAGTCCGTAAAGATGCTCATCGGCTGGCGAATCGAACGTTTCTGTAACATTGAATGTGGCGCGGTCTTGCACCGAGTCGGCCTCAACGCTTCGACTTAATTCGCTGAGAATCAGATTACCTTCGGAGTCATAAAAACTGATTCTGGCGGTTGTTTTGTCAATCTTCGCCGACATCTGCGGAAGCGTCACCACAATCAGGTTGGCGTAGTCATTCACCTTCATTTGGGGCTTTTTGTCGTTTTCAACGTAAATCCACTCGGGCAGCGACTGCACAGGCTTGGTTTGGAATTTCACTCGCAACGCATTGTCGTCCAACGCTTTCAATATCAGGTTACCATCGCGCATTCCGATGGTGGCCACATCGCCGTCGAGCGAAATTGATGTTACCTGATGGCGAACACACGATGTGGCGCCAAAAATCGCCGAAGTGATTAGAAACGTGAAGAAAAGCTTTTTCATTGCATACATTTTTTAGCAAAAATAGAAAAATGTATAAGCGAAAACATCTGTGGCGGCTTGATGGTTGAAAATTTGTCGGTTCCAAACAAAAAAGTCTATTTTTGCACGTCTTTAAAAACGCATATAAATTTAATAAATATGAGCCTTATAAAATCAATTTCAGGAATCCGAGGAACCATCGGAGACAAGGTGGGAGAGGGTTTGAGTCCGATAGATATTGTCAAATTCACTGCCGCTTACTCGCAGTGGGTGAAGGAGCAGAACGCAGGAAAAAATCGCCTGCGCATTGTCGTTGGCCGCGATGCCCGCATTTCGGGCACAATGGTGTCGCACATTGTTCTGGGCACGCTTGTGAGTATGGGTATGGATGTTATCGACATCGACCTTGCCACTACACCGACAACCGAACTTGCTGTTACTCACCACAATGCCGATGGCGGACTGATTCTGACCGCCAGCCATAACCCCAAGCAGTGGAACGCCTTGAAGTTGCTCAATCGCAACGGCGAGTTTTTAAGCGCCGCCGAGGGTAACCGAGTTCTCGAAATTGCTGAAAAAGAGTTATATACATTCGTCGATGTCGATTCGTTGGGCCATATTGAGCAAGACCTGACGTTCAACGCCAAGCACGTTGCGCAAGTGGTTGATTTACCGCTTGTTGACGTTAATGCTATCCGCAAGGCGAATTTCAAAGTTGTGTTCGATTCAATCAATTCGGTTGGCGGACTTATTCTGCCCGAACTGTTTAAGGCTCTGGGAGTTACCAACGTTGTCGGCTTGAACACGGAGCCGACTGGCAATTTCTTCCACACGCCCGAGCCGCTACCCGAGAATCTGGGACAGATTTCGGCTGCAATGCGTGAGCAGAAGGCCGATGTGGGCTTTGTTGTTGACCCCGATGTCGACCGTCTGGCCATTGTTTGCGAGGACGGCTCGATGTTTGGCGAGGAATATACGTTGGTGTCGGTGGCCGACTACGTGCTGAGCCACACCAAGGGCAACACTGTTTCGAACCTGTCGAGCACACGTGCTTTGCGCGACGTGACCGAGCAGCGTGGCGGACAATATTCGGCTGCAGCGGTGGGAGAGGTGAATGTTGTTGCTAAAATGAAGGAAACCAACGCAATAATTGGTGGCGAGGGCAACGGCGGAGTCATTTATCCCGAATTGCACTACGGCCGCGACGCACTTGTTGGCATAGCTTTGTTCCTGACGCATCTGGCTAAAAGTCAGTGCAAAACATCGGAGTTGCGTGCCAAATATCCTGCTTATTTCATATCGAAAAACAAAATCCAACTCACACCTGCAGTCAACGTCGATGCGGTTTTGGCCGAAATGAAGAAACGCTATGCAAATGAGCGAGTTAACGATATTGATGGTGTGAAAATCGACTTCCCGACTGAGTGGGTTCATCTGCGCAAGTCGAACACCGAGCCGATTATCCGCATCTACGCCGAGAGCAAAAACGAGCAGTCGGCCGATGCATTGGCTCAACGTATAATGGCTGAAATCAAACAAATAGCAGGAATCTGATTGGGACGGATACTTGCCATCGACTATGGCCGCAAACGTTGCGGAATTGCTGTGACCGACACGCTGCAAATCATTGCCACAGGCTTGAAAACCGTGCCAGCAGCCGAACTGATGGATTTTCTGACGCAATATACGCAAAAGGAGCAGGTTGATACGTTTGTCGTCGGATATGCAAAACAAATGGATGCAACCGATTCTGAATCAATGCAGTATATTCGTCCGTTTGTCAAGAAACTTGCAGAAGTTTTCCCGCAAACGCCAGTCGAGATGATTGACGAGCGGTTCACATCGAAAATCGCCTTCCAATCGATGATTGACGGCGGTCTGAAAAAGAAACAAAGGCAGGATAAAGCATTGATTGACACCGTGAGTGCGACAATCATCCTGCAATCGTATATGGAACAAAAACAACGAAAATGATACTACCGATAACAGTTTACGGCAATCCGATTCTGCGCAAGAAAGCGCAGCCAGTGATCAAAGACCAGGAAGGTCTTAAAGAGTTGATAGCCAATATGTACGATACTTTGGCAGCCGCCGAGGGTGTTGGCTTGGCCGCGCCGCAAGTGGGGCAGAGTCTTCGTCTGGTGATAATTGATGCAACGCCTTTTGCCGAGGATGAACCAGCCTGCAAGGATTTCAAGCGTACGCTCATCAATCCTGAAATTCTGGATTTTCCGACAGATGAGGAAGTTAAGTTCAACGAAGGCTGCCTGAGTCTGCCAGGAATCAGCGAAGATGTCTGGCGTCCCGACAAGGTCGAAATCCGCTATCTTGATGAGAATTTTGTTGAGCATCAGGAAGTTTGGGACGGTATGCGCGCCCGCATCTCGCAGCACGAACTCGACCATCTCGACGGCAAAGTCTTCACCGATCACATTTCACCAATCCGTCGTCGGATGCTTGGCGGCAAACTTAACGCAATGATTAAGGGTAAGGCGACAGCGAGATATAAGATTTTGAATAATAAGTAGATAAAAAATGGGGTTGAGGTTCAATCCCATTTTTATTTTGATTTCAAAGGGTAAAAAACTAATTGTCAATTAGATTCGTGACTCGTTTGTTGCGAATCTTTTCTTTTCCCATAATAGTACCGTCCCTTTCCAACCGACTGTTTCCCATACTCGATGGCCGTTTGCGGGCAGCGGTGCAGGCAACTCAGGCATTGCGTGCAGTTGTCGGCCCAGACGGGGCGGCCGTTTTCAAGCCTGATGTTGTGGGTTGGGCAGTTTTTGACGCAGACGCCGCAACCGATGCATTTGTCGGTGGTGCGGAAAGGCTTGCTGCTCATTGCAAAGCGGCAGAAAAGCGGGTAGATGATGCGCGATTTCAAAAATTGTTGTCCTTTTTGCAGATAGCAGTCGATGGGCGAGTCCGACTCGATGGCCGCCATAATTTTATCAAGTGTGCCAACGGCTTCGGTTGTTTTTTTCTGCTCAAGTTCGGCGGGGTCGGCGTCGAAGCCAGGGAAAACCACGTAGGTATTGGGCATTTGCACCGAGTAGATGTGGCGGCACTGCCAGCCCTTGCGGCGGAAAAGTTTCAGCAACATTCGGTTGGTCAGTCCGCAGTCGTCGCCACAGGTTAGAATGCAGTAAATCAGTTGGTTGTCGTAGTCGCTGACGGACGTTTTCTTAATGAATCGGCGCACAATCCACGGAATGCCCCACGAATGAACGGGGAACACAAATCCCAATCGCTCGCCTTCCGAAAGGCTGAAAGTCAAACTGTTGCCGCTAACCACAGCGTCGGCCATATCGGTCAGGCGACTGTCGCGAAAGCGTGCCGCAACTGTTTGTGCAACCCACATTGAGTTGCCCGTTCCCGAAAAATAGCAAATCATTCTGCGCTGAAAATGAGTGGTTTGCGCGCTTAAATCATATCAATGTTACGCTCAAGGCAGTTGTCCACAATCTGTTTGTGCAGCACGTTGTAATCGTCGTACGACACGCCCATAATGTCATAAACTTTGGTTTTGCTCGAGTAGTCGGTCGTGATTTTGATGTGCTCGCGGGTGATTTCGATTTTCTCGATGTCTTCCCAACAGAATTTGTGGCGCGGAATGAACCAGTGGTTTTTGATTTTCACCGAACTTTCTGACAGGCGGATGAATTTCTTTGCGAAATTCGGCATATGCCTGAAAGAGAAGATGAAAGCCGTTGCACCGACAAGTGCGTTCACCACGCCGCTAGCCAGCGCCGCATAGTTGCCCGCACTTTGGGTCAGGCACCAGGCGCCCACGCCGCAGATGCTGATTCCCAAACACATTGTCACTACACGTGTTTTCGGCGACAGCACGTGATGAATGTAATTCAAGTTTACGTAAAGAAGTTCTTTTGCCATAGTTTATAATTTTAAAGTTCTTATTTTTCAATTATTTAGTTCTCTAATCTTTTCTCTTGTTAGTTTGCCGCTTTCGCGAAGGTCGGCGTCGGTCCAGTTGCCTGTGTTGCTTGCCGTTGGCAGCAGCATTGAGCACGTTTCTTCTTTCGACGAAATCGACCACGTTACCCAACTTATCTTATTGGTTTCGCACCAGTTAAGCCAAGTGTTCCACTCGTCAAGGTCGATTACACCGTTGCCGTTGGCCTCGCAGCAGGCCGATTCCGAGACAAATATCGGCAGACCTGCCGTCAGCGCACTGTCGTAGCGGTTTCGCAGACTATCTTTGTGAGTTGCGGCGTAGAAGTGCATTGTGTACATAATGTTCTCGCGGTCGCGTATCGGGTTGTCTGCCACAAGGTTAAGGTCTTGGTCCCAATGCGGGCTGCCCACCAGAATCACGTTTTGGCTATGTGTGCGGATGGTGTCGATAATCTGCTCGGCATAGTCGCGCACAGCGTCCCACGGTTGAAAAACAGGCTCGTTGTAGATTTCCCAAATAATGTTCGGGCAGTCGGCATATTTGGTGGCTATTGTGCCGAAAAACTGTTTCGCTTCAGCGGTATGGATTCCGTGCGCGTGCCAGTCAACTATTACGTAAATACCTGATTTTATGGCACCTTCAATCACCGATTCAATCAGTTTTACCGATTTGTCGGGGTTGTGAAGATAAGAGCCCCACGGCTCAACGCCCATAGCCGCCCGCACCACCGAGCAGTGCCAGTCGTTTTTGAGCCAACCGACGCTTTCGGCGTTGTAGTATTGCGACCACCAGTTCGACCAGCCGTAACTCACGCCACGCAGCACAACGGTGTCGCCATTGGCGTTGGTCAGAAATTTTCCATTCACGGCAAGTGGTTGGCACATAGGTGTTTGCGGTTGCTTGGCGCACCCTGTCAATATTGCGGTCAAGCCGATGATTGCCAATATCTTACTCGCCAGTTTCATTTTTTTGTTTAATCGCTGAATTGAATAATCGGATAATCGTTTTTCGTTGTTTTTTAACTATTTAATCGATTTATCATTTTGCCGATTTCTCGATTCCCCCATTTTTCTGTTTGCCCGTTTCACCAGATTTTGCTTTCGGTTTCCTGAAAAAGAACAGCCAAACGCCAAGCGCGATGAACGGCAAACTCAACAGTTGCCCCATATCGAGCGCCATTGCCTCTTCAAATTCTTCCTGCACTTCCTTGCCGAACTCAATGAAGAATCGCGCCGAGAAGACGAGAATCAGGAACAGTCCGAAAATCTTGCCGTTGACAAGGTTGCCGAAATTCTTGTGGTAGTACCACAGCAGAACGCCGAAAATTATCAGGTAGCAGATGGCCTCGTAGAGTTGCGATGGGTGTCGCGGAAGCATATCAACTCGTTGAAACACTATGCCCCAGTTGCTTTGCGTGGGCTGCCCAACAATTTCGGAATTCATAAAATTGCCGAAGCGGATAAACACGCCGACCAGCGGAACGGGCATTACCAGGCGGTCGGCAATCCAAAGATATTCAACCTTGTAGCGGCGGCAGAAAAAGTATAGCGCCGCCAGAATGCCGATGGCGCCGCCGTGGCTTGCAAGTCCTTGATAGCCAATAAATTTCCAACTGCCGTCGGCCATTTGTTTTATCGGCAGCAGCATTTCGGTAATGTGGTGCAGGTAGTAGCCAGGCTCGTAGAACAGGCAGTGGCCCACGCGCGCGCCAATAATCAGGCCGATAATGATGAACCACGTGAACTTGTCGATGAACTCGCGCGGCTTGCCCTCGCGCATTACCAACTTATTGATAATGAAGTAGGCAGCCACCAATCCAGCCACGTACAAAATCGAGTAGTAGCGGAAACTGATGCTTCCGATGGTAAACCAAATCGGGTCAGGATTCCAGATGATTGACAAAAGAGTCATTCGGTGTTGTTTGTGTGTTATCTATCAGAGTTTCAGTTTTTTCTTGATGCTCGACGGCACGGCGTTCTTGTGCACAATCACGGTCAGCGTCTTGTAGCGGTAGAAATTTTCCGACATATAAACGTATCCGTCGAACGGGTTTGTGGTGTCCCACGAGTTTTTCACCTTGAAGTAGCGAGTACCGTTTTTGTCTGTCAGATAGCCAGTTATGTGCATTCCGTGGTCGTCGGTGGTCTCAAAATTGTCGAAAGCCGCCTGACGCATTTCAGCGGTGATGGCCTTTTCGGGCACCACTTCGTTGAACAGTTTCGATTTTTTCTTCTTGCCGTCCTGATTGAATCTCTTGCGGTCGGTGCCCTGCATATCTTCCTCGCTCAAGTCGGGCACAATGGCGATTCCGTCGTTCCAAGAGAATCCTTTTTCCGAAACATCGCCGCCCCAGAGCACGGTGTAGCCGTTGTCAAGAGCGCTGAACGCGATGTCGGTCAGTTCGTCGAGCGACACATTGTAAACCTCGCCCAGTTCCCAGTTGTCCTCAACTTCCATTATGAACCGCGAGTAAAGCGGGTGGTGCGTGAGCGATGTAAACTCGATGTAATCTTCCGATTTGATTCCCAACTTGTCGCGGAATTCAATCGGGGTGTATTTTTTGCCCTCATATTCAAACGATTCGGGAATCTCGCCAAGGTAGGCGGTCAGAATGCCGTCGAAGCCTGACAGCCAGGCAGTTGAGAGTTTGCCGTTCGGATTCTCGATGATGGCCTCGATGTAAGCCTTCAGCGCAGCGTCCATTTCGTTGTTCATATGCTTGTCCGACCCGTAGTTGAGCCCGTTGTAAGCCGATTGCGGAACAATTCCGTACTCGCTGATGCGGTTGAAAACGTTGCAGCCTTCAGCGCCAGCGCCGAATTTCTTCGAGCCGTTCCAGCGCACATAGTCGATGGCGCGGTTGTGGTAGTCGCGGTTCACAATGAACATTTCGGCCAGGTCATACTCGCCTTTTTTCTCGCGCAGCAGTTCCGACTCAATGAACGAAAGTCCCGAAAACGACCAGCAAGTGCCTGATTTATACTGATTTTTAACCGAAGTTGTCGGCAGGTCAACCTTTATTTCAAAGTTGTAAATCGAGTCGATTTTTGCCTTCTCTTGTGCCGCTGCCTCTGTTGCCCCGATTCCAGCAACCAATGTCAGAGCGGCCGTGGTGTAAAGTTGTAATGGTTTCATTTAGTGATATTTATTGGTTAAATTGATGCGTTGTCTATTTTCAGATTGGCGAATTTGCTGTTCTCTTTTTCCCACGCCTTTTTCTGTTCGAGCGCGTCCATTGCCTTCACGCACATAATGCCGCGTTTCTTCATTTCCTTGTTGTGCCCGACGTGCGTTTCGGGAAACGGTTTATTTCTGAAAATCAGATTGAAAGCCAGTCCAATCAAGGCTATTCCGACAATGGCCAAAGTGAGCATTAATGTTGCGAACATAGTTCTATGCTTTAAAAATGTTGTTAGGTGTGATGAATTCGATAAACCGCTTGATAACCGACGGCTTTCTGTGGCGGCGCGAGTCGGTGTAGTAGCCGTCGCCGTAGTAACTGTTTCCGTAGCCATAACCGTAGCCATAGCCGTACCCGTAACCATAGCCGTATCCGTAGCCATAACCGTATCGGCGGCCGTAGCCGTAACCGCTGTAGCCGTATTTGCCGTTGATTTTAGCGTCGTTGAGCAGAATGTTGTAGTCGGGCACATTCTTGTTTTTGTTCAGGTCGTTCACAATCTCAATCGAGCTCAGGAAACTATAGCCCTGACGCAGCACGAAGATATTGGTGTCGGCGTATTTCGCCAGCAGCATAGCGTCGGCCACAAGCCCAATCGGCGGCGTATCAATAATAATGTAGTCGAACCTTTTTTTCGCTTCCTCAAACAGTCTCGACAGCGCTTCCGACTCAATCAGTTGCGCGGGGTTGGGCGGAACGGGGCCAGGAAGGATTATCCATAGGTTGTCGAACCGCGTTTTCACAATAATGTCGTCAATAGTGCTTTTCCCAATCAGGTAAGTCGATATGCCGACGCTGTTGTCCATTTTGAAAATCTTCTGAATCTGCGGTTTGCGCAGGTCAAGGCCCATTAGCAGCGTTTTCTTGTTGGTCATAGCCAAAACCGATGCCAAGTTGCTCGTGCAGAACGATTTACCCTCGCCGCTGAATGTTGATGTAACAAGAATTGTTTTCGATTCCTTGTCGGGAACCAGATACTGCACGTTGGTTTTTATGGTGCGGAACGATTCTGAAATCACCGACCGCGGATTGTCGAAAATCACAAGGTCGTTGTCTTCAGGGTTATGCCCGACGATACCGATGATTGGCGTTTTGGTCCGTTTCTCAACGTCCTCGCGGCTGCGGATTCGGTTGTTGAAGAAGTTCACCAGAATGATGATTATCACAGGAATAGCTAGCCCCAACATCAACGATGCCATATAAATAGTTGTTGTTTTGGGTTTTATTCTTGCCGCTTGGTCTGGACGGGCGTAATCAAGTACTTGTGCATCGGGGGTGTTAGCCGCCTGTTTTAATCCAGCCTCGGCTCGTTTTTCAAGTAAGTATGTGTAAATTTGGTCATTGACATTGAATTTCCGATTGATGTTCATCAATTTCCTTTCGTTTGACGGCAGTTTCTCAATTTGAAGGGTGACTTCGTCAATGCGTTCGTCAATGTCCTTAATAGCTATGTTATTGGTTTTCGATAGGTTGACTACATTTTCCGAGATTAGCAACTTTAATCCGTCAATCTGCGATTCAATCAAGTCAAGTCTTGGATTCGACTTCACTGACTGCGCTCTCAATCCCATTGCCTCTTCGTTCAGCGTGTTGAGCCGCATAATGAAGTTTATCAGCAGTTGGTCGCGGATGCCCACCGCCGTTGGAACAATCACGCTCTGAGTATTTTGCTTGTCTTCAAGATATTTGGTGATGTAGTCGTAATATTTCTGCTCTACAAGCAGTTCCGCTTTTTGTGTATTTAGCTTTTCATATTGCGAATACAATTGTTGACCTTCTTGAGTGATATTAACTATCATATTCTTTGCCCGGAAATCTTGAAGTTTGTCACTTGTGACGTCTAAGGAATCAACAACCGAGGCAATTTGTTCGTCGATAAATGTTATGGTGTTTTTGATGACATCATTCTTTCTGTCTAGCCCGTAGCGGATATAAACTTCAGTTAACTTATTCAAATAATCACAAACTTCATCGGGAGTGAATCCGCTGGTGGTTAGAGTTAAAATTGTGCTCTCTTTGTCTGTTTGCTGAATCGATAGCTTGTTTTTGTATTTATTCACCAATGCGTTGTGACTATTGATGGTGACATCATATTCGCCAGGTTTTTCGTCATTGAACCGTTCTGGGTTACGGATGTATACTGTGAATTTGAAATCGCTGTTTTCATAGGTTTCACCAAAACTCATAACGGTGTCAATCTTTTGAAGTGTTTTCCCCATATATTCCACTGTCAAACAATATTTTTTTTCAGACAGAATCTTGATGTTCAACGGAATATTGTACTTTTGGAAGTGTGCAGTATCAATAATCAGAATCAACTGGTCTGGTAAGTATTTTTGAACCGTGTGTAACCGACCGTGTCTGTGGTAACTTACACCAAAATCAAGTTCTGATAATACCACATCGTTTAATAAGTAAGATTTCAGAATACCAATCTGATTTTGGATGTTTACTCCATTTAGCGCACTCATTGTCTGGATTACGTCGTTGGCATTTACTTTGTTCTTCTTGCCGTCATCGTCTTTTACCAACATAGTTGTACTCGCTTTGTATATCGGTGTCGTATAGCGGTTGACCAAATATGCTATGCACAGACTTATGAAGCACGAGATGACAAACCAGTGCCAATTGATTAGACCTATTACCAAATATTGTTTGATATCGGCAATATTGTCATCATTTTGTTGCTTGGATTGATTGTTATTATTATTGTTTGTCATTATCGTAGATTGTTAATATACAAAACTATGGTTAGTATTGACAAAATCATACTGAGCATCGGTGCATTAGTTGATATGGTTTTCGAATGAGTCGGCCTTATGTATATTATGTCGTTAGGTTTCAGCCAGTAATACGGATTGTTTATAAAATCTGATGCCAACAGATTCAGGCTTTCTGATTTTGTGTTTTCGGCCTCTTTTCGCAGTACAATTACGTGTGCGCGGTCGGCGTGTTGGGTGCAGTCTCCTGCTTTGCCGATGGCATCTAAAATATTGACTTCCCGTTGGTCGAATGTGTAGGTTCCTGGCCGAACGACTTCGCCAAGTATCGTTATGTCATAATTCAGCAGTCTGACATCAACTACTACATTAGTGATGAATTCGTCTATTTGACTTTGAATCAGCGCTCTGGCTTCTTGAAGTGTCAATCCGGCCATTTTCTGCTTGCCAATCATAGGATAGTTGATATATCCCTCTTGGTCAATCATATATCCTTGAAGCGCCAAATCACGTTGAGAGCTTACTCCTTCTTCTTTAACATAAATACCTAAATCCGACAGAGGCGCACCAATCATTTTAATGTACAGATTGTCGCCTGTGCGGAGAATAATCTCTTGATTGGTAGATGTTTTTATGGTGTCTGTGGCATTCTTATCGAATTGGTCTTGAATGTACACAATGTTTTTGTACCGTACCGCGCAACCCGACAGCAGGCTGATTGTGAATAATATCGCGGTTAATCGTATTACTTTTCGCACAACTTTATATTCTTAGTCCAAATCACAAAAATAAAATTTCTTTTGGTTCGGTTGAGGTTGTAAGTGTGCCTTGTTCAAGTTTTTTTGAGCTTTTTTGGCATAATGCCGTTTTTTGTTTATCGATGGTGTCAGCCAAACAGAATTTTGTTTATCGCTTCATTCAGTGCGCTTGCCACTTTGTGAATGTAGCGGTGGTTTCGGTAGCCCGACACCCATTGCAGCCCTTTGGCGGTGCTGAACAGAAAAATCTCGTCGGCTTCGTTCAGGTCTTCCTGCATTATAAGCGCTTCATTGTCAAGGTGGTAACCTGCTATTTCAGCGGCTTTGGCGAGCAGGTCGCGCATAACGTCAAGGTGTGCGCCAATTTCGAGCGGGGGTGTCAGAATTTTGCCGTTTTGCACCGCGGCCACCATTGTGTCGGTTGCGCTCACAATGAACCCCATATCGGTCAAGAGCAGCATATCGTCGAGTTTGCGGCGGACGGCAGCGGCCTTGGCCATACCGTTTACAAGTTGGCAGAATTGGTTGAGTTGGTACGGGCTGTGAACGGTGACGTAGGCTTCGTCGAAAACGTCGATGAACAGCCCTTTGCGGTTCAGTTCGTAGGGCCCGTCGCCAGCCATTTGGCTGCTGATGACAACGTCGGTTTGGTTTGTGGCGGCATTCCGCATAAGCGTAACTCGCACATTTGCAGCCTGAAACAATTTGTTCCGAGTGAGCAGACCAGCAATTTGCGTCGATAGGAAATGCTCGTCAAGGTAGGCGGGCAGGTCGAAGTTTAGCAACCGCGCGTTTTGAGCCAGAATTTTGAAGTGCGGCTCTGTCAGCAAGGGTTTGGCGGCGTTTGCACGGATGTCTTCGTTCAGAAGGCCGCCTTGCGTTTGCAACTGCCACGGCATTACCGCGAAACGAGCGTCTTCTTCCTTGATAAATTCTTGATTCAGTGAAATATACATTTCCGTTCGGTTTTGCGGTTTATTCGTCACCCATTGCTTTCAGACAATTGTCGATGGCGGTGAGCAAATTGCTGTTTTTGTCCATTTTAAATCCGCGCACGCCAGCATTTTCGGCGGTCAGCACGTCGTTGTCGCGGTCGCCCAGCATAAACGATTTGGCAGGGTCGATGTCGAACCGCGCCAATGCCTTTTCAATCATTAGCGGTTGCGGCTTGCGGCAAAGGCAGTTGCCTGCTTCGGGGTGGTGCGGACAGTAGTATATCTCGGTGATTTTCACGCCGTTGGCCGCCATTGTATCGATGAATTTCAGATGAACGGCGTCGGTGTCGTCGGTGGTGAACTGCCCGCGGGCGATTCCGCCTTGATTCGATATTATAATTATCAGATAACCAAGCCGATGTACTTTCTTCAACCCTTCAATCACGCCAGGGCAAAGCACAAAATCGTCGGGGCGGAAAACGTAGTAATGCCCTGTGTCGTCGTTGATTACGCCGTCGCGGTCGAAAAATGCGGCTTTGTTTTTTCCTGCCATTACTGAAAAATTTTCTCAATGAACCGTCCAATCATATCGGACCTGAAAATCAGCGGATAAACGAATCCGAACACGGCGCCGTAGAAGTGCGCGTCGTGCGCCACGTTGTCCATTCCGCGCTTGCCCATAAAATAGGAATAGGCCAGGTAGAGTATGCCGAAAAGCACGCCAGGAATGGGTATCACACCGAAAAACAGAATCTTGCCCAGCGGGTCGAACAGAATGCAGGCGAACGTCACGGCGGCCACGCCACCCGATGCGCCTATGGCACTATAGTTGTAGTTATCTTTCTGTTTGATAAGTGAATAGATGCACGCGGCAACTATTCCGCCAAAGTAGAGCCCCAGAAAGAGCAGCGTGCCGTTTTGCGCGAAAAGCATTTGAAAATAGTAGATTGCAACGTCGGCAAACGAATAGAAAACCAGCATATTGACAATCAGGTGCGTCCAGTCGGCGTGCAGAAATGCGTGAGTCACAAGCCGATACCACTGATTGCGATGAATAATCTGATAAGGGTTGAAGTCGTACTTGAACAATAGTTCAGGCCGCCTGAATGCGGTGTACGACACAAGGAATGTTACCGCAACTATCAGTAAAGTCATTGATTGTCAGTTTTTTGGACAAAACTCGAACGGAATGCTCAAAATCGATGCGAAATCGAGCCCCAAACGCAGCATATCTTCGTCAATCTTCTCGTACGACCACTCAATCGACAGGTTGCGGCCCGATTTGTAGAGTTTGTCGAGTTGCGTTATAATCTCGAAAACCAGGTGGTGCGACGCCGAACTCAAATACTTGAAAAAGAACTTGCACTGACAGTTGTTCAGCGCGCAGTCGGGCGCCTTAATCCACTCAATCACAGGCGTATAGGTCGCCAGCGCGTTTTCGGGTGTTGAGTTTCCGCTGATAATAAAAATCGACAAATCAGAGTCAATCATTACTTCAGGCGTGTCGTCGGTACTATCAAATTTTAAGTAGTTCAAGCGTTTCTATTTTAAATTCGACAAAATCGCTTTGTAAATATCGTAATTTTTCGCACCAAAAAGCACAAATGTCACATTTTTTATCGATGGCATTTCGTTCAGGCATTCAACCACCTGACTGACAGCGATTTGCGCGGCTTCTTCGAGCGGATAGCCGTACACGCCCGTGCTGATGGCGGGGAAAGCGATGGTCTGAACGCCGTTAGCCACAGCCACTTCCATTGATTTTCGGTAGCAACTTGCAAGTTTTTCGGGCTCGCCGTTGTTGCCGCCGCGCCAGATGGGCCCCACGGTGTGAATCACGTGCCGCGCGGGCAGATTGTAGCCGCCTGTAATCTTCGCGTCGCCTGTCTCACAGCCATTTAGCGTGATGCACTCGTCGAGCAGTTTCGGTCCCGCCGCGCAATGAATGGCCCCGTCAACGCCGCCACCGCCCAAAAGCGAGTTGTTGGCCGCGTTCACAATGGCGTCGACATTGAGTTTCGTAATGTCGCCTTCAACAATGCTAATCCGTTCTTTTACAGACATTTCCTTGTTCTATTTTGTTGTAAAAATCCGCGTTCCGATTATCTGATTTTCGCACCGATTTCCGTATCGAGCGATTTCATAATCTGTTCCATTAAGCGGTCTATCTGCTTGTCGTTGAGTGTTTTCTCTTCGTCTTGAATGATGATGCTGATGGCGTACGATTTTTTGCCGTCGGCAATCTTGTCACCTTCGTACACGTCGAACAGCGACACGCTCTTAATCAGGCGTTTATCGGCTTTCTGCACCACTTTCTTAATGGCGTCGAACGTCACGCCCTTGTCGATGAGCAGCGAAAGGTCGCGGCGCACTTCGGGGTATTTTGATATGTCGCTGAACGTAACTTTGTGGTTCTTAATGGCTTTCATAAGCACTGTCCACTCAAGTTCGGCAAAGTAAACGTCTGCCTTAATGTCAAACTCTTTGCGGATTTTCTTCGATACAATTCCGATTGTGGCAATCGTTTTTTGCGCGTAGATGAGCCGCAGTCCTTCGCAGTAGATTGAGTTTGAGAACGTTTCCTGACTCACTTTCGCCAAATCGATGCCCAAACGGCTGATAATCTGCTCGGTGGCACTCTTCACGCCGTAGAAACTTGCGGGTTTCTGCTTTGCCGTCCACGACTCGCCAGTTGCGAATCCTGTTGCCAGAAGGCCGAGTTTTTCGGTCTCGCTGTAGGCGTCGTGCGGATTCTCGCTCGTCGATTCGGGATTGAAATAGTAGCAGTTGCCGAACTCAAACAGTTGTAAATCACTGTTTTGACGATTGCTGTTGAACGATACGGTTTCCATTGCGCCGTAGAGCAGCGTTTGGCGCATAACGTTCAGTTCTTGGCTCAACGGGTTCAGAATCCGCACAGAGTTTGAATCGCTGAAAGCGTCGTTGCCAACGTAATATGCGCTCTTTGTCAGCGAGTTACACATAATCTCGTTGTATCCAGCACCTGTCAGGGCGGTGGCAATCAGGTTGCGCATTTTGTTCACGTCGGGTTTCGGCTCATACGACAGCGTTGAGTTCACGTTGTCGCTGATTTTCACTGTGTTATATCCATATATTCGCAGAATGTCTTCAATCACGTCGGCTTCGCGCTGAACGTCGACGCGGTAGGGCGGCATTAGAATCTGCAGTTGCTCGTCGGTTTCCGAAACAATTTCGGCTTCGAGCCCGCGAATCACTTTCTTAACAAAATCTTTCGAGATATGCTCACCTATCAGTCTGTCAATCTGCGAGTAACGCACCGTAATATCAAATGGCTTGACGGGCGTGGGGTAGATGTCGGTGATTTCGGAACTGATTTGTCCGCCAGCGGTCTCTTTGATGAGCAGAGCCGCGCGTTTCAGCGCCGTGATGGTGATGTTCGGGTCAACGCCGCGCTCGAACAGGAACGACGCTTCGGTGTGCAAATCGTGGCGGCGAGCCGTTTTGCGGATGTAAGTAGGGTTGAAGCAGGCGCTCTCGATGAACACCGATGTGGTGCCGTCGCTGATGCCAGATTTCAGTCCGCCGAACACGCCAGCCATACACATTGGCTCTTTGGCGTTGCAAATCATTAGGTCTTTGGCGTCGAGCGAGCGCTCGGTGCCGTCGAGTGTCACAAACTTGGTGCCCGCAGGCATTGTTCTGACAATCACCTTGTTACCGTCAATTTTGTCGGCGTCGAAAGTATGAAGCGGCTGACCAAACTCGTGCAGAATGAAGTTCGACACGTCGACAACATTGTTTATCGGGTTCAGGCCCACCGATTTAAGACGTTTTTGCAGCCATTCGGGCGACGGTGCAATCTTGATGCCCGTAATCGTTACGCCTGCGTAGCGGCAGCAGCCTTCGCTCTCGGCAATCTCGATGCTGAACGGGCGGCTGTTGTTGTCAACCTTGAACGCGCTAACATCGGGAATGGTGTATTTTGTTGGTTTGTCGATACTTAAAGCCAACGCAAGGTCGCGGGCAACGCCAATGTGCGATGCAGCATCGATGCGGTTTGGTGTAATATCGACTTCGATAATCGTGTCATCTTCAATGTTATAGTATTCAGCGGCGGGTGTGCCAACTTTCACGCTCGGGGGCAGAACAATAATGCCGTCGTGCGATGTGCCCACGCCAATCTCGTCTTCGGCGCAAATCATACCGAACGACTCTTGTCCGCGAATCTTCGATTTCTTGATTACAAATTCCTTGTCGCCGTCGTAAAGCACTGTGCCAATGGTGGCTACAATCACTTTCTGCCCTGCGGCAACATTCGGCGCGCCGCATACAATTGTCAGCAGTTCGCCTGTACCAACGTCAACGGTTGTGATGTGCAGGTGGTCGGAATCGGGGTGGTCGATGCAGGTTTTCACCTCACCAATCACAAGACCTTTGAGTCCGCCTTTAACTGATTGATATTCACTTGTGCTGTCAACTTCGAGACCGATGCTTGTTAGTTTGTCGGCAACTTCCTGCGCCGTCAGGTCAGTGGCAATGTATTGCTTAAGCCAATTGTATGAAATGTTCATTTGTCGAGATTTTTTACGAACCGCAAAATTACCCTTTTTTCGATTTATATGCAATTGATAATTTGCGCCCTCAACTATTATTTCATCGCATCAATCTCGTCCCGCAATCCATTCAAAAACTGCACCGCCTGACCGCCTGCAAATGGCGGTTTTGTGACGATGATTGTTGCTACACCGATAGTCCCAATTCGTACGCTTCTTTCAGCGCGTTGGTGTTTTTAATGTCGCCTTTGTCTTTTGCGCCACGCACTAGCACTTGCCCCGCATCTTCGATATTGAAGAAGTTCAGGCAGAGCCGATATTGGGTTACAATGCTGTCGAACAGCTCGGGTAGGGTGGCGGCGCCAACAAGCAGCAGTGCGGCTTTGCCGATGTGGAAAGTGTTGCGGATGGGATTGTGGCAGCGGTCGATGACGGCCTTCAGTTGCGCGCTCAATCCGTAGAAATAGACCGGCGATGCGATGACAAGCATATCGGCTTGCGCCAACTTGTTGTAGATGACCGACATATCGTCTTTTTGGCAACAGGTGTTGGCATCGTTTTTGAAGCACGTGTTGCAACCCATACACGGATTGACCTTGTAATCACTAACCGACACAATATCAACACAATGGTTGGCTGACGCGCCTTTGGCAAAGGCTTCAGCCAGCAAATCGGTGTTGCCTCCGCGCCGCGGACTTCCGGTAAGAATCAGAATGTTCATCACAATTTCGTTTTGTCGATTTCAGTCTGCAATCCTTCCAAAAACAGCGCCGCCTGACCGCCGTCCATTTGCACGTGGTGGAATTGGAACGATACGGGTAAGGTGGTATTAAACAGCCCTTTGCGGTATTTGGGCCACATCACCATTGGATTGCAGAATTTTTCGGTGTATTGGTTCACAATGCAGTCGAGTTCGGTATGCACCACAGCCGATGTGCCTATGACCATACAGTCGTCGATGAAGGTGCTTTTGCATTCGGCCGCAGCCTGTGCGGTGAGTTTCAGATAATCGCGGTTAAATTGTTGTAAATCATCGCAGAAAGGAATGTCGCACGAGTTGATGCCGCCTTTGCTGTTTTGCACAATTACGTTGATGACAAGCTTGTCGTAGCGGAACAGTTTTCCGCCTTCGGGCAGAGTGTAGAATTCGTCAATCTTGCCGGCGGCTTTGCCTATACACCAGCACAGCAGCGTGGTGAACTTTACGCCGCTTTTTCGGCTTGCCTTCACCAATCGGCTCACATTCAGCGTCTTGACCAAAGTCACCATTGGCATTGGCGACGACATCCAGAGCCGAAACGCTTCGGCGCGGCTGCTGTCTTCGGGTTTAATCTCTTGCTTCATATTTCCAACAATAAACAACCGCGAATGTACGCCGAAATTTTTATAGGGCAGTAATTCAATAAGCAGACGGATTTACTTATAAGGTAATTGTCTGAAAGACAACATATTCATAACCGCGGGTAAGCGGAGCGCAACCCGTGGTGTTGGTGCTCACAAGCATACAGTCTGAAAGACTGAACCTTCATAAAGTTCAATCTTCCAGATTGTTGCTTTGGTTGCGTTATGACCGGCGGCTGCGCTACGCTTGCGGCCGGTTATGCAAATCACGTCTTTCAGACGTTTTCTATCTTTTTTAATAATCTGCTTAGTTTTCAAATATTTCCGACAGTTTTATATCAATGTCGTTGCCGCGAAGGTCTGTGGCAAGAATGTTGCCGTCGGGACCGAAAAGAATGATGTATGGAATGCCGTCAATGCCATAGAGTTCCATTTCCGATTGTCCGGCATTGAGAATCTGCGGGTATGGTATTCCTTCGTCGGCAATGGCTTGCAACGAGGCTGCGGGATCGTCTTTCACCGTTACACCCAAAGCGGTAAAGTTGCGGTCGCTGTACTTTTTGTGCACAGCAATGATGTTTGGAATTTCGGCTCGGCAGGGACCGCACCACGATGCCCAAAAATCGACTAGCACATATTTCCCACGCCCCACATAGTCCGACAGGCGTGTGGTTTTGCCGTCATA
The DNA here is from genome assembly GCA_946404125.1 of uncultured Bacteroidota bacterium. GTDB lineage: Bacteria > Bacteroidota > Bacteroidia > Bacteroidales > SZUA-534 > RUG13583. Next base: position 857 of record CAMJCK010000014.1, on the reverse strand, counting down.
TTCCACTGCAAAATCTTTGAATTTGTCGCCTTCCTTGGGGCGCGATATCAATTTGTTCATCCTTTCGGCAAGCGTAACAGTGAGAGGATGTTGCTGAACAGCATCGCTACACTGACCAATGAACGCAAGCACATTTTTGGCTTCTTCGATGGTTGATTGCGGCAATGCAGTCAGCATCATTACTGCGGTGATGTCAGTGCGGTGACGGATAATATAATCCTGAATGAGTTGTTGGGCTTTGGCAAAGTCGCCGGCCTTTTTTGCATTGGAAATTTCTTCGGTGGCGTCAAATATGGCATCGTTCAGTGGCGAGCCTTCGGGGTGGCAGGTAAGAGTTGTGGTTTTGATAACAATATTGCCTGCTTCGAGAAATACCGGTATCCTCTGTGTTCGGACGCCGTTTGGGGTCTTCATTTCCATCATAAGGCCAGCAATTCGCGGTTCATCGACCTTACCGTTGACAAAAATTGAGCCGCCCTGCATTGCGTATTTTTCCGTAATTGGCTCTCTGCTGACAAAATCGGCCAAATAGAAACTATCGATGCTAATGCCTTCTTTGGCCATTTCTTCAATTGAAGGCGTAAAGTCGCCGCTGATGGTAAAAGTGTTGTTTTTCTGTCCGCAGCCCGTCATTATGGCCACGGCAAATACTGCTGAAATAATGTTTCTCTTATTCATAGATGCTTGATGTTTAAAATATTAGTGACAAATAATCTTTTGAGGCAAAATTTTGGCACCTCAAATCACTCACTTCTTTAAAATATACGAGCGCATACTCCTGATATCCTGAATATTATTGAAAATGCTGATTAGTCCGAACGTCATAAGCAGGGCGAGAGCGGCGGCCACAATCGAGC
>CAMJCK010000013.1:0-73589 GCA_946404125.1 uncultured Bacteroidota bacterium | reverse complement strand
CTCAATTCGCTGGTTCGTCTTCAGTTCCGGCTCACGTTGAGATGATGGGCTTCCTCGGAATCGGCAACAACCCGATGGTTGGTGCTACCGTGGCTGTGGCCGTTGACGTTGCAACCGCACTGAACAAGTAAGAACATACTTTTTCATAGAAAAGGCCCCGATGGATTTTTCTGTCGGGGCTTTTTTGTTGGAAGAAGGCACAAAGATGACAAGTCGCTTTGTGAAAATTTCGCTCTTGAAAAGCAAAGTCTAAACAACCGTCGTATCCGTATAACACACAAGCGTTACGATAGCTTGGATAAGGACTATGATAACAGAAGACGAGACTTCATTTGTTTTCCGATTTCACTCAAATTGTACGTAGTTATTGCCGGATTTATTTTGTGTGTATGGGCAATGATATTCTGACAAGAGCACACAAAAATTCGCAATGCCATCAATCTTCGGGGAAATAATAGTGATTGTTGCCCTGTATAACACCACTTGTCTGGCTGACAGTGTACGCCCCGAAAAACCCGTAGCCGCCTTTTATGTTGCTATAGAGCGGATATGGATAGTCGAAAAACTCGTCCTCCTGGCTGGTGTTATATTCGGCTTCACTTTTCAGATATTTGGCCAAGTCCGGCGAGAGAGTGATGAAATCGGCATAATATTCAAGTTCGTCATAACCGGATGTTGCAGGCGCAGAATAATGCCGCGCACAGCAGAATTGAAAAGATGTGTTTCATAACTTAAGGTTAAAATTTATGCAAATTTAGAAAAAGTATTTTCCATTCCGTTAAAACTTCCAGCCGATGCAAACTCCGCTATCGGCGCAAAGCCGCTGTCGCTGTCAGAATCTTTAAAACCTCACCTTAACCGCAAAATTCGGCAGCAGGCGGAACAGCGTGGTCTGCATCACGCGAACTTGACCGTGGTGGGTGTCGAAGCGGTAGCCCAGCGGATTCTTGCGGCCATAGACATTGTAAAGGCCGAAATTTGCCGACCACCAGACGCGGCCTTGTTTTTCAGGCTCATAGCCCACCGACAGGTCGAGGCGGTGATAGGCGGGGAATCGGCTTGAGTTGCGTTCCGAGTAGATTGGCACAGCCATTTCAGTGTAACTGTCCTCGGTTTGATAGAAACCAACTGGCAGCGTTGTGGGGCGGCCGCTGGTGTAAACCCACGCCGCGCTGGCCGACCAGTTGGCGGTGAGTTTGTAGTTGGCGTTGATTTTCAGGTCGTGCGGAATGTCGTAGAGCGAACTGTACTCGCGGCCGTCGTTGATGCCGTCGATGGTGCGCAGCGAGCGCGAGTAGGTGTAACTGATGCCACCTGTCAGGCGGCCCTGCGTTTTGCGCGCGTTCAACTCAAGACCATAGGCGCGGGCCGTTCCAACACGCACTTCGCCCTCAATGAACGGATTGTTGAGCAGCCTCGCGTGGTCAACATAATCAATCTGATTGTTGTACCACTTGTAGTAGACCTCTGCCGACAGACTGTACTGACTTCCAACATTCTGGAACCAACCTGCCGACACCACATCAACCAAAACGGGTTTAATGTTCGGATTGGCGGGAAACCACGTTTCGAGCGACGAATAAGAGAGCGTGCTGTTCTGCAAAACCTGCATATACTGCGCGTTACGGGCGTACGACAATTTGAGCGAGCGGTCGTCGTTCACGCGGAAATTGACATTCAGGCGCGGCTCAATGCTGGTGTGTGTCTTGTAAACGCCGCTGCTGTTCTTCTTGGTGCCAACCGCCTGGTAATCATTGTTATACTCATACCAAGTGGCCTCGCCGCAGTTTTGGAACGCCGACAGGCGCACGCCGTAGTTCACGCCCAACCACGGCACGGGCGAGAAATCGTGAAGCAGATAGGCGAAATGCTCAAAAGCGCTTATCTGCGGAATGCTCTGAAGCGAGTCGGCAGTCTGACCTGGAATAAAATGGTGGTGCGTGGTGCCAACGCCCGCCTTCAGCGTGTTGTCGGGGTTAATGTAGAAAGCCAAATCGGTCTTCACGTTCACATCGGTAATGCCAGTTTCCCACTTGTATTTGTGCTTGTTCTCGTTGAATTCCATATAGTTGCTGTAATCGCTGACAATGACCGACGTGTTCAGGAACCAGCGGCTGCCAATGTTGCAGTTCCAGCGCAGCGTGCCCGACGTGTTGCCCCATTTGTTAAAAAATCCGTCGCTCGATTCCAGACGGTCTTTGCCGTTGTAGAACGACAGAAACAATCGGTTTCGGCTGTTAATCTGAATGTTAAGTTTTGCGTTGACATCGTAGAAGGCGGGAATGAGCGAGAAAACGCCGTCGGGTTTGAAAATGAAATCGATAAAACTCCTGCGCGCCGAAACCAGAAAACTCGACCGCTCGCGCCACACGGGACCGCTGGCCGTGAGCGTTGACGAGAGCGGGCTCAAGCCGACCGCAAAATCGAAATCGTTGGCGTTGCCCTCCTTCATCTTGCAGTCGATGACCGACGACACGCGTCCGCCGTACTGCGCTGGCATATTGCTCTTGAACAGTTCAACGTGGTTCACGGCATCGGGGTTGAAGATTGACACAAGACCGAATAGGTGCGACGGGTTGTAAATGGGCGCCTCGTCAATCAGAATCAGGTTCTGGTCGTTGCCGCCGCCGCGCACAAACATTCCCGACGAGCCGTCGCCCAGCGTCTTCACGCCCGACTGCATCTGCACAACCTTCACCACATCGGCCTCGCCAAACATTGTCGGCATCTGGCGGATTGCGCGCATTGTGAGCCTCTCCTCGCAGAACTGGTTGGTTCTTAATGCCATATCGCGGCCGTCGGCCGATACCGTCACGGCATCAAGGCTCACTGTCTCCTCGGCCAAATCGAAATTGCGGCTCACGTTGCCGTTGAGGCTGACGCTGAACTCATCGGCCTGATAGCCCACAAACGAGCAAGTCAGTGTGTGACTTCCAGCGGGCAGCGAGAGCGAGTAGAAGCCGTAGCCGTTGGTTGCAGTGCCCTTCTGCAGTGAGGCGTCGTAAACGGTTGCGCCCACAAGCACCTCGCCCGTAGCGCGGTCCTTCACGTAGCCGCTCACCGTGTATTGCTGGCCGAAGGCGGTGGCGGCTGAAAACATCAAGATTGATACTAAAGTTGTCAGTTTCATAGAGTTGAGTATTGTTTTATTTTTCATAATCATCGCTTAATTCTTTATCGCCAAACATTTCCACCAATTCAAGCAGTTCGTCTAACCCCAAATATCTGATTTTGACATCGCTGGCATAGAAATAGCCTGCTCCGCCCTTGCTCAAATTGGTTTTGGTGTTGCCTGGAATGGTTGAGAACATTCCGCCAGACCAATCTGTAATATTGAATTTTGAAACAAGATAATCGTAGTATCTATCTGACATCGACATTTTTACGCATTGAACTGGTATTGCATCATCTTCTGCATAATCATCATCTTCATAATCATTATATGATGCGCCAATACTTTCTGTTGCCATTGGAAAAGCACCTTGAGGTATTGAACTCTTGTGAGAATAGACAGGGCAAAAAAGAGCAAGGTTTTTAGGTGTTTTCACATAATCTAACGTATCCATATCCCTGAAAACCCATTTTGCAGTTTCGACGCAACCGAATTTATGTTTTGACAGGGGTATCTGGATATGATTGTTAAATGCGATAGAACCATCATCCCGCCAATGCTCAATTTTCATATATTTTGTTTGCTCGCCAGCAGGAATCTGTTCCAATTCGATTTCGGTGGCCGCAACCATACTGTCGGAAGCGAAATAGGTTTTGCCATTGTACTCAATTTTCAAGGTGTAAACCTTGCCAACCTCGCCAGAAAATTTCTCAATAGATTTATACTCTCCAGGTTCGTCGGTTTCATAATATTGGAAGGTGTTCTGTCCGTCGCTCACCTCGATTTTTGCTCCGCTTGCTGGTTCTGGTTGCCCGTTCTGCTCAAACGGCACGGTGAGTTTCAGAAACTGGTGTCCGCCATACGAGAAAATGCCGCCATCTACGGCAATCTGATATGGGTTGCCCGTGTTTTTCAAATCAAGTGTTACTTCCTCTTCGGCGCAGCCTGCAATTAGCAACGTGCTGATAAATACTATGGATTTTAATCTGTTCATTATTAAATTGTTAATAATATTCTTCGAAATCACCTTCTTCGTCATACCCAAAGTGTTCCATTAATTCATCAAACGTGAAACTTGTTTGTTTTACATCGCAAGCACAGAAGAAGCCTGTGGCACCTTTACTTAAATTGGTTTTGGTGTTGCCTGGAATTGTTGAAAACATTCCGCCCGACCATTCAACAAGATTGAATCTCGACACAAGATAGTTGTAGTATTTACCAGATACTGAAAGTTTTACAAACTCGGTAGTGTCAATTTTGCTGCATTGGTAGAGAACATCGCTATTAAATATCATAGGATACAAACCTTGAGGTGGCGTGCTCTGGTGAGCGAAAGCCTTTTCACAGAAAACCAGATATTTAGGGGTTATCTTTATAGGTAAATTTGATGCTCTTCTTTCAGAGTCAATCCAAATTGCGTTTTCGTCGCAGCCAAAAACTTGCTGGTCTATGCCCAAACTCAAAACGGTTAATTTCTCATCGGGGTGCCTATACCAATCGTGGAGAGTTTGACAACTTGAATAGGTTATAGGTATTTTATCCAATTCTATTTCTTTTGCCGCGACCATACTGTCGGAAGCAAAATAGGTTATGCCTTCGTATTCGATTTTCAGCGTGTAAACGTTGCCAACCTCACCAGCAAACTTGTCAATTGATTTGTACTCACCAGGTTCATCGGTTTCGTAGTATTGGTAAGTGTTTTGTCCGTCAGAAACTTCAATTTTTGCATCTTTTGCACGAGGATATTTCCTTTTATCAGTCGATGTGACAGGTTTTGACAGTTTAACAAACTGATTGCCATAAACAGAGTAAACACCACCGCTGACAACAATCTGATACGGCATTTCGGCATTTTCCAATTCAAGGCTGATTTCTTCTTCGGCGCAGCCTGCAACAAAAAGGCAAGCGATGACTGCTGTGGCAAACAGGTGCAGGCTTGCTGTTTGTTTTAGATTTAGTTTCATTTTCATAAAAAAGTTGTCAGCAATACTCCCTTTCGGGTTCACAAATTTGCAACAGAAAAAAAGCATTTGCAAATGGGGCGGTTGTTTGGATAAGGACTATGATGATAGTGAAGATGAAGAATGAAGTTGTTTGATTGCGATGGATTGAAAATCCTTTTCGCGGTTTGTGCTTTTTCTCTACCTGATTCCCAAATACTTATGCGTCTGCAACGATAGCCGCCAGTGCTGATGCGCCATAATGTAGGCGACCGTTTCACTCGTATTCTTGCACGAGCAGGGTTGTAGGAAATAGTGGTCAGTTTTGATGGCGGTGTGCCATTTCTCAACATCGGTGCCGGCCTGAAAAACCACTTTCACCTCGTTGGCGGCTTTGAGCACGGGCGTGCTGCCCTCTTTGGGCGATACGGTCACCCAGTCGATGTTGGCGGGCAGCGGACAGGTGCCGTTGGTTTCGATGGCAACCTTTCGGCCTTCGGCGTGCAGCAAGTAAACCAGCCGTTCCGACACTTGCAGTCCCGGTTCACCGCCGGTGAGCACCACCAGTTGGGGTGCAAATTGCGCCACGGCGGCGACAATCTGCTCGTCGGTCATTTCGGCGGTGGGGCGGTGGTCGGTGTCGCAGAAGGGGCACGCAAGGTTGCAGCCCGCAAAGCGCACAAAAACAGCCGGCGTTCCGGTGTTGAACCCCTCGCCCTGAAGGCTCTCAAAAATCTCGTTAATCCTTCTCATAGGTGGCAATGTTGCCTTCGGTTTCCTGAACAGTCACCTTGTAGCAGTTCTCAATCTGCTGACAAATCCAGTAGGCCAGATTCTCGGCCGTCGGGTTGATGTCGCCCAGAACGTCGTTAATCACCTTGTGGTCGAGTTGGTCGACAATCACGTTTTTGATGCGCGAAAAATCGACAACCATACCGTCGGCGTTCAGCTTCTCAGCCTTGCAATAGACGGTTACAATCCAGTTGTGCCCGTGCAGGCTCGTGCATTTGCTCTGATATGGCAGACTCAATTTGTGAGCCGATGAGATTTCAAGTCGTTTCGATACGTAAAACATATTGAGTTGTAAGTTATAAGTTTTTAAGTTATAAGTTTTATGTGGTGTTGGGTGTTGGGTATTGGGTGTTGGTAAGGGTTTAGAGTTAAGTCGCTTCGCTGTTTAGAAGTTAAGTTTCTAAACCTCTAACCTTCTAACCAATTCACCGATTCACCATTGTTAATTATTAATTGTTAATTGACTGTAGTCCGTTGTCTGTAGTCTGATGTCCGTTGTCCTCATACTCCGTTGTATCCTCAATCCCCGCCAGCCGCAGAGCCTCTTTGCGTTCAATGCAGGTGGCGCAGCGGCCGCAGTGCACTTTGCCGCCCTTGTAGCAGCTCCACGTTTTCGAGTAATCGACACCCAAAAGTTTTCCCTTTCTGGCGATGTCGGCCTTCGAGATGTTGGTGTAGGGCGTGAGCAGCGTGATGCCCTCGTAAGTTCCGGCCTCGATGGCGCGGCTCATAGCGTCAGCAAACTGCGGACGGCAGTCGGGGTAGATGGCGTGGTCGCCGCTGTGGTTGGCCATCATCACGTGCTTGAGCCCGGCTGTTTCGGCCATTCCGGCAGCCACCGACAGCATTATTCCGTTGCGGAACGGCACCACCGTCGATTTCATATTCTCATCAGCGTAAGTGCCCTCGGGAATGGCGTCGGCGCCTTCGAGCAGCGAACTGCGGAAATATTGCTTGAAGAAATCGAGCCGCACGGTTGTGTGCTTGATTCCCAACTTTTTGCAGTGATATTCGGCAAACGGAATCTCGTCGGCGTTGTGGTTGCTGCCGTAGTCGAACGATACGGCCAGTGCTATATCGTTTTGATACTCATATAGAAGCGTTGTGCTGTCCATTCCTCCGGACAGTATCAGAAGGCTGTCTTTCATAGCTGTGGCGATTTAAAATGTGCGGTTCATCTGCGCCAGCAAACGTTGCTGCTTCAAGGCTTGGTGAGCCTCGTCGGCGTAGTTGGCGAAGGGGTAGATTGAAATTCCGCCGCGCGGTGTGAAAATTCCGTAAACCTCAAGGTATCGCGGCTGCATCAGCGCCACCAGGTCTTTCATTATGATGTTGATGCAGTCCTCGTGAAAATCGCCGTGGTTGCGGAAGCTGAACAGATAGAGTTTCAGCGACTTACTCTCAACCATCCGCTCGCCGGGAATGTAATTGATGTAGATATGCGCAAAATCTGGCTGCCCGGTTTTGGGGCAGAGCGTGGTGAACTCGGGGCAGTTCAGCGTTACCAGATAATCGTTCTCGGGGTGCTTGTTGACGAACGTCTCAAGCATTTGCGGCGCGTAGTCGGTCGGATATTCCGTCCGTTTGTCGCCCAACAGGGTTACACCTGCCAATTCTTCTTGTGTTCTCATATCGTTTTTAGTTTTAGAGGAAAAACTGAAAGCTCTTTTTGCGGTGGCAAAGATAGGAATTTATTGTGAAAACGAAACACTTTGCTGCTGTGCCAAACTGTTAAATAATTTAGATTTAAGGTTTTATAATCTGCGAATACTGATATTTTGCAAACCATTTCTGGCTATTCGCACACTGGGGCTGGAAATCTTTCCGAAAAACTTTCTAAAAAATCATTTGCGCACTGTTACGTTTTTGATTTTGGAGCGTCTATTAGGGTGTGTGAAACAAAAAGACAACACGTCAATCTGTGTGAAACTAAAATGAGAAGTTATGAAGACACTTTTGAAATTATCAGTTTTTTGCGCATCGGCACTGGCCGCACTGCCAATGACAGCGGCTGCCGAGGGTGAGCTTGGCGCAAATTTGGAAGCAACCATCAACAGTTCGAAACCCGATTCGGCGGCGCATTTCCGCTTCGGAAAGCGCGAGGTTATCTTCGACGGCAACGACATCCACTTCATCAGAGACCGTTTTGAAGACGATTCTTTTGAGGAGAATAACGAATCGGAGACCGGTGCGAATTGGCTTAAAAATCCATCAAAGTACTACCATTCGCACATTGAGAGTTTCAGCATCGGTATAGCCGGATACGGTTCCGACAAGTTCTCAACAACAGTTGCCGACTCCGCATCGTACCTCGATTTGAACGGCAACCGCTCAATTCACCTCGGCTACTATTTTGTTGACGGCGCCGTGCGGCTTGGCACCAGCCGGTTCGGACTGAGCAGCGGCTTGGGCGTGAAATGGGATTTATACTCACTGTCGGCAAAGAACATTGTTCTGAGCAAAGGTCAGCATAATCTTGAATATCAGTACGACACAACAAATTATGTGTACGAGAAAAGCAAGATGCGGGTGGTTAATCTGGCGTTGCCGGTGGCGCTTGAATGGCAGTCGCACAGCTGGGGCAACTTCTATGCAATGGTGGGCGTTGAGGGGAATTTGCGCATAGGCTCATCGACAAAAATGGTGACCGAAAAAGGCCGCAAAATCAAGAACAAATCGGACCTGCACATCAACACCTTCAGCTGCGATGTTTTTGCCCGCGTGGGCTACGACGGTCTGGGAGTTTTCATCTCGGCCAATCTGACGCCGCTCTTCAAAGACGGCAAGGGACCTGAGCTTTACCCGTTCTCGGCCGGCCTGTCGTTCTCGTTCTGATTTGAGTGCGAATCGGATTCACAAGACTAACAATAATACAATATAATCTTTGCAAAGTGCTTGCAATCAAACTTATAGCACAAACAAATTGTTACGGTTTCGGAGATGCTCCTCGGGGTGTCTCCTTGCCGTTTTACCTGTCATCGATTTTATTTGAACAATTCAAAGGGATTGAGTAGATTCACGGCTTTAATTTTCACAACTAATACTTTATTGAGTATGAAAAAACTATCAATTATCGCGGCCATTGCCGCAAGTATGCTGATGCCTTCGCAGATGAAGGCTCAGCAAATTCCACAGCTTCCGCTCGACACGGCGGTTGTCTTTGGCAAACTGCCCAACGGGCTCACTTATTACGTTCGTCACAACGAGGAACCGCGTAACCGCGTCTATTTCTACATTGCCCAGCGCGTGGGCTCGGTGCAGGAAGAGGAGGAACAGCGCGGTCTGGCGCATTTCCTTGAGCATATGTGCTTCAACGGAACAAAGCACTTCCCCGGCGACTCGATTGTGAAATACTGCGAGAGCATTGGCGTGAAGTTCGGCAACAACCTGAACGCCTACACCAGCACCGACGAGACAGTGTATAACATTGACGATGTGCCGGTTACCGATGGCAACATCGACTCGTGCCTGCTCATTCTCCGCGACTGGTCGGACGGCCTTCTGCTGCTGCCCGAGGAGATTGACAAGGAGCGCGGCGTGATTCACGAGGAGTGGCGTATGCGCACCAGCGCGCAGATGCGAATTCTGAACCGCAATCTGGAGACGCTCTACCCCAACTCGCGCTACGGCAAGCGTATGCCCATCGGCCTGATGAGCGTGGTTGACAACTTTGAGCCGCAAACCTTGCGCGACTACTACGAGAAATGGTACCGCCCCGACCTTCAGGGAATTATTGTTGTGGGCGATGTTGACGCGAAGGACATCGAAAAACGCATTCAGAAACTGTTTGGCGACGTTGAGATGCCCGAGAATCCGGCCGAGTTCAAGCGCTTCGACGTGCCTGCCACACCAGAGCCAATCTACGTGATTGACAAGGATAAGGAGATGCAGCGCACACTCATCGAAGTGATGTATAAGACGCCCGCCATCCCCTACGAAATGGCTAATACCACAACAACTTACGTGCAAGGGTTTGTGCGCAGCATAATTGCAAATTCGCTTAACGCCCGTCTGGCCGAGCTTGCGCGGAAAGACGATTGCCCGTTTGCTATGGCTGAATGCGGCTTCGACAGCTACCTTCTGGCAAATACCGAAGACTGTTTTTATGGCGCTGTGATTCCGAAGGAGGGCCGCGACAAAGAGGCTGTGGCTTTGCTTATGCAGGAGATTGAGCGCGCACGCCGATTCGGCATCACCGGCACCGAGGCTTACCGCGCCCGCCAGGAGATTCTGAGCTCGGTTGAGCGAAGCTACGACAATCGCGACAAGCAATACAGCAGCTACTTTGTGAACAAGGCCGTGCGCCACTTCCTGAGCAACCGTCCGTATCCGGGCCTTGCTGCCGAATACGACCTCTACAAAATGCTCGACCAGCAGATTCCTGTTGAGCTCTGCTCGCAACTGATGGCACAGTCGGCAGCGTCAATCGACACCAACTTTGTCTTCCTGGCGATGTATCCCGACAAGGAAGGCCTTGAAATGCCTGCCGTTGACGATATGAAAAAGGTTGTCGCCGATGCCCGCGCGGCCGAGCTGGAGCCTTATGTTGATAATGTGAAGGACGAGCCGCTGATTGCGCAGCTGCCCAAGAAAGGCAAAATCACCAAAGAGAGCGCGTCTGACTTTGGCTACACAATGTGGACGCTCTCGAACGGCGCCCGCGTGTTCTTCAAACAGACCGATTTCAGCAACACCGAGGTGCGTGCGCTGGCCATCAGCTGGGGTGGCAACGCAACCATCACCGACCCGGCTATGCTGCCGACAATCAAGACTTTCAACAGTGTGATTTCGAGCACAGGCCTGGGCAACTTCACCACTACCGAGCTCAGCAAGAAACTGGCCGGAAAGCAGGTTGGCCTGCGTCCGCAGCTGAGCACCTATCAGGAATACTTGTCGGGCAACTCAACGCCGAAAGACTTGCGCACGCTGTTCGAGCTCATCTATATGCGTTTCCAGGAGCCAGCCAACGACGTTGACGGATTCAACAGCTGTATGGCGCGTTTGCGCACATCGCTCGAGAACGCCGCCAAAGACCCGATGAACGCTTTCAACGACTCAATTAACGCCACCATCTACGACCACAATCCGCGCCAGATGGACATCAAGCTTGAGGACCTTGACAAGGTTAAATATGAGGACGTGCGCCGCATCTACAGCGAGCGTTTCAAATCGGCCGGCGATTTCGACTTCATCTTCACCGGAGCGTTCAACACCGACTCGCTGCGGCTGTATGTTGAGCAGTACATTGCATCGCTGCCGGGCGTGAAAAAACGTGAGGCCCGCGCCACTAAGCAGGTTGAGACCTACCATCAGGGCTCGACCGAAAACCGCTTTGTGCGCTCAATGGAGACTCCGCAGGCCTGGTTCTACCAGTTCTGGCACGGAGCCCATCAGTATAACCTGCAAGAGGCGGTTGCGGCTTCGGCTTTCGGCTCTATTCTGCGCCAGCGCTACACCAAGACTATCCGCGAGGAGAAGGGATTCGCTTACTCGGTATCGGCGTCAGCCGCATTGGGACGCGGTGTTAAGGACGGCCTGTCGGTTGAAATCTACTGCCCGTTCACACCGGCAAAATGCGACTCGGTGGCTATGCTTGTCCGCCAGAGCATTGATGAGATTGCCGCCGACGGCGTGACCAGCGATGAGCTGACCAGCTTCAAACTGTTCCAAAAGAAGCAGTTCGACAACAACCAGCGCCAGAACGGCTACTGGGCCGGCCTGATTGAGGACAAACTTGAATGGGATATTGACTCGCGCACCGAGTTTGAGGCCATTCTGGAGAAACTCTCGTCGGACGACATCCGCAACTACGTGAAAAACGTGGTTCTGCCGGCCAACAACTGCATAACAATCATTATGCTCCCCGAGGATTTCACTGAGAAGGAATTGCACGAGAGATAATCGGGCTGCGATTGATAACAAAAGCGCCGTTGCAGAGTTTTGCGACGGCGCTTTTTTGTTGTCCCGTAGGTCTATCGATTGGTAGAAAAATTGTTCCGATAATAAATGACGCGCCGAAGGCGCAACCTGTTCATAGCCCAAGGCAAGCGCAGCGGCGCCTTGGGTAACCAAGGCAAAGCAAGCCCTCGCCCTGTAGGGGCAAAAGACTTATATATGATTGGTTTGCAAACTTTTGCCCCTACGGAGCGACTCCTGGTGGTTGCAAATTTTCCCAAGGCGATGCCTTGGGCTATGCGCTTTTGCCCCTGCGGGGCGAACTATTTATACCAATTGTTTGCCCACAACGGCGCAACTACCGCTATTTGTAGTAATTCTTCAAATTCCGCTCGAACAGTTTCTTGTTGATGGCGTTCACCTGGCGGATGACACCCTGCATAAGCTGCATCCGCTGGTCAATCTCGTCAGCGCTGAGCGTTTCCTGCTGATTGAAAACCACATTGTCAATCTTGTAGCCTTCGTGGTCGAGCGTCATTGCCACGGCTGCGCCAAAATCGTCGAAGATGATGACCGACGGCAGACTGTTCATCGAGTATTTCATAATGGAACGCGACACTGCGCCCTGGATGAGCGAAATCTGGTCCAGGCCAAGATAGTTGGCGCTCACCAGCAGGCGAATCATATCAATGATGGCCACTTTGTTGGTCTCGCCGTCGGCCTTCAGCTGCTCATACTGCTTTTGATTGGTGCCAAGAAAAAGGTCGATGAACGATTTGGGCAGCAGTTGCATATCGCCCAGCTCGCCGTTCTTCTGTTTGGTAAGATATTCTTTCTGAGCAAGTTTCTGATTGTCGGGGAAGTAATATTTCCAGTTTTTGGTGCGTCGGTACGACTCGGTCATCGGTTTCGGCTTCCAGTTCGACTCGGGCCGGCGATAGAATGGCGACCAAAGGTTCAGACTTTTCGACTCCAAGCTGTAAATCAAGCAATTGATGAAATGAATATATCCACCGCCAATCTCGCCGTGCAGAGCGCTCCATAGCGTTTTTGCACGTACGGTGTCGGAAAATTTCAGTGCGGCAGCTGTATCCCCATCAAAACTTTCGAGCTTCTTGTTTTTCAGCGCGTCAACAAACTCGGGGTCGAGCGTGACGGGATAGTAGGTCACTTCTTCCGACCCGACGGCCATCTGCGGCATTGTTGATGTTGAGTGGTAAAGTCCGCGCACATCGAGAATTGATGTTGAGTCGTTGCTGAATGTGATGTGGATGTTGAAATCGGCGCCCCACCGCATCGACGAAATCTCGTTGCGCTGCGCCGTGGCCGTTGCGGCAAGCGCAATGCAAAATATTGATATGAAAGCTTTTCTCATAATTACAAAATCTTATTTCCGACCCCAAAAATACTCGGCTTTCGCGAAAGCGGCACCTGCGGAAAAAGAAGTTATTTACAATGGGCGGTGAGTTTTTTCGAATGGCACCAATTTGTCTGCCACCCAATTTATTTTTGCGTTTTCAGTTTGCGTTAATTACTTTTAGCGCCTTATTTTAGAACTAAAGATATTTGATATTCTAAACTTAAATAAAAGAAAATGAGTACAAACGCAACAAATCTGGCTGCCAACAACATTCGTATTCTGGCAGCGTCGATGGTCGAAAAGGCCAAATCGGGACACCCGGGCGGTGCTATGGGTGGCGCCGACTTCATCAATGTTCTTTATTCGGAATTTCTGCAGTACGACCCGCAGAACCCGTCGTGGATTGGCCGCGACCGCTTCTTCCTTGACCCGGGCCATATGGCACCTATGCTCTACGCACAGTTGGCTCTGACTGGCAAATACACGCTTGACGAACTGGCACAGTTGCGCCAATGGGGCTCGCCAACCACTGGTCACCCCGAGTTTGAAATCGCACGTGGCGTTGAGAACACATCGGGCCCACTCGGACAAGGCCACAGCTATGCTGTTGGTGCTGCCATTGCCGCCAAATTCCTGGCCGCTCACACTGGCAACCCCACTTTCGAGAAGGAAACCATCTACGCCTACATCTCTGATGGTGGTGTTCAGGAAGAGATTTCGCAAGGCTCGGCACGTATTGCTGGCGTTCTTGGTCTGGACAACCTGGTAATGTTCTACGACTCGAACGACATCCAACTTTCGACTGAAACAAAGGCTGTTATGAACGAAGACACAGCCGCCAAATATCGCGCTCTGGGTTGGGAAGTTATCGAAATCAACGGTAACGACGCCGACCAAATCCGCAAGGCACTGGCTCAGGCCAAAGCCGTGAAGGGCAAACCGGCTCTCATCATCGGCAAGTGCATTATGGGCAAGGGCGCGCTGAAAGAAGACGGCTCGTCGTATGAGCGCAACTGCAAGACTCACGGCGCACCGCTCGGTGGCGACGCTTACAAGAATACCATCAAGAACCTTGGCGGCGACCCTGAGAATCCGTTCGTAATCTTCCCCGAAGTGAAGGAACTCTACGCTAAACGCGCCGAAGAGTTGAAGAAGATTGTTGCCGACCGCTACGCTGAAGAGAAAGCCTGGGCATCGGCTAACGCCGACAAGGCTGCCCAACTGACCGAGTGGTTCAGCGGCAAGGCACCGAAAATCGACTGGAGCAAGGTTCAACAGAAAGACAACGACGCCACACGTAACGCAAGCGCAGCCTGCCTGAGCGTTCTGGCAGAGCAGGTTCCGAATATGATTTGCGCATCGGCCGACCTGTCGAACTCTGACAAGACCGACGGCTTCCTGAAGAAGACCACCGCATTCACCAAAGGCGACTTTTCGGGTGCATTCTTCCAGGCTGGTGTTGCCGAATTGACAATGGCTTGCTGCTGCATTGGTATGGCACTGCACGGCGGTGTTATTCCGGCTTGCGGCACATTCTTCGTATTCTCTGACTATATGAAACCGGCTGTGCGTATGGCTGCCCTTATGCAACTTCCTGTTAAGTTCATCTGGACACACGACGCATTCCGTGTTGGTGAGGATGGACCGACCCACGAGCCTGTTGAGCAGGAGGCACAAATCCGCCTGATGGAGAAGCTGAAAAACCACAAGGGACAAAACTCTATGCTGGTTCTTCGTCCGGCCGACGCACAAGAGACCACAGCCGCTTGGAAGCTTGCAATGGAGAACACCGCAACCCCGACCGCTTTGATTCTCTCTCGTCAGAACATCAACAACCTGCCCGCCGGAAACGACTATTCGCAGGCTGCCAAAGGCGCTTACATTGTTGCCGGAAGCGACAGTAATCCTGACGTTATTCTGGTTGCCAGCGGCTCTGAAGTTTCAACTTTGGTTGCCGGTGCCGAACTCATCCGCAAAGACGGCAAAAAGGTTCGCATTGTGAGCGTTCCGTCGGAAGGCTTGTTCCGCAGCCAGAGCAAGGACTATCAGAAGAGCGTTCTGCCTGCAGGCGTTAAGAAATTCGGCTTGACCGCCGGTCTGCCGGTGAACCTGCAAGGCCTGGTTCCGGAAAGCGAAGGCGCTGTCTGGGGCTTGGAGAGCTTCGGTTTCTCGGCACCTTACAAAGTGCTCGACGAGAAACTCGGTTTCACTGCTGAGAATGTTTACAATCAGGTTAAGAAGTTGTTCTAATACAGCGTCTTACAATATGAAAAAGCCCTGCTCCGGTTGGTGTGGGGCTTTTTTTGTGCGTAATTGTTGCTTGGATTAATATGCCGGAAACAAACCGTATGAAAAAATAAAAAGGCTGTTGCCCATTGAGCAGCAGCCTTTTGCATATAATCAAAATAGAGTTGTTTCGCTATTAAATCTGCATTGGCATCAGCAGCATCAGCACTTCCTCGTCAATCGAGCTCTTGTCGAGCGGAACAAAGGTGCCGGGTTTCGATGCGTCGGAGAGGTTGATGACAACCTCGCTGCAGTTGAGGTTCGACAGAATGTCAATCAGATACGACGATTTGAAACCAATCTCCATATCCTCTCCCTCGTACTGGCATTTCACGCGCTCCTGGCCCGACAGCGAGAAGTCGATGTCTTGAGCTGACACAACCAGCTCGTTGGCCATTATCGACATTTTGATGAGGTTGCTGGCCGGGTTCGAGTAGAAGGCCACGCGGCGCAGACAGTTGCAGAGGTCGGCGCGGTCGACGGTGAGCTTGCGCGGAGCGTCGGCCGGAATGACGGCCTGGTAGTTGGGATATGTGCCCTCGATGAGGCGGCAAACCAGCGTGTACTCGCCAAAGCTGAACACGGCGGTGCTTCTGTCGAACGAAAGTTTAACGGTGCTGTCGTCTTTGGCCAGAATGTTCTTGAGCAGAGCGGCCGGTTTCGGAGGCAGAATGAACGAGCTTTCGCTGTCGGTCTTCACATCGGCGCGGCTGTAGCAGACGAGCTTGTGGGCGTCGGTGGCCACAAATTTGGCTTTGCCGTCGGCGAGCTCGATGAGGATGCCGGTCATTACGGGGCGGAACTCGTCAGTTGAGGCGGCGAAAAGCGATTTTGACACGCCTTGCAGAAGTGCGTCGGCTGAGATTTCAACGTTGTTGACATCGCCTTGCAATTGCTGAACCTGCGGAAAATCGTTGCCGTCGATACCCAGTGCGCTGAACTTGCCGGTCTCCGAAACAATGTCCACTTTGTTGTTCTCGATGTTGAAAGTCAGCGGCTGCTCGGGGAACTCCTTGAGAATGTTGAGCCTCTTGGCGTCGATGGCCACGCGGCCTTCGCCCTGGGCGTTGTCAACCTCAAATTCGGTTGTCATTGTGGTCTCAAGGTCTGAGCCTGTGATTTTCAACATATTGCCGTTCAACTCAAACAAAAGGTTGTCGAGGATGGCCATTGTGTTCTTGTTGCTGATGACGCGGCTTACCGTCTGTAGATGGTTAAAAATCTGCGTGCTGGATACGATAAAATTCATTGTGCTCTATTTTAAAGATTTATACTTTACTCTCGGTTTTGATTCGGCGAATCGCCAAAGCGCCCAAATTTATAAAAATTGTTTTGGGGCGACAGTAAAGGTGCGTTTTTATTTTTTAACAATGAGCGTCGGGGCAATTGCCGCAACAATCCAAAAAACTTGTCGTTTTTTCGTTTAGGTTGCTATATTTGGCGCTCCAAAATCGCGGCCGATTGGTTGACGGACCGTCCGTAAAACAGTGGTCTGACAATCAACGCGGCAGCGGTAAAAACAAAACAATCAGCCGGTTACCATTGCGGCTGACATCAGAAAAAATGGGAAAGGCATTAAAAAAGTTGGGCAGGATTGCGCTTTATGCGGCCGGGTTGCTGGTTTTGCTGGCGCTCATACCGATTATAATTTTCGCGTACCTCTATTTCACGGTCGATTTGAAGAAACCGGTGGGTTTCGCGACAAGCAATCTGCAGGTTGAGGAGCCGGGCGGCAACCTTCGCGTATGCGGCCCCGACACTTTGCGCCTGAGCGGCAGCGGCTTGTGGGAGGCGAAACTCTGCGGCGGCGCCTTTGAGCGCGGCGAGGCTTACGGCAAGCTGGCCAAAGACATTCTGTATGAGCAGGAGCAGATTTTTGTTGACCAGATAAAGGCGTTTGTGCCGTCGGAGTCGTACCTGAGGTTTCTGCGCTACTTGACGCTGATGTTCAACCACTCGCTGGGCGATTATATTGGCGACGAGTACCGCCAGGAGATTTACGGCATCTCGCTCTCGTGCTCCGACGATTTCAACTTTGTGTGCGAGCCCTACGAGCGCCAGATGAACTACCACTCGGCCCACGACATCGGCCACGCAATGAACGACTATATGCTTGTCGGCTGCAGCTCGTTTGCCGCGTGGGAGGGGAGCAGCGCCTCGGGCGACCTGCTGGTTGGGCGCAATTTCGACTTCTATATTGGCGACGATTTTGCCCGCAACCGCGTGGTGATGTTCTATTTCCCGTCAAGCGGATACAAGTTCGCCTCGGTGAGCTGGCCGGGAATGATTGGGGTGATGTCGGGAATGAACGAGGCTGGCCTGACGGTGACCATCAACGCGGCCAAATCGGCGGTTCCCACATCGTCGGCCACACCAATATCGATACTCACGCGTGAGATTCTGCAATACGCCTCAACCATCGACGAGGCTCTGGCCATCGCCCGCCGCCGCAAGACGTTTGTGTCGGAATCGATTCTGATTGGCTCGGCAGCCGACGGGTGCGCCGCCGTCATCGAGAAATCGCCCGACCGGACGGCCCTCTTCACCACCGACACAACGTTCATTATCAGCACAAACCATTATCAGTCGGAGGCTTTCGCTAACGATGAGCGCAACATTGAGAACATTGCAACATCCGACAGTCCCTACCGGTATGAGCGAATCAGCCAGCTTCTGCAACGTAAAATGCCGATTGACGCTGCCGGCGCGGTTTCAATCCTGCGCGATTACAAGGGACTGAACGACAGCATTATCGGCTGGACAAACGAGGCCGCGCTGAATCAGTTCATCGGCCATCACTCGGTGGTTTTCGATGCCAACAAGCTGATAATGTGGGTTTCAACATCGCCGTGGCAGGCCGGCCAGTATGTGGCTTACGATTTGGCCGCCATTTTCAGCGGCAAAACCACTTTCAAAAGCGAGGTTGCCGACAACCGTCTGACCATACCTGTCGACAAGACCATTCCGGTCGACAGCATTTTCCGCATCAAGCGGCTCACTCACGAATTCAAGGCCGCCATTGCGCAGGCGCAAACCATCGATAGCGCCGCTCTCGAAGAGTTTGAGCGGCTCAACCCCGAGTTGTACGCCACGCACGAGATTCTTGGCGACTACCACTACTCGCAGTCCGACACCGCCGCCGCCCGCCGCGAGTGGAACACGGCTCTGCTCAAGTTTGTGCCGAAAGCGTCGGAGCGCGAACGGATTGAGAAGAAGCTGAAGAGGCTGGATTGAGTGCAATGACCAAGGAGTGAGCGCCCTGGCGGGCAGAAATTCCACAAAATTTGGAAACAAAATTTTACAAAATTCTCAATTTCAATTTTTTATAAGTTTTTTGGTATAATTTTTAAAAATTTCTCGCGCTAGCGATAACACATATTGTCCACTGTCAATTGTCTGAAAAAATCAGCTCTTCCATAATCTCATCGGAAATGAAGATTCCGCTGTGGGTGAGTTTCAGGTGGTTAGCTGCATATTCGAGACGGCCGCCGCGGACAAAACTTTCAGCCTGACGGCGCAGATAGTCAACCATTTGGCGTGGTTGCTCACGCTGCAAGTAATCCATATCAATGCCCGCCGATGTGCGCAGGGCGGTAATCACATAATCGTTGAAAATGTCGGTTGGCGACAGTGTTTCCGTTTCGCTCACGCAACTGCCGGCTTCAATGCCTTTAATGTATTCGGCCGTGTTGGCGGTGTTCCAGCTTCGGGTGGTGCGGTTGTAGGAATGCGCCGCCGGCCCGATGCCAAGATAAATGGTTCGGTCCCAGTAACTTGAATTGTGCCGCGAGCGGAAGCCTGGCTTTGCAAAATTCGAAATCTCATAATGCTCAAATCCTGCGGTTTTGGCCCAACTGGTCAGAATCTCGAATTGTTCAAGACTTTCATCTTCCGACACTTCTTCCAGCTTGTGCTGCTTGAGCTTCAAGCCGAAAGCCGTGCCTTCTTCATACGACAGATGGTAAGCCGACAGGTGCTGCACGCCGAGCTTGGCAACCGTGTCGAGTTGGCGCTGCCAGTCGCTGCCCGACATTCTGGGCAGGCCGTAAATCAAATCAACGCTGATGTTGCCGAAGCCCGCCAGTTGGCAGTTACGCACGGCATCGATGGCTTGTTGCGCATTGTGGCGGCGGTTCATCAGCGTCAGCATCGCATCGTCGAACGACTGAATGCCGATGCTCAGTCGGTTGGCGTCAGTCTGCGCAAGTTGGCTGATGTAGGTTGGCGTCAAATCGTCGGGGTTGGCTTCAACGGTGATTTCGGCATCGGGCGCCACGCTGTGCAGCTGCTTTATTGTGTCGATAACCGACTGAATCTCTGCGGGTTCCAACAATGATGGTGTGCCGCCGCCAAAGTAGATGGTCTGCACCGGCTCGCCGTTCAGATAATGGCGCCGCCCGTCCAGCTCTTTCTTCAAGGCTTGCAAATAGCTCTTTTTCAATTCCAACCGCGTGGTGGAATAAAAATTGCAATAGCCGCAACGGCGCTTGCAGAACGGAACGTGAATGTATATGCCGGCCATTTTCCTGACAGTTTTCAAGGCAAAAATATCAAATTAGGGTAGGGTTATTCCTCTTTTGATTGTTATTATTGTGTAATATTTTAAAAACTGACTTTATGAAAAAGATTATTCCTATTTCTTTGTTCATTCTTGTGACATTTGGTAGTTGCGAGACTTTAGATGTTTTAAATGAACTTTTAGATGCTATATCAGATGAACCATATCACGATTTAACAGAAGACCAACGTCCGATTTTTAAGAAAGGTGACATTTTCTATTATTATTCAGAACAGACGGGGCTTTACGATACTTTGACGATCAATAAAATCTCTTATAGGTATTGGGATAGCGACAAAAAATACTATCAAGGAGCTACCATTCAATACAAAAACAATAATGAAAATATATGTTTTTCTTATTCAGCGACAAAACAATGCATATTGAATGCTGAATATCGTGCCGACACTTTGTGGGTTTTGTATGATAGTTTGATACGTTTTGGGGAAAACGGAAAGGAATTTGACATACAAATAAATGACAAGAATTATAGAGCCTTTAATCTTACTCTTAACTATTCTTCCGACTATAGTAATCCGTCAGCACCATATTGTTTCACTTATTCGTTTAAATATGGTTTGTTGGAATATACATACGAGAATGGTATTGTTTATAGGATAGTCAACCCAACCGATTGATAATGAACAGGGTCGCGATAACCATATTATTTTTGTTAGCAGTATGCTTATCGCACGCACAATCGCCCCAGCAAAATCTTGAAAAATACTGGCACTACCGCGAGCGTCTGCGCGAAAGGTTTGTGGTTGTGAGCCAGGATGTTGAAGAAGAAGGTGTTAACATTCCGGCGGGCGACATTTTCGGCGACACCATCAGCTGGTCCGACGGCAACTCGATAATGAGCCACTATCTGTCGCTGCTCTCAACCGAGCTCTGGCTGCTGAAAACCAACGGTCAGGACTATTCGCAAACGCTGGCCGAGCTCTACTACGCAATGCTGGCTCTCGAAAGGTTGGATTTGTACTCGGAATCGCACTGGCGGCGGTTCGACGGCAAGCTCAAAATGAATGCAAAAGACAGCCTGACAGCCATTCACAACATCGAGATTGTAAACGATTTAGGCCGAACACCGGTTTTATCGGAACGCACGCCCCTGCCGTCCGACATCAATGGTATGCACCTGCGCGATGATGTGACGCCTGCCTTCTGGAACGAGCACCGGCAGCATTTCGGCGTAAGCGTGTGCGAAATGAGCGGCCGCCACCCGATGGAAGAAATCAGTCAGGACGTGATGTTCCACAACATTGAAGGTCTGGCGCTGGTGGGCAAACTTGTTGGAACGGAAAATATTGCTAATGTGTCAGTTACGTTCAAAACCGACATCATTCCGCAATACTTGGCTGAAAAGGGCATTTTGCGTGGCGACAGCGTCGATTTCGCTCTTTGGGTGGGAGATATTATCAGTCGGTATGTTGCTTGTTTTCAGAGTGATAAGCCGCTGCGGCTGCTTTTCAAGAAAAACCGTTGGGTGTTGCGCAACACCGTAACCGGCAAAAAAGTTCAGCAAGGCTCGGGCGATATTGGCTGGGACGCCTGGCTCTTCTACAACTACGGGCTTGTGGCCGTGGGGCGTGAGTTTACGGGCAGCGATTTGCGCCGCGTAAAAGGTTGCAAGAAAGGCGATTGGGCGTTTCAAAGCATTCTCACCGACGGATTCAACACAACCATCGACAAAGCCGTTCTGTCAACACTGGCGCCGGGCTACAACCGTCGTGGCGTCAGAATCACCATCGACGTGCTGACGGCGGGCGTTTATGAGCTGCACATTCTGCTGATGAAAGGCATTGCGGGAATCTGCAATCTGGCACTCGGCAACAATAACGACGACTACAAGGTACGCTCACTGGCCAGCACCAGCAACTATCTGGGCGACAGCACCTTCATTGTACTAAAAAACCGCCGCAGCTACGACCCGTGCCAAACCGGGCAACCAACCGTGTATGAGCATTTGCCGCTAATAAATCTGGCTTTGTACGACTTGGAAGGCCGCAATCTGCATCGCGACAGCGCTCTCTACCGCACCGAGCGGGCCGTTTACGAGTCGCTGCTCAACGAAGCTCCATTCTGCGGCCCCACGGGCAAGTGCGCCCCCGATGCTGACCGCTTTGCGCATAACTGGTCGGAAACATCGCGCTGCGTCTGGCCCGAAAACCTGCGGCCAAGCCGGCGCCGCCCCTGCCGCGACATCGACTTCAACGGAATGGACTATATGATGCTCTATAACCTCTACCGCATCGCTTTCTGCCGCGAAGGGTATGGACAGACGGGTGAGCCGCAATCGGAGAATTAAAGGTTTGGAAGCGGAGATGCTTTGCGGGCAACATATTACAACCTACGTTGATGGCAAGTTGCAACTGAGTTACAACAACCGTGGTCTGGGCCGCGACGATTGGCCGTACGACGACCCTTTCTACATTATCCTAAATCTTGCCTGGGGCGGCTCGTGGGGCGGAATGCAGGGTGTTGATGAAAGTGCGCTCCCGGCAACAATGGAGATTGATTACGTAAGGGTTTATCAGAAGGAGTAGGGTTGAGTTATTTCTCCAGCGCCTTTTGCTATTTCAGAATGTTTTCTAGTTGAGTACTCATTGTTATGGTGTTGCGAGGCAACAGATGAAGGTCGTTTTTGGGGTTGTAACTCCCGTTATGTGTCAGGAAAGTTACAGCAAATAACTCGGATATGTATTTGTTGATAAAAGCATTACCTTCACCATAAGGGTAGGCAAAAGCAATCGGTTCAATTCCGACCCGTTCTTTAATCACATCTTTGCTCCTTTGTAAGTCATTGGTTATGCGGGCAATATAATCTTCATCGCTTTCGTCGGCCTCACGACCAACGCCATTAACTCCGCCAAGTATGTAACTGCCGCCATTGCTTGGATTGTGCAGCAAGCAGGAGTGCGAACCTATTTCCACCAATCCCGACTGACTCATTTCTCTGCACTCGTCCCAAGTCAGCCAACCGTTCTTTCGCTCTTCGGTTATCCATTCCACTATGACATTTATTTCTGCCTTTAATCCGTATTTTTCAAGCAGTGGATACATATACAGGTAGTTGTTGTAATATCCGTCATCAAAAGTGATGATTACGGTTTTTGGTTTCACAGTGTCGATTGTCAGCAAATCGCGTGGCAGAATGGCCGTGTAACCGTTGTCGGCAAGCCATTTGAAGTCCGATTCAAGTTTCTGTACCGACACTTGTGTGGTGTATTTGACAAGGCTGTCAGCAGCCACAACTTTATGATATGTGAGATTGTACATTTTAGGGACAACAACCGGTTTCGCGGTGTCTTGCAGCGACAGAGTGTCAATGGGTTGGGGAATGGTGTCGGTTTCAGGTGTCGGTTCAGGTTCCGGCATAATGCTGTCGTCTGGGTCGCAAGCAGTAAATAAACTTGCCTGCATCATTGCGAAAATGAAGGCAACGAAAAAAAAGAGTTTTTTCATATTGCATTTTTTTACAAAGGTATAATTCTGGTTGTTTTTGCAAGATGCGTTTCTTGGTTATTGTCTGATGCCTAACTCAAAAAAACAGACTTGTACCGTGTATCTTGCACCTTGTAACTCATAATTCTCTATTTTTGCCGCCGTTATCAAATTTGCAAAAGTGGTAAAGAGATACGATTTCTTGGTAATTGGTTCGGGCGTGGCCGGAATGAGTTACGCGCTGAAAGTGGCCAACGCAGGCAAAGGCCGCGTGGCAATGGTTTGCAAGACAACTTTGGCCGAAGCCAACACTGCCAAAGCACAGGGCGGCATTGCATCGGTCACCAATCTGAAGGTTGACGATTTCGATAAGCACATTGAAGACACAATGATTGCCGGCGACCATTTGAGCGACCGCAAGGCCGTGGAGCAGGTGGTGCGCAACGCGCCGTCGCAGATTGCCGAACTTGTGAAATGGGGCGTCAACTTCGACCGCACCGACAGCGGCGAGTTCGACCTTCATCGTGAAGGCGGACACTCTGAATTCCGAATCCTTCACCACGCCGACGACACGGGCGCCGAGATTCAGCGCGGGCTGATGGAAGCCGTCCGTCGGAATCCGAACATCGATGTGCTTGAAAATCACTTTGCTGTGGAGATTATCACGCAGCACCATCTGGGCGTTGAAGTAACGCGCCGCACACCCGACATTGAATGCTTCGGAGCCTACATTCTGAATCCCGAAACCAACAAAATCGATACTTATCTGTCGCGCGTCACGCTGATGGCCACTGGCGGAATCGGCTCAATCTACGCCACCACCACCAACCCCAACATCGCCACGGGCGACGGTATTGCAATGGTCTATCGCGCCAAGGGAACGGTGCAGGATATGGAGTTTGTGCAGTTTCACCCCACGGCGCTTTTCCACCCTGGCGAGACGCATCCCGCCTACCTTATCACCGAAGCGATGCGCGGCTACGGCGGCATTCTGCGTCTGCCTAACGGAGAGGAGTTTATGCACAAGTACGATGAGCGCCTGAGCCTTGCACCGCGCGACATTGTGGCCCGCGCCATCGACAAGGAGATGAAAATCCACGGTCTCGACCACGTCTGCCTTGACGTAACGCACAAAGACCCCGAAGAGACCAAACATCACTTCCCGAACATCTACGCGAAGTGCCTCAGCATCGGCATCGACATTACAAAACAATATATTCCCGTTGCGCCTTGCGCCCACTATATGTGCGGCGGCATCAAGGTCGATTTGAACGCCTGCTCGAGCATTAAGCGGCTCTATGCCGTGGGCGAGTGCTCTTGCACTGGTCTGCACGGCGGAAACCGTCTGGCTTCCAACTCATTGATTGAAGCTGTTGTTTATGCTGACGCTGCCGCGAAACACAGTCTGCAGCATATCAACGAATACACGTTTAACGAGCGGATTCCCGAATGGAACGACGAAGGCACGATGACCAACGAAGAGAAAGTGCTTATCGCTCAAGACGTTAAGGAAGTGGGGCAGATTATGAGCACCTACGTGGGCATTGTCCGCAGCAACCTGCGCCTGAAACGCGCCTGGGACCGCCTGGACCTGCTCTACGAAGAGACCGAAGACCTTTTCAAGCGCGTCAAAGCCACCCGCGACATCTGCGAGTTGCGCAATATGATAAATGTGGGCTATCTGGTTACCCGTCAGGCCATAGAGCGCAAAGAGAGCCGCGGCCTGCACTTTAATGTGGATTATCCGCCGAAACAATAGAGATTTAGTTCCGATAGCTATCGGGTCAAACCATAAAAAAACCGAGCAGTTTGCCCGGCTTTTTAATTATAGCTTCACAACCCGTTCGTGAACCACATTCTCGCCTGACTGATATTGCAGAATGTAGATTCCGTTTGGCAGGTCGGAAATGTCGATTGATTCTGTGATGTTGCGAATGTCAACAATCCGTATTTGTTTTCCGCTTTGTGTGAGCAGTTTCGCAATGCCGTCGGCAGCACCAGTGATGCGCACGCTGAACTGACCGCGTGTCGGGTTCGGAACAACCGTCAGGCTGATGTTGCCATCAGTGGTGTAAACCACACTTATAAGACGGTCGGCGAACGAACGAGTGCCATCGTAATCAACTTGCGACAGTCGGTAGTAAACCAAACCTCTCTCTGGTGCGTTGTCGGCAAAGCTGTAGGCAAGTTTCTCCGTTGAATTGCCAGCACCCTGAACAAAGCCAATCGTCACAAAGTTGATGCCGTCGGTAGAGCGTTCAATCTCGAAGAAATCGTTGTCCTTCTCCGAAAGGGTTGCCCACTCAAGCTCAACCGTATTGCCATTCTGGCGGCCGGTGTAGCCGACAAGCTCAACCGGAAGCGCATTAATGCCGTCATCAGTTGCACCAAAGGCGAACGGGCTGTACGATGACACCAGACCTCTTGTTTTGATGCCTCCGGAGGCGGCCGTGGTGCCATCAAGTGCGTTAGTCTCGAACATCTCCCATTGGTTATTCGAAGCGCTCCAGTGTGCCACAACCAATGTGGCCGGATCGCCAATCTCGCTTATCGTGCCATTGTCCCAGTAGAGCGTGAGGTAGCTGCTGGCATTACCGGTTATGTTCCAGCGGTCCATACTGCTGACGCGTTTTAGGCCTTCGACCTTTGCGGGAGCCTCGTCCGGAGTCTCCACCTCCTCTTTGGGAGTATAGATGTAACTAGCAGTGAACAAGGTTGATTCATTGGCTCCCGATGGCTCGATGCCCACCATTGCGCGGCGGCCGTTGTTACCTATGGGGAATGTAACGGCTGATGAACCGGTTTTTGTCATCGTTCCATCGACGTAAGCTGTTTCCCCGCCGCTTGTTGCGGTTGCATTTGCGCCCAGATTCACTTTGTGGTCGTCAACCATAGTCAGCACACCGGCATTGATTGCAAACGTGCCGCCGACATTTAAGTCAGCATTTGAGGTGATGCCGTCCGATTTGTCGATGGTCAGGCTGGCCAGATTGTAGGTTCCGCCTGTCATTGTGGCCTCGCCAGAGCCCGACATCACAAGTGTTGTGCCGTTGCTGCCAGTCAGTGTGCCAGCATTCGTCACATTGCCGGTTGCGGTAACTTGTCCGCTGCCGATGTTGACTGTCTTGCCCGTTTCGGTGCTGATGTTGTTGAATGTGGTGTTGCCACTGATTTCAGCATCGTTCTTGAAGGCCACGGTTGAAGAGGTTCCAACAAAGCCATCGTTGCCAACCTCGTTCTGCCAATCGCCATAAACGTTGAGAGTGTGGTCTCCCGAGATGGTGAGCTTACCCGACTCAATCTTCACCGATTTGGCGTTTGCAGTTGTTGAAATCACTGGCAGGTTCGTCGCCGTGCGGATAACAGCGCCGTGCTCATTGTTTGGCACCGCGTTGCTGTACCAGTTGCCGGCATTGCTCCATTCGGTTGAGGCGGAGCCGCGCCAGACGTAGCCGTCGGATATAGGCTTGTTAAATTCAAAATCGGCAGAGCAGTTGTTATCGTTTGTGATAGTGATGATACCTGCAATGTCTCCGTTGGCGGTAATGGTTATGTCGCTAGCATTAAAATTAGTTGTTGGCACATCGGTTCCGCCAGCCGAATAGTCAATGCTGAACGATGAAAAATTCGTACTCGTGTTGTTCCTGTATGCAATAACAGTCGGGACGCCTTTATAAATTGTCGGCCAGTCGAACGTTGCATCTGGAACTTCGTTAACAACCAAAGGTTTGAAATTAGACTCAGGTATGCGTACGTTGCAGCCTAAGTTCGATGCCACAACGTAGAGATTTACAGTTTCTGTTTCTTCCACTGTTATAGTAGGAGTAGTAAAACTTTGGCTTGAGCCGTTGCCGTAAATGGTGTTTAGCGAATTGTCAGTTCCATCTCTATACAATCTGTAGATAACGTTATTTTGCGTGGTGCTGAGCGTTACGTTTGTGGCAGTTCCAGAGCAGATGGCAGCAATGTCGTTAATAGTTGGCGAAGCAGGTTTCGCATATATAGTTATGCTGGCTTCGTCCGAGGTGTTGCCCACTCCTTCAGCATTTTCTTCATAAACATAGATTGTATGTGTGCCAGCATCATTCCAAGTTTTGGTCATTGAGCTTGAGGTTTCACCGGACATTGGAGAGCCATCAAGATACCATTGGTAAGAGTGCCGGTCGATGTTGGCTGTTGCGTATGTTATTTCGTCCCCAATACAAATGTTGGCAACTGCGGTGAATGATGGCTGCGGCGTGTTGCTGATGGTTATTGTCAGAGTGTTGGAGAGGACACATTCTGATGCGGCCGTTTCTGTTACAACAAGAGTATAGGTTGCAGGTGTGTTGCCATACGTTACGCTTATCGGATTGACGTTGGGGTTAGCCAATGCCGGACCGTCACCGCTCCATTCCCAATGATAAGTGCTTCCCTCGTGGGTTATGACTTCGTATGTTCGGGTTTCGCCTGTACCGGCAACAGAAACCCCACCACCATCGGTAAACGTCGGGGTGTAAGCTGCCAGTACTTCAATGCTGCCCGTGGCTGTCGATACGTGGCCCACTGTTGTCGCATCACTTATCGATAATAATTCAACCTCGTAAGTGCCGGCAGTATTGCCTAATTGTGAGCTGTTGCGGGAAATTGTGTAGCTTGACTCTAACACATTCTGTGTAAATGGTGTTCCGCCGTTAATTCTGTATGAAAGAGTGAATGGAGCAGTACCACTCAGCGACACATTTATAGATGCTGTCTGGATACCGTCGTTGCAGATTTGTTGCGGAGTGGTTGTTGTAATGGTTGCAATAACTCCCGCATAACCGAATGTGAAGGTGTAGTTCTCCTGGGTTATGGCACTGGTGGTGGTCAGCATTCCAGAAGCTGCGGTTCCGCTGGCTGTTGCATCACGTACAACCCACTCTGACGAACCGTCATACTCAACCATCTTCAGCCCCTGCTGTATTTGCGAGATGGTGTTGAATATTGTACACGATTGTTCATCCCATCTGAGGGCAACTTTTGCCGAACAACTGTTGTTGGGGCGGTTTACAATCCAGTATTCGTTGTCGCTTATGCTGCCCAAAGTTGTTGCGTTGAATGTCGCTTCGTCATCAACTGTCAACGGATTGGCATTGAAATACTGAGCAGTCCAGTCAGCTGCGGACGATGAGCCGTTGTTCACATTGGTGAGTTTCACGTTTCCGTAGCGGTCACCATTTCCAACAGGGAAATCGAAACTGCCACTTGTGCTGATTTTCTTACGCAGCGGGCCGTCGACAAACGAACTTGAACTGCCACCCGAAACCACGTTCTGGTTGGTGCTTGAAAGGTAGATGAGCGCTGCTGTGTTAGTTTTGAAAACTCCATTTGTCAATGTCAGGTTGTTGATGATAATGACATTCTTGTCGGCATTTCCGCCGTTGGTAACATCCACTCCCTGTTCATTGTTTATTTGAACATTATAGAAACTTACTTCTTTTTTAATGTCAATGTTCTGAGTTTCGGTTCCGACAAAAATAATCTTGCCTGTGCCGCTTATATAACCGCTGGTAGTAGTGTTCTTATCGACGAAATTGCCTCCAAGGTAGAAGTCGCGGTTGTTGGCCGAATTATCAAGCTTGCTGTTGTTGTCGATTGTCACGTTGCCTTTAACGTAGAACACACTTGAGGTTATGGTTTTGGCTCCGTTTCCGGTCAGCCGTACGTTTTGCAATGGTTTCTCATAGTTGCCGGGTTTTGCAGGAAGCACAGCCGCGTGGTCGCCGTCGAATTGGATTGTACTTGTCGAGGTGCTGAAGAAATCGTCATATTTACCGGCAGGAATCATAAAAGAGTAAACACCGCCACCTCCATTAATCTCATAAACCTTCAAAGTTCCGCCGCCTTTAACAAAACCTAAGTTGTGGCCGATAGTTGAGCCGATGTCGAGTGTACCGTTCTCCTTTATTTCAACACTGTAGGCACATTGCGGCGTTAAGGCGTCCATTGTTACTGTATGATTGCCGCGAATTACAATAGGATTGCCATTAGGTGCGTGTTGTGCATTATGCCAACTGCCTGCAGGCTCTTCATATTGCCACGTCGCGGGATTCGTCCAGTTGCCCGAGCCAACGCTATAATATGTTGGAAGTTTCTGGTAAATAGGTGAGCCGGCAGTGTATTCTCCTGTCAGCAAGGTAAGCCCTGTTATTAATATTTTGTTTTCGTCAGTAAGAACCGAACCTGTTGTCATATTTTCCCAAGTGCCATCAAAACGCTGGGCAAGCAAATCGTATGACGGGTCTGCAATAACCATCAAATCATCGGTATAGAAATATTCGTGGGTTACAGTATAGCCCGACAAGCCTTCCGTTTCAACCATCCAATAGTATTCCAGATAATTAACCGGTGTGGTTTCAATATTTGAGTGCAATTTGTTCATCGGTTTGACATTGATGTACCCGTCAGAGCTTGTGACAGCCGATGTGAAGTTGTAAACGGCTGGGGTATAGTGCTCAGAAATACCAATGCGGAACACAAACTCACCGCTGAATCCGTCGGCGAAATATTTCCGTACTCCGGCATCACCAATGGCACCGTTCAGAATAATCATACCGGAGCTGTTGCCTGCGAAACGTGAACTCTGCATCATTTTAACAGAGTAGTCGTTGGCGTAGAGGTCGCTGTTTAGCGTTATAAGTCCGGTCACCGTAATCGGGTTTTTCATTTCGGTACGGCTCTTGATTGTCAGATTTCCGTAAATGCCCGATTTTCCCGATGACGACCGTAGCTCGTGTGTTCCTGAACCTTTCATCACCAAGCCTCCGCCTTCAGCACTGCTAATGTGGCGGCTGTTGTTAACCACGCTTGTCAGTGCGTTGATGCTATTTCCCGCATCATCTAGTGCGCCACGACTGATGGTCAGCAGACCGTTGCAATTGACATTGACGTCATTCAACTGAGTGGTTGTAGGGTTGTCGATGGTGAGGTTCGCAAAATTGATGTTGTTGCCGTCACCCGTGATTTTTTGAGTTGCGGTGCCGTTGAGGGTTGTCAGTTGCTCGCTGTCGCCAGCAATGAAACCGTCACTTGTCTTGCAGGAAATATTGCCGGCGATTTCGACATTAAAGCCGTTGGCATCGAAAACCGAACCCTCTTCAATAGCCAGCGAGCCGTTGATGTCAACGTGGTTTGTAACCAATGTCAGTGTTTGTTCCTGACTGTCGGTTCCAATCTCAATATTGCCCAATTCGGCAGAGGCGTTCATATAGAATGTATAGCTGTCTGTTGAGCCACTGCTGCCAAACGCTATTGTTCCGCCGGTTGCCGATGAGGTTGCCGGAGTAAGCAGAACATCGGCATAGCTTGCATTGTTAAGCGCGCCGCCCACAAGTGTTATTTTTCCTCCGCTCATATTAAAGCTACCATTGTTGCAGACCTCAATGAGCGCACGTTTTTGAGTTTGACCGCGGTCGCGTTGTTGACCTAAAATAACCACATTGCCGTCCGATTGCGAGTAGTGTAAATCGCCGGTTGTAACATTGTACGACCGTCTGATTTGCCCGCCGACAGTAAGTGTGCCGCCACGGACATCAATCTGCGCCAGCGCCGACTGGTATTCTATATCGCTACCGTGACTGCCGTCGCCAATATTCATATTGCCGCCCAAAACTTCAAGTTTTCCGTGCAATAGTAGTTTGCGGGTATCATTATTAACATTGCAAATATTGAATGTTCCTGATTGTGTTGACAGACACGCGGTTGAACCGATTTCAAGATCGGCGTCTTGGGTTATGTCAATGTTGACATCGCCGTTTGCACGGAATGTTCCATTCCTTAAATCGAGGAAAACACCGTTTTGGTAGCTTGCATCTATGTCTCTTTCAATTGATAACACCGGAGTGGCATCGGTGCCTTTGTCGCAAGTCAGTGTGTATAGAGTGATGTCTCCAGAGCCTTTGATGGCGGCGTCGGCTGTACCGGTAAACGTTGTTGCAACTTCCTGATTGGAATTTACAAAATTCAGATTGCCATCAACATCCATATCACCGTAGATGGTGAGCTGGTTTGTGAAATTGGTTGTTTGTTTGACATTGAAATTCGCTCCACTGCTGACATTGATGTCCCCTTTGACAACAAGGTTTTGTACAGCTGAGCTATAGAAAGCCAATGTGCCTGTTTCAACATTCAAATCGCCATCGATAACAACTGTGCGCGAAGCGTTTGCGCTGTTGAAATTGTTGTATGTGTTCACATTAGTGCCGCGTGAAATCAGATTGCCGGCAACTTCGATATTTGCATTTGGCAGGGTTACTTTATGGTTATTCGATGCAACAAGTCTCAAATTGTTGTACGATGTTACACTTGCTGCTGGCGTAATGTCGTTGTTCGATGCGTTGTATTCCACTGTTCCGCCGCCTTCGGCCAGAAAATCACCGAAATCACCATCGGGGAAGTAATTGTTGCGTCTGATAATCAAGGTGCCACTACCATCAACATCTCCATTTTCGGCCAGCAAACCAAAGTTTTGTCCTCTGTATGTTTTCAAATCGAGAGTTGAGCCCTCGGCGATGCTCAAACTGCCACTGTATGCCGAGTTGTCGGATTCAATGGTCATTGTATGCTGATGGGTAGCGTCGCCTATGACCACAATGGTGTTGGCTCCCGGCACACCCGCGCCGCCTGCGCCGCCCACTTCGGTCGACCAGTTCTCTGCTCTATCCCATCGGCCCGATTTTGCGCTATAGAGCCGTGTCGGTGCTTGCGAGAACGCAGTAGGCACGCCGCAGGTGAAGTCACCATCAATAGTGGCGCAGCTTTCCCAAAAGAAATAGTTGCCGTTATAGTTGACAAGGCCGTCAGTGTTATTCGGATACCATGCTCCATTTTTGTAGTAGGCTGGTACGTAAGAGTTTTCGCCTGTTCCGGCAAGGGCTTGCTCATATTTGTAATGATGGTTGACTGATGTCACGCCTACGAAACCGCTGCTTGTGTTATGCCAATAGCATCGCAGTGCGTCAATGGTGTTGCCAAACACATAGTGTTTTCCGTTTACTGGTCGGCTCGTGATTGAACCGTATGTTGTCGGCTCAACATCAACAGCAATGGTTGCCGGCAGGTAGTTGCCTCCGTAGCCGAAGGGGAACAGATAGTCGGCGGTCGTGTTGTATAATATTGTTATACCGCCGTCGCTGCTGTTGCCGGATGTTTGTATCATCTTGTTAGCAGAGAAATTGGTGCCGGTTGTGTTGTCGGAATAGATTGCTGCATCAGCATCGCATAGGTTCAGATTGTATGTGCCAATGTTGAGGTTTGTGTTGCTTATAAGTCGCAGATTGCCAGTGATGGCGGCGTTGGCCGTCAAAGCCACCGTGCCGCCTGTTTTGTTGATGTGCAGATTGTTGAAAGAACCGTTGCCGTCACCGCCAATTGTCTGGTTGGCGGTTCCACTTAGCAGAATGCATCCTGTTGACGACCCCGAATTATACTGCACACCGCTGTTACTTACAATGTTTCCAGTGACTGTCAGTGTATTTTGCAGTTCGTTGAGGACCGAATTGCTTTCCAGAGTTAAAGTTCCACGTACTGTCGCACCACTCTGAAGAGTCAGTCGCGCGTTTTCAGCCAAAGTCAGATTGTTAAAGCCATTGGTGACAGTTCCACCATTAGTAAAATTCTGAACATTGCTTCCGTTAAAGAATGTTGTGTTGTTTCCAGGAGTGTATGTGGCTGTGTTATTGATGGTAAAATTGCCTCCAACATACACGTTTTGTCCATTAGCATTTAATGTTCCTCTGTTGCTGATTGTCAAATTGTTGAGCACTACGAGCGAGCTAATGGGAACATCATCGCAACCGCCATTACCATGGTTATCAAAATCCATTATTGTAACGGTATTCGCAGCAGCGGCGGCTTCAATTTCCAAATTCCAAAATGGGACGGTACTGTTGATGTAGACTTTTTTATTATTATTTCCCCAATTTAAGCATGGAAGTTTGATTGTTCCGCCAGTAATGCTGCAATTGTCAGGGTTTGAGCCTATTACTAATGCATGGCATTCGGCATTGCCTGAGCGTGTGCCTCTATTTATTATAAGTTCCCCACCACTCATGTTGAAGGCACTATTGGAATATGTAAGTCCGAATGTTGGAAAATCCCCTTTGCCAGGATCGTTGCCAGTTAATCTAAATATGCCACCATTTATTGTCAGTGAACCCATATGTGTTCCTGTTGCCATTGATGTACGCAGCATGGTCGACTCGATTAATCCTTCATCATCGAGAGTCATATTGGCAGTGGTTCGGTAAACAATGCCCTCATTTGTCGCCACATATAACTTTCCGGTAGAAGAAACCTTAATATCGCCGTGTACATAAAGTGAGAAGCAAGTTCCAACAGTTACAGTGGCACCATCAATCCAAAGGCGTGCAGTTTCATCAAGTTTGTATGCATAATTGTTGCCGCCAGACATTAGTGCATCAATTGTGATGTTATGTCCCAATCTGACAGTTCCCGCTTCAATGGCCAATGCCAAAAAATATTGCGAAGCGGTGTGTGTGCTGTTACCATAGTTCCATCCTGTTCGAGGACCGTGAAGTTGGAACAGATTGGCAGCTGACGCTTCTATATTCAGCACGTGGGTCTTATCCGTTCCTTTTTGTACTCTTATGGTATAGAATTTTGTGGTATTGTTTATTGTAACGGTTTGGTCGCCTTTATCGTTAGTAAAGAACACATTCGTAACATTTCTATTATAGGCACTATAGTTTGCGGCGTTCATATTCGAAAAATCAACAATGCCGTTGTTGGTAAAATTCCCTTTTAATTCAAGTTTGTGTCCATAAGTGTTGGCTGCGTTATTATATGACGCTGAAGAACCATAATTAGAAACATTCAAAGTGTTGGTTGTAATTGATCCGTTTTGTTCAACAGTCAAATCACCATTAACTAAAATTGTGCGGCCGGGTGTTGTTGTGCCTGCAGTAGTATTTCCTATCTGGAATGTTCCTTTTTTAATGGTGAAGTAACCATTTGTTGTAAGGTTGCTGGCTAAAGTGGCAGTTCCTGTAATGTTTATAACCAAATTATTGTAAGTTGCTTGGTTGGGCATAGTGAAACTGCTTGTATTACAATATTCAACTGTGCCACCGCCTTTTCTAATAAAGCCATTGTATGAGCTTACGGTTGGAAATTGGTTTGAAGCTATTTTCAATGTACCTTGTCCTCTGAAGTCTCCAAAAACGTGCCCTGTAGTTCCTCCCAAAATGAGCTCACCTCCCTCGTTGATTGTCAACGACATAAGGTTTATGTTATTGTTTCTTACGGTTATCTTATCCGGATTCTTTATTACAACGCGTGAGCCTTCTGTTGGGCCTGAGGTTGGAATATAGGAAGGGTTTGCCCTATCAATTCCGGTGGGGTCAAAAGTCCACGAACTGGCGTCATCCCAATTTCCGGTTGTGAATGAGTAGTATGTCTTAATATCTTCGCACGCGCTCCATTGTCCTGTCGGGGTGCAATTGTCAAATGTGATGGTGTTATTGCTGCAACCTTCATCCGACCATTTCTGCCATTCAGAGCCATCGTTGTGGAAGGGGTGCAGGTCAGACCCATTGGGATAATCCGCTGCAATATGTTGAAAAACCAAGGTTACATTCTCAATGTTTTCGGACTCTGTTGTCCAATAACATTGCAAGTCGGTGGGGTTACCAGTGACTGAACCGCCATTGGTTGGCCTTACACTGAACGAGCTTTCGCCCGTAGTTGTGCCTGTTAAAGTTACGGGACGGTAAGTATACTGAGTACCGTTGATGTTACCTATCGGAATTGTTCCTCCATTTAGTCGCGACACATTGCCTTTGATGGTTACAAACCCTTCGGTTGCTTTATATGGAAATACAAAGCAGTGACCAGAAGCAAAAGCATTTGAACTTGATATGGTTGCTGTGGATCCCAATGTGAAATTATAAGTTGAGCCATCGTTATACATCAGGAATCGTCCACTATTCCATGTCATAGTGCCGTTTACCAGAATGTCACCATAAGGAATTTTATCGTTTCCATTGGCAAAAACAAGATTATAGTATTCTCCACCAATAATGTTTTGGGAATTGCTATAGGTGACGGTAGAATTCTCTGAAGCGTATATTAGTGCATTTGCTGGGGTTTGAAATGAATTAAATCTTATGTCATGTTCAGTATGTATTTCCGTTCTTGATGTATTGTTAAAATATGTTCGCCCATATACGGCTATGTTCCCACAAGTGTAATGTGTACCTCTGGCACCATCATTGAATATTAAGCCTCTATAATTGCCTTTAATAATGTATTGTGCTGTTGGAGCATAATACGTGTTCACATTTTCATAATTCGCTTCAATAGTGCCGTTACCGCATTCTGTTGTACCATTGAAACGGATGTTTTTTTGATTTGTATCAAAAATACCATCAGTTTTAAAATTTTTAGTGACCCTTATTTCTCCAGCTGCTATATAATTGCCTTCCCCCAAAACCAAATTATTATATGTGTATGCTAATACGGTTTGTGGTGTACCTGGTGTTTTGGTGTTTATGTATCCAATAGTGCCTGTACCAAAATTTGTTGTGGCGGTGCCACTGCCATTCTCCCGGGTTGTAAATCCGCCATTGAATGAACCTCCTATATTTATTGTCCCATCACCAGCAAACCAAATGTAATTTCTTCTGGTACTGTTAGACCCCATTGTTATATCACCTTCAATGGTGACTGTACTGTTATCATTTATTTTAATGTAGCAGTCTCTACTATCAGCACTTGTTGCGGCCAAAATCACATTGCCTTTCACTATTAAGATTCCTCCAGATAAAACCTCAATATATTTATTGCGGTTATCTCTAGTTGGCGCATTGATAGTTAAATCGCCATTAATAGTGAGAGTTGCACCACTTTTGACAGTAATCCACGAATTATCTCGTCCACCTTCAATTGTGATATTATCGTAAATTTCATTATCCTCTACTTCGTAATAATATCCATTTTCTAATATTTCAGCACATACATTCTTACTTATAGGAAATAGCAGAGCCAATATTGTAACAAAGTATTTTATTCCCCTTGCATATTTCTTCACCTTAAAACCTATTGCGGTTCGCAAAACACAAGAAGCAGCTGTGGTAACTCCACTAATCTCCGATTTTAAACCTGAAATTTTCATAACTATCCCCCCCAAATATGAACGCGGTGAACTTACTAATTATCTATCAATTACCGATATACGCAAAAACGTTTTTTTTGTTGCAAAAGGCGTTCAGGGGTTGTTCTGTGTAATAACAAAATGCGAAGCGTTGTAAATTGATGGAATTCAGCCGATTGTCTAAATAATTTATGATTATTTCCTTTTACCTTTTTCAAGAAAAGTATATTACATTTTTGCGACGTGCACATTGCGCCAATGAAGGCGCGCTCATTCGCACAAAACTTTCAAGATTCATAGTATCAATCAGGCAATTCAACAATAAAAATCCATATCTTGCCCCTACAAAACTTATAACTTTTAAACTCATAACATAAAACTTCCTATGTCCGAAGATTTTCTGCATTTCCTTTGGAAAAACGGCCTTTATCAGATGCCGCTCACTGAGTTCTACTCGGGCGAGACCATCGAAGTGCTAAATCCCGGACTGCACAACCGCGACCAGGGCCCCGATTTCTTCAACGCCCGCATCCGTATTGGCGATACCGTTTGGGCAGGAAATGTTGAGATTCACCTGCGCTCGAGCGATTGGCTGCGACACCGCCACCAGACCGACGACCACTACAACAACGTTGTGCTGCACGTGGTGGGGCAGAACGATGCCGAAATCCGCAGCCAGACGGGCCAACTCATTCCCGCCACCGAAATCCGCTGCCCGCAACCGCTGCTCGAGCGCTACCAGTTTCTGATGCGCACCGACCGTTGGCTGCCGTGCCAGTCATATATTGCTGATATCGACCCGTTTGTGATGCAGCAGTGGTATGAGTCGCTGACCGTTGAGCGCCTTGAGCAGAAAACCGCCGCCATTGCCGAGAACCTGCGGCTCACGCAGAACAATTGGGAAGAATCGTTCTACTACACAGTGGCGCAATCGTTTGGTTTTAAGACAAATGCGCAGCCTTTTCTTATGCTTGCGCAGTCGCTGCCGCTCAACGTGATTGCCCACCACAAAAACAGCCTGACGCAGGTTGAAGCGCTGCTTTTCGGTCAGGCGGGGCTGCTGCCAACCGAGCCTTCCGACGCCTACACGCAACTGCTCGCACGCGAGTATAACCACTTGAAAATCAAATATCGGCTTGAGCCAATTCCGAGCCACGTGTGGAAATTCGCCCGAATGCGGCCAGGCAATCTGCCCACTGTGCGCATTGCGCAGTTGGCGTCGCTCATCAGCAAATCGTCGGCGTTGCTGTCGAAAATGATTGAGTGCCAATCGGTTGACGATGTAAAACGCCTTTTCGCGACAAGCGTTTCCGACTATTGGCTTACGCACTATGTTTTTGAAAAACCGTCGGCGCGGAAAGACAAGAATTTAGGCAACGCATCGCTCAATCTGCTAGTTATCAATGCTTTTGTGCCATTTATGTTCCACTATGGAAAGAGCATCGGCAAGACCGAACTCACCGACCGCGCCCTGCAGTGGCTCGAGGACGTGCCCGCCGAGCACAACACCATTATCAGCCAGTGGGAAAAGTTCGGAATCGAAGCCAAATGCGCGCTCGAGAGCCAGGCGCTCATTGAGTTGGCCAACTGCTACTGCCAGAAAAAACAGTGCCTGAAATGCCGAGTTGGGCGGCAGGTGATGGTTGTTCAGCCAATCGACGGCTTAAGCAAATAATTGAAATCCAGCGGAATACGCATTTCGGCGACGCATCCGCGCGGCTCGCCGTCAACTCTGTCTTTTGCCGAATAACTTATCGCTATTTTTTGGTCGTTGATGGCGTTCAAACGAGTAATCAACTCGCTGAATACCTTTACGTTATGCGGTTGGTCGGCATCAGTTTTGGGGTTGCGGAAAAGTCCGTCGTCAGCCACGGTCACCACCAGCGTGTTGTTGTTCTTGTCTTCGTCGATGGTTAGGGCAATATGGCCAGGTTCCTGCCTTGACAGCACACCCTTCTTCAGCGCGTTCTCAACAAGGCAGAAAATGCTGAACGACGGCACTTTAGCCATATCGTTCACGTAGGGCATCATCTTGAAAGTGAAGTCGAACTGCTCTTTGAACCTGAATTTTTCGAGCGCCAGATAGTTCTTGATGAAACTCACTTCGGTGCTCAATTCGTGGCCGAAATTGCCGATGTTTTCAAGCGATGTGCGCATCAGTTTCGACAGCGTGCCCAGGTTTTCCGATGCCGTGTTCGTGTCGTCTTTGTGGATTGAGTACGAAACCGAGTTGATGGCGTTGAACAGGAAATGCGGGTCGAGTGATGTTTTTAACAGATTGGTTTTCAGGTCGAAATATGCTGCCTGACTTTCGAGCGACTTCTTGCATTGCCGCTTCTGAAGCAGCAGGGCGACAACGGCTGCAACCGCCAAAGCGAGCATCACAATGAGTTTTGCGGCGAACGTTTCGGCAAAATAACTTGCCAGCGCGATGGCTACCAAAACAGCAGCGGCAATAATCAGTGAACGTTTCATTTCTTTCGCGATATTGTGTAGTCAATCAGGTCGATAAGCGATTGGCGGGCCGCGTTGTCGGGCGTTTCGGCCAGCACCGCCTTCGCCTTTTCAACGTAATCGGCCATCACCGTTTGGGCGTGCTCAATGCCGCCGTGGCCGCGCACAAAGTTCATCAGCGTGTCGATGTCGGCGTCGGTTTTCACCTTCTGACGCAGGATTTTTATCATCTGCCGACGCTCGCTCGGCGTGCTGTTTTGCAGGGCGTGCATCAGCGGAAGCGTGATTTTGCGTTCGCGAAGGTCGTTGCCCGCAGGCTTGCCGAAAATGCCATTTACTTCATAATCAAACAAATCATCGCGAATTTGGAAGGCGATGCCAATGTACTCGCCCAGCCGTTCCATCCGCTCAACATCGGCTTCGGCCGCACCCACCGAGCAGGCGCCAGCGGTGGTGCAGGCAATCATCAGCGCCGCCGTTTTCTTGCGGATAACATCGAAATATGTCTGATTATCAATGTTCAAGTGCCGAGCCTTCTCAATTTGCAGCAGTTCTCCTTCGCTCATCTCTTCAACGGCGCGCGACACAATCTCGAGTTGCCGATGCTCGCTTTTGTTCACCGCCAGCAGCAGGCCGCGGGCCAGCAGATAGTCGCCCAGAAGCACCGCCACCTTGTTCTTCCAGATGGCGTTCACCGACCAGAAACCGCGCCTTTTGTCCGACTCGTCAACCACATCGTCGTGCACGAG
Organism: uncultured Bacteroidota bacterium; assembly: GCA_946404125.1. Classification (GTDB taxonomy): domain Bacteria; phylum Bacteroidota; class Bacteroidia; order Bacteroidales; family SZUA-534; genus RUG13583. The sequence continues at coordinate 33,867 of CAMJCK010000013.1, read as the reverse complement.
CGAAGCCGTGTGCATCAGTTCGATGAGCGCGGCGGCGTGGTAGGTGTGCTCGTTGACGGTGCCGTAGAGTTTGGCCGTCAAGAACACCAGCATCGGCCTGATTTGCTTGCCTTTCTGCTTCTGCACGTAGAAAAGCAGCAGGTCGAGCAGGCGCGTGCCGCTACGCAGAAAATTGCGGAAAAAGGGCTGAAACTCGTCCATTTCCGCCTTAATGGGTGCCTTGATAGTCTGCAAATCAGCCATTCGTAGGTTTTTCGCCAAAAGTATAACAATTTGCCGTCGTTAGTGCGGAAGCCGATGTTTTTTCTCGATAACAGATTTTTGCCCGCAGGTGCTTTTGCGCTAACCGATTTTATCCGATTCAAACCGATGTTTATCCGCAAGCGGATGATGGTTTTCGGGTGCCGCTGCGCGGGAAATTTTAAGTGATATATAAACGTCTGTAAGGCGATAATAATCATAACCGTATGCAAGCGTAGCGCGGCTTACGGCAAATGCCATCGCTTGGTTCTCGCCTGAAAGGCGAAACTTTTTGTTTAGTTCCGCCTTTCAGGCGGTTTTCGGTATTTCCTCCCGACAGGGCGCGGCATAAAACACGCAGGGGCGAATAACCATTCGCCCCTACATATATGCGGTAATAAATCACCCATCAATCATTCACCATCACCCGTTTGGCCTCGGCGCCAACCTTCACAATGTAAACGCCTGCGCCGCTGACCTGCAATTCCGCACGGATGCCCGATTCGGCAACCGTAGAGACGTGGCGCGCAACGTCTCTACACACAAGGCGTCCCATTGCATCATAAACGCTGATTTCATCCGTTGCGTTTTCAACCACAATGGTGTTGCCGTGGGCGTAAACCTGCAATTTATCTGCTGCGGATTCAGCGACGGCAACAGTGCTCGCCAATTTTGTGCCTTCGGCAGTTCGGGTGTTAGTTTTACCACAGCCACTATCACATTCTGCGGTCTCTGTGCCATCGGCTTGGGTTGTGGCATCGTTGTTATAAACGTAGTTTGTGAACGTATGTTTCTCGAATGTTGCGGCATAAACAGAACCTTCCGTAACAGTTATTGTGCGTGGATTATCGGTGCTGCCATCTTCCCATTTCACAAAATGTCCATTCTTTGGCTTTGCGTTGAGTTTTACTGTTGAACTGTTGGCAAACCAAAAAATATTATCTGACCTAACTCCGCCGGCAGGATTAGTTGCCACAATTCCCAAATCGGCATCATTGGTCTCAATTTTTATTGATTTGCAGCCCCACACAACTGGTCTATTGCTGTAATTCCAATACCCAGCCCAACCTGTAGGTTCCGATTCCGCTTCACAATAGATAGTCAGGTTCGGGCAGTCATCGAAAACCAACCAATCAACGAAAGTTACCGAATTAGGAATGGTAATAGACGTAAGTTTCTTGCAATCTCTGAACGCCCATCCATTAATACTTGTCACCGAATTGGGAATAGATACATAAGTCAGGTCTGTTTGATAGAATGCCCATTCACCGATGCTAGTAACCGATTCGGGAATGGAAATGGAAGTCAGACTATTGCAAGCAGAAAATGCAGAGTTGCCAATGCTTGTCACCGAATCAGGAATGGTTACGGAGCTAAGTCTGCTGCAATATGCGAACAAATTATTGCTAATACTTGTTATAGAATTGGGAATGGAGACAGAAGTCAGACTATAGCAATCGGAGAATGCAGAGTTGCCGATGCTTGTAACAGAATTGGGGATTGCCACATTTGCTAATTTCTCGCAATCTTCAAAAGCACAAATGCCGATGCTTGTTACAGTATTGGGAATATTTACAGAACTAAGGTTGGTGCAATTTGAGAACGCTCTATTGCCGATGCTGGTAACTGTGTTCGGTATTGTTATGGATTCCAGTTCTTTGTATGATTTGAATGCATTGACGCCTATTCTTGAAACTGTGTAATCAGTACCATTGGCGGTAATTTTGCTTGGAATTGTTATTTCAGTTTCCGAACCAGTATAGTCCGTAATTTCAACGTTGCTGCCATCTATGATTTTGTAACCGAACCCGGCCTTGTCCACATTGTCGGCAACAACAGCAGAAACCGAGCCCCATACAACTGGTCTGTTTAGGGGGTTCCAATTAGAACTCCAGCCTCTGGGAGCCGATTTTAAATCACAATATATGGTCAGTTTGCTGCAACCATCGAATGCACCGTTTTCTATTTGGGTTACAGTTGTTGGAATGGTTACCGAAGTCAGATTGCTGCAACCGTAAAATGCATTAAGCTGAATATAATTACAGTCAGTTAATGTTACCGATTTCAACGCGGAAGGTATATAATAGGAAGTACTGATAAAGCTTGTGTTATCATTATAGTAGTAGACTTGCGAAAGTCTAGGGCCACCTTCATATTCTTTTTGACCGAAAATGTATCCTAAAGGATATTGTCTGGAGTTAGTGAGCTTATGCCTTCTGTCGCCCACAAACGGCATTGTTATTGATTCCAACGACGAACAGCCGGAAAATGCTCCACTACTGATGCCGTCAACCGAATTGGGTATAGTAATTGTTGTTAGGTTGCTGCACCCGATGAATGCTTCTTCTGAAATTACTTTGCAGTTGCTGTTTATTTCACATTCTGTTATGTCAGCCGTTTTTGCTTTAATCAGCGCAACATATGGGTTTTCGGCATTTCCTAAATATATAGCGTTGTCATATTCGTTATATTTTAACTTTTTACAACCTTCAAACGCTTCATAACCAACATTATAAAGAGTGTTCGGCATATTGATTGTGGTTAAGTTGCTACAATCCATAAATGTGCCGTACATAATGTTGGTAACAGAATTTGGAATGGTTACTGTGGTTAAACTGCTGCATCTTTCGAATGCATATTCCCCAATATATGTGACACTTTCGGGAATGGATATTGATGCAAGATTTGAACATTCTTCAAATGCGCCATACTCAATGCACTCGACAGAATTTGGAATAGTTACCGATTTCAAACCATTACAGCGATAGAACGCCAATTGGCCGATGTTTTTCACTGAATTTGGGATAGTAATAGATGTCAGACCGGAACATTCGTAAAATGCATCTTCACCAATACTTATAACTGATTCGGGGATGGTGTATGCTCCGGTTCTATTAGACGGATAACACACTAATGTGGTTTTATCGAAGTTGAACAGAACACCATCTTCCGATGCGTATTTTGTGTTTCCGCTTTCAACATTTATATCTGTCAGACCGCTATAGAGAAATGCATTTTCACCGATGCTTGTAATAGAACTGGGAATGGTTATCGATTTTAGGCTGCCGCAATACCTAAACGCATTTCTTCCGATGCTAGTAACCGAATTTGAAATGCTTACCGATGCCAGACTATAACAATCATAGAACGCATTATCACCGATGCTTATAACTGAATTCGGAATGGTTACTGATGTCAGTTTATAGCAATCATAGAACGCCTTATTTCCAATGTTTATAACCGAATTTGGAATGATTACCGATGTCAGCTTTATACAATCGGCAAAAGCTTTTTCCCCGATGCTTGTAACCGAATAAGTCTTACCATCAATCTTAACTTTTTCGGGTATAACAACTATGGTCGAGTGTTCGTAATAGTTTGATTGTACAACCTCAACTGTTGAGTCGCTAGTGATTTGGTATTGCGAAAGGCCTGTTGTAGTAGAAAACTCAGCCACAATTGTGGTGTCAGATGTTACTGTTATAGTTTCAGTTGAATTTGTAAGTCCATTACTCCATTTTACAAAACTGTAACCTTCGGCAGGTGTGGCGGTAATGGTTACTGTTGAGCCGTTGGCTACAATGCCGCCGCCTGATACTGTGCCGTATGATGCATTGTTGGCATAAACGGTTACAGTCCACGTTTGTTCTCCACCACAATTCCCTAAATTATAAGGTCTGTTATCATAATTCCAATAAGTGCTCCAACCATCGGGAATTGAACTTGCGCAACAATTGATAGTCAGGTTCTTACATCCCTTGAAGGCATAACTGCCGATTTTTTCAACTGAAGCCGGAATGGTAATGGTTGTCAGCCCCTTGCAATCTTGAAAAGCAAAACTGCTTATTTCTGTGACGGAGCTCGGGATTTCAATCTCTGTCAAACCACTACCTGAGAAAGCACTGTTGCCAATAAATGTGACAGTATTTGGAATGTCAATAGTTGTCAGGCTGGTGCAACCGCCAAAAGCAGCGGACGATATTTCCGTAATTGAACTTGGCAGAGTAACTGATTCCAAACTGGTGCAATTAGAGAATGCTGATTCTCTAATTTTGGCTGATGGATTAGGAATTGTTACTGATTCCAAGCCGCTGCAACCTTCGAAAGCCGATTCGCTAATCCTAATAACATTGTTCGGTATGGTTACAGAAGTCAGGCTGGTGCAGTTTTTGAATGCATTTTGGTCAATTCCGAAAACGGGATATTTATCTCCGTCGTTTTCAACAGTGTCTGGAATGATGGCCGTCACCAAACCTGAATAGTTGTTGGCGTAGTCGTCTGTCTTGTCTTCATACACAACATACGCCACTAAGTCATAGCCATAATCAAAGGACCAAATTGTTGTTTCATAATACAAGTCTCCATATTGGAACCTGTTTGCTGCCCATGCTTGCCCTGCAAGCATTGCTGCGCACAAAAGCGTGAAAATTCGTTTCATATTTTAAATGTTTTATCTTTTTGCATTTGATTGTTTGAATCCAATAGGAATGCGTTGAGTATTCTTTTTATCTTCTATTTTAGTTGCTAATTTACCAATTGCAGCGCCGACAATGGACGTTTTGATGTCATCACAAATTGTGACGACATATTATCTAATTCATCTTTAGTTAGTTGAAACATAAAATCGATAGGGAAACGCTTTATGTTTCGTTTGACGGCTTGATTCAGAACTCTGGTTTCAACGTTATAGAGCCTTGCAAGGTCGAAATCCAACATCACACGTTTCCCACGGACTTCGTAAATTAAATTTTGTATAAGAATCAGTTCATCGTTCATTTTAGTTCTTGCGAAGATAAATGCATTTAAAACGGCCCATTATTGCCGTATTTTTCGGTAAAGATATGTTTTTATTCTGCGTTGACAAGCCAATGTCCGCCTTTGTCGCTGCCAATGCGCTGAATGGTTCCATTGGCTCTGAGTTGGCGGATTATCTTCTTCACACCGCTCTCTGAAAGCCCTGTTATTTCTTGCAATTCCCGTATTGTAATCATTGGGTTCCCTTTAATTGCATCAATTATTTTCTGGTTACTTTTCTGGTTACTTTTCTGGTTACTTTTTCTGATTTCGTCTATTGCCTGTTTCAGGCAGCCAAGCATAAATATGATGAATGGTGTGCTCGATGCCTCACGGTCACTTTGTTCAATGGCCGCGTAGTAATCGTGCTGATGCTCTTTGACAATGGTTTCTACGGGAATCCAGGCGAAAATAGGGTTCCACTGCATCAGCAGCAGAGTTTGCCACATTCGCCCTGTGCGACCGTTGCCATCGGCAAATGGGTGGATGAATTCAAACTCGTAATGGAACACGCACGAACTGATTAACGGGTGCACTTTTGTTTGTTTCGCCCACAGAAGCAAATCGGCCATAAGCGAAGGCACTCGCTGTGCTGGTGGTGCCAGATGAATGCATTTTTCGCCATCGAACACTCCAACGCCACCTTGCCTGTAGCGCCCGTTTTCGCTCACAAGGTCTGCCATCATCAGTTTGTGGGCGCGCAGCAGGTCCTTTTCTTTGTAGGGGTTGAGTTCCAGCAGCAACTCGTATGCGTCAATTGCGTTTTTCACTTCCTGAATCTCGTTTGGCGGCCCCAGCACTCGTTTCCCTTCCAAAATGGCGGTCACTTGCTCAATTGTCATTGTGTTGTTCTCGATGGCCAACGATGACTGAATTGTCTTGATGCGATTCAGTTTGCGCAGTTGTGGTGTCGGTTGCTGCTCGGCAATGGCGGTAAGATGTCCAACCGCTTCGGCAATATCTGCCACAAGCGTTGTAATCTCGTCTGTCACCGTAAACGGCGGCACGTATGTCGGTTCACTCTTTTTTGCCATTGTAATGCTGTGTGCCGCAATCAATTGTACTTTTCGCGGACACTTACAAATTTAGTAAAAAACATCGGTTTTGCCAGTGTTTTTGCGCGAAAAACTACAGCCATAAAAACACAAAACGCGGCCCTGTTCCGAGCCGCGTTCAGCGTTTATTACCACTCAAATGTTATTCAAACTCTTTCCTGATTTTCTCGGCAATGGCTTCAAACTCATCCTTTGTCAGTTCCTGCTTCTTGTCGAAACGCACGTCGGCCTCGTTGTTCATCGGAATCAGATGGATGTGAGCGTGCGGCACTTCGAGTCCGAGCACAACCACAGCCACCTTCTTGCACGGAATGGCTTTGCGGATGGCCTTTGCCACGCGCTGCGCAAACTGATGCAGACCGCCCAGAACCGCAGGCTCAAGGTCGAAAATGTAGTCAACCTCCTGCTTCGGAATCACCAGCACGTGACCTTTCTGCACAGGGCTGATGTCGAGAAAAGCAAAATAATCCTTGTCCTCCGCTATCTTATAGCAGGGGATTTCGCCGTTGACGATTTTTGTGAATATCGATGCCATAACTCAAGAGATTGGACCGATTTCAACAATCTCGAACTTCATTATTCCGTTCGGAACCTTCACTTCGGCAACATCGCCCACCTTGTGGCCCATCAGGCCCTGAGCAATCGGCGTGTTGACCGAAATCTTGAACTCCTTCAGGTTTGCTTCGGTTTCCGAAACGATGCTGTAGGTCATTGTGGCGCCGTTGGCCACGTTCTTGATTTTCACTTTCGAAAGGATTTGCACCTTGCTGAAGTCGAGTTTCGACTCGTCGATGACGCGTGAGTTTATGATTTTCGCCTCAAGTTGCGATATTTTCATTTCCAAAAGGCCCTGGGCCTCTTTAGCGGCATCGTACTCCGCATTCTCCGACAGGTCGCCCTTGTCTCTTGCCTCGGCAATAGCCTGCGAGATGCGCGGACGCTCAACTGATTTCAGATACTCCACTTCGGCCACGAGTTTTTTCAACCCTTCGCTTGTAATGTAGGATACTTTGTCCATATCAATGTTTTTTTTAAAAAATTATATAAAACAAAAAGAATCCCGCGGTACGCGGAACTCTTTCGGTTAGCAAATATACTGTTTTTTCGTTAAAGTCCGCCTAAAAGTCGGATTTTAACGTTTTTTATTTCTCTTTGAAGCCTACCAGTATTGAAACACAGCCGCTTTTGGAATCTTCGGCCGAGGTGGCCTCCGGAACGCTCACTTCAACAGTCAGCAGCTGGGTTGAGTTGGTCGAGAAGTCCCAAGTGTCGGTGTAGTTGTGGTCGGCGTTGGTGAAGAGCTCTTTGCCCTGAAGGTCGAGCAGGCGGAAAGTCACATCGCCCAGACCATCGGAGCATACTATGATGCGGTAGTCCTGATTGCTGTAGAAGGTGAGCATCAGCTCTGCCATATCGCCCTGGTTCAGAATGGCGCTGTTCATCTGGCCATTGTAGATGTATGGGGCGAGCTTTGGTTTGCACTCGTTCTTGATGAATGTCTTGCATTGTGCCTGAACGTTGGCGTTAATTGCCAAGCAAAGTGCGGCAGCAGATAAAATACTTATAATCTTTTTCATTTTTTAGGCTGTTAGTTTATCCAATAATTTTGCTTCTGATGCCTTTAATCAAGTTGGCAATCTCTTTCAGTTGGTCTTTGGTTATATCCACCTTCACCGGAGCGTCGATGCTGGTCACGTGGTCCTCCTGGTCGGTGCTAACCACAACCGATTTGTCATAAACAACCTCAATCGAGTTGTAGATGTCCTGAACCTTGTTGAAGTCGTCAATCAGCGATGAAACTTCAGGTGTTTCTTTGTAGGTGTCGAGCAAGTTGACAAGGTTTGCAACAGTGTATTTCTGGTCAACAATGTTGTCGATGATGTCGCCGCTGGCATCGGGTTGTGTGGCAAGGGTGGTTGCAAAGTACATACCCTCAATCCAGGCACCGGCCAGAATCAGCGATGCGGTCATATCGCGCTCGTTCTCTTTCAGATAGCTGTCGGCGCGAGCGTAAGTGTCAGATATGATGTAGAAAATCGAGTCGCGGTTTTCAAGGCTTTGCTCAATGCGGTTGATGGTTTCCGAACCTTCTTCCTCTGGAATCTGCAGTTTCTCGGTAACCTTCTTGATTACTGACAGATAGTTGATGGCCTCCTGCAGCTGGTCGTAAACGCGGCAGTAGCAGAGGTCGGCGCCGTAAATGCCGAAGTTGAGCGCCAGGCTGCTCGATGTGTTGTACTTTTCAAGATTGTCGGCCGAGTTCAGCATATCGCCATTGAAAGGCTCCTCGGTTTTGAGAAGTGTGTGCGTAATCTCAACTGGCGACGGCAGATTGAAGAAGATTTTCTTCACGGTTGCCTCACATTCGCTACTGTCAATGGTCAGTGCGCTCTTCAGTTGCTGCTCTTTGGCGCGTTTGCTCTCGCTTGTGCAAGCCACGGCAAGGCAGGCAAGAAACAACGGCAACACTTTGTATGTCAATTTCATATACGTAGATATTTAGATATAAGATGTAGTCCGTCGGTGTTTTTGGCGCAACGGTACTTTACATTCGAGCCAAAGTTAATCAAACTTATGTGTTTTCGCCACAACGTGGCAATTTTTTTTTGAAATGCCGTATTTTACTGATTCTGGCTCACTTTTTTTGCCCTGTCCGGGTTCCACAAATCACTTAAACTGACCGATGATTGTCTTGATTTTATCGAGTTTTTCGCTGAGCATCTGCTCGGTTTTTGCTTCGGCCAAAAGGCGCAGGTATGGCTCGGTGTTCGACGGGCGGATGTTGAACCACCAATCGGCAAACTCAACGCGGTAGCCGTCGAAATCGTACGAAGCGGTGGCCTGCTCGGTCTGCGTGAAGTGGTCGCGCACAGCGTCCATCGCCTGCTGCTTCTGCTCAATCTTGAAGTTGATTTCGCCCGAATTGGCGTAGCGCGAAATGGCCGCAATGGCTTCGGAAATGGTCCGGCCCTGCCGCTTGAGTCCGGCCACGATGCCGAGCACGATGAGCGACGCCATTATGCCCGAATCGCTGTAGAAGAAGTCGCGGAAATAGTAGTGCCCGGCCAACTCGCCGCCGTAGATGCCGTCAATCTCGCGCAGCTTCGGCGCGGCGTAGGCGCGACCCACGCGCCACATATTGATGACGCCGCCGAACTTTGCCACATATTCGCCCACGGCTTTCGATGTGCGGATGTCTTGCAGCACGTTGCCCTTCAGGCCGCGCTCTTCAAGGAAATAGTGCGCCATCAGGCCGATAATCAGGTCGGGGCTGATGAAGCGGCCGCGCTCGTCGATGAACATCACGCGGTCGGCGTCGCCGTCGTAGATGACGCCCACATCGGCCTTGACCTGGCGGACAAGCGCTTCAAGGTCGCGGCAGTTGTCTTCAATGAGCGGATTGGGCTCGTGGTGCGGAAAGGTGCCGTCGAGCGTGTCGTATATATAAGTAGGTGTGTCGCCCAAAATGTCGTGCACGAGCATCGACGCCATACCGTTCGAGCAGTCGACGGCAATCGTCAGGTTCGACAGGTCCTTCAGATACTGCTTTTGGAAACTGATGTACTCGGCCCGGAAATCGAAATCGGTGATTTTGCCCTTCTGAGCCACCGGCACGGCGGGGCGCGTTTCCATCATCCGTTTCAGCTCGCCAAGGCCGGTGTCGAGTCCGACGGGCAGAGCGTTGGCGCGCGAAATCTTCATTCCGTTGTACTCGCGCGGATTGTGCGACGCGGTTATCTGCACCGATGCGTCGAAACCGAATTTGGCCGTGGCGTAGTAAATCATCGGGGTGGTGGTGAGTCCGGCGTTGCACACGTCGGCGCCGGCGTCGGTGATGCCGCGGCAGAGCGACTCAAAAATCTCGGGCGACGATGTGCGCATATCGCGGCCAACGAGTATCTTTTTGGTTTTCAACAGTTCCGGCAGAAAAAAGCCGATTTTGTAGCAGTCGTCTTTATTGAATTGTTCGGGGTAGATGCCGCGAATGTCGTAGGCGTGAAATGCGTTCATAGCTGTGAGTTTTTAGTTTTTCACGAAGATATGATTTTTGTTTAATCGGTGAATCGGCCAATTGTATAATTGTCGGGGTTCGGATTTTTAAATTTAGGGAAAGCTGTTTCAAATTCGGATATTTTTAACGCTGAATACCGATTTATTGCCGCGCCGGAAAACCACCGGCATCAATTTTAATTATGTTTGTGTACCGTAAACTAAACTTAAACACGTAATAATATGAAGAACAAGAGTTTGATTGTTGTTGGTGCCGCATTTGCCATTGCAGGCTGCACATCGACACAACAGCCGCCATTGGTTTACAATGCGGAAAACACCGGCGCCGCTCTGCCGAAAATTGAGTATGTGAACCCCGACCAACTGCCGCAGTGCGCCGGCTTGCCCGACCCGTTCGCCTGGTCGGACGGTAGCGGACGCTCGACAAAGTTTGCCGATTGGGAACGCCGCCGCAATGAGATTAAATCGGAAATCGAGTTTTACGAAATCGGCGCCAAGCCCGACAAACCTGAAGAAGTTACGGCTTCGCTCACCGACTCGGTTCTGACCGTGGTTGTGAAGCACAACGGCGAAACGCTGACGCTCACAAGCCGCCTGCGCATACCCAAAACGGGCGACGGTCCGTTCCCCATCAGCATTGGAATGGGGCGGTTCAGCGGCACGGGCGCTCTGCCGCGCAATCTGTTCGAAGGCTGCATTCAGGTGCCTTTCGACCACGACCAAGTTATCCGCAGCAGCCATCAGGCGGTTCGCGACGACAGTGCACGGTTCTATAAACTGTATCCCGACGCTCGCGCCAACGGCAACTACAGCGCCTGGGCGTGGGGTGTGAGCCGCATCATCGACGGCCTTGAGCTGGTAGCCAAAGATTTGAACGCCGACCTGAACCACATCTGTGTGACAGGCTGCTCGTATGCCGGAAAAATGGCAATGTACTCGAGCGCACTCGACGAGCGCGTGGCTCTTGCCATTGTGCAGGAATCGGGTGGCGGCGGCATCAACTCGTGGCGCGTGAGCGACGATTTCACCGCCCGCACCGACACCAACGTTGAGCGCATCACCAACACCAATTACACCTGGTTCAGCCCTGCACTGAAAGATAATTTCGACGGCCGCGTTGACCGTCTGCCGTTCGACCATCACGAGATTCTGGCAATGATTGCGCCGCGCGCCGTGCTGGTTCTGGGCAATGGCGACTATGAGTGGCTTTGCGACCATTCGGGCTACGTATCGTGCCGCGCTGCCGAAGTTGTTTATCAGACATTTGGCATTGCCGACCGCTTCGGCTACGTGTTCGACGCCAAGCACCCGCACTGCCGCGCATCGGACCTGCAGACTGACGCCGCAAAGGCCTTCATCGCTAAATACTTGTTCGGCGACCAAACCGCCAACACAATGATTCGCGAGACCACACCAACCATCAACGCCATCGATTATAAGAAATGGATTGACGCGTGGGCGAAGGATTAATGGATTCCGCTTCGCGGGATATTGAAAGAAAATTTTTAATAAAATTTATTGAAAATTGATTTTGAAAACTTTAGAATAATTTTTGAATCAAATTTTCTAAAAATTTCCGCCCGTAAGGGCGCAACCAAAAACAAAAAAGGCTATCCCGATTGGGGTAGCCTTTTTGCTGTCTTTTCACTCTTTATTACAGATTGAATGCGTTTTTAACAACATCGACATAGTCGAGTTTTTCCCAAGTGAAGAGTTCCACGGTGAGTTCGCGGCGGCCCATATACGGCGACTCGAACACTTTGGTGACAGTCTTCGGCTCGCGGCCCATATGTCCGTACGATGCGGTCTCTTCGTAGATGGGGTTGCGCAGTTTCAGGCGGTCTTCGATGGCTGCCGGACGAAGGTCGAAAATCTCGGCCACCTTTTGGGCAATCTCGCCGTCGGTCATCTTAACTTTCGATGTGCCGTAGGTGTTCACAAACACGCCCACCGGCTTGGCAACGCCAATGGCATAGGCCACCTGCACAAGCATTTCAGAAGCAACGCCGGCTGCAACCATATTTTTGGCAATGTGGCGTGCCGCGTAGGCTGCCGAGCGGTCAACCTTCGATGGGTCTTTGCCCGAGAAAGCGCCACCGCCGTGTGCGCCGCGGCCGCCGTAGGTGTCAACAATAATCTTGCGTCCGGTCAGGCCGGTATCGCCGTGGGGGCCGCCAATCACAAACTTGCCCGTGGGGTTCACGTGCAGGGTGAAGGTTCCGTCGAACAGTTTCTGGACGCGGGCCGGCAGTTTGGCCACGGTGCGCGGAATCAAAATGTCTTTCACATCCTGCTTGATTTTGGCAAGCATCGGCTCGTCGGCATCGAACTCGTCGTGCTGTGTCGAAACAACAATTGTATCAATACGTTTCGGCTGGTTGTTGTCATCGTACTCAATTGTCACCTGGCTTTTTGCGTCGGGGCGCAGATAGGTCATCACCTTGCCTTCGCGGCGGATGGCGGCCAACTCAATGAGCAGGCTGTGAGCAAGTTCGAGCGGCAGCGGCATATAGTTGTCGGTCTCTGAACAAGCGTAACCGAACATCATTCCCTGGTCGCCGGCGCCCTGGTCCATATGGTTGGCGCGCTCAACACCGCGGTTGATGTCGGCCGACTGCTCGTGGATGGCCGAGAGCACGCCGCACGAGTCTCCCTCGAAGCGGTACTCGCCCTTGGTGTAGCCAATGCGGTTGATGACGCGGCGCGCAACTTCCTGCACGTCGATGTAGGCGTCGCTGCGGACTTCGCCGGCAAGCACCACCTGTCCGGTTGTTACAAGCGTTTCGCAAGCCACCTTCGATTTGGGGTCGAAAGCGAGAAAGCGGTCAACAAGCGCGTCTGAAATTTGGTCGGCAACTTTGTCAGGATGACCTTCCGAAACCGACTCTGAAGTAAATAAGTAACCCATATCTATAAAGTTTTAAATTAGAAACTTAACTGATGGGAAAAATCGGGGAAGGTGCAATTGAAAATCGTGCTTTAGCATTTTTTTCTGTGGTTGCAATCAACTCAAATCTTTCCACAACGGGGGCAAAGGTAATAATAAAACGTAAACGAAAAACTTAAACGTAAACGGAAAAATGTGAAGTGCTCATTAACTTTCTCTTTCATTTTGCATTACTTTTTTGTAACGCTATTTCAGGACTATTCTGTTTTGGTTATAAAAAACAGCTCTACAAGCATTTGCGGCAGCGTGATGAGAAACATCGTTGGGGTTGGGAAGCCGGCAGATTGGCTGCGAATCGGGTAGGATGTTGGTTTTGACTTGGTTCGCGCCCGTTTGCCAGTGTTTTTTTGCGACTATAAACATTCCCTATGCATCAAATCGCCTTGCGCATTTGCCCGTAGAGCTTGGTTTTCAGGTTAGTTGTCAGTTAGTAGAAAAATGGTTGGTTGTTTGTTATCATAGTTTTTCTAATTCAGAATCTCTTCCACCGCCTTCTCCAAATCGGCTGCGGCAATGTCGCGTTTCAGAATAGTGCCATCGGGGCCAATGAGTATTATCTCGCCGTTGCCAATTCCATACGTTCTGTTGGCTTGGTGACTTACATCGTAATACACCTTGTGGCTGACATCAAAACCTTTAAGAGTTTCTTTGAAAAAGTCAGGTCCTGAAATATAGTTGCACTCAATAGAAATTGCGTCGATTGGTTTTCCTTTGAACTTTTCAAGCAAAGCATCGATTGCTTTTCCCTTTTCTGTACTTGTTTTATCGGACAGATAGCAGAAATTAACGAGTACGTGCCGACCCTTGCCCACGAGGTCCGACAGGCTCGGGCGGTTGTTGGGGTTGCTCATATTCTGCAAATCCAAATCGGCGAACATCTTGCCTGGTGCGGTGTTGGCACGGGCTTCCTCGCGGCGCTTCCGCGATTCTTCAACCATCTTTTTCCATTCATCGTCTCGTTCTTTCAGCGTTTTCACCATCGGGTTTTGCAAAGTTTTTTCGGGCAGAATGCTGTAATCGGCATTCCAAGGCCCTATCAGATATTGCATTACCAAACCAAGATTGTTGGCGTTCTTTTTCACATATTCATTAATGGCGGCATTGGCCTTATCGCCTTGTTTGTCAAATATTTCGTTGAATTTCTTCTCGGCTTTGTTCCACTCGGTGTAGAATTTCGAGCCGGTAAGTTGATACGAAGGCATTTCCATCATAAAACCTGATCCTCCGTCACGCTTGATTCCGGTTGAAGTCAAAGTGAACTGCGCATTCTCGCCGGGGACAAACGGAATGCTTATTTGATAATTATATACCGGTACACCATTGTTCAAAGTTTGCAGAACCCATACCATGCACGGCTTGTCGAGATAGGTATTGAATGTGGCCATGCCATTGCTATCAAGTTCAACATCGTCCGACAGACAATAATTTTTTGTATTTTCATCGGCACTCATAAGTTCAAGTCTGAAACCCGTAACCTCGTTTGTGAGTTCGGTTTTGAAAGTTATGCTGAAGTTCGGCTTAGGGTTGGGGGTCAGATTTTCTCTGATATTCTCAACAATCACGGTTACATCCTGGCCATTCACCACAGCCGTTTCACCATTTTCATTAGTGAATGACACTTTCTTGCTGACTTTCTGCACCATATCGAAATGGGTGACACCCTTGGGCAGCGGCTCGAAGGCGTAGCGGGCGCCGCGGATATAGTCAATGTAGCGGTTGCCGCTGCTCTCGTTGTGCAGCATTTTGTAAAGATTGCCCGCCGAATCGCGCAGACAAACATCGGAATTCAAATTGCCACGCTCCCAATGCGCCGCCGAAAGGGTGACAACAGTCTTTTTCTCGCAGAAATCGACCTGTTTAACCTTTTGGTTGTTCCAAACGCCGTATTTCACGTTCTCCCACGTTTTGTACAAGCCATCGGGCTTTGCCGCATTCTCGTTCAAATGGTGGTTTTTGCAGTAGGTGTCGGCCAAGCGGCGAATCTTCGACACGTAATTGGTGTATTGGCCCGAATAGTTTCCGTTGCGAACTGTCAGTTCGAAGGTGACGCCGGGTGCGGCAAAAGTCTCAATCCAAGCCGAGCAAATCTCGCCGCCTGGGAAAATGCAGCGGATTCGGCACACGGTCAGGTCGTTGAGTTCAACCTCATAGTGGAACTTCTTATCCACCACAGGCACGCAAGCCACGGGTGTTTCAATAATCTCGAAGTTCTCATCGGCGAAATAAATCAGGTAGCACGAGTCGGTTATGCCCGGGTCAACCGAGCCCTCGATTACGAATTTTCCGGCACCAAGTGTTTGCGCTGGGGCATTTTTAGTGGTTGCCTGTGTTGTTGCGGGAACCTTGATTTTTTCAATAAGCGCGTCAATGCGGGCCATTGCCTTGTTCTTGGCATTCAATTCATCGCCGTCAGGATATTTGTCGTCACCGCCCTCAACCATCGATTGCGCTTCCATACAAGTAAACACGTCATCGTAGTCGGCAAGTGTATTCAATGCTTTCATTATTGATTTTTGGTAAGCGAAAAGCGAATCGCTGATAAATGAGAAAATCGACTCAAGTTCTTTGCGGTTGGTATCGTTCCATTTTTCCGAAACTTCCGACAATTCAGCCTGCAATTTTGGAAAATCCTCATTATGAATCTTTTTGAGCGCAAGTTTGTCGGGGGTGTCGGGGTTTCTGTCAATAAAAACCCAATTTTTAGTAAGCAAATGTGAATAGTTCACCATCGATTTACATTCCAACAGTAGCTTTTGCGCAACATAGGTTTCATCGGGTGACGGTGCTGCAGGATTCGGTTCCGCTCTCTTTTCAGTGAAAGTGAACGCGCAGAACATTACGCCAAGCCACACCAAGGTGCTGATTTTGGCCACGCGGCCGAGCGTGCCGACAGCCGATTTTTTCATCTCGATAAACCGTTGGCGGATAAACGAGTGGTTGAAGCCGTTCACTACGGGGCTCGACACGTTCATCACCATCTCCAAAAGCGTTGTCTGGTAGGCGTTTATGTTGACATTGGACTCAATCACGTCGTGGTCGGCCTGGAACTCGTGCACGTTGCGCAGCTCATTGCGGCAGAGCCATACAAACGGATTGAACCAAAACAGTCTGGTTATCAACTCCATAAACCACACGTCGGCATAGTGGCGGTGGGCAATGTGCGCCTTTTCGTGGCGGATAATCATACTCTTTCCCGGCTCGTGAAGGCTCGCGGGCAGGAAAATGGTTTTTGCGAACGAGAAAGGCGTGTTCACGCTTGGCGAGCTAATCAGGCTGTAGCCCTCGGCGGTGTTTTCAACATCCATTTTCGATTTGATAGCCAATACTTTGCCAATATGGTAAGCCGCCAACAGCAACAGCAGCAGCGATATGGCCGGAACGGTCCACTTGAGCATCGCCATCCAATCGATAACAATTGGTTGCTTTGCCTGAACGGGTTCGGCAACCGGTGCGGTGGCTGGCAGGGCTGCTGGCACTGCTGCTGGCTCGGTGGTGGCCGCTTGCGCGGGCGCAATGTCGGGCACATAGTCGGTCTCAACAGGCGCGGTTGGCGCGGTGTAGTGGCCGAAGTCAATCTGCTCAATGGCAAATTCGGTTCCCGTTGGGTAAACCTCGAACGTCAGAACGCTGATTATCAGGCTGACAATCGGCAAAGTAAGCAGGTATGCCCGACTAACAGCGTAGCTGGCTTTTCCGCGCAGAACAATCCGGTAGAACACGAACAAAAGCGCAGCCGAAGCGATGAATTTCAAAAAGATAAGTAGCATAGTTGTATGGTATTAGTAGTTAGTGTTTAATTTTTGGTATTAGGTTTAGTTTAACGGGGTTAACAAGTTTAACGAGTTTAACAGGTTGAAAATTTAAACCTGTTAAACAGCAAAGCGATTAAACTTTTAAACGATTATCCGATTCACCATTAGAATCCATCTCTTTCAGAATCTCGGCAAGTTCCTCGCGGCTGATTTTCTCGCTCTTGGCGAAGAACGAGAAGAAAGACTTCATCGAGCCGCCAAAAACATTATCGCAGGCATCGTTCATAAAGCCGCCAATGTAGTCCTCACGCGATAGCAAAGGGTGATAGACGTTGGCTTTCCCGTTTTTCTCAAACCCCACTACGCCCTTCTTTGTAAGAATCTGCATCACGGTGAGCGTGGTAGTGTAAGCCGGTTTTGGTTCGGCAAGCACGTCGTGAAGTTGCTGCACGGTGGCCTTGCCCTTGTCCCACAAGATGTTCATCAGGTGCAATTCCGCTTTCGTGAGCGACTGATTGCGGTTTTCTGTTTTTGTTTCCATAATCTCCTAAATTTTTAGTACTACAAACATAGTATATAAAATTATATGCGCAACAGTTTGGAGTGTTTTTTTACTAAATTTTTAGTAAGAAAATGCAAATTGAATGATTTATAGATATTTATTCTATAGAATAGTGAACTTCGATGGGACTTGATTTGTGGTATATATTAAACAATAGGGGCTTTCGCCCCTGCCTCGCATTTAGTTCTGTTCTTCCCGAATAATTTCCGAGAACGTCTGTATCCCTACAGGATAGCGTCTGTTGCTGAAATTTTCCATTGCGTTTGCTGTTTCGCGTTTATGCAAAGGTAATTATAAATTGTTTAATCGGTGTCGTGATATCAATCGCGATGGTAGGTCGTTTTTTGCAACCTTCACATTTCGGCCATCTTCCAACCCAGCACAATATCCTGCACCTTGTCGGTGTACTCTTCAACTGTGCGGCATTTTTTGACGGTTTTCAGGGCGCGGTGCGCGTCGTCGAACATTGCCGACCAGTATTCCCAGTATGTCGTCATTTTTTGCAGGAAATGGCCGGCACCCTGAAGGCGGTCGAGTTGCCTTTCGGCGATGGTGCCTACAAAGTTCATCAGCAGGTTGCGGCGGTTGTAGCCGTTTGGCGATTGACCGGCTATTTCGAGCGCCAGAAACGGGTTGCAGAGCAGTCCGCGGCCAATCATAAGGTGCGTCACGGTGGGGTTTTTCTCAATCAGAAGGTGCGCTTGCTCCGCGGTGCGGATGTCGCCGTTGTAGGCCACCGGGTGTGCCGCTTTCGCGATAATCTCGGGCAAAACGCCACTGTCGGCCTCACCATTATACATTTGTTTTCCGATTCGCGGATGCACGATTATCTCTTTTATTTTGTGACGGTTAAGCACGTCAAGTACGGGCCAAATCTCGTCAGGCGAAAGGTAGCCTGTTCGCATTTTCACCGAGAGTGAGATGTCGCTCTGCGCCTCGACTTCGGTGAGTATGCTGTCGATTCTTTCGGGGTAGGGCAGCAGCCCGGCACCCAGCTGCCGCTTGGCAACCATTGGAAAGGGGCAGCCCAGATTCCAGTTCAGCTCGGTGTAACCCACAGCCGCCACGGTATTGGCCACTTGCAGAATATCGGCGGCGCTGTTGGCGAGCACTTGCGGCACAACTTGCAAGCCCCGATTGTTCTCGGGGGCAATGTCGGCCAGATATTTTTTGCGGATTTCACCGTTCTCAATCCTGATAAAGGGCGCGTAAAACACACCAATGCCGCCAATCCGATTGATTGCCGACCTGAAAATGGCTTCGGTATAGCCCTGCATCGGTGCCAGTGATATTCGCATACGGCAAAAATATAATCTTCATTCACATAAAAAAACCGAACCATCCATCAGAAGGTCCGGTTTTATTTTGTTGGCAATCAGAACTCAACGCTGTTTCGAGAATTTCGTAATCGTCCAGCGCAGACCGTCGCAAACAAGCAGCACGTAGAGCAGTCCGTTCATAATCCACATCACAATAATGTTGAACCAGAACGTGTCAATCTGCAGGTTGCCAATCTGCTTGAACGGCGCGTAGAAATGGGCACGGCCGCAGCGGCTCTCGGGCTCTTTGTAAACGGGGTCCGACACTTGAATGAAATGGTCGCCCATATCGTGAATCTTCTCAATATCAACGCGGTTCAGCACAAAGTTCGACAGCGCCTCGTTGGTGTAGTTCTTCTTCAGCTCAACAAGCGCCTTGTTGCCGCCCAGCTCTTCGGCTAGACTGCTGATTTCGCGGTCGAGAACCGATATGGCCTTGTTCTGCTTCTGCTGATAGAGTTTGGCCGTCTTGTCAAGGAACGACGTCAGGTTTTCCTGCACATCATCGTTGTATTTTTCAGGCGTGAGCAGGTCGATGTCCTCGAATTGCTGCTTCGGTGTGCGGTCGTTGATTTTGGTCACCTCGGTGTGCAGAAGTCCGATAATCTGATTGCGGGTAGCCTCGTCGGCGTTAGCCAGTTTGGCAATCTTGTTGTTCAGCGCCGGCACCAGGTACGAGCCGATGTAAGCCGCCTCACTCTTCTTCTGCTCAATCAGGAAGAAATTCTTCATATACTCGTTGTCGCGGAACTGCTTCACAGCCATTGCCTCGTAGGCCCAGCGCGACGGCATAAGGTCGCCAATCACGGGCACCACCTCGTATGAGCTGATGGCCTTGTTCAGTTTGTCGAATTTCACCATTGTTCCGCTGAAAAGCAACTGCGGCACAATCAGGAACGGAATCAGGATGTAAATTGTAACCACCGAGTCGAGCGCAGCCGAGATGTTCAGGCCAATCATATTCGACACGCACGAAGCGGTGAACAATATCAGCCAGTGGGCCAGCGTCATACCGTGAATTTCCATTATGGTGTTGCCGATGAGCACGAACGAGAGCGTTTGAATGGCCGAAATCACAAACAGAACGGCTATTTTGCTATTCAGATAACTTACGTGGCTCAGATTCAGGAACGACTCGCGCTTCAACAGCTGACGGTCGCGGATAATCTCTTCGGCGCTCACGGTCAAGCCGATGAAGATTGAAACCACAACGCCCATAAACAGGTAGATGGGCAGGTTCTCGTTGCCGCTGAAGACAAAGATGTTCGGATTGCCGCCCTCGCCGGCGATGTACTTCGTAAAGTAGGCCAGAATGAGCGCCAGCACCGGTGCCTCAAGGAAGTTGATGAGCATATATTGGCGGTTGGCCAGCTTCGACAGAATGTTGCGTTCGCAGAAAATGCGGAACTGCTTGAACATTCCCGGAATGCTGAAGTTGTTCTTCGGCAAATCCTGCTTTTCGGTGTCGAATTTTATCTTCGATTTTGAGTGTTCCTCATACATTGCGGCCCATTCCTCAGGCGTTGTCTTGCGCTTGTGGGTGGTGCGGCCGTACTCGTCAACCACCTTCGACTCAAGAATCTGAAGCACCTGCTCGGGATTGATGTTGCCGCAGTGGTAACACTCACTCTCTGTGGCATTTACGTGGTTGCTCATTGTCTTGAAGTAAACAACCGAGTCAACCGGGTTGCCGTAGTAAACCAGATAGCCGCCCTTGTCCATAATGAGCAGTTTGTCGAACATTTTGAAGATGACCGACGACGGTTGGTGAATGTTGACAATCACCAACTTACCCTTCAGCGTCTGTTCCTTCAGAAGGTCCATAACCATTTCCGAGTCCATCGACGAAAGTCCCGATGTCGGCTCGTCGACGAACATTACAAGCGGCTCGCGGATAAGTTCCAAGGCGATGTTCAGACGCTTGCGCTGACCGCCGCTGATGGTCTTGTTCAGCGGGTTGCCCACCACCAGGTCGGCGGTGGCCTTCAGGTCAAGGTCTTCCAAAACCTTGTTCACGGCCTCGTCAATCTGCTCTTCGGTGTAATCGCTGAAACAGAGTTTGGCACTATAGTAAAGGTTCTGATATACAGTAAGTTCCTCGATAAGCAAATCATCTTGCGGCACAAATCCGATAACGCCGTTCAGCTTCTCTTTTTCGGTGTAGATGTTGTAGCCGTTGATGAGAATCTCGCCGCTCTGCGGTTGCAGATTGCCGTTGAGCACGTTGAGCAGCGTTGATTTTCCAACGCCCGAGCCGCCCATAATGCCGATAAGCTCGCCGCCCTGCTCGCAGAAGTTGAAGTTGTGCAGACCGTTCTTGCTGCCTTTGAATCGGAATTCAACGCCTTTGGCCGTGAACACCACTTTCTCGGCGTTCATTGCGTTGATGAACTTCGAAACAATGTCGCTGTAGTAGATTGAACCGATGCGCGGGCTGCGGATGGCCGAGCCTTTCGGCAGCACGTAGGTGCGGTTGAGCATAATGCTGTGGCCGTTCAGGTAGAGTTCGGTCTCGCCCACGTAGCGGAAAGCGTACGCATTGATTGACGGCAGGAACAGAATCATCACGTGGCCTTCCAAATCCTTGAAACGCAAGTGCTTGACTTCGGCGTTCGGCGATTCGTTGTTTTTGTCGAGAATCAGTATGTTTTCCTTGTACGGAATTTCATCGAGTTTTGGATTGAGAGTGAAGGCATAGCAGTTATAGTATTCATCTTCAGGAATATTGAAGATGTCCGAGACGGTTTTCACAAAGTCGATTTCCTGTTCGGTGATTTCTTCGCCAAAGCTGATGAACTCGAGCAACTGCAGCAGCACCAGCAGTTTTTGGTCCTGTTTCAGCTCGCCGTTAATCTGCTCGCAGATGCGCAGCACCTTAACCGAGTTGAGCGATGTGCGCTTGCGTTCCTGCGTGCCGTCTTTTTTGACGCCGCCACCGCGTTCCTCAACGTATTTGTCGAACAGTTGCAGATATTCAGTCACCTGTTCCGAACTGAGCATCAGTCTCAAATATGACTCAACAATAGAGCGCGATTTCTCGTTGACGCCGTCTTTGTTTGCAGTGGCAATGATTGCGAAAAGCTGCATCAATGCCTTCAAAATGGATTCACTCATATGCCTTTTGTTATCTTACAAGGTCTGCAACCTGATGATTTTGTTTTGATTTGATTCGGTTTACAGGCCTACTATACATCAAACAAAAAAAGCAAAAAAAATGATTGGTACAAAAAAAAATGCTGCAGGTGGCCGGTGGCGTATGAAATTGCCAGCCAGCGGTGCGGTTGCATTGATGTTATAATCCGCCAACTATTTCATACCCAGCCACCTTCACCGCCTCAATCACCATTTGCAGCCTTTCGGCGCTTTGTGGCAGGCGGTCGTGCAGAAGGATGATGGCGCCAGGGCACAGTTGGCGGCTGATGCGGCGCGCGATTTTGGCGTTGTTGGCACCGTTGGTGTCATAGGTGCGGATGGTCCAGCCGATGGTTTTGAGATTCAGACTTTTGACAGCCTTGCCGATGGTTGGGTTTGTAACGCCAAACGGCGGTCGGAAGAGCGTTGTTGTGCTGCCCGTGGCCTGCTCAATGGCCTGTTGGCACTGACGGATGTCGGCTATCATACGGCGGCGGCCGAAAAGCGGAAAGCCGTTTGCGTGGCTAAAACTGTGGATTCCAATCTGATGCCCCTCGTCGGCCATACGCTTGAGCAGAGCCTCGTTGCCAGCAATGCGGCTGCCGATGCAGAAGAACGTGGCCGTGGCGTTGTTGCGCTTCAGCACGTCGAGCACTTGGGGGGTCTGCTCTGCGTCGGGACCGTCGTCAAATGTCAGATACACAACTTTTTCGGTGGTTTCAACGCGGCACAGAGCCTTCACATACACTTGCGATTTTATGCTGTACGAAGCGTAAAACAAGAATGCCAGAACGGCGACGATGGCAAGTGCGATAATCATTGTTTGTTTCTAACCGATTTAACCCGATTTTATCCGATTTATGCGGACGCGATAAATCGCGTCCCTACCACCCCCAACACCTAATACCCAACACCAAAAACCCTAACTACTAATTCCTAAATCCTAATTCCTACCCCCTACCTAACAAAATCAGCGAATGGTTTATATGTTGGTAATCGCTTATTATCAGTGTTTTATTGGCTGTGGAATTGTTTATTGCAAAATCCAGAGCCCGCGCCGAGAGTGTCGGGTAGTCGCAGGTTTTGAACTGTAACGGTTTGTTTTTCAGCGACAAACGCTTTTCAATATTGTCGGCAGTTGCGGTGTTGCAGTTGGCCACAATGCATAAATCGCTTATTTCTATGCCGTTGCGTTTGACAGTTTCAACAATCCATTCAACCAGATTGTCGTCGGTCAGGTGGCCGCTGCGGGTATCGATGTCGAGCACTGCGGCACTTTTGTTGCCCGATGCGGTGGCGTTCAGAACGAAGAAGTTGGCGCCCTCGCCAAGTTCGTACTCGCGCGTCATTCTAAGGCGGCGCTGAATGTCGGCCGACGAAGCGGTAATCTCGTCAATCGCGCCAAACAGAACATTCTTCTTGCCCTCGGCAACCTGCATTGCAGCGTCAATCAGCGCACTCTCGAAACTCAATCCGCGGTGGGCGTAAGTAACATTGTATGAGTGAATTCCGCGAAGCAGGGCAATCTGTCCGCCAATGGTGTTGAAGGTGGACTGAATGAACGGCGTGGGGTTCAAAAGCCGCTCGCTGTTAGTCACAATCGACTCGATAAACTTTTCAGTATCAGCCAGACAGCCGAATCCAGTGGCTGTGATAATGGCGTCGATGCTTTCGGGGGCCAGTCCCTCAATGCACTTCAGGCCGCAGGCCACGCCCATTTTCACAATTCGGCTCATACGGCGGCGCAGCGCGGGGTCGGCAATAATTTCCTTGTAATCGAGCACAGCCTCAACGCCGTCCATAACGAGTTGGTCGTTAGCAATTTGGCAGGTTCGTGTGATGTAGACAGGTTTCATTTTGCTTCTGCGTTTTCCGTCAGCGCTTGCGCTGCTTTGTATTATTGTTTTTCCGTGTTATCTGTGCTTTCCGTGGTTAATTGTTTTGTCAGTCGGCCCGTGAAAACACCAGTGACGTATCGTTTCCGCCGAACCCGAATGCGTTCGACAGCACATTGCGGATATTGCGTCCTTCGGCAAATTCGGTTTCTGGCGAAAGCCCGATGGCCTCGTCAGCCGACTTAAAGTTAAGGTTCGGATAAACGTATCCATTTTTCACTGATAGAGCCGAATATACAGCCTCAATGCCTTCCGACGCGCCCAGCGTGTGACCGATGAACGCCTTCACCGAACTGAACGGCGGCACGCGGTCGCTGAAAATGCGACGGATGGCTGTGGCTTCCGAAAGGTCGTTGTTGGGTGTGGCTGTGCCGTGAACGTTAATATAGTCAATATCAGACGGTTGCAGACCTGCCACCGTCATTGCTGCGCTCATTGAGCCAAAGGCGCCGTTGCCCTCGGGCGAGCAGCCCGTTTGGTGGTAGGCGTCGTTGGCGTTGGCGTAACCAGTTAAAAGACAGTAAGGTGCGTGTGCGGCGTCCTCGATGCGCTGCAAAACGATGTAGCCCGCGCCCTCGCCAAGATTCAGCCCTGCGCGGGTGGCGTCGAACGGGCGGCAGTGCTCTTTGTCGAGAATCATTAGCGAGCCGAATCCGTTCAGCGTGAACTTGCAGAGCGCGTCGGTGCCGCCAGCCACAACAGCGTCAAGCATATTGTGTTGCAGCATTCTCGCGCCAAGCATAATGGCGTTTCCCGCCGACGAGCAGGCCGTGCTGATGGTGGTCACAAAACCATTGATTCCTAATTGGTTGGCAATAAACTCGGTGCTTGCGCCGCAATCGTGCTGACTCACAAGGCGCAGCCGTCCGCGGTTGTGGTCGGTGCGGAAATCGTTGTAAAACACCTCGCTCAGGTCCATTCCGCCCACCGAAGTGGATGAGATGAAGCCCACACGCTTTTTGCTGACGTCGATGCCAGCGTCGGCCACAGCCTCGCGCGCGGCCATAAGCCCCAGCAGAGCGGTGCGCGAATAGGTGCGTTCGGCGTTGAGATTCAGGCGTTTGGCAAGTTCGGCGTTTGTTGCTTTCACTTCTGACACGGGCACGTCGAGCGTGGTTTGGAAAAACCGTGGTTTCCCCATTCCGTGCCGCCCCGTACGCAACGACTCAATGTTTTCACTCACACCAAAGCCGATGCCCGACACCGCGCCGAGTCCCGTAACCGCAATCCGCATTTATTTTTTCTGATTGGCGGTGATGTATTCGGCCAGCGTTTTCACCGAGTAGAAAATCTCTTTTCCCTGTGCGGGATTCTCGATTTTGATGCCGTAGTTGCGCTCCAAAATCAAGATAATCTCCAGTGCGTCAATCGAATCCAAGCCCAGACCGCCGTCGCCGAAAAGCGGTGCTTCAGCGTCGATGTCGGCGGGGGTTACCTCCTCAAGATTCAGTTCGGCAATCAGTTCGCCTTTAAGTTTTTCAATCAACTCTTCCATAGTTTCAATGTATTATGTTGTATTCCAAATAGTTATCTATCTTAGATTTCTTACTAATAGTTTCGTTGGCAATTTATTCATTTTTAGCGCTTTCGCGATATCAGCCCTCAAAAATCCGTGTTTTCCGTCGGCGCCTGCGCCGCTTTTAAGCATTATTTTCCGTGATTTCAGTGTTTTCCGTGGTAAAAAATTCCGTCGTTCAAAAATCTCCGTTGTCAATTCATTCATTTTTAGCGCTTTCGCGATATTAGTTCTCAATTTTCCGTGCCTTTCGTCGGCGCTTGCGCCGCTTTCTTTTATTGTTTTTCCGTGTTTTCTGTGCTTTCCGTGGTTAAAGAAGTTGCCCTCGGTTTAGTCGCTCTGCGCCGTGGCTTGCGCGGTTTCTCAACTTCCGCAGCCTCCTCCGTTTCAACCGCGTCACTTTTATCTCCCTTAAAACCAGTATTTTCCAACAAATTGAGATTCACTCTGTAGCGCGAGCCAATCAATTCGAGCCAGCCCGTGATGCAGTAGCGCAGATTCTGACGCTCCATTGCCTTCTCAATATATTTCATTGTCACCTCGCTCTCGTGCCCCTCGCGGATGAAGAAGGTGTTTTCGCCCTTGATTTTGTAGCGGATGCAGATTTCGCCCACCACCACGTTCGGCAGCGTGTAGACGAACACCGACGGGCTTGCCATTGCGTCGCCCTGCTCGCTGATGATGCGCTCGTGGTCAAGGTCGGTGTCGAGCGAGCCCACGGCATTCATAACAATTATGCCCATTTCTTCGGGCTTAAACTCTACATTGTTAAGCAGATAGCCAGCCGCCACATAACCCAGTTTGCACAGATTGTCCATTTTGTAGAACTTCAGATTCTCGTCGCCGAGTTTCTTGAACGCCTCGCGGATGAACGTTCCGTATTCGGTTGATTTCGAAGAGAATACAATCCGCTTGCCGACTTTAATCTGCGAGTTGAAAACCGAAATCGACCGTATGCTCCGCAACTGTGCGGGCTGCGTTTCGAGTTCGGGTTTGGCGTATTGCGGCAGCGACAGCACAATGGCGGCGTTGCAGCCCCCGAATCCCGACGCGGTCTTCACGCAGTGGCGCATTTTCCTGATTCGCTGATGCTCGGCCGAAACCTTGAGCGGCATTGGTGTGCCAGGTTTCTCATAGCCGAATGTGCCAAAAACAGTTCCCATTCGCAGTTCGTGGGCGCAGACAATGGCCTCAATGATTCCCGACGCACCCAGCGTGTGGCCGAAATACGGCTTCAGGCTTTGCACGGGGCAGTTTTGCAGTTCGGCCAGCGTCACGGCTTTCGACTCCATTTCGTCGTTGTAGACGGTGGCCGTGCCGTGGGTGTTCACAAAACTGATGTCGGCGGGCTCCACGCCAGCCTCGCGCATTGCCCCGCGAATGGCCAGGTTCAGTTCGTAGCCCGTGCGCGACGGTCCCGATATGTGGTTGGCGTCGTTGCTGATGGCACCGCCCGCCAGCAGAATGCTGTTCTCGTCGTAGTTTGGCGACAGCAGCACGGCACCCGCGCCCTCGCCAAGGTTCAGTCCGTCGCGGCGCGCGTCGAACGGCACGCAGCGTTTGGCGCTCAACGATTTGAATGATTTAAACCCGCTCGTGATGAAGTGGGTGAGCACGTCGCAGCCCGTCACAATCACGCTCTCGTACACGCCAGCCTCAATGAGCCGCTTGCCCACAATCATTGCCGAAAGACCTGATATGCAGGCGTTTGACACGATAATCGGACGGTTGGCCGCGCCAAAATAGCGCCCGATGCGGTCCGATGTCTTCCAGAGCGACACGCGCCCGTCCTGCGACTCCGCGGTGTGGTCAATCAGCACCGAGTTTCCTTTTGTAGTTGAAATGACAATGCCTACCGTCTTGTCTTCCAAATCGATATGCGTTTGGTCCAGAATGTCGGTGATG
This sequence comes from uncultured Bacteroidota bacterium, assembly GCA_946404125.1. Lineage (GTDB taxonomy): Bacteria > Bacteroidota > Bacteroidia > Bacteroidales > SZUA-534 > RUG13583. Next base: position 6,739 of record CAMJCK010000013.1, on the reverse strand, counting down.
GCCATTATCACCAGCCGCTCGAATTTTGTGTATTGCGATTCCAGGTCGAGAATCTTCGACTCAAGTCTGATAGAGTGGTCGTGAAACTCCGACATTACAATCGGCGTGTCCGACACGTCGGAAGTGGTGTGATTCGTGAGCCCGCTTCGGTACGAGCAGAGCGCCGCAAGGTTCTCCTGCGTGCCGAATCCTATCGGCGTTACAATCGAGTCGGCGTTTATGTAAATCTTCATTTCTGATGTTTGCTTTTGGCTGTAGGTCAATCTTTTATCCAACGTTTCTGCCAATCGGCGTAGAACGGCGGGTTGTTCAGTTCAAGTTCGCGCGTTTGGGCGTTCACAAACACCTGAACCGAACTGCCCGTGGCGGCCACCGTGTTGTCCGACGCGCGGTAGATGGTGTAGTCGAACATAATCTTCGCCGCCGCCGTGCGGATGTATCGCGTCTCAATGATGGCCTCCTCGCCAAACGTGAGCGACTGCTTGTATTGGCAGTTCAGTTCAACCATTGGCGCCAGGAATCCGCTGTTGAAAATGTCCATATATTTCAGGCCGTCGTAGTGCTTGCCAAACGACTCGCGCCCGTCCTCAAAGTATCGGATGTACTCGCCGTGCCACACCACCTGCATTGAGTCAACCTCGCTGAACCTTATGGTGATGGTCTTGCGGTCGGTGAGAACGGCTTCGCGTATTTTGTTTTTCGTCTTCATTATCAACAATTTCCTTTAGTCGATTTTAAGAAAAATTTTCATTCGGCACTCGGCCACTGTTCCGTCGTTGTCTTCGGTCTTCGCCGATATGAGCGACAGTCCGCCCATTTCCTGCAGCACGCTGATTTCGGTCTGCATTTGGCTGCCCACATTCGGCAAATGGCTGATTGTCAGTTTGTCAACCGACCCGATGAAGCCCAGCGGCACCTGCTCGCCGCGCTGCGTGAAAATGTAGCCCACGCGGGCCGCCGCCGATTGCGCAATGTGCTCCACAATGCCAGGCTCGCGCAGCCGTCCGCCCTTGCAGAAGATGTTGCCGTCGGCCACCGTCAACCCCGACCGCGACACACCGTCCTCAATGCCGTAGAAGGCGTCCACCATAACCATTGGCGGGCGCTGCGGGATGAGCGTCAGTATCTGTGCATCTTTAAGCATCGGTTCGGTCATAATGCCGTTTAATTCTGATTTTAACGCGCAAAAATATTCGCTTTAGGGATTTAATTCAAGTTGATTACCTGATAAATTCTTAAATCAACATTCACGCATTCTGTTATTCAATCATTTCAACTTGCACTCCACAATGGTGTGTCCCAGGCCTACGCCGTCGTGCATTGTGGTCACTTGCAGGCCTGCAGCCTCGATGCAACGCGTCATATCGTCGGAATGGTACATCTTGCTGTTTCCGTTGGCCATTGCGGTGAAATAAACGCTTGTCATAGTCAGGTCGAAGGCTGCAGTCTCGAAACGTTGGCGGTCCCAGAACGTCTCCATAATGAAGACGGTGCTGTCCTTCGTCATCGAGTGAGCGGCGCGGGTGAGAATGCTAGTCACTTCATCCTCCGAGAAGCAGTCAAGGAACTGACTCATCCAAATGGCGTCGAATCCAGTTGGGAACGGCACTGCAGGGTCGAGCAGGTTGGCTCCGTGGCCGTGAATGCGGTCGGCACCGTCGAGCCCGGCGGTTTGCTTTTTCATCATCTCAATCTGCTGCGGAAGGTCCATAATGGTCACATTCACATCTTTGTCGAACGTGACGCACTGCGTGGCCCAGCGGCCGGTGTTGCCGCCAACGTCGAGCAGCGTGCGCGGGTGGTTGGCAAAGACGATTTGAAGGGCTTCGGCAAACGAGTTGTCGCTGTAGAAATGGTCGAACCCGAACCAGCTTTTCTGCACCTCGGGCGGCAGTTGCGACAGACCCTCGTAAATGGTCGGCCACTGCCCGAAAACTTTCAAACCTTCGGGTTTGCCGTTCAAAAGCGACTCCTCTAACCGGAACAATCCCAGATAGTTGACATCGTGATTAAAGTTCAGATTGGCGTTCACCATTGTGTCGTTGATAAGGAACCAGCCGGCTTTGGTGATTTTGTAGCGCTCGTCGGCAAAAATCACAGTGCCGATTGAGAGCGACGCCTCGAGCAACACTTGCGCTGCATACTCGGTGAGTTTGCATTTTGTGGCTATCTCAGTTTGAGTCAGTCCGTTATGGCTGTCGGCGAGAGCCTTCAGGATTCCGAATTTAATCATCAGGCGCGAGACCTGAAAAACCACCGGCGCACCGGCAATGAAGTGAGCCAGGCGCTGCGCCTCAAGAGCCGATTGGTGCTCTTTGGTGTATTGCTTTTCGAGAGCGGGAAATAAGTTCATTATTTAATGTTTTTAATTTGTTTCAAAATGTAAGGCTTGAAAAGCCGCGACAATTCCGTAGGACGTGCTTTGCTTGCCTATGATTATGATTTCTTTCGCCTTCCAGACGAATCAAATTTAAAAAGAATAACCGTTTCTACCAAACTTCCATCCCTACGGGACGGGTTCATTTTAATATCTGTGCAAATCCGTGTCATCGTGCGTAATCTGTGCGATTTTCAAGCCCCCTCGGGGCTTTTCCAAAACTCATAATAATTAAACCACTGCTCGGGGTATTCCTTCAGAATCTTCTCAAAATTAGCCACATACTGCTCCAGAAGGGCTTGCTCGGGTTTGCGGTCGCGGGTGCGGGGCACGGGCTGCGCAATGGTGAACCGATAGTGGTAGGTCATCGGTTTTTCGCGCATTGCGAAGTAGAACACCACAGGCACCTTCAGCCGCGACGCCAGTAGGAACGGCCCCGACGGAAAATCGGCCTCGCGGCCCATAAACGTCGCTGTCAGCAGTTTGTCGGCGTTCACGTAGCGGTCGCCTTGAAAGCAGACGTACTCGTGGCGGTTTAGGGCTTCGGTAATTTGGAAGACGTGCGTCAGCGTGTCGTTGTTCACGGGAATGACCTTGTAGTCGTGGCCAGTTGAGTTCTTCTCCAGCATCTCCTTGATTTTCTGATATTCAGCATCGTACATCACAATATTGATATTCTTGCCGTAATCGCCGAAGAATGGCGCGCCAATCTCCCAGTTGCCAATGTGGCCGCCCATCATTATCACGCCCTGCTGCGAGTTCAGAACGTCGAGAAACTCCTGATAATTTTCAAATTTAAAGTGGTATTTGTCGGTCATTCCGCTGCCAATGGCAATCTTGTCAATCAGCGTCTGACCCAATCGGTAGTAATTACGGAACAGCAGACCGACGGATTTCAATCGGTTCAGTTTCAGCGTTTTGCGGGCATAGCGCCACGTACACGCGGTGGCCTTTGGGGCAAAAGGAATGAAATAGACAACAACAAAGGCCAGAAAAACGTAGGCCGCGCGGACGCCTATGTATTGTATCAGTTTGATAAAGAAGAAGTAACCGAAACTTCCGCCTCGCGTTTTTCCCTTCCAGTCGGCCATTGGCGGTGGTTATTTTGTCGTGCGCTCAATCACAAGGTTGTAGAAATCTTGGAAAGTGCGGATTTTGGCGAAATCCTCGCCTGTGACGTTGAATCCGAAGTTCTGCTCCACCAGAACCACAACATCCACAAGGTCAAGGCTGTCGAGTTCCAGCGTTTCCATCAGCAGCGCGTCGGGTTTGATAACATTAATGTCAACCTCAAACTCTTCGGCCAGAGTCTCGTTGATTTTCGCGATTATTTCTTCGTTGGTCATAACTATTTGAATTTCTTAATTATAAGCGTTGAGTTTGTGCCTCCAAACCCGAAAGAATTCGTCAAAAATAAATCAAATTCTGTATCTATCCGCGTTTTGGGGATATTTAATTGGCACGAAGCCTCGTCGGGTTCCTCAAAGTTGATACTCGGCGCAATGAAGCTGTTGTTCATCATCAGCGTCGAGTAAATAACCTCGCTTGCGCCTGCCATCCACATCTCGTGGCCCGTCATCGACTTGGTTGAAGCCACGTAGGGGCGGCTTGCGCCGAACACCTCGGCAATGGCGCGGGCCTCGTTCAGGTCGCCTGCGGGGGTTGAAGTGGCGTGGGCGTTGATATACGGAATGTCGGCGGCAGCAAGTCCCGCGCTGTCGAGAGCGCGCTGCAGCGAGCGTTTAGGTCCCTCAACGTTGGGCACCGACAGGTGGTCGCCGTTCGACGAGAAGCCATAGCCGATAATTTCGGCCACAATGGGCGCTCCGCGTTTTATGGCCGACTCGTAGCTCTCAACCACCACGCTTGCCGCGCCACCGCTTGGCACCAGTCCGTCGCGACGGCGGTCGAACGGTTTCGAAGCCTTGGTTGGGTCGGCTTCCTGTGTCGAGAAGGCGCTCAGGCCGTCGAAACTGCCTGTGGCGTAGGGGTTGACCTCTTGCGCGCCTCCGCAGAGAACAATATCTTGAAGTCCTTGTTTGATAAGCAGATAGGCGATTCCAATGGCGTGCGAGCTGCTTGCGCAGGCGCCTGCTATGGTGAAGTTGATTCCGCGCAGTTTGAATATCACCGAAAGGTTCATCGAAACGGTTGAAGTGAGCGATTGGAACACCGATTCGGCGCCCACCAGCACGGTGTTTTTCTTTTGGCGAACGGTATCAATGGCGGTAATTATCGGCGCCGCGCTTGTGTCGTTGCCGAAAAGTATGCCCACTTCGTTGGCGGCCAGAAAATCGGCATCGATACGCGCATTGCGGAAGGCCTCAAGCGACGAAACATAGGCATATTCGCCTTGTTCAGCAAGCCCGCGGCGGCTGCGGCGGTCGAGCAGCTCCTTCATATTGGGGCGCTCAATAATGCCTGTGAGCGACGATTGGAAGCCCAGTCCCTTGCGCTCGGGGTCGATTCCAATGCCCGACCGCCCGTTGTAGAGCGATTGGCGCACCTCGTCAAGGTTCTTGCCAATGCAAGAGTAAATGCCCATTCCTGTTATTACAACTCTGCGTTCCATCGGGCTAAAAATCGATTTTTTTGGTTTTCAGATAGTTTTCCACCCTTTCAATGTCTTTGTACAGCGGGCTGTCGACGGTTGAGAAGGCGGGGAAAATGGCTCGCACATCATCGTAAACGGCGCGTGTGGCGGGGCTCATCTTGTCTTGAATCTTCAGAATATCAACAGCTTGCGCCAGCGACATCATCATTATGGCCATCACTTGGAACGAGTTCTCGATAATGTGCTTTGCAATGAGCGCCGAATTGGTACCCATACTCACAATGTCTTGATTATCATTATTGTTAGGTATGCTGTGCACATACATCGGGTTCGAGAGTGTCTGGCACTCGGCTGTGGTGGAAGTGGCGGTGAACTGTGCGGCCTGCATTCCGTAGTTCAGGCCCAGCACGCCCATATTGACAAACGGCGGCAGAATGCCGTTGATTCGGTCGTGGTAAAGGTAGTTGAGCTGCCGCTCGGTGAGCATTGTGAGCTTGGTGACGCCGATTTTCAGCTTGTCCATCTCGTACGAAATGTAGTCGCCGTGGAAGTTTCCGCCGTGGAACACGTTTTGGTTTTCGGGGTCGATAATCGGATTGTCGCAAGCCGAATTAACCTCGTTAATCAGCACTTTTTCAGCGTTTTCCATCTCGTCGAAAATCGGTCCCAGAATCTGCGGAATGCAGCGCAGCGAGTAGTAGGGCTGCACCTTGTGGCCGAAGGTGGCCTCGGTGTGTTTTTGATTGTAGAGCTCGGCCTCGCGTTTGAGCATACACTTGCTGCCTGCGCTTATTTCACGCATCAGGCGTGCAATCTCGCGTTGTCCGCGGTGACGTTTGGTGGCGTTCAGCTCGGCCGACATCAAGTCGTCGTACGAAGCGGCCACCTCGTTCATCATCACCGACGCCACAAGCGACCAGCGAAGTAGCTTTCTGGCGTAAATCAGGTTGACAACACCAATGCCCGACATCACCGACGTGCCGTTGGTAACCGACAGTCCCTCACGCAGATAAATCTTGAACGGCTCTAGTCCGTTTTCCTTCATCACCTCGGCTGTGGGGCGCAGTTGGCCTTTGTAGAAAACCTCGCCTTCGCCAATGAGCGTGAGCGCAATGTGGGCAAGCTGCACAAGGTCGCCGCTGGCGCCAACGCTGCCGTGCTCGGGAATGTAGGGGATAATGCCGCGGTTTATGAACTCAACAATGAGCCGCACCAGCTCAGTGTGAACGCCCGAGTTGCCCTGCAGAAAGGTGTAGAGCCGTGCAATCATTGCCGACTTCACATACACCTCGGGCAGCGGCTGCCCAGCACCAGTTGAGTGGCTGCGTATAATATTGTATTGCAAATCGATAAGCGACTGGTCATCGACTCTGTACTGCGCCATCGGGCCGAAGCCTGTGTTTATGCCGTAGATTATTTTGTCTTTCGAGAAATCCTTCAAAAACTGAAAACTGCGGTCAACAGTTTCCAAGTCATCGTCGGTAAGTGTAAGTTTCTTGTTTTCAAACAGAATGCCGTAAAGCGTTTCTAAATCTATTTCTTGTTTTGAAGCCATTTTTATGAGTATAGCGCGTCTGTTTAATAAGTCTGCAAATATAGAATTTTAATCTTTCGTTATATGCCAATAAAAAATCAATTGGTTTGCCCTGTTTCTGCGGGTTCTTGCTTAATATTATAATGTGCGGCAATTGGAATCCGACAGCAAAACCACCTAAAAACAAAAAAGAGAACCCGTTTGAGAGTTCTCTTTTTGTGTGGTGCCACCGGGAATCGAACCAGGGACACAAGGATTTTCAGTCCTTTGCTCT
>CAMJCK010000012.1:0-75138 GCA_946404125.1 uncultured Bacteroidota bacterium | reverse complement strand
AGAATATGAAAGAAGTAAAAAAAGTGCTCTTGTTAGGTTCAGGAGCGTTGAAGATTGGTCAGGCGGGTGAGTTTGACTATTCAGGTTCGCAGGCGTTGAAGGCTATGCGCGAAGAGGGTATATCGACAGTGCTGATAAACCCCAATATTGCAACAATACAGACGTCGGACGGCGTTGCGGACAAGGTTTACTTCCTTCCTATCACCCCGTATTTTGTTGAGGAAGTCATCAAAAAGGAGAACCCTGACGGCATTCTGCTCGCATTCGGCGGACAGACCGCTCTGAACTGCGGCACAGCACTTTACACTTCGGGCGTGCTGGAGAAATACGGCGTTAGGGTGCTCGGCACATCGGTTGAGGCCATTATGATTACTGAGGACCGCGACCTGTTTGTGAAGAAACTGAAGGAGATTGACGCCAAAACACCGTCGTCGCGCGCGGTTGAGAGCCTTGAGGACGCTCTTGACGAGGCTCACGTGCTTGGCTACCCCGTAATGGTTCGCTCGGCTTACGCTCTGGGCGGTCTGGGTTCGGGCATCAGCACCAACGAGAAAGAGTTCATCGACCTGTGCAACAACGCTTTGGCCTACTCGAAACAGATTCTGGTTGAGGAGTCGCTGAAGGGCTGGAAAGAGATTGAGTTTGAGGTTATCCGCGACGCCAACGACCACTGCTTCACGGTGGTTCCAATGGAGAATGTTGACCCGCTGGGCATCCACACGGGCGAGAGCATCGTGATTGCGCCAATCATCACCCTTTCGGAGGAGCAAATCAATATGCTCTCAGAGATTGCGAAGAAGGTTGTGCGCCACATCGGCATTGTGGGCGAGTGCAACATTCAGTTCGCCTTCAACGCGCAGACCAACGACTATCGAATCATCGAGATAAACGCCCGCCTGAGCCGCTCATCGGCGCTGGCATCGAAGGCATCGGGCTACCCGCTCGCCTTTGTGGCAGCCAAACTGGCGCTGGGCTACACTCTGGACCAAATCGGTGAAATGGGCACGCCAAACTCGGCCTACGTTGCGCCTTCGGTCGACTACATCATCGCCAAGATTCCGCGCTGGGACTTGAGCAAGTTTGTGGGCGTTGACCGCGAAATCGGCTCAAGTATGAAGTCGGTGGGCGAGATTATGTCAATCGGCAAATCGTTTGAGGAGATTATGCAGAAGGGCCTTCGTATGATTGGTCAGGGTATGCACGGTTTTGTGGGCAACAACGACCTTGAGTTCGACGACCTTGACAAGGAGTTGAGCCACCCGACCGATATGCGCATCTTCGCCATCGCGAAAGCGCTCGAGAAGGGCTACACGCCTGAACGCATTGAGGAGTTGACGAAGATTGACGTCTGGTTCATCAAGAAACTGAAAAACATTGTGGATTACACAAAGGTTCTGGGTCAGTACAAGAAGATTGAGGACCTGCCCGCCGACGTTCTGCGCGAGGCGAAACGCCTGGGATTCAGTGACTTCCAAATCGCCCGCTTTGTTGAGAATCCGTCGGGCACAATGGAGAAGGAGATTCTGCGCGTGCGCGACTACCGCAAGAAGAACAACATTCTGCCCGCCGTTCGCCGCATCAACACGGTGGCATCGGAGCATCCTGAGTTAACTAATTATCTTTATATGACTTACGGCGTGCAGGAGCACAGCATCAGTTACGCCTACAAGAACGACAAGTCGATAATCGTGCTGGGCTCGGGCGCCTACCGCATCGGCTCGAGCGTTGAGTTCGACTGGTGCTCGGTGAACGCCATCCAAACGGCCCGCAAACTGGGTTACAAGTCGATAATGATTAACTACAACCCCGAAACGGTCAGCACCGACTACGATATGTGCGACCGCCTGTACTTCGACGAGTTGTCGTTTGAGCGCGTGCTCGACGTCATCGACCTTGAGATTCCGAAGGGTGTGATTGTGTCGGTGGGCGGACAGATTCCGAACAACCTGGCAATGAAACTCTACCGTCAGAACGTGCCGATTCTGGGCACATCGCCTGTGTCGATTGACCGCGCCGAAAACCGCAACAAGTTCTCGGCAATGCTCGACCAACTGGGCATCGACCAACCGCGCTGGGAGGCTCTGACAAGTTTCGAGGAGATTGACAAGTTTGTCGACGAGGTTGGCTTCCCCGTGCTGATTCGTCCGTCGTACGTGCTCTCGGGCGCGGCTATGAACGTCTGCTACGACAAGGACCAAATGCGCACCTTCCTGAACGCCGCCGCCAAAGTGTCGAAAGAGTATCCTGTTGTGGTTTCGCAGTTTATGCAGAATACCAAGGAGATAGAGTTCGACGCCGTGGCCAAGAACGGCGAGATTTACGAGTACGCCATCTCGGAGCACATTGAGTTTGCGGGCGTCCACTCGGGCGACGCAACGCTGGTGTTCCCCGCACAGAACATCTATCTGGCAACAGCACGCCGCATCAAACAAATAAGCAAGAAGATAGCCAAAGAGTTGAACATCAGCGGACCGTTCAACATTCAGTATCTTGCTAAAAATAACGAAGTTAAGGTGATTGAGTGCAACCTGCGCGCATCGCGTTCGTTCCCGTTTGTGTCGAAGGTTGTGAAACGCAACTTCATTGAGACCGCCACAAAGATTATGCTCGGCGAGCCTGTGCAGAAGGCCGACTCATCGGATTTCGACATCGACCACATCGGAGTGAAGGCGTCGCAGTTCTCGTTTGCCCGTCTGCACCGCGCCGACCCGATTTTGAGCGTCGATATGTCGTCGACGGGTGAGGTTGGCTGCCTTGGCACCGACTTCAACGACGCACTGCTGGCCGCTCTCTACTCGGTGGGCTTCCACAAGCCTGAGAAGGGCGTTCTGGTATCGTCGGGCGACGTTCGCGGCAAGGTCGACTTGCTCGACTCGTGCAAAATGCTTCAGGAGAAAGGCCTTAAGATTTACGCCACCGCTGGCACGCAGAAATTCCTTGCCGACAACGGTGTTACTGCCGAGCGCGTTAGCTGGCCCGACGAGCACACTGGCGACGCCAACATCACCGAACTTATGCAGGACCACAAGATTGACCTGGTTGTCAACATCCCGAAGAACCACACTCACCGCGAGTTGACCAACGGCTACAAAATCCGCCGCTCGGCCATCGACCACAATATTCCATTGCTGACAAACGCCCGCCTGGCAAGCGCGTTCATCCACGCAAGTTGCGTTAAGGAAATGGGCGACATTCAGATTAAGAGCTGGCAGGAGTATTGATTCAGGTAGGAGTTAGGATTTAGGAGTTAGATATTTATCCCGATAGTTTTCGGGATTTGAATAAAATGGGGCGGAGATTTGGTTTCCGCCCTTTTTGTTTTTGTATGCTGGGGCGATTTTTGAACGCAGTCCCGATAGCTATCGGGAACGCAGATTGAACAGATTTACGCAGATTTTTATAACATTGATTGACTGCCGATTTGCCCTACTCCTTATAGTACTTGTTTTTCTTTAGCGAATCGCGCATTGTGCGCTCCGAAGGGTATTTCTTTTTCCGTTTTTTGGTAAACAGGTTTACAATTTTTCTCCAAAGTGGCACTCGTACATAATCATCCACATAATCATCGGGGGCGCGCAAGCCTTCGCAGATTTCTTGCTCGCGTTTCTTGAAACGACGATATGCTGAAATCTTAGGTAACAATTCAGACAAAAATAATAATTCACATACTATAAAAAGAATCAGGAATCCCGTTTTTCCAAAATTGCTGATTACAAATTGTTGTAATGCTATTGCCCCACGCTGTCCACTACCTCCAATAAGTTGCCTGTCCATTATAAATGCGAATAAATCTTCTTCGCTTCTCAATGCGATTCTAATTATCTCATATAAACAACCCAAACAAAATAAACAGAAAAACAACAATTCGAACAATTGCTCTCTTTTGCTTTTAAATCTCTTATTATCCTTCTTCATACATTTTCCTTAAAGGTGTCCGCAAAGTTGTCATAGGCCAAAGTTAAAACAAAACCAATTGCAAGACGCTGTTTGTGAGAGTTTGGTTGCTTGTGAAAGACACAAAACCTTTTGCCAAGCGTATCTTCTTATTTTTCAAACAAATCGTCCATAGTCACCTGCTGCTGAATGTCGTTGGCCCAGGCGTTCGGTTTCAGGCCGTAGGCGGTAATCATCACGGTGCTCACGCCTTTGCGGGTTTTGGTGCGCGCCTGGAAAATGCTCATTCGGTTGCGCAGTTCAAGGTCGTATTTCTCTGTCAGTTCAAACTCGCCTTGCGAGAATTTCATCTCACACAGGTTTATGACTTTATCATCGCGGTCAATAAGCATATCTACCTGTGCGCCAGTCTCGTTCTCGTCTTTCGGGCGGTAAACCCACGAGTGCACGTTGCTGATAATTCCCGATATGCCTAAAGCCTTCTTTATCTGACTGATATGCCAGAAGCAGACGCGTTCGAACGCCAAGCCGCTCCAAACGCTATATTGCTGTTTGGTGATTGTCCGCGACCAATAATTTGGCTCGTTAATGTTTTTGCCACTGATAAATTTAAAGTAGAAAAGTGTATAATTATCAATAAGTTGGTAAACTGTATCTTTCTTTTTCTTGCCGATTGGGGTGTAGGTGCGGATAAAGTCGCACTCGTCCAAATGCCTGAGCACGTCGCTCAGCTTGCCGCCCAAATCTCGGTCCAGATTCTTCATAATCTCGTCGCGCGTCATACCCGTCTTTTTGGTTCCCAATATGGTTACCACGTCAATGTAGGGCTGCGGTGCGCGGAACAGCGACGCGTACAAGGCATCGAACTCGTAACGCAAAGGGGCGTTTTCTTGAAAGAACATATTATCAATGTTTTGCGCCCACGACAACTCTTTTTTCAGACAATCCCAGTAGAACGGAATGCCACCGATAACCATATAAGTTTCAAGTATTTGACGGCGTGTCATTGAAAGGTGCCGTTCTTGGGCGTATTGCTCGCACTCGTACAGATTGAACGGCGCAAGGTGAATCTGCCTTGTCAGCCGATTGTGCAGTCCGCCGTAGTTTTTCACTATTTTGCTGATAATCCACGACGTGGCGCTTCCGCAGACAATCAGCAGAATGTCGTTGCGCGTGTTTGCCCAACCGTTCCAAAAATGGTCTAACGCACTGACAAAATTGCTTTTGGGCGTGTCCATCCACGGCAGTTCATCGATAAAGATTACTTTTTTGCCAACGACCTTCTTTTCAAGCAGTTGCTCTAGCATAAAAAACGCTTCGGTCCAGTTTTTTGGCACGGTTTTGCCCCGCCTTCCGTAGCGCCGCATTGAGTTGGAAAATGCAAGTAACTGCTCATCAAGGTTTTCGTTGTTTATCCCTGTGTGCTGGAACGCGAGATTGTTTTTGAAAGTCTCGCGTATCAAGTATGTTTTGCCAACGCGCCTTCTGCCGTAAATTGCAACAAATTCCGATTTTTCGCTAGCAGTTAGCGAAAGCAGTTCGTTTTGCTCTTTTATTCTGTTTGCCAACATATTACAACTTGTTTTCTTTATTACAAAGAAAAATAAACTTTCCCAAAAGTGCAAATATTTTATGAGATTTGGGAAAGTTTATCCTTAAAAAAACAAACCATATACTTTCCCAAATGTGTGTATTATTAGTAAGATTTAGGAAAGTATAATTTGCGGAATTTTGGCTGTAAGCCTTGTTGGCACTTGTGTTGCAGCGTTTTTGCATTTGTTGCAATTTTGCCTTTCCCAAATTTAAAAACAAAACCAATTGCAAGACGCTGTTTGTGAGAGATTGGTTGCTTTGCCAAATTTTTCGTTATTTTCGTTTTCAAAACTGATTTTGGCAATGGAATACAAACAATTCGTTTTCAATCCGATACAGGAAAACACCTACGTTGTTTACGACGAGACTGGCGAAGCGGTCATCATCGACGCGGGCAATTTCAATGAGCGTGAGAATGCGGCTCTGGCCGATTTTGTCAGCGGCAAAGGCCTGACTGTCAAGGCGGTGCTGTGCACTCACTGCCACTGGGACCATATTTTCGGGCTCGACTGGGTGGCGCAGCAGTATCAGCCGCAAATCTACTGCCACGCCGCCGACCTGGCGTGGATTGAGAATTTCGGCCACATCTGCGAGAGTTACGGCTTCGGCGAGCGCACAGTGGCCTATCCCACAAAGTTTTACAGCAATGGCGACATTGTCAGTTTCGGCCATTCGGAACTGAAAGTGTTGAGCACGCCTGGGCACTCGCAGGGCGGTGTGGCGCTCTACAGCAAGGCCGACAATCTGCTTTTCAGCGGCGACACGCTGTTCTTCAACAGCATAGGCCGTGCCGACCTGCCTGGCGGCGACGAGCAGCAACTTATCGAATCGATTAAAAACCAACTGCTTACCCTGCCCGACGACACCGCAGTGCTGCCTGGCCACGGCTTGCAGACGTCAATCGGATTTGAACGCACCAACAACCCTTATCTGCAATAAACTATGGAACAGCACTCGCAAAACCTTCTGACTGACAAAATGTTAGCCACCATCGGACTGATGACGGCCGAAGCGTCGCAGTTTGCCGACCGCAACTCGATGCTGCAATATGTGGCCAACACCGTGGCCGCGGGCTTCGACGCAACCGACGGCGTTTTTGTGTCGATAGTTTACAAGGGCATCAGTTACACCAACGGGCTGGCGGCGGACGCTGCAGAGCGCATATCGGTGCCAATAGTGATTGTGGGCGAAGTGAAGGGCTCTGTCAATGTGTCGTGGCCGACGGCGCGCAATGTGAGCGATGCGGCTGACAATCAGTATATTGAGTGCGTTGCCGACATTATCGCCACACAGGTGATGCGGCTCAAATATGCCGACATTAAAGTGCAGAACCGCGAGAGAGTCAAAGAGTTGGACGCCATCAACTACACCACGCAGATTGTGAAGCACGGCCTGCCTATCGACGAGACGCTGCAGAGCATCTGCAATATGCTGCCCCGCGCGTGGTTGCACAACGATTGGGCTGCGGCGCGCATCAAATTTCAGGACAAACAATACACGAGCCTGAATTTTATGGTGACGCAATGGGGTATGAATGAGCAGTTTGCGACCATCGACAACAAAAAAGGAAGCATTGAGATTTACTATCTGCGCGATTTTGAGCAGAGCGGCGAGCCCGTTTTCCTGCCCGAAGAGCGCAACCTGCTTGCCAACATTGCGCGGCTCATCACGGGCTACCTTAACAGTTTCAAAGGCAGCGAGATAATCCTGCAAAAGGCCGTCATCGACGTGCAGCAGCACCGCACCGACCAACTGCGGCGCTCGCTTTCGAAAGAGCACAAGCCGCTTCAGCAGTACTTCAACCAACAAATGATGGACAAGTACGTCTATTTGGATATGATGAAGTACAAAATCAAGCATATACTCTTTGTATCAACACTTTACGACGCCTTCCTACTCGAAAACGACGACACGTTTTTCGAGAAGTTTATGGGCGAAATCTACCAATACAGCCTTTTCTCGCTGCCGCGAATCACGGGCGTCTCGTCGGAAGAGGACGCGCTCGAGATTCTCGAAACCACGCCCATCGACCTTGTGATTCTAATGGTTGGCATCGACCGCGAGTCGCCCATCGCCTTGAGCGCCAAAATAAAGGAAATGAACGACTCGATTCCCGTCTATCTGCTTATAAATAAGAAGGATGACGAGAAATACTTCAACAATCTGATACCCACCATCACATCGGTCGACAAAATGTTTGTCTGGACGGGCGACACGTCGATTATCTTCGCCATTGTCAAGTCGATAGAAGACAGCGTGAACGTGGCCAACGACACCAAGGTGGGCCTGGTGCGCGTGATTCTGCTAATTGAAGACTCGCCGTCGTATTACTCTCGTTATCTGCAGATTCTGTACTCGATTGTGTTCGACCAAGTGCAGAAACTGCTGCCCGAAGTTGAGAAGAACGAACTGAATAAAATCACAAAAATTCGGTCGCGGCCGAAGATTCTGCACGCGCGGAATTACGAAGAAGCCATCGCTATCTTCAACAAATACAAGGACTTTCTGCTGTGCGTGATTTCTGACGTTGAGTTCGACTGGGGCGGCAAGCCCGACAAGCAGGCGGGCCTGAAGTTTGTGAAATATATGCGCGAGCAGGTTTTCAGCGTGCCTGTGATTCTGCAATCGACTGAAGACGTGCAACTTGAGAATGCATCGGAAAACAAGATTTTCTTCATCAACAAAAACAGCGCAACCCTGTTCGACGACCTGCGCCGCCACCTGATTAAGTATCTGGGTTACGGCGATTTTCTGTTCCGAACCAAGGACGGCAAGGACATTGGGGTGGCCCACTCGCTGCGTGAGTTTGAAATGCTCATCCACGACGTTCCGCAGGACTCGTTTGTGCGCCACGCCATTAAGAATCAGTACTCTATCTGGCTTATGGCGCGCGGCGAAATCCAACTGGCGCGGACCATCAACGCTATGCGGTTGGAAGACCGAAACGACATTGAGCAGTCGCGACAGGACGTTCTGAACGCCATCCGCGTCTATCGCGAGCAGAAAAAGAAGGGCAAGGTGCTCTCGTACGACGAGACTTCGACCGTTGACGAGCACAACATTGTGCGCTTTGCGGGCGGCACAATGGGCGGCAAGGGGCGCGGCCTGGCCTTCATCGACGTGCTCATCTACAACCTTGATTTGGGCGACCTGGCCAAGCGCATCAACCTGCTCACGCCGACAACGGTCATCATCGGCACCGACGAGTTTGACACTTTTATGGAACGTAACAAACTGTATGTCAAGGTTATCGACCCCGAAGTATCGTATCAGCGCCTGCGCGAATTGTTCTACTACAGCAATTTGAGCCTGGAACTTGAGCGGCGCGTGCGCGATTTTGTGAACCACATCGACAAACCGCTTGTGGTGCGCTCGTCGAGCACATCGGAAGATTCTATCAATCAGCCGTTTGCGGGCGTTTTCGATACCTACATCGTGCCCAACGGCGATAACAAGGAAAAGACGTTCCAGTTGGTCTGCGACGCCATCAAACTGGTCTATGCGTCAGTCTATTCCGACCAGGCGCGGGGCTATTTCAACGCCATCAACCACAAGATTGAAGGCGAGAAAATGGCTGTCATCATTCAGGAACTTGTTGGTACACAATTCGGTAACTACTATTATCCGCACATCAGCGGCGTGGCGCAGTCATACAATTTCTACCCCATTGCCGATATGAAGCCCGAAGAAGGTTACGCCGTAATTGCAATGGGATTAGGCAGTTACGTGGTCGACGGATGGAAGGCTTACCGATTCTCGCCGCGCTACCCGAAGGTTTCAATGTACACCACACAGTCGCTGCTGCAGACCACGCAGACGCAGTTCTACGCGCTCGACCTGACCAACACCGACCCCGATTTTCTGGCCGACGGCGAGTTGGCGGCCGTGAAAATGGTCGATATCTACGACGCTGAAGAGCACGGCACGCTGAAGCATCTGGCATCGGTTTACAATGCTGATAATGACACCGTTAGGCCTGGAACCGACGGCTACGGGCCGCGAGTGCTGAATTTTGCTGATATTCTGCAATATAACTACTTCCCGCTGGCTGAAACCATCGACACCATTCTGGCCACCGTCCGCGACGCTTTCGGCTCGCCTGTCGAGATTGAGTACGCCGTGAACCTGACGCCTGGCCTTGACGGCAAACCATCGTTCTATCTGCTTCAGATTAAGCCACTTGTGGGCGCAAACACCATCGAGACCGACTGCAACATTTTTGAGCAGAAAGAGCGTCTGTGGCTCTACACGCAGCAGAGTCTGGGCAATGGTACGCTGACCGACATTGAAGACGTGATTTATATTGAAAACGAGAAGTTTAACAAGTTGGAAACCATTGAGATGGCCGAAGAAATCAATCGTCTGAACACAATGATGATTGAAGAAGGCCGCAAGTACATCTTGATTGGTCCTGGGCGTTGGGGCTCGAGCGACCGTTTTCTGGGCGTTCCCGTCGATTGGTCGCAGATTTCGAACGCGCGTGTGATTGTGGAAATCGGCCTGAACGACTATCCGCTCGACTTTTCGCTTGGCTCGCATTTCTTCCACAATGTCACGTCGATGAACATTGGCTATTTTGCTGTGCAGAACCACTCGGCAAAGAGTTTTATCCGTTGGGAAGTGCTTGACAATCAAGAAACAATACACGCCACAAAGCATTTCCGCCATATCCGCTTCAACCACCCCGTCACCGTTGTGATGGATGGAAAAGAGAAGGTGGCGGGGATTTGTGTGGATTAAGGATTTGATTAATTGCACTTCGCGAAGTGCAATTTTGCCGAAATTTTGCACTTTCTGAAGTGCAGATTTATATGCAACGCTCAACAAAATTTCATTTTATGTTGAGATACTTGCTAATTTTGTATCGGAATTAGTACCTTTGGGCGAAATAAACAAATGGCTATGGCACACGTAATTAAAGACACACCGGTTTTGAAAGGCGTTGATGCTGAAAATTTTGTCCGCAATCTTTACTCAAAAAAGAAAACTGACAAAAAGAGGCAGGAACGTATGGAGAAAAACTATGAATACCTATGCCGTATTGCATCGTTCAAAATCAAATAGATAGATGAGCGAATCGTTTGTTAAACTGACCGACGAGCACGCAATCAAATCATTTGACTGTGGCGATTCGGAAATAGAGACTGACCTGAAAAACTTCCTGTTTCAAAACGCCAAACCATATCTTGCCGAAAAAATGGGTGTAACATATTTGATTGAAAACGAGCAAGCCACAATTTCATATTGCACCATTCTGAACGACAAAATCTCGATGTCGGTTGATGAAAAGAAAATCTGGAACAGGATTAACCGCAACATTAGAAACGAAAAGCACCGAAAAAGTTATCCGGCAATCAAGATAGGTTGTTTGGCTACCAATACCAACTATAAAAATCAAGGATACGCATCGGCCATTCTCGATTTCATTTTAAAGCACCTGTTGAGCGACGAGCAGTTTTCGGGGTGCCGATTCCTGACAGTTGACGCATACAACACGCCCGCTATTCTGAAATTCTATACCGACTATGGTTTCAATTTCTTTACTGCGAAAGATATTGAATCCAAAACACGGGCAATGTATTTAGATATTTGTTAGTTGGGCTTAACAAAGCACTTCCGCCACACACCGATTTAAAACAATTCCGTTAGCAAATGTTTCACAATTAATATCGGTTTGCAAAACCGAAAAAATCACGCCCGATTCCTTATATTTGGATTATTGTTTTACAAAGGTAGTCTTTGATTATGTTAGGTGCAATTATTGGGGACATAATAGGCAGTCGTTGGGAATTCAATCCAACGAATGACCACGACTTTGAATTGTTCTCGGACAAGAATAGTTTTACCGATGATACTATCTGCACGGTGGCTGTGGCCGATGCGTTGCTTCACGGGTCGGATGATTACGGCAAGTATATCCACAATTGGTGTCGCAAATATCCACATCCAATGGGCGGCTATGGCGGCAGATTTTCCCAATGGGTAACGAACGACAATCCTACGCCTTATGGCAGTTTTGGTAATGGCTCTGCAATGAGAGTCAGCCCGATTGGATGGTGGTTTGACAATGTGGAAGAGTTGTTGGAACAAGCAGGTAAAACAGCCAGTTGCACCCACAATCATCCCGAAGGAATAAAAGGCGCCCAAACCGTTGCCCTTGCCATTCACTATGCATTTTCACTACAAAAGAAAATAGAATTTGGATCAAAGGATGGAATAAAAGAACTTATGGATTACGCCGTAAGATTTTCTGGGTATAATATAAACATTCGCAAAGAGCAGGTTTATAATCGGTTTGACGAGACTTGCAAGGGAACTGTTCCTGTGGCATTATGGATAATAAATCAAAGCAATGGTTTTGAAGATGCCATACGACGAGCAGTGAGCCTTGGTGCTGATGCGGACACGCTTGGTGCTATTGTCGGAAGCATAGCAGAAGCCATTTGGGGGATTCCAATGGAATTGCGTGAAAGGGCGGAAAGTTATCTTCCTGAAGAAATGATTTCGATAATTAAAGGTTTCTACAATAGCGAAAAACTTACAAAGAAGAGAATCGCGCATTTCGCTCAAAAATATATTTACTATTTTGAGAATGAGTTTGGAAATCCAAAATCATACTATGACTTTTTTGACACATCGACATTCCCTAACGAATGTTGGAATCTTGGATTTGAGATGGATTGTGGACATTCATTTATAAAACTTTATGGCGAATCCGCGTGGAATTCAAAAGAAGGGTTATCAGCCATAATAGATAAGATTAACGATGTGAAAGTGGCTGGGGCTTCCATATTTTCCAAATGGCGACTTTTCAACCATTGGTCGTACACAGGAGCAACAGACGACGACAAAGAATGGTTTCTGATGCTTTTCCGCAGGTTGCAACAATTGGTTATGCCTGTTAATCAACTTAAATAAACCACCGATGAAATCTGCGTTTATGATGCAATGGGGCGCATTGTGGGTAGAGACGTTGCGCGCAACGTCTCTACAATAAATGTAGATAAATCAGGCGTTTACATTGTAAAAATTGGTGGTAGGGTTAAACGGGTTGTGGTGGATTGAGAATTTGGTAAATAATTGATAATGTGATTGTAGAGACGCGATTAATCGCGTCTCTACGTGTTTTTATTCGGGTTAAATCGGACGTGGTTAGCGAAAAAAAACGTGTAAATCAGTGTTGTCTGTGTTCCCGATAACTACCGGGTCCTTAATCAAAAAAAAGCAATCTAACAGTTAGTATAGCACGCATTTTGCAGAAAACGGAAAAAAATTAATATTGCAATGCGTTTCAGGCAAGCGATATTTTAGAAACTTAAAAACGCATTTTTATGGTATTTGTAGGATTATTCAGTCAGCACAAATTGATTCTCGAAAGCGTAACTGCTTATCTGTCAAATTATTCTGACATCAAGGTAGTGATTGCCACCAGCGACAAGCCGACTCTGTTCGAGAAGATGAAGCAACACATTGTGCACGTGCTAGTTGTGAATATGTTCGAGCTTTCGACGGCCGAACTGAATTTTATCATCGACACAATGCTGAAATATCCGAAGCTGAAAATCCTGCTGCTCTCGAACGCCAACCGTGACGATGTGATTCTGCGCTCGATAAAAGCCGGTGCCAAAGGCTACATCACCATCGATGCCACTGGCGGAGAGCTGGCGCAGGCCATTTTTTCGCTGCGTGCTGGCCACGACTACTATAGCGACAGCATCACGCAGTTGCTGCTTAACCGCTACATTTCGAGCAATTTAACCGATTCGCAAGCGGCCGATGATGACGATCCGTTGAGCGCCCGTCAGATTGAGATTTTGAAACTTTGGGGCGACGGCTTCAGCAATCAGGAAATTGCCGACAAACTGTTTATCAGTGTCCGCACCGTCGAGACGCACAAAAACCATATAATGCAGAAACTCAACCTGAAAAGCACCGTCGATTTGGTGAAATATGCTATTAAGAGCAATATTATCAAGTTGTAAATTTCAGGTGTTGGGTATTGGGTTTTAGGTGTTGGTTGGATTTTTGAATCAATACGTTGCGTTTTATTCAAAACAGGCTTTCAACGGTTTCGCAAAACTCTTCTGAATCATTGATTTTCTGAAGTTTGGCAAAAATCTCATTTGGATTGTCAAGCGCTTTAGCGAAATATTTCCAAAGTTCCTTCAGGCGGTTCAGACTGTTGCGAGCGCAATACCAATGCGTGATTTCTGTTGCAAATTTCCTGAATGTTGGTGCGCTTTCGGTTGGCAAACCTTTGATTTGCAACCCGATGAAGGGATTCGCTATTGCACCGCGGCCAATCATATACCCTTTTAGGTTCGGCAAACAGATGTTGGCGTCGGCTACGGTGGTTATGTCGCCATTATAGACAATGGGGTTGAGCGAGTTGCCTGCAGATTCGATGAACGCCTGGCGGTAAGGTTCACCGCTGTATTGTTGCTCGGCTGTCCGTGCGTGAACAATCAACTCGTTGAGTTTGAATTTGTTAAATATTTCGACAATCGCAGGGAACTCATCAGGTGAACAGAATCCAATGCGAATCTTCACCGATAGTTCGGGTTTTAAGCGGCCGATGGTGCTATCGAGCAGACGCTCAAGGTTTTCCAAATCGCGTAACAATGCGGCACCGCGGTTTTTGCTCACCACAAACTTTATGGGGCAACCCATATTCCAATTCACTTTCGGGTAGCCTAAATCGTTGAGAATATTGGCCATTGCCACAAAAGCGTCGGCATTGTTGCTCAAAAGTTGTGGCACAAGGTTAACTCGGTTGCTGATGCCCGAAAAACGGCGGGCAAGCACCTGCGGTTTGGGGATAGAACGCTCATCAGCAAGCATATACGGTGCAAAAATCTCATCAAAACCGCCCACTTCGGCAATGGCGTTCATAAACGGCGCGTCAATCAGCCCCAACATTGGCGCAAGTTGCACAATCTTCTCAGCCATAGCGTTTTACGGATAAACAACGTTCACAGAGCCTTTGCGCTCAATGGTCTGGCCGTTTTGCAGTTTGGCCTTCAGATAGTAGAGATAGCCGCCTTCGGCCACTTGCTTGCCGCTGTGGGTGCCGTCCCAGCGGTTGTCGGGACTTGACGAAACAAAGACGCGGCCGCCATAGCGGTCATAAACAATAAATTCAAAATCAGTTATTTGCGCCGATTTTACCACAGGGCCAAAGTCGTCGTTCAGGCCGTCGCCGTTTGGCGTGAAGGCGGTTGGCAGCCACATATCAGCCTGACGTTCAACGCAAACCGTGTTCGATTGGCTAAACCGATTATCATCGTCGGTTGATTCAACTCTAAAATAAAAATTTTGCGCTATTTCGCTGGCTATCTCGTTAAAATTCAATTTAATTATGGTATCGGTCAAATTGGTTGCAATTATTGATTCCGCGCCATCGTCAACTGCACAAAACACTGTAAAACGCTCATCATCTTTGGGGTTATCATATATGTCTATAAGAGAATAATTCCAATCCAATTGCACAGTTTCAGCATCTGCATCGGCTTCAATTGCAAGCGGTTTTACATCTGAAAAATTCCATACGAGATTAATACCACTACAATTAATAATGGCTATTCCATATATGTCATCTGCATTATCAAATTCTAAAATGAAACGATTAGACGTATAGTTAGGAACCAAAATAATACCACCTTCATAATTATCCCAACCACCTATAACATAGCCATTTATGTTGGTTGCGGTATCAATCTGCCCGCGTAGTTCAATCTTCCCTTGATGATTAAAAACCGTGTCAATACTTACTAGTTCTCTGCGTACCTGTATATATTTGAAAGTCGTGTAACTGATTATGTTTGAGAGCGATTTGAGTCCGTTTTGCAGAGTGGCGACAACCATAAAATTGTAGTCGGTGCCTTCTTCTAGTTCGGTCGTAGTTAAGGTTGTATCGGCAGTTGAACCAAAATAGCTGTAAGGCTGCCCGATTTTGCGGCCCAAAACCGTGTAACTGGCAACATTGGTGCCAACGTATGCCGACCAATTGAGTGTCAGTGAGTTGTGGCATTTGTCATAATCGCCGCTGCGCAGAAAAACTGTCTGGTGGGCATCGCTCAAAGGGGCATTGTGGTCGCCTGCAATCGATGTCGATACTGCGTATCGCTCGGCGTGCTCAAATGGGTGTGCTTTAACATCCTGATACTCACGCATATTAGCAGGTAACGAATCGACAATCAGCACCCATTTGTCGTTTTCCCAATGATAGACGGCAAACGACTGTCCGTTAACCACTTCGGCAACATCCCATTTGATGGTGACGCGCCGTTCGCTCATCGTGTCAACGCTCACACTGCTGATTTCGGCATAGCGCCCGCCTTGTGCAAACGCCTGATTTGCAGCCAACAACAGCAATATGGCGAGCAGACGTCGCATCAGCGTTATTTCACAAGCGAATTGACAGCCGCTTCAACCGACGCAAAGTCGAACGATGCGCTCACTTCGGCGAACTTGCGGTCAATCTGGTCGTTACACAGGTTGCCAATGCTGCCTTCGTGGGTGTGGTTGATGTGTGTTTCGGGCACAAAACGGCCGTCTTTAATGTCGAAAGCCACCTGCTTGTAGGCATCGCGGAAAGGCACGCCCGACAGCACCAGTTTGTTCACCACTTCAACGCTGAAAGCCAACTGATATTTAGGCTCTTTCATAATGTCCTTGCGCACTTCGGTGTTCTTCAGCATCAGTTCGGCCAGGCGCAGGCAGTCCTTCAAATCGTTGATGGCGGGAATTATCTGTTCCTTAAGCAGTTGCAAGTCGCGGTGATAGCCCGATGGCAGGTTCGAGATGGTGAGCGTGATGTCGGTTGGCAGCGCCTTGATGCGGTTGCACTTGCCGCGCACAAGTTCCCAAACATCGGGGTTTTTCTTGTGTGGCATAATCGACGAGCCAGTCGTAAATTCGTCGGGAAGATGCACAAAACCAAGGTCTTGCGAGTTGTACATACACATATCCATCGCCATTCGGCTCAGCGTTTGCGCCATTGCGGCCATTGCAAAACTCAAATCCTGTTCGGTTTTGCCGCGGCCCATTTGAGCGCACACAACATTGTAGTTCAAATCGCTGAAACCCAGCAGTTTGGTTGTAAGTGTGCGGTTGAGCGGGAACGATGAGCCGTATCCAGCCGCCGAGCCCAGCGGGTTCTGATTGATAACCTTGTAGGCCGCGCTCAGCATCCGAAGGTCATCGGTCAGACATTCGGCGTAAGCACCAAACCACAATCCGAACGACGACGGCATAGCCACCTGCAGGTGGGTGTAGCCAGGCATCAGGTCGTCTTTGTGTTTGTCGCTCAAGGCGATAAGCGTCTTGAAGAGCGATGCCGCAAGGTCGAAAATCTGACGGACTTCGTGGCGCAGATAGAGTTTCATATCCACAAGCACCTGGTCGTTGCGTGAGCGGCCGCTGTGCACTTTCTTGCCCATATCGCCCAGCGAGCGCGTGAGCATCAGTTCAACCTGCGAGTGGATGTCTTCAACATCGTCTTCAATCTTGAGTTTTCCTGCGGCGGCCGTGGCGTAAATCTTTTTGAGTTCGGCCAGCAGCGTGTCCAGTTCGTTTTTCTCAAGCAGGCCGATGGTCTGCAGCATTGTGATGTGCGCCATTGTGCCCATCACGTCGAACGGCGCCAGGTACAGGTCCATTTCGCGGTCGAGCCCGACGGTGAACTGCTCGACAAGTTCGTTTGTGGCAATGCCCTTATCCCAAAGTTTCATTTATATCTGTTTTATTGTCTGATAAATAGTTGTGTACCGCGGAAATGCACGGCTCACAAATGTAGTAAATTAGCGATTATCAGCGAGACTCTTTCAACCTCAACCCGCCAATATATCGCTCCGACAAAAGAACGCATTAATTACCAGTATATTATAATGCATCCGAAAATCGAACCGTGCTTGATGAAAAACAACCGCAGGCGAAAGTCTTGCTCGTTATAATTCTTAAAATTCGTCCACATTATCAACAAAATATTACTTTTGCGCCTTCAAACAGAGATTGATGATTATAGCAGTTAACACACAATCGTTGCTGAAAGACAAGCTCGAAGGGCTGGGCAGTTTCACTGACGAAGTGCTGTCGAGAATGGTACGCAACCACCCCGAGCACCAATTCATTTTCATCTTCGACCGCGATTGGGACTCATCGTTCATCTATGCCGACAATGTGCTGCCGGTGAAGACCGTGCTGCCGTCGCGCCACCCGTTGCTGTGGTACGCGCGCTTTGAGCACTCCATTCCGGCCATCATCCGCCGCCACAATGCCGACCTTTTCCTCTCAACCGACGGATATATGCCGCAGCACCCCGAGGTTAAGACTTACAACGTCATTCACGACATAGGGTTTGTTCATCAGCCTAAGAATCAGCCTTTTCTGACAAGCAAATACTACAACAAATACTTCCCGCGCTTTGCCCGCAACGCCGACAGGCTGGGCACCGTATCGGAATACTCAAAAGCCGATATTGTGAAAACGTGGGGCATCAATCCCGATAAAATCGATGTCATCTACAACGGCGTGAAAACTGTTTTCGGGCCGCTGTCAGATTGCGAGCAGCAAGCCGTCCGCGACAGAGTGACCGGCGGATGCCCGTACTTCGTATTCGTGGGCTCGCTCAATCTCCGGAAGAATGTTGAAGGAATGCTCCGCGCGTTCGACATCTTCAAGGAGAAGACTGGTTCGGTGCAAAAAATGGTGATTGTGGGCGAGTGTATGTGGACAATGTCAACCATTGACCACGAGCTTGAGCATATGCGCCACGGCGAAGACGTGATTTTTACGGGCCGCCTGCAGCCGACCGAGCTTCAGCAGGTGGTGGCAAGCGCCCAGGCGCTGATTCTGGTGTCGTTTCTCGAAGGCTTTGGCGTGCCGATTGTGGAGGCGATGAATTGCGATGTACCGGTCATCACTTCCGACTGCACCTCGATGCCCGAAGTGGCCGGAAACGCCGGTCTGCTTGTCAATCCGCACTCCGATGAGGCCATTGCCGACGCGATGGAGCGTATGGCCGCTGACTCCGAACTTCGCGAGCAGCTAATCGCCAACGCCAAAACGCAGCGCGAGAAATTCTCGTGGGACAAATCGGCCGTCGACCTCTGGAACGGAATGATGAAGCTGGTTGAATAACAGCCTTTTCCCCTCTCCTGCCAAAAACAAAAAAGGCGACCCGTAAGGTCGCCGTACCGTGTGTTTTATCCAATTGAATTATTTATCCAATTTTGGAGCCTCAACCGGGCAAACACTTGCGCAAGTTCCACACTCTGTGCACTTTTCAGGGTCGATAACATAGATATCGCCTTCTGAAATGGCCTCTACCGGGCATTCGCTCATACAAGTGCCACAAGCCAAGCAATCTTCTGAAATTTTGTAAGCCATAATTTTAAATTTTAAAAGTCGGTGTAAATATAAATTATCTTCAATAAAAATCGCCAGCAAACTTTATTTTGTCTTTCGGCGACTTTTATTGTTGATTATCAATTATTTCTGTTCGGCAATTATTGTTTTCCGGCCGGTAACCTTCTGTCCCAGGGACACTTTGACATCATAGTCGAGCGGCAGAAGCACATCGACACGCGAGCCAAAACGGATGAATCCCATCTCATCGCCGGCTGTGCATTTGTCGTCTTCCTTGATATAGGTGAGGATGCGGCGCGCAACAGCTCCGGCCACCTGTTTCACCATCACTGGCTCGCCTTTGGGGCGGTTAATCACCACGGCTGTGTGCTCGTTCAAATCGGACGATTTCGGGGTGATGGCGCGGGTGAAATTGCCGTCGAAATGTATCACCTGCTTAACGATTCCGCTCACCGGAACCCAGTTGATATGCACGTTCCAAACCGACATAAATATTGAAACCTGGATGCGCTTGCCCATCACAATGCTCTGCTCGTCAATCTCTTCGATGGCCACAATGGTGCCGTCGGCAGGACAAAGAACAGTGCTGTCGGTTATTGCGGGCAGCTTGCGGTTGGGGCAACGGAAGAACCGCAGCACAAAAAGCAGCAGCAGACCCGACGCTGTCAACGATATGTAAAGTGCCAAACCAACGCACCATATAACATATACTATTGCGTTGATTACCAACAATATCAAAAGAAATTTCAGAATAACCGGAAGACCGGCGCGGTGTATTTTCATAGAAGTAAGAACTGTTACTTAACAAACTGCAAATATGCAAAAATTACGGGTATTGCCAATATGATGCTATCAAAACGGTCGAGAATGCCGCCGTGACCGGGCAAAATGTTGCTCGAATCCTTAATGCCGACAGTGCGCTTGAGCTGCGACTCGGCAAGGTCGCCCAGCGTTCCGAACGTTACGGTGAGCAGCGCCACCACAATCCATTGCGGCTGAGTGAGCACGGTGAAGAACTTTGCCAGCAGAAGCGATGCACCGACAGCCGCCAAAGCTCCGCCAATGAATCCCTCCCAGGTCTTTTTGGGCGATATGCGCTCGAACATATGGTGCCGTCCGAGTGTCACTCCGAAGCAGTAGGCTCCGGTGTCGTTCACCCAGATGATGATGAACATTCCCAGAATCAGAATGCCCTGATAGCCGCCTGCGTGGAAGGCTATCGGACTGATGAGCGCGAACGGCAAAGCAATGTAAACCAGCCCATAGAAAGTGTAGGCGATGGTTGTGATTGGGTTGTCGTAGCGGCCAAACAGCACTGTTATGAATATTGGAATGAACACAATCGCGGCAAGCGCCAGAAACTGTGTTCCAATGATTTGCGCACTGGCCAGGAAACTCAGAACAAACGTTGCAAGCCCGCCAACGATGCCGTAAACAGCGAGCGGCCGGTAGCCACCCTGACGGCCGATGCGGTAGAACTCCCACAACGCAAGCGACTCAACAGCCGCAAAAAGAATTGCAAACGTCCATTGGCTGAAAAGGATGCCCGAAATGAGCACCACCAAAAAAACGATTCCTGTTAAAAGACGTTGCCAAAAATTACTCATTATCAGCGGTTTTTAATATCTCAACAGCTCTCTCGAACTGCTCATTGCTAACATAAACCTCAACATCGCCGAACAAGTACGATGAATCCTGCTTGTTCATCACAATTGGCTCAAGCCCGGCGCTCTCTAAAATAGCACGCCTCATTTCTGCTTCAACAACAGATTTTGCCGAATAAACCAACTGCCAGTCCTTTTCCATTATTTCTCAGTCTCTTCAGGTTTGACGGTATCGGTATCAGCCTCTGGCTCAGCCGGTTGTTCAGTAGCCTCAGGCAGATTGTCGTTCTTTGTCTGATGCTCGTAGTACGGTGTTTTGCCATTGGGGCGCGGGCCAAGAATCCGCTCAAGGTCTTCGGCAAACAGCACCTCGCGCTCAAGCAGCATATTGGCCAGCTGATGGTGCTGCTCCTCGTATTTGGTGAGCACCTCTTTGGCTTTGGCGTACGCCTCGTCGATGATGCGGCGTGTCTCCTCGTCGATGGTGCGGGCGGTCTCCTCGCTGTAAGGTTTTGAGAAAGCATATTCCGACTGACCCGACGAATCGTAATACGAGAGATTGCCCACTTTGGGGCTCATTCCGTAGTAGCAAACCATCGCGTAAGCATGTTTGGTGGTGCGCTCAAGGTCGTTGAGGGCGCCCGTTGATATGCGGCCGAAATAAAGCTCCTCGGCGGCACGACCACCAAGCAGAGCGGCCATCTCCTCCATAAGCTGCTCCTTAGTGGTGAGCTGGCGTTCCTCTGGCAGATACCAGGCGGCGCCAAGAGCCTGTCCGCGCGGCACAATCGTCACCTTGATGAGCGGATTGGCGTTCTCGAGCATCCAGCTCACTGTGGCGTGGCCGGCCTCGTGGTAGGCTATGGTCTTTTTCTCCTCGGCGGAGATGATTTTATTCTTCTTCTCAAGTCCGCCCACAATGCGGTCGATGGCATCCAAAAAGTCTTGTTTCTCAACCTTCGACTTGTCGTGTCGGGCGGCAATCAGAGCGGCCTCGTTGCAGACGTTGGCAATGTCGGCACCCGAGAAACCCGGTGTCTGCTTGGCCAGCGATTCTGCCGTGACATCAGATGCCAGCTTGGTCAGCGGGCGAAGGTGAACCTTAAAGATGTCGGTGCGCTCGTTAAGGTCGGGCAGCTCGACGTGAATCTGGCGGTCGAAACGTCCGGCGCGCAAAAGGGCGCGGTCGAGAATGTCGGCACGGTTGGTTGCGGCAAGAATAATCACACCGCTGTTGGTGCCGAAACCGTCCATCTCGGTAAGCAGCTGGTTAAGAGTGTTTTCGCGTTCATCGTTCGAGCCCCAGTTTGGATTTTTTCCACGGGCACGGCCGATGGCGTCAATCTCATCAATGAAAATGATGCACGGCGCTTTCTCTTTGGCCTGCTTGAACAGGTCGCGCACACGCGACGCGCCAACGCCCACAAACATCTCAACAAAATCGGAACCCGAAAGTGAGAAGAACGGTACGTGAGCCTCGCCGGCAACAGCCTTCGCAAGCAGGGTTTTTCCAGTTCCCGGAGGGCCCACAAGCAAAGCGCCCTTTGGAATTTTGCCGCCCAACTGTGTGTATTTCTGCGGATTTTTCAGGAAATCGACAATCTCTTTTATCTCAACTTTGGCCTCTTCAAGTCCGGCCACATCTTTGAAATCGACCTTGATTTCCGATGTGTCCTTGTCGAACATCTTGGCGCGCGACTTGCCGATGTTGAAAATCTGCCCACCGGCACCGCCCGACATCCGCCGGAAAATGAAAATCCAAATGCCAATCAGCAGCAATGGGAAGATAATCCAGTTGAAAATCTGCCCGAAATTGTCTTCGCGAGTCTCATAACTCACTGGAACCTGCTCCTTTAAATTGTACTCGCGGGTTGTTGACTCAAGCCGGTTCTCAAAATTCTCGACAGAGCCTATCGTAAAGTAATACTGAGGTTTAAGTGCAAACGACGAGGGTTTCTTCAACTGACTTGCGTCGGAATAGCGGGCCTCGGAGAGTTTTTCGGGTTTGATATAAACCTCAACGCGCTTCTCGTTGACCACAATAAGGCGGCTAACATCATCATTTGCAAGCATTTCCGATTCAAAGCGCTGACGCGTGATTTCAACCGGTTCGCCACCGCTGTTCGGTGTCAGAAACATAAACCCGAGCAGCACAATGGCTATGATGCCGTAAATCCAATTGACGTTGAATTTCGGTGCTTTTTTGCCCATCGGACGGTTTTCCTGAGGTTTCTCCTGCTTTTTCTGCTCCTCCTGGCCGCTCTGAGCCTCTCCTTTAATTTCTTTATCCATAGTTAGTTAGTCTTCGTTTTCAATGACTTCTTTTTTGGCGTCGGCCCAAAGGTCCTCAATATTGTAGAAATGGCGGATTTCCTCCTGGAAAATGTGCACCACAATGTCGCCGTAGTCCATCAGAACCCACTGCGCATTTTGCTGACCCTCAATGTGCGACGGGTGCTCGCTGGTCTCGGTGCGGGCAAAACGCTCAATGTGGTCGGCGAGCGCATCGACCTGTGAGGTTGAGTTTCCGTGACAAATTATGTAATAATCGGCTATCGCCTGCTCGTTTCCGGTTAAATCGATAACGACAATATCGCGACCTTTTTTCTGCTTAATTGCCTCAACAATAGCGTCTTTGAGGCTTAAATTCTGTTTTGCTTTTGCCATTCAAATTCTAATAAGTCTGCAAATGTAAGTTTTTTATTGTTATCAGCTAAAATTTGATTTTTAACACAAATAAAATATGTCGGTATGTAAAAAAGTAGCGTGCCGCAGTTTCCGTGACTTTAGGGCTCGTCACTTATCCTACGGCACGCCTTTCAGGAGAGAAAACGCAGAATTCCTCCTGGGTTGGGCTACATTATCAAGTTTTATCCTTAAACTGTTTTCCTTCCGTTTTGCACATCTCTTCAAGTTCGTTTCGCAGCAGCACATTCTCGCGTATGAAGCGGGCCAGAGTGCTATAGCTGTCGATGAGGCGCCATCTGTAGTACAGCACCACGAACATCAGTACCAAAGCTGCCACAACAAATGCTGCGGCCAACGCCGAGGTAATGATATAAGAAGAATCGATGCTCGTCAAACCATTCATTATCCTCATTTGTTTTCACCGGCAAAGGAAATATGTGAACTCCGAATGCATTTCCCAACGATTGAAAACTGTGTGCCAAATCTTGAAAAAACGCTTGTATTTGGTTCAATTTTGCCATTTGCCAAATAGTTATTATAACTGTTTTTCAATGTTTTATAAAATAATCACTGGATTTTTCCGCTTTCGTCGAAAGTGAACGTGTAATTTTTATTGAAAAGCGATTTGCCGACAGCCTCGGCCAGTTTTGAGCCTTTCAGACTAAGCGTGCTGCCCGAAAATGTGTTGCCAGACTTGCCGAGGTCCTCGCCATTGGCATTCAGAACCGTGTAATTCAGATTGTAGCCGTTGGTGTAGGCGATTTTTTCGGCGGTTGAGGCGTCTTTGTCGGCTTTAATTGTTACAACGCGGCTGAATGTGACGGTAGCCGGAAGCGCGGCCTTCACGCTTTTGCTCCACTGAGTGCCCGAAACTGTGTCGGACTTCTCTCCTGCTCCATCGTCATACTTCACAACAATGTCGCAATAGT
Organism: uncultured Bacteroidota bacterium; assembly: GCA_946404125.1. Lineage (GTDB taxonomy): Bacteria > Bacteroidota > Bacteroidia > Bacteroidales > SZUA-534 > RUG13583. The sequence goes on along the minus strand of CAMJCK010000012.1, from coordinate 51,062 downwards.
CGAGCATATCCTGAGTGGCATCGAAGGTGAAATCCATTTGCACAAAAGCCGGCGTTGTGTCTTTCTGCGCGATGGCAGGCGTTGCGTCATTCTGTGAGGCGGCCTGTTTGTTGTTGTTACTGCAGGCATTGAAAACTGCAGTTGTCGTTGTGCAGCATAATGCGGCTGCAAGCGCGAATGTTAAATTTTTCATACTTTTTGAATTAGAAATATTTGCACTGCAAAAGAAGCCGGAAACACCCGAAGGCATTTTCCACCATTTGAAAAGAGTGTGCCAAATTTTGAAAAAAGCGCAGATTTGGCGGCCGTAGAAGATTGATTCTGCGCGTTTAAAGCGTTTTACTCGCCTTTCGCCGCACGCCGGTATTCGGTTGGCGACATTGAGTAATGCTCGCGGAAGAGCCGGTTGAAAGTGCTGCGGTTGGTGATGCCGCTCATCTCAATGACAAGTCCCACAGGCTCGTCGGTGGTGGTGAGCATCAAAGCCGCGTGGCGCAGGCGGTGCAGATTGATGAAATCGGCAGGTGTCTGATGGGCACATTCGCGCAAAGCGTCATAGACGTATGTATAATTGGTGCCCAAAAGGCGGGCCAGCGTTTCGTGGTTGGTGTCGGGGTCGGTAAAGATGTCGGGCTGCTTCATCAGCTCGCACAGGCGCTGGTAGAGCTGCTGGTTATGCGAGAGCGACTCGACGGGCTGCTTTTGCATCTGGCTCTGCTCCTCGTCTTCAGCCTGTTCAAGCTGCTTAATCTTCTGATAGAGCGTGCGGTTTTTAGTCGAAAGCACTCTGTTGAAGGCATAAGTATGCGCAAGCAACATAATTATGAGAACAATAATCATCAGCGCGGCAACAAGAAAAACGCGGTGAATGCGCGTCTGGGCACGCATTTTCTGCAAAGCCAGCTCGTTTTCGTGTGTCTGGTAGATTATGGCCAGCTCGGCGGCATCGGAATTCTTATGCCATACGAGAGCCGAGTCGATGCTGTCGCAAATCTTATCGGCCATAGCCAAAGCCTCAGCGGTGCGGCCGGCCTTGCGGTTGGCGTAATAACGCGGAACAAGACGCTCGTTGATGTTGTCGAAGGTCATTCGGGTTCCTTCAGTGGTTCCGAAATCGCTGTCGATTTGCGCATAAACATCGGCGGCCTCAGCATACCGGCCGGCAGCCATCAGATAATCAGTGATTTCGATTTTGTCCCAACTGCTCCTCAAATTGCTGACGTCGGCACTGGCGTAGGATTTTGCAGCCGCGGCGGCATCGCCTGTGGTTTGCAGAAACAGAGCATTGTACAATGCGAAATGGCATTTGTACTCCTCAATGTGTTTGGTGTCACCATTCTGCTCGTACTTATGAAACATTTCCTCGGAGCGCTGAAGCCAGTTTCGGGCTTCATCGTAATCTTTTGTGCTGAAATAAGAATAGTATATGTTGATGCACAGCACCATAGCGTTGAAATAACCATCCTCTTTGAGTTTTACAGCCTTCAGTTCCTCCTGATAAGCCTTGTCGTAGTTGGCGCGAGCCTCTTTGAGCCAACCTAACTGCAACTGGAACTCGGCAATCTGGCAGAGCAGAAAAGCTTTCCACATATGTGAAAAATCATTGTGTCCCTCGGCATTCTGAAGAACCTCGGTAACAACGGAAATAGCTCCGCCCAATTCGCCTCTCAAACTCAAAAAGTAGGCGTAACGATAACCGGTTTCGGCATAACGTCCCCAATCGACCGACGGGTCGGTAAAGGTTTCGAACGCCTTCATATAGTAATACTCCGCCATCCGTTCCTGCAAGAGTGAATCGTACTTGAGTCCAAGTTCAAGATAGGAACGCACGGTGGCAGCCTCGTCGCTTGGCTCGTCGGCAGGCTGATTGCCCGAACAACCAGAAAAAGCAATGGTGGCAAAGGCTAATAGCAGACTGAAAATATGTCGGTTATGCTCTTTTTTCACGGCCACATAAGTACAAAAGTTTTTTGATATTCCGCAACAAGATGACTGAAAAATGTTGATATTCGTAACATAAATATCTAACAGCTTAAACTTTAAACATTTTTCACTATCATTATAAGGCGATGGCCGGACGGTCTTCGGTTTTGGTATTAACTTAAAACACAATAGATTATGGTTATTAATCTTGGCACTCAGAACAGCATTGTGAATCAGTTTATGGCCGAATTGCGCGACAGCGGGATTCAGAAAGACAGTATGCGCTTCCGCAAGAATCTTGAGCGCATTGGTGCGATTTTCGCCTACGAAATCAGCAAGCAGCTCGATTATAAGCAAACCGAAGTGCAGACTCCGCTTGGTGTGGCGCAGGTGGCGCAGCTTGCCGCTCAGCCGGTGATTGCCAGCATTCTGCGCGCCGGACTGCCGATGCACGAAGGTTTTTTGAGCGTTTTCGACAAGGCTGAGAACGCCTTTATCACGGCCTGCCGCCAATATGAGAAAGACGGCCGCACGTTCCACATCAGCTTCGACAGCATTTCGGGGCCGTCGACCGAGGGCAAGACGCTCATTCTGGTTGACCCGATGCAGGCCAGCGGCGCCTCGATGGTGCTGGCTTATCAGGCTCTGCTCAAGAAGGGCACGCCGGCGCACACGCATATTGTGTCGCTCATTTCAAGCCGCGAAGGTCTTGATTATCTGCAACGTAACGTAGCCAACCAGCCCGTCACCATCTGGACCGCCGCCATCGACGAGGAGCTGACCGTAAAATCGTACATTGTGCCCGGCCTGGGCGACGCCGGCGATTTGTGCTATGGTGAGAAGGAATAATTACTGCTGGTGAATTGTTTTTGAACGCAGATGACACAGATTAAACGGATTTAAACAGATTGTTTGATTATATTTTAATTGAATTATTGGCACGGACGCGGCACGCCACGTCCCTACAATGCAACAGATTTCATTTTTAATTGTTCATTCCTAAATCCTAACTGGAAAATGCTGATAAAAATTTATCCCGAAAATCCCAATCCGCGCGAAATCAAGAAGATAACACAGATTATTGAAGATGGAGGCGTTGTGATTTACCCCACCGACACCATCTACGGCATCGGCTGCGACATTACACAACCGAAAGCCGTGGCACGCTTGGCCAAAATTCAGGGACTGGATATGGACAAGGCTTACTTCTCGTTCATCTTCAACGATTTAAGCCAAATATCGGAATACACGAAACCGATGTCGAACCCGGCTTTCAAACTGCTGAAACGCAACGTGCCCGGGGCGTTCACCTTCATTTTCGAGGCAAACAACAACATTCCCAAACTCTTCAAGACGCGCCGCAAGACGGTGGGCATCCGTGTGCCGGACAACAACATCATCCGCAGCATTGTGGCCGAGCTGGGACGGCCGCTACTGTCGTCGTCGGTGCACGACGTTGAGGACGATGTGACCGAATACATCACCGACCCCGAGCTCATCCACGAGCGCTACGGCAACGTGGTTGACGCGGTCATCGACGGCGGATATGGTGATAATCAGCCATCTACGGTCATCGACTGCACAACCGACGATTTTGAGGTTATCCGCGAAGGAAAAGGGGAAATAAATTGGTAGCCATTAACTCACGACCTGAGTCCCGATTGTAAATACAACGCAATTCTCACAAGAGGTTCATTCTCTTTCCGGTAACTCATCCTGATTTATCTGCAAACTGACATACGTTTTTCCGCTATCGACAGAAAAAGCCCGGTAAATATTGTCTCGCATATTTCCGCCCCCAAGCCACAGCATAAAAACAAATAGGGGCGAACAAACATTCGCCCCTACATATATGCGGTAACAAATTACCCGTCAATCATTCACCATCACGCGCTTTGACTCGTTGCCAACCTTCACAATGTAAACGCCGGTGCCGTTGACACGGAACTCTACACGGATGCCCGATTCGGCAACCGTAGAGACGTTGCGCGCAACGTCTCTACACACAAGGCGGCCCATTGCGTCATAAACGCTGATTTCGTTGGTGGCGTTTTCAACCACAATGGTGTTGCCGTAGGCGTAGATGTTGACAGCGGTGGCGGCGGATTCAGGAACGGCGGTGCCGGGTTTATATCCCCACACAACCGGACGGTCGTCGCGATTCCACGATGAATCCCAACCCTCAGGTTTCGATTCGGCCTCGCAATAAATCTTCAGGCTGCTGCAACCCATAAACGTGCAGTCGCCAATGGTTGTAACCGACTTTTTGATTACCACTTTCTCCAAATTGTCGCATTTGTTGAAAGAGTAGCCGCCAATGGTTGTCAGCAAATCGTTGAAGGTGACGCTTGTCAGATTAGAGCAACCGCGGAACGACGACCGGCCGGTGCTTTCAACCGTTTCGGGGAAAACGAACGACTCGGCATCATTTCCTACCGGATACATAACAAGCATTGTTTTGTCAGAATTATACAAAACGCCGTCAACCGAAACATAGTTCTCATTGCCCTCTTTTACGGTGATTTCAGTCAGACTTGTGCAGAACGAGCACAAGCCGGCGCCAATCTTCGTGACTGAACTTGGTATTGTCAGCGATTGCAAGCTCTCGCAAGAGTAGAAGACGTATCCGCCCAGTGTTGTTACAGTGTTTGGAATGTCTATCGACGTCAGATTTGTGCAAACGGCGAATGCGTTGTTGCCGATTTCTGTTACCGTTTCTGAAATTGTTACCGATTTGAGCGTGCTCTTGTATTCAAAAGCGTAATCGCCAATGCGGGTTACGGTGTACGTCACGCCGTTGATGCCGACTTTCTTAGGAATGGTGATGTCGGTCTGCGAGCCTCTGCAGTCAGAAATTTCAACGGTGTGTTCCGATTCGCTGATTATAGTGAATACGAAATCAGTTTCGTCGGCTGGCACAACATAATCCTCAGGATTCCTAACGCCCCAGACAACAGGCCGGTTGTCAGGATTCCACTTCGAATCCCAATTGTCGGGCTGCGATTCGGCCTCGCAATAGATTGTCAGATTCGAGCAGTTCTTAAACACATTGAGATTGACTTTCGCTGAAGCCGGAATGGCTATCGATTTAAGGCTTGAGCAGCCGTAGAACGCATATCCGCGGATGCTTGTAACGCCGCTTGGAATGTTGACCTTTGTCAGGCTTGAGCAGCCGTTGAACAGGCCGCCGCCTATCTCGGTAACCTTGTCAGGAATGTTGATTTCAGCAAGTTTGTCGCAGCCGCGGAACGCCTCGGTTCCAATAGCAGTCACCGTGTTCGGGATGCTGACAGTGGCGATGCCGCTGTTCAGGAACGCCTGGTCGGCAATCTTTGTAACGGTGTACTCAAATCCATTGTCGGTAATCGTGCCCGGAATGGTGATTTCCGTTTCAGAGCCTGTGTAGCCTGTAATCTCAACTTCGGTGCCGCTGATGATGTTATAGGTGAAATCATATTCAATTTGGGCCACCTTGCTGAATTCGGCGCTCACAAGCACATTGGCGGTTACATTGAAAACCGTGTAAATACCTGTTCCATAATCATCCACGGCATTCCCGTTTGCGAGCACCTTGCCAACCACATATCCATCGGCCGGTTTGGGTATTATTGTGAACGAGCCGCCCTCATCAATGGCATAGTTGTCAATCAGGACTGTTCCATTCTCCATACCCGCGTCAACGGTTACAATATAGGCGCCGACCACCTTCGAGAACATTCCGAAAATAATGTCATTCTTATAGTAATCGACCTTGCCGGCGGGCACGTAGAGCGTGCAACTGTCGTAGTTGCTGAAGCTGTACTCGTTGACCTGCCAAACTGATGTGGCGGCAACAACCACCGATTTCAGTTTCGGGCAATAGGCAAATGACATACTGCCATAACTTGTGCAGGTTGACGAAATATTCACCTCTTTAAGATTGTCGCAATAGCAGAATGCGCGGCTTCCCAAGTTGGTAATACCTTCGCCTATGACCACTTTTTCTATTTGGTCGGCAATCTCCTGCCACGGTCTGTTGACTTCGGTGCTAAACACACTCACGCTTTTGTAACTGTCGATTGAGCCAGTGCCGCTGATGGTTAAGGTTTTTGTCGGCATATCGAAACGCCAGCGGGCATCGGTGCCGCAGGTTCCGGCATAGACAATTTCGGCAAATTGGGCCACAAGTCTCAAATCGGAAGTTACGGTGATGGTTTCGGTGGCGTTAGTCAGGCCGTTGCTCCACCTAACAAATTCGTAACCCTCGGCCGGTGTGGCGGTGATGGTTATGGTTGAGCCGTCGGCAACTGTGCAGCTGCCCGATGCCCGGCCATACTCTCTGTTGCTGGACGAAACTGTTACAGTCCACATAATCGGCTCAACATATTCAAATTCAGCCACAAGAGTTGTGTCGGATGTTACGGTGATGGTTGCGGTGGCGCTTGTCAGGCCGTTGCTCCACTTAACAAAACGATAGTTGGCTGCCGGTGTGGCGGTGATGGTTACGGTTGAGCCGTCGGCCACAGTGCCGCCGCCCGATACTCGGCCGTACGCGCTGTTGTTGGCCGAAAGGGCTACGGTCCAAGTTTCCACGTCGGGCGCAAACTCTGCCACAAGCGTTGTATCAGATGCTACTGTTATAGTTGCAGTGGCGGTTGTCAGGCCGTTGCTCCATTTCACAAATTTGTAGCCATCAGCTGGTGTGGCGGTGATGGTCACGCTTGAGCCGTCGGCAACAACACCACCGCCCGATACAGTGCCATACTCGTAGTTGTTGGGCATCACTGTCAAATAGAATATCGAGTTGATGTCTGCTCCCCATACAACAGGGCAACTATCAGGATTCCAATAACTATCCCACTTTTCGGGCATTGAGTCCGCTTCGCAATAAACAGTAAGTTTTGGACAATCTCTGACAACAATCCAATCCGTACTCGTTACAGAGTTAGGAACGATAAGCGCCTCAAGATTTTTGCAGTCATCAAATGTCCACCCATTGAGGCGTGTAATCGAACTTGGTATGGCAATATGTGTCAATCCGCTCCACCTAAATGCAGATTCTTCGATATTTGTTACAGAATTGGGAATATCAACCGATGCTAAACTTCCACAACTAGAGAACGCATATTTGCTGATGTTTGTCACAGAAGTAGGAATTGTTACCGAATTAAGGTTGGAGCAGTATGAGAATAAACTATTACTGATGTTGGTAATCGAATTTGGAATTTCGACCGAAGTCAGGTTGTAGCAATTATGGAACGCACCTTTGCCAAAGGTTGTTACAGAATTGGGAATTACAACCGATGTCAGACCACCGCAATACTCAAACGTATAGCTGCCGATAGTTTTCACAGAATTGGGTATTTCGACTGATTTGAGATTATAGCAACTAGAGAAAGCTCTATTTCCAATGCTCGTAACGGTGTTGGGTATGGTTACCGATTTCATTTCATTGTATGATTTGAAAGCATTATCGCCGATGCGTGTAACGGTGTATTGAACTCCATTTTTGGTGATTACGCTTGGAATCACAATTTCCGTCTCCGAACCCAAATAGTCGATTATCTCAGCATTGGTGCTATCGATGATTCTGTAAGCAAAGTTGCCATCAACATTGCTTGAATCAATAACATCCACATCGCCCCATACAATATTATATGAATCCAAATACAAATCCCAACCTCTGGGCGCCGATTTCAGGTCACAGTAAATAGTCAGATTGTCGCCACAACCACTGAAAGCGGAGCCTTCTATCTGGGTAACAGATGTTGGAATGGTTATCGAGGTCAGATTGTCACAGTCATCAAAAGCTCCATATTGAATAAAATCGCAGTCGGTTAAGACAACCGATTTCAGCGATGACGGTATATAATATGTGGAATTAACATAACCATCATCACCATAATAGTAAGATTGTGTGGTTGCGATTCCGCCTTCATAGTCATAGCCCCCGAAAATGTAACCGAAAGGATATTGAGGGGCGTCGGTGAAGGAGTGTCTCTTGTCGCCCACAAACGGCAGCGTTATCGACTCCAACGATGAGCAGCCCGAGAATGCACAATATCCAATATTCTCAACCGAATTGGGGACTGTGATTGATGTCAGGCCTTTGCAATTATTAAACGCTGCTCCGGAAATAACTTTGCAATTGCTGTTTATCTCACAGGAGGTTATGTCGGTCGATTTTGCTTTAATCAGCACAACGTATGGATTCTCTGCGTTGCCCAAATACAATGCACTGTCGTACTCGTTGTATTCCAACTTGTTGCAACCTTCAAACGCTGTGCCGTCAACTTCCTCAATTGTGTTGGGCAGACTGATTGTGGTCAGATTATCGCAATCCCTAAACATACCATACGAAATGCTTGTAACCGATTCGGGGATTGTGATTGATGTAAGGCCGTCGCAACCTTCAAACACACAGCTACCAAAAGTTGTAACACCTTCGGAAATGGTTATCGACTCAAGACCCGAGCAATACTCAAATGCACCATACAAAATGCGCTCAACAGAATTTGGAATTGTTACCGATTTCAAACCATAGCAACGATAAAACGCCCACGATTCAATGGTTTTTACGGAATTTGGTATTGTTACCGAAGACAGTTCGCTGCAGTCTTTAAACGCTTCCTCACCTATAGATGTAACCGTGTATGTCTTGCCGTCAATCTCCACAGTTTCGGGTATCACAATTTCTGTCATTGTTGCATAATCGTCAGACTCCACAACCCGCACTGTTGAGTCGCTTGTGATTTCGTAATGCAACTCACTTGCAACCAAAGAACCGCCATTTTCAGCAAACTCAGCCACAAGCGTAGTGTCGGATGTTACGGTGATGGTTGCCGTGGCGGTTGTCAGGCCGTTGCTCCACTTAACAAAACGATAGTTGGCTGCCGGTGTGGCGGTGATGGTTACGGTTGAGCCGTCGGCCACAGAGCCGCCACCCGATACTCGGCCGTAGGCGCTGTTGTTGGCCGAAAGGGTTACTGTCCACATTATTGGCTCAACATATTCAAACTCAGCCACAAGCGTAGTGTCGGATGTTACGGTGATGGTTGCAGTGGCGCTTGTCAGGCCGTTGCTCCATTTCACAAAACGATTGCCCTCGGCCGGTGTGGCAGTGATGGTCACGCTTGAGCCTTCGACTGCGGAGACAGGCCCTTCCACGCTGCCGAGCCATACGCTGTTAGCAGAAAGTGCGACCTTAAATATTTTCAAACTCGGGTCGAAGCCCCAGACAACTGGTACATTGCCGGACCAATTGTAATTCCAATTATTACTCCAACCTGCCGGCTTTTCTTCGCTTTCGCAATATATGGTTGCTGAATGACAACCATAAAATGCATCATATCCAATGCTTGTTACCGAATTGGGAATGACAACAGATGTCAGATAGCTGCAATACTCGAATGCGTCATCTCCAATTGTTGTTACCGAATTAGGAATGATTACCGATGTTATACCGGTGTTATCGAAAGCATAATTTTCAATATTTACAACCGTATTCGGAATTATTATTGATGTCAGTTCTCGACAAGAATTGAACGCTGAAAATCCAATATTTGTTACTCCGTCAGGAATGGTATATGCTCCTGTCACGCCTCCAGGATAACGTATTAATTTAGTTTTGTCTTTGTTGAAGAGTACCCCATTTTCTGAAGAATAATACATATTGCTGCTATCGACTTTTATCTCCTTCAACTTATCGCACTCATCGAATGCCCATATTAAAATATAAGAAACAGATTTGGGAATTGTTATCGAGGTAAGTTCGTCACAATCATAAAACGCAGACACGCCAATGGTTGTAACCTGTTCGGGAATAGTTACCGAGGCGAGTTTTTCGCATTCATAGAAAGCTCTGTCTCCGATGCTTTTAACTGAATTGGGTATTGTGACAGAGGTTAGGTTGCTGCAACCTTCAAAGACCGAATTGCCGATGCTGGTAACTGAATAAGTTTTGCTGTCAAACTCAACAGTTTCGGGGATAATAGCAGATGTTATTTCCTTGTCATTTAATCTAACAACTTCAACAGTCGTGTCACTTGTGTAATAATAATACAACAATCCTACAGTAAATCCTATTTCCTCAAATTCCGCTACTATTATGGTGTCAGAAGTTATTGTTATGGTTTCTGTCGTATTTGTCAGGCCGTTACTCCATTTCACAAAGCGGTAGCCAAACTTTGGCTCTGCCGTAATGGTCATAAGTGTGCCATTTACGAATCCAGCAGAACCATCAGCAAGGGTTACAACATCCTGCGTCATATATCTCATACCCCAACTGCCAAATTCACTGTTATTTGCAGATAAGCTCACAGTCCACGCTTTATCTGCTTCAACAAACTCAGCCACAAGCGCCGTATCGGATGTCACAGTGATTGTTGCGGTGGCGCTTGTCAGGCCGTTGCTCCATTTCACAAAACGATAGTTGGCTGCCGGTGTGGCGGTGATGGTTACGGTTGAGCCGTCGGCCACAGAGCCGCCACCCGATACTCGGCCGTAGGCGCTGTTGTTGGCCGAAAGGGTTACTGTCCACATTATTGGCTCAACATATTCAAACTCAGCCACAAGCGTAGTGTCGGATGTTACGGTGATGGTTGCAGTGGCGCTTGTCAGGCCGTTGCTCCATTTCACAAAACGGTTGCCCTCGGCCGGTGTGGCGGTGATTGTGGTTGTTGAGCCGTTGGCCACAGTGCCGCCGCCCGATACTCGGCCGTATGCGCTGTTGTTGGCTGATAGGGTTACTGTCCAATTCCTCTGATTGTAGCTCCAAACCACATCCCTACTAGAGTTCCAACTAGATTGCCAGCCACTAGGTTTTGACTCCTCGGCGCACTCACAATATATTGTGATACTGGTACATTTAAAAAATGCGTAGTTCTCAATTTCCGTAACCGAAATAGGAATTATTATGGATTCGAGTTTTGAGCACTCTCCGAACGCAAGCATTCCTATATGGGTCAGATGGTCGGGCAGAGTAACTGATGTAAGATTGCTGCACTTTTCAAACGCTCTCAGGTCCAAACTGGTAACAGTATTTGGAATGACAACCGACTCCAGATATGAGCATTTTTGGAAGGCTTGGGCGCCGATGCTTGTAACGGTGTATGTGGTGTCGTTAATCACAACCGTCGAAGGAATTGTAATATTGGTTCTTGTGCCAGTGTAGCCTGTGATGCTAACCGTGCTGTCATTGATTCTGCTGTAGGTGAAATCGGCCGACTCGTCAAGCATTGGAACAACCTCTTGCGCAACAATCACAGCGCCACAAACCGAGCAGTGCGAGCCAGCGGTCAGGCCGGTTGATGTGTAGGTTGCGGCCACGGCGACGTCAACAACCTCGGTGTGGCCGTTGGCGGGAACGGTGTCTTGAGCAACAAGCACAGCGTGGCAAACCGAGCAGTGCGAACCTGCGGTCAGGCCAGGCTCGGTGCAGGTTGCGGCCACGGCGACGTCAACAACCTCGGTGTGACTGGCCGGGATTGTGTCTTGAGCCACAAGCACAGCGTGGCAAACCGAGCAATGTTTGCCTGCGGTCAGGCCTGGCTCGGTGCAGGTTGCGGCCACGGCCACGTCAACAACCTCGGTGTGCCCGGTGGCCTGGATTGTGTTTTGAGCAACAATCACAACGTGGCAAACCGAGCAGTGCGAACCTGCGGTCAAACCTGTCTCGGTGCAGGTTGCGGCCACGGCCGAGTCGACAACTGGTATGTGTGCCTCAAACAAAGCCGTAAGAGCGGTGTCGCTTGTGGGTGTCAGCTCACGCGGATTAAGGGTGATGTTGTCGCTCCATTTTGCGAAATGGTAGTCCGCGGCCGGTGTGGCGCTAATGGTTACCACAGTGCCGGAAACAACAGTTTCGCCGCCTTTTACAGTGCCGTATGCCGACTCGTTAGCCGCCACAGTCACATTATATATCGAGTTCGCTCCAAAGCCCCACACAACCGGACGGTTGTTATCGTTCCAGCCTGACATCCAACCATCAGGCTTCGATTCAGCTTCGCAATAAATAGTCACTTTAGAGCAATCTCTCACAAAATACCAATCCAGCCTTTTAACCGAATTTGGAACGAAAATCCAATTGAGGCTGCGGCATTTATCAAAAGCCCATCCACCAATGCTGGTAACAGAATTGGGTATGATAACATAAGTCAAACCTGTGTTAGCGAATACGTTATCGCCAAAACTTGTAACCGAATTGGGTATTGTTACCGAAGTCAACGAACTACATCCGTCGAACGCATCATTACCAATGCTCTTCACCGAATTAGGAATTGTAACGGAACCAAGCTTGTTGCAGCTTGCAAACATTCTATTGCCAATTTTTGGCAATGAATCTGGCAAGGTAACCGAAGTCAGGTTGTAGCATCTATAAAATGTTGAGTTACCAATGTTTACAACAGATTCCGGAATGGTCACAGTGGTCAATTTGTCACATTCTTCAAACACACAACCGCCCATACTCGTCACAGATTCGCCAATTGTTATCGATGTAAGACCGCTGCATCCCAAAAACGCTCTGTTGCCGATGCTTGTAACGGTGTTAGGAATGGTTACCGATACCAAATTAGTGTATGATTTGAAAGCATTATCACCAATACGGCTGACTGCATATTTTACACCGTTTGCGGCAATTGTGTCAGGAATTTCAATTTCGGTTTCTGTGCCGGCATAGCCAACAATCTCAACGTTGGCGCTATCGATGATGTTATAATAGTAGCCTGTCTCACTCAAATAGTCGCCTTCAACAACATCGGCACTGCCCCATACAACAGGTGCATTCTGCGTGTTCCACCGGCTGCTCCAACCTTTGGGGGCCGATTTCAATTCGCAGTAAATAGTCAGATTGTTTTTGAAATTTATGGCATAATCCTCTATTTGAGTCACAGATGCCGGAATGGTTATTGACGTCAGGCCATTACATCCCGAAAAAGCGCCATACTGAATATAATCGCAGTCGGTCAAAGTAACCGTTCTCAACGACGAAGGCAAATAATAGGCAGAAGATGCAGTTTTTGTGTTATCAGTATAATAAGTAGTTTGATAAGCCATAACACTTCCTGTATAACTACTGTTTCCGAAAATATAACCGAAAGGATATTGGTGGTCGTCAGTGAGACTGTGTCTGCGGTCGCCAACAAACGGCAGTGTTATCGACTCCAACGCCGAGCAACCGACAAATGCCTCGTCGCCTATTCCACAAACCGAGTTGGGCACAGTGATTGATGTCAGGTTGCTGCAACCAGAGAATGCTTCAGACGCAATTACTTTGCAATTGTCGTTTATCACACACGATGTTATGCTGGTCGATTTTGCTTTAATCAGCGCCACATAAGGATTTTGGGCATTTCCCAAATAGCAGGCGCTATCATATTCGGTATAATGCAACTTACTGCAATTGTCAAACGCAGACGATTCAACGCTTACAAGCGTGCTTGGCAAGCTGACTGTGGTTAAGTTTCTGCAATACTCGAACGTGGCATACGGAATGCTTGTTATCGATTCGGGAATTGTGATTGATGCAAGACTGGTACAATAATTGAATACAAGGCTTTCAAGAGTTGTGACACCTTCGGGAATAGTAACCGAAGTGAGGTATGAGCAATCCCCAAATGCTCCATAGTTAATTCGCCGGACAGAATTTGAAATTGTTACTGAAGTCAACCCATCGCAGTAACTGAATGCTTCTCTTCCAATAGTTGTAACCGTATTTGGAATAGTATATGCACCCGATTTGTTTAGTGGGTAACGGATTAATTCGGTTTTGTCTTTATTGAACAACACTCCGTCAATCGATGAATATACTGTATTGGCATCATCTACATTTATTTCAGCCAACCTGATGCAACCATAAAGGGAGCAACCATAACTGGCATCCGCATCAATTGTTGTAATAGATTTTGGCAGATTAAGAGAAGTAAGATTGTTACAATATTTGAACGCATTACCGTGAATGCTGGTTACCGTGAATGCGTTTCCTGCCGCTACTGTCTCTGGTATGACAAGATTGCCTGTATATGTTTTGGGCTCTACCTGCACGGCGTCCTTCGTTAACACCTTGTATTTTATGTTGTCTTTTGTGAAGTACAGACCCGATTTTTTCAAATCCATTCCATTATTAGTCGTTATCGAAGTCAGTGCGGTGCAGCTGGCAAATGCGTCAGCCGCAACAGCCGCAACTGTATATGTCTTTCCGTCAACCACTGCCGTCGATGGGATTGCAATAGAGGTGCTTGAGCCAATGTAACCCGTGATGCTAACTGTGCTGTCGGTGATTATGCTGTAGGTGAAATCGGCCGAGCCGTCAAGCATTGGAACAACCGTTTGCGCAACAAGCACAGCGCCACAAACCGAGCAGTGCGAGCCTGCGGTCAGGCCGGTTGATGTGTAGGTTGCGGCCACGGCGGTGTCAGCAACTGGTGTGTGCGCCTCAAACAAAGCCGTAAGAGCGGTGTCGCTTGTGGCGAGCAGATTTCGCGGATTAAGGGCGATGTTGTCACTCCATTTTGTGAAATGATAGCCCGCTGCCGGTGTGGCGCTGATGGTTACAATTGAATCGTTGGCAACCGTGCCGCCGCCCGTTACGTTGCCGTATGCGTTGTTATTGGCCGATACGGTTACAGTCCACATTTGCACATCAGACTCAAATTCAGCCACAATTGTCGTATCGGATGTAACAGTGATGGTTTCGGTAGCGTTTGTCAGACCATTGTTCCACCGCACAAAATGGCAGTTGGCTGCCGGCGTGGCGGCGATGGTTGTGGTTGAATCGTTGGCAACATTGCCGCCGCCTGTTACGGTGCCGTATGCGCTGTTGTTGGCCGATACGGCTACATTCCATACCAAAGGTTTCCAAACAACTGTGCAATAAGAAGGATTCCAACTTTCGCTCCAACCACCAGGTTTTGATACCACGTCGCAATAGATGGTCAGATTGCTACAACCGTAGAATGCGTATGTTCCGATATTAGTAACCGTTGCCGGAATGAAAACAGAATCGATGTAACTGCAGTCCGAGAAAGCTCTGGCGCCGATGCTTGTTACACTGTCGGGAATGGCAAACCGTGTAACCTCCTCTCCGCCAATATATAAATGGTGAGCCGATGAAAGCGGATTGCTCCCGCTTCCTTCAAACTCAATACCGCACAAGCTTGCAATGCTCGCAAATTCCGCCTTTTGCAGATTAGAGCACCCGTCAAAAGCGCTGCTTCCAACGCTTACGACTGATTCAGAGAAAATCACCTCCTCCAAACCAGTGTGTGAGAACGCCCAATCGGCAATGCTTGTCACATTATTGCCCATCCGCACCTTTTTCAGCGAGCTGCAGTTCTGGAAGCTGCTACCGATGGCGTTGGTGTTGAATATCAGCGTTTCAATGTTGTCGCTGCCATAAAATGCATAGTTTCCTATTTCAGTAACAGAATTTGGAATATCGAGGGTTTTTATGTTGTCGCAGTCGTAGAAGGCATAACCGGCAATGCTGCTGACGGCGAACGCTCCGCCATTGATTCTGTCAGGAACAGCCAGTGTGTCTTTCTGGCTCAAATATCTGATTATTTGAGCATTTCTGTTATCGGTTGCCTGATAAACAAAACCATTGTAGATATGCGCATTGTACTCCACTCCCGGCGAAGTTGCTCCATACCAATTTCCCGCCCAGCCGTCGGGTACGGTGTACCCGTCGCTTTCAGCTTCGCAAAATATTATTGCATCGTAGTGGTTGTTACCAAAGGCCGATGCCTCCACAACGTCAATGTAATACGGAATAAACACGCTGCGGATTTTCTTGTTTCCATTAAAAGCTTGGCGGCCGATGGTTGTAACCTTGTATTCAACACCGTCTATGGTTGTTTTTTGCGGAATCACCACATTGGCGCTTGCACCTGAGTATGCTGTTATTTTGGCTGTGCGCCGATCGGCACTTATTACCACGAAAGTGAAATCTTCATCGAAGGACAAACCATATTTGCAGCCCCAAAAGACAGGGCGGTTATCCGGATTCCAGGCAACGCGCCAGCCGCTTGGTTTCGATTCGGCCTCGCAATAAATTGTCAGCGCTGAGCAGCCGTCAAACGCGTCATTGTCAACAGTTTCAACCGACTCGGGAATCACAATCGATGTCAGTCCCGTGCAGCCCGCAAACGAGCAAACTCTCGTCACCGTCGAGGGAATGGTGTACGAGCCTGTCAGCGGCGCGTCAACGCTTATCAGAACCGTTGTGTCGCTGCTGAACACCACGCCTTCATAGGTAATGGTGGTCTGTCCCGCATTCCCTTCATAATTCAAAAAGGCGCTGCAATTGTCAAAAGCACCCGTTTCAATCTGGGTAACCGTTTCGGGAATGGTTATCGATGCAATATTGGTGTTTCCGCTGAAAGCCTGGCTCCCGATGCCGGTTACAGCACATTCGGTGCCTTTGAGCGAAACAGTGGCGGGAATGGTAATAACAGTTTCGGAGCCGATGTAACCAATAACATTGGCGGTGCTGTCGCTGCTTGGGCGGAAAACAAAATCGCCTTCAGCAATCGCATTACAAACCGGCGGATTGCTGCTTGCGTAGGGATTCCAGCTGGAGCTCCAGCCGGTGGGTATGGTTTCGGCCTCGCAATAAATGGTGGCGTTCTGGCAGCCATAGAATGTGTTGTTTCCTATTGTTGTAACCGAGCTTGGAATAACTGTCGTCTCCAAATTGCTACAATTGTAAAACGCCTTGTAGCCAATTTCGTCGGTTCCATCAATGATTATGACTGATGTCAAGCCACTGCAACCTTCAAACGCGCTTGCTCCGACACTCTCCACCGAACCGGGAATGGTTAATGATGTCAGGCTGCTGCACCCGTAAAACGCAACAGCGCCAATGCTCGTAACGCCGTCGGGGATGTTGATTGGGTTCAATTTGCTACAATTCATAAACGCACGTTCGCCAATGGTTGTAACAGCGTTGGGAATGTTGACAGTCGTCAGGTTGCTGCAATCGCAGAACGCATAGCCTCCAATGGTCTTCAACGAATCGGGAAGCGTTACCGTTGCCAGGTTGGCGCAATTCCTGAATGTCTGATAGGCAATGCTTGTAACGCCGTTTGGAATAGTAACCGATGTCAAGCCGCTGCAATTCATAAACGCACCGCTCGCAATGCCGGTTATGGTGAATGTGTTTCCGGCTGTCACCGTTGCCGGAATGACAACCCCGCCTGTGTATGTTTTTTGAGCTACCTGCACGGAGTTTTTCGCCAGCACCTTGTATTTTATGCTGTCTTTTGTAAAGTACAGACCCGAATTTCTCAAATCTATTCCATTATTGGTCGTTATCGAAGTGAGCGCGGAGCAGTCGGCAAACGCGCCATCGTCAATTGTCACAACCGACTCGGGAATAACAATCGCAGTCAGTCTTGTGCAGCCCGCAAACGAGCAAACTCTCGTCACCGTTGATGGAATGGTGTACGAGCCCATCAGCGGTGTGGCAACGCTTATCAGAACCGTTGTGTCGCTGTTAAACACCACGGCGTTAGCGTTTCCTTCATAATTCACGTTGGCGTTGCAATCGTCAAAAGCACCCGATTCAATCTCGGTAACTGTTTCGGGAACGGTTATCGATGTAATGCTGGTGTTTCCGCTGAAAGCCTGACTGCCAACGCCGGTTACCGAGCATTCGGTGTTGTTGTGAGTATATGTTTCGGGAATGGTAATATCGGTTTCAGAGCCAATGTAGCCGATGACATTTGCTGTGCTGTCGCTGCTTGGGCGGAAAACAAAATCGCCTTCAACAATCGCATTACAAACCGGCGGGTTGCTGCTTACGTAAGGATTCCAGCTGGAGCTCCAACCGTCGGGAATGTCTTCGGCCTCGCAATAGACCGTCAGATTGCTACAGCTCGAAAACGCTCCTTCTTTAATTGTTGCCACGGTGGCGGGTATGGCAATTGTTTTAAGATTTCGGCAACCGTCAAACGTATGGTCATCGATGCAGGTAACCGAACTTGGAATATTTATCGTTTTCAAATTCGAGCATTTGTTGAACGCATAGCCGGCAACACTTGTCAGCGATTCTGAAAGTGTTACGCTCTGCAGTTTTGTGCAGCCGCGGAACGATGAGCGGGCTATAGTTGTAACCGTGTTCGGGAACACAAACGATGAAGAGTTTTTTCCTATCGGATACTGCACAAGCTGCGTTGTATCGATGGTGTACAAAACACCGTAAACCGATACGTAGTTCGGGTTTCCGGCCTCAACAGTTATGGCTGTTAGTCCTGTACAGAAAGAGCACAAGCCTGCGCCAATTGAAGTGACTGAACGGGGAATTGTCAGCGTAGTAAGAGCATAGCATTGGTAGAAAGCATATCCGCCAATTGTTGTTACCGAGTTTGGTATTTCAAATGACGCCACTTTTTGGCAATTGACAAACGCATTGTTTTTAATGGTTGTCAGCGATTCAGGAAGTGTAATCGACGTCAGGCCAGTACAGCCATTAAATGCGTATTGACCAATGGTTGTCATATGTTCGGGAAGTACAAGCGTTGTCAGGCTTCTACAGTTCTCAAATCCGCGGTCTTTAATTTCAGTTACCCGATACGAGACATTCTCGTTTGTAACTGTCGGTCCGATGATTAACGCGCCCGATAGCGTGTTTGTGGCGGCACTAACCGAAACCGTGTGCTCATCGGCATCAATAACCGTGTATTCCAGGTTACCGACAGTGAAAGTTGTTTGCGCCAACGCCTGCCCCGCAAGCGCTGTTACTAGGAAAACAGTAAACAGCCTTTTCATATTTTTTTGAAATTTAATTATTAGTCAATCTTTATTGACATCCGTTTGAGGTGCCCTAAAAAACGTGATACAATTATTTATCGTACTGCTTAAAAATGTCGCATTGCCATAATTTGGCTGACTGGCAATGTTAGGATTCCAAAGAACGCATTGGCCGCCAAGCCAATGAATCATTTGAGCTTCCGCTTGCCGCTGCGTTTTCCTCCGGCTGCGAGTCAGGACTCTGCGTAAGTTCCGAATCGCCTAAAAAAACGTCGGCAAACATCGTTCAAAACTCCGTTGTCCGGTCTCCTCCGAAACCGAACACAAAGCATAACAAATATATGAAAGTTAATTGTTGACAAAAAATCTTTTTCCTCAACCCGACACTTTTGAAACACAAATGGCTCAATTTTGGTTGTGAAAAAAAAGGAAGTGTTTGCACACAAAAAACGCCAACCTGCAAGTGCAAGCTGGCGTTTTATGCGATTTCTGCTCTGTCCGAAAGTTATTCGGCGCTTTCCTCGGCTGCAGGTGCTGCGGTCGGGAAGTTTCCTTGCTGCATAAATGGCTCTGCAGTCTCCTCAATCTTCTCCTGAAGCATACTGTTGTCAGTTTCAACCTCGCTGCGAGGAATGAAAGCCGACGCCATAACGCAAAGCACAAGCAACGCTCCTGCCAGCGTCCAGGTTCCCTTCTCAAGAAAATCGGTGGTTTTGCGGACACCCATCACCTGGTTTGCGCTGCTGAAATTAGCGGCCAGACCGCCACCTTTCGAGTTTTGTACCAAAACAATGAGTATCATTAAGATGCATACAAAGAAAATAAGCACTGTAACGATTGTAAACATTTTCTTAAGTTATTTATTGTTAATAATTTCCTTTATTTCCTTAATTCGAGCCGCAAAGTAAGCGTTTTTTTCTGGATATGTCAAGCACAATTTTTCATACATATTCAGAGCCTTATCGTACGCTTTTGTTTTGAAATAGATGTCGGCCAGCGTTTCCGAGAAAAGGTCGGGGCCGGCGGTCGAGCTTTTTACCGAAAAATCGATATCGTCTTTTTCCGGTTTTGCATTATCAGTTGGCGCGGAAGGCCTGATTCTAATTTCTTTGAAATTGTCGAGCAACTGGGCGTGGCGCTCCTCCTTGGTTTGTGGTGTGGCGGCCGGTTTGCTTTTTTTGCCGAATGTCTGACGGAAATCGTCAAGGTCAACCGTATCGCTCAGATTGCTGAAATATGGCATTACCGGTGTCTCAATCAGATTGTCGGCGGCGGCTTTTGCCTTCCGGTCTGCAGGCTCAGAAGCGAACCCGGCCATTTCCGTCATCCTGCCAAAATCGAACACCTCGGCTTCGGCCTCAACCTGTTCGGGGGCGGCGTCGTGCTTGATTATGACGCGCTCGTCGAGCAGAAAGAAGAGCTTGGTGCGGTTGGTGACAAAGACGGCCGTCTCGCGAAGGGCCTTGCCGTAGTTTGAGTAACCCTGATTACGTAAATTCTTGACATAGAGCATTCTGGCCGACTGAAAAAACGGGTACTCCTCCACCAGTTCCTTCACATCGGGCAAATCGCGGTCGCCCATCAGCTCGGGGTTCCGCATCAGCATCATCAGCCGGCTCTTGTCCATCTTGTTCTTCGGTTACAATTCTGATTACCAGTTTACTACTGCTTTCGTAAATATGTCATCGACAAGGCTTTCCACAATCGATTTCACAAGCTCGGCCTCAACATCCGACAGGTTGAGCTGGCTGTCGTAGTCCTCGTAGCGCGAGAACGACGTGTCGAAGTTGGCATTCTTGTCCTTGTTATTCACAAATTTCACTTTCACGGTGATTGTCAGTCGGTTCTGCGCCGCCACATCGCCACTTTTGATGGCCACCGGTTGAGTGCCGTAGGCGGTTATCGAGCCCTCGAAATAGAGGTCGGCGTTTTCGTCACCAAGTTTGAGCGGCGTCTGCCCCACAAACTTGTCTTTCAGCGCTTCGGTCAGGTCGTTGGCGAGCGCGGGGTTCACCAGCGGCGCCACATTGCGGAAATCGGCCACAAACACAGTTTTGGCATCGGGCGGGATTGACGCGCCTGTGAACGAATAGCTTATGGTGCATCCCGTCGCCACAATAGTTATTAATATAAAAATCAGCAGGTTTCGCATTTTTCGATTGTTTAATCGGTAAAAGTTTAGTGTTTAGAGTTGAGCGCTTCGCTGTTGAGAAGGTTTAGTTTCTTTAACTACAGACAAAAAACCTAAGACCAAACTTGTACCTTGCCACTTGTAACTTATTAAATCCTAATTCCTAAATCCTAATTATTATTCAAGATTATGCTCTTTGATTTTCCGATACAGGGTGCGCTCAGAGATTCCCAAATCCTCGGCGGCGTACTTGCGTTTGCCGTTGTGCCGCTGAAGCGCCTTGCGAATCATCTCAACCTCCTTGTCCTCAAGCGAAAGCGACTCCTCAACAAACTCTTCAGTGTCCTGGATGTGAGTGCTTTGCGGCTCGGCGTGGTGCGATATAATCATTGGCGAACCGTCGGCATCGCCGTAGCCCTGCTTGTGGTCGGTGTAGATGCTCTGGATGATGCGGGCGTGGTCTTTCGAGAGTTGCACATCGTCGCCGCGCTGCTCCATCAGGTCGTGAACAAGCCGCTTGAGGTCGTTCATATCGTTTTTCATATCGAACAACACCTTATATAATATCTCGCGCTCCGACGAGAACGACTGCTCATCGGCGTGACCGACAAGAGCCGGCAGATGAGCGCCCTCGTTTTCAGGCAGATAGCGGGCCAGAGTCTCGGCTGTGATGGTGCGGTTCTCCTCCAGAATCGACAGCTGCTCAGTGATGTTCTTCAGCTGGCGCACATTGCCCGGCCAGCGGAAACGCTCAAGCATTGCGCGGGCGTCGGGGGTGAGTGTCAGCGGGGGCATTTTGAACTTGTCGGCAAAATCGGCTGTGAACTTGCGGAAAAGCAGGTGGATGTCGTCAACACGCTCGCGCAGGGGCGGAACCTTGATTGGCACGGTATTGAGCCGGTAGTAGAGGTCCTCGCGGAACTTGCCCATCTCAACGGCCTGCAGCACATTCACATTGGTTGCGGCCACCACGCGCACGTTGGTTTTCTGCACTTTTGAAGAGCCAACGCGGATAAACTCGCCGCTCTCCAAAACGCGCAGTAGACGCGCCTGTGTTGAAAGCGGCATCTCGGCCACCTCGTCAAGGAAGATGGTTCCGTTGTCGGCCACCTCAAAGTAGCCTTTGCGGGCCTCGTGAGCGCCGGTGAAAGCGCCCTTCTCGTGTCCGAACAGCTCCGAGTCGATGGTGCCCTCGGGTATTGCTCCGCAGTTGACGGCAATATACTCGCCGTGCTTGCGCGAACTGTATTGATGGATAATCTTCGGGAATGTCTCCTTGCCGGTACCGCTCTCGCCGGTCACCAGCACCGCCAAATCGGTGGGCGCCACCTGAATGGCGCGCTCAATTGCACGGTTCAGCCCCTCGGTGTTGCCGATAATTCCAAATCGCTGCTTGACTTGCTGTAAGTCCATATTCGTTATCATTTTTTTGCGGACCGGATGCCCAGCCCAAACACTGACAAAATTACATATTTCAAGTGTAAAATGTCCGATTTTCGGCTTTTTGAGCAAAAAAAAGGCGGCACGAAGCCGCCCTTGTTATTTCTGTAAGCTTTTTTCAGACAATGCCGTTGCGCATATCTTTTACGGCACCGGCCACATTATCAAACAACTCCGAGTTGTTGATGTCGGTTTTGTACTCATCAACAAGCTTCTGGAGTGCAACAAACTGCTCGTAGAACGGAGCAAAGTCGGCATTATCCTTACGGCTCTCCATATACTTGAGAATGGTGTTTGAATACTCGAAATGGCTTGCGGCAACCTTGAGGAACTCCATATTGTTGGCTGCCAAATCGGAAGCCGAAACGCAGATGTAGGCGCTCTCAACCCAGCTGCCGATGAGGAACAGAAGCGCCGTCTCGGTCTGGCTGGTCTGGTTCAGAATGTACTGCGAATCCTTGAGTAAATCTTTCACAACAGCCGTCAGACTCTCAAGATTGTCGATGTTGTTCTTGAATTTTTCAGAAATGCCGTTGGCGTCGATACTGATGTTCAGGTCGCTGGCCATTCCAAGAATGCAACGCAGATACTCCTCGGTCTCGGCTTTGCGCTGATAGGCCACATCGTAGCTCAAATCGGCCGCATAAACGCCCAAATTGAGAGCTTTCTGCTTGGTACTCAAATAGTTCTCCTGATTGGCGAGGCTGTTGGTAACATCAAGCATATAGGCAACGCCCAATTTGTTCACCATCTCCATCAACTCTATCGATGTTGGAGTTGGAATGTTTTCGATGTCCTCAATAATCTGAGTCACAGACACTTCGTCGATTTCAGAAGCTGCGTTTTTATTTGTCTTACCCCCGTTGCTGCTGCACGCCGCAACCAGAACGGAGCCCATAATTAAAACTGCCAATAACTTAATTGCTTTCATAATCAGCTTATTTTAGATAGTTTTTTAAATGATAGAACAAATGTAGAATTTATTAAACAAATATTCCAACGTTTTCGGGCTTTTTTTTCGTGCGCAGGGCCAAGATGCGAGGCGGAAGTGACAAGCACAAGTTTTTTCTGTGCCAATGGCCGCCAAACGTTGACCAAACGGCGGCCAGAAACGGTAAAAACAAACAGCTTTTCGGCTGCGACCGCAAAAAAACGCAACCCGACGCAACCTTTCGGCGGGGTGATTCGTCTTTCAAACGATGGTAAAACATCGCATAAGGTTTTTAATTAGTTGCGGCGGGTGGCTTTTCGGAGCTGCCCGTTTTTTTCGTGCAAAACAGAAAACGCAATCGCAAACACACTACCTTTGCCAAAAAACAGCAATATGAGAATCGAGAGCAGAATCGGGCACATCTACGCCACACCAGACCGCGTTTACACGCTTATTTCGGACTTCAGCCGCATCAACAGCACTATGCTGCCGCAAAACGACAAAATAAAAGACGTGGAAGCCACGCCCGACTCGTGCACGTTCACCATTGACAAGGCCGGACGGTTCGGAATGCGCATCATTGAGCGCGAACCGGGCAAACTGCTGAAGATTGAGAGCGCTGAGTCGCCGCTGAAATTCACAATGTGGATTCAGCTGAAAGAGTACAACGGCAACGAATCGGCCGTGAAAGTGACGCTCGACGCCGACGTGAACGCTCTGATGTCGGTTATGGTGAAGAAGCCGCTGACCGAGTTCGTGGAGTCGCTGGTGAGCAAGATGGAGATGATACGATAGGGCTAAAAATCCCTCTCGTGGCTGTCAATTATAATCGTCACAGGTCCGTCGTTAATCAGTTCCACATCCATCATTGCACCAAAGCGGCCTGTTTGAGGTTGGATACCTGATGCTGCCGCGAGTTTCGCCACAAACTCCTCATAAAGCGGAATTGCCTGCTCGGGCCTTGCAGCACGGATGTACGACGGGCGGTTGCCGTGGCTCGTCTGCGCAAAGAGCGTAAACTGCGACACCACCAGAAGTTCGCCTCCAACATCCATAACCGAGCGGTTCATCACGCCGTTCTCATCGTCGAAGATGCGCAACTTTGAAATCTTTCCCGTCAGATAATCGACATCGGCGCTGGTATCGGCAGGCTCAATGCCAAGCAGAATCATCAGCCCCGCGCCAATCGAGCCAACAACCTCTCCGTCGATGGTCACACTCGAACGTTTAACTCTTTGAATTACAACACGCATATTTTTTTGTTTAATTGGTGAATCGGTGAATTGCTTATAGGTTTAATTGCTTTGCTGTTTAACAGGTTTGAGGTTTAGCGCTTCGCTGTTGAGAAAGTTTAGTTTTTTTGACTTCAGACCACAGACAGCGCTGAGCAAAGTTCCCATTGTTAATTGTTCATTGTTCATTGTTAATTGAAACCTCTGTGTTCTCTGCCTTCTCCGTGTTATTTGTGTTTACTTACAGTATTTTCTCAACACCGCATAAGCGTCCTCGATGCCCATTTCGCCAGCCTTGCTAATGTCATAGCAACCTTTTTCCTTATCTTTCAAATAGATAAGCGTTAAACCGCGATTATAGTAGGCTTGCGGCAGTTCGGGACCGACCTCAATCGAGCGCGTATAGTCATCGATGGCGCCGGCAAAATCCTTCGACATACATTTCACGTTGCCGCGGTCGTAGTAGGCGATGCCCAGCTGCGGGTTGAGCTGAATGGCAACGTCAAGGTCCTCAATCACTTCCGAATAATCGGTCTGCACCTCATATTTCACCTCGGCGCGGGGCGCGTTGTTGTTGCCGCCGATGGTGACGATTGGCGAAATATCGTCAAGCGAGTTGATGTACTCAATCATAAGGTATCGTGTGGCGGCGCGGTTCAGGTAGGCCAGCTCAAACTTCGGGTCGATGCTGATGGCCGACGAGTACGATTTTATCGACTGATTGTAGTTGTGCACCACGCTGTTCAGCATTCCCTGATGGAAATATAGCTCGCAGTCGAAATTCGATTGCAGCTTGGTCTGCTCGGTTTGGTTGAGCAGATAGCGGACTGTGTCCACCGAAAGGTCAGCCTGATGGTCGGCAAAGGCGAGCCCGAAACCGGTGGGGCTTTTCTGATTAAGTTGCTCAAGACTTGGCAGATAGACAGCAATCACGCGGTCGTCTCCGGGCATTTTGGCGGTTAGCAGAATGAGCGGCTTCAGGTCGATGACCACGCGGCGGTTCTGCACCTCGCCGTCGTCCATATCGGCGCGGTAGAAGTCGCTGTCGAACTCAATCACCTTGCGGAAATTGTACGACGTGTCGGCAAAATCGGCCAGCAGCGAGTCGCCCGCCGTGCGCTGCATATACTCGTCAATCTTCAGTTTGGCCGTCCGCTCGTCGGCTTTGGCGCCGGCATAGTCGCCAATCTGATAGCGCGCCGAGCTTCGCGCCTGATACGCTTTCGCGAAATCGGGGAAAATGCCGATGGCCAGAGTCCAGTCGTCGATGGCGCCACGGTAGTCGCCCGACTCAAACTTCACCGCACCACGGTTGAAATAAGGCAGAATATTGCGCGGACTCAACTCGATGACCTTCGAATAATCGGCCACCGCCTCGGCCGTCTTGCCAATCTCGGTGTTCAGAATGGCGCGGTTGTAATATGTGAGCGCATTGTCGGGATTCAGTTCCAGAACCTTGTTGTAATCGTCCATTGTTCCCGTCAAATTATTTGATTTATAACGAATTATGGCACGATTGAAATACAATTCCGGATTCTGCGGGTCGAGTTCCACGGCGTGGTCCATATCAGCAATAGCCAGCCCGTAATCTTCCTTCTCGCAGTATGCCAGCGCCCGCTGCGCGTATCCGCCGGGCTTGTACGGATTCAGCTTGATGCCTTTGGTAAAGTCGTCGATTGCGCCGTCAAAGTCGTCGATGCACATTTTGGCATAGCCCCGCGAAAAATAAGCGGGCGCAAAATCCCTGTTGACCTTCAGAGCCTCGTCGAAATCGGCAACAGCCAGCTCGTAGTTCTTCATTACCGTGTAGGCATAGCCGCGGCTTGTGTAGATGTCGATGTTGGCCGGGTCGAGTTCGAGCGCTTTCGCGAAATCTTCCATTGCGTCCTGATAGTCCTGCTGCAGCGACTTGATGACACCGCGCAGCCGGTAGCCGTCGGCAAAATAGGGATTCAGCTCAACCACCCGCTGAAAATCGGCGTAAGCACCCTGATAATCGTCGAGCCGAAGCTTGCAGAAACCGCGGAAATAGTAGGGTTCGAGCATTTCGGGCTTCACCTGAATTATGGTGTTGAAGCGGTTGATGGCGCTTGTGTAGTTCGATTTGTTAAGGTCGGCGTAACCTTCACGCAGATAGTGATTTATGTCAATCTGCGCCATCATCGGCAGCGACAGCAGAAGGAAACATATTGTCAGGATGGTGCGGTTCATTTAATATTCTACTCCTATGAGTTTATCTAAATAAATGCGGCTTTTTTGGGGGTTATCTTCAAGGTATTTAATTTCATATTTCATACCAGCATATATACCTCCTAAATAGACAAATGTGCCATTAAAATCACGAAAAATACCACTAATACTAAAAGTTTCCACACGTTTATAAACCTCGCCGTTTACTTCATATTCATAACGGACAGTCATTTCTTTTCCACCATAGCGTCGTTTTGAAAATTTTACATCAGTAACCATACATTCTCCATTTATACCATTGACTTCAATTTGTCGAGTTTCCTCGCGATAGAAGTTCCCACATAGAATAGAAAACGTAAACACCAAGGCGCAAACAGAAAGGAAACAAATAAAATACAATATTTTTTGCTTTTTTGTTGGTTTCATATACTTGTGTTTAGTTACCTATCAATATCGTCATACACTCAATTCCTAACTAAACAATTCCAATCGACCCCAGCAGAATCAGCAATATGGCTGCGGGCGCCACGTATTTCACAATGAACATAAAAATGCGGAACATTCCCATCGGGTAGCGGCCGCCGCTCGACAGTTCGGAATAGACGCTCATCGTCTTCATCTTCCAACCCACAAACAGGCAGATGAAAATTCCGCCCACGGGCAGCACTATGTTCGAACTCAAGGCGTCGAAGGCGTCGAAGAAGGTGCGGCCGAAGATGGTGAAATCGCGCATCGGACCGAACGAGAGCGTGCAGAGAACGCCCAACGCGGCTATCACGCCAGTGGACAATGCTGTTGCCGAAAGACGTTTAAATTTCAGTTCTTCAGTTAGATAAGCCACACAGACCTCGAGCAGCGAAATGGCCGATGTGAGTGCGGCAAAGGTTAGTAGAACAAAAAAGACAATGCCCCAAACGTAGCCCAGCGGCATTGCGTCGAACACCTGCGGAAGCGTGATATAGACAAGGTTCGGGCCCGCCGACGGGTCAACACCGAAGGCGAACACGGCAGGCAGAATGGCCATTCCGGCAAGGATTGATACAAACGTGTCGGCCACAACCACGCGCACCGAAATGCCAGTAAGATTCTCATTCCGTGATATATACGAAGCGTACGTCATCAGTGCGCCCATTCCGAGCGAAAGCGAGAAAAACGACTGCCCAAGCGCGTTCAGCACACCGTTAAAGGTGAGTTTGCTGAAATCGGGCACAAACAGGAATTTCAATCCTTCGGCGGCGCCGTCGAGCGTGCAGGCGCGGATGTCGAGAAGCAGAATCAGCACAAAAAGGGCGGGCATCATCGTCTTCACGCACCGCTCAATGCCGTTTTTCACACCCGACATTATGATTATTCCGCACAACACCATAAAGCCCACCTGCCAGAGCAGCGGTTTGTATGAGTTGCTCACAAAATCGCTGAAAAGTTGCCCAATGTCTTCCGACGAGCGGCCGTGGAAAGTGTCGCCGATGGCGTAGGCCACATACTCGAGCGTCCAGCCTGCCACCGTGCCGTAGTACGACAGAATGATGGCTGCGGCGAAAATCGACAGTCCGCCAAACCAGAACCAGCGCGTGCCGGGCGCCAGCGTCTTGAACGAGCCGAACGGGTTGCGCTGTCCGCGGCGGCCAATCACAAACTCCGACAGCATCACCGGTATGCCGATGACAAAGACGAAAAACAGATAGACCAGCATAAAGGCGCCACCGCCGTTGCTGCCGGCCTCGTAAGGAAATTTCCAAATGTTGCCCAGCCCCACCGCCGAACCTGCCAGCGCCATTATCGCGCCAAACCGCGAACCGAAATTTTCTCGAGACATTTGCGTTGATTTTCAATTATTGTGGGCAAATGTAGAAAAATTTAGGCTACTGACACCCGGCAACGGAAACAGACACGTAATCCGCTTATAACTATCCGACTCGCAATCAACTTTATTATATTCGCACCCGAAATGTTTCTGGCGTATGATTCGAAAGTTGCTACCCATTGTTTTACTGATAACTGCAAATCAGTGCTTTGCGCAGACGCCGCTGAACAAAACGTCGCAACGGACGGTGACGCAGATTTCGCCCTACTACTTCGGGCCGAATGCGTTTGCCGTTCCCGAGATGCTCGACGGCCGCGTGCAACCTGCGCTCCGGGCCGAGGTGGCGACTGACTATTTCAAGGGCTACCGCGGCGACCGCACCATCGACGCATCGTTCAAGCTGAACATTCCGCTCTGGACTGACCGCGTTAATCTGTCAGTATGGATGCCGGTGATGGAATGGTATCGCAACACCGACGAGAGCCTTGCCGCCTGCCGCGTGCAGCCCGAAAACATTGAAGGCGCCCGCAACGGGCATCTGGCCGGCGATGTGTATGTGAGCACTGATATGCAAGTGCTTCGCGAAAACGGTCTGCTACCCGATGTGGTGCTGCGGGCCGCGCTGAAGACGGCTTCCGGTTTCGAATCGTTCAACGCGCGCTACTACGACAGCCCAGGCTACTTTTTCGACCTGACAGTTGGCAAATCGGTGGCCATCGGCGAAAGCCCGAAATGGACGCACCGGCTGCGGCTGGCGCTCTCCACCGGATTCCTATGCTGGCAAACCGACCTCGGCCGCCAAAACGACGCCACTCAATGGGGCGCGCTGCTGAAATGGGAGAACACATTTTTTTCATTATCGGGCTCGATTGCCGGATACGGCGGCTGGGAGCACAACAACGATGGCGGCGAACTTGCCCACGACCAGCCGGCCGTTGTGCGTACCGACCTCATAGCCCATTTCGTGCGGCTCGATGTTGTGGCCGCGTACCAATACGGGCTGCGCGATTACCCCTACCACCTCATCCGCGCCGGCGTGGCCTACAAATTCGATATTCTTAGTCTGACGAAACGATAATACGATGACAATCAAAAAGATATTTTGCAGTTTACTGACAGTGGCCACACTCACCGCCTCGGCACAGATTTATGAGGACTCGGCGAGCGCGGCGTTTTTCCGCGATTTCTACCATCAGGGGCATCTGGCGCATTGGCTCGACGCCTTGTCGGACCACACTGTCTATCAAGGACTTCACCTGGGGCAGTGGGACGAGTCGGGGCAGCTGATGTTCACTGTCGATGGCAACTCATACCGCTGGAACCGCTTCTATATCGACGGTTTCCGCATCGACAGCCGATTCACTGCCGGCTCGTCGGTCTATGTGCCGAATATGGAGCACTACAACCTCCGAATCGACAATCGCGGCTCAATTCTGAACTTTACGCCTGACACTTTGTGGACGGAATATGCATCCGTGTCGTACAACCGGGGCAATCTGGGTGGAATCTCGCCAGGCTCGGCCGACATTATCCATCTTTTTCACGGCACCGGCACCGACGACGCTTACGACCGCTCCACCATTCACAAGCGCCAATATATTAAAAATCAGGGCATTATCGATGCAATCTTTTACTCTCCGAGCGACTACCGTCAGCACATTTACGCCTCCTTCGGCCAACAGATGCTGCCAAACTACGACCAAAACGGTCTCATTCGTGACGAGCCTCTCTATAGCGCCAAACACTTCAAGGTGCAGATGGACGGCCAACTGCCTGCCGGAGGACTTTTGTTTCATCGCGCCGGATATTTCATAAACATTTCTGGGAAAGACAACTACGGCGCCGAATTTTATATGAATCCTGACGAGGTGATGAATCTCTCGACATTAAGTGCATCGATTTACGGCGCCAATTTAATTTACGGGCTGACAACCGGATTGACGGTATCGGTTAACGACGTCAGTCACAACAATTTGGAATTCAGCCGAAACATCATCGACCAGGACGGCGAGTCGTTTGAACCGTGGATGCCCGACGGCCGGAACTTCGATTTGACGTGGGCGCTCAACTACAGCAAAAAACTGCGGCCGTGGCTCACTGTCAAGGCCGACGGCTACAACTCGCTCCTCATCTTCAATCCCGACAAGGAGACATTCTGCAACACTGTCTATTATCAGCACACGGGGCAAGAGCAACCCACGCCGCTCTACCTGTACCAATGGACGAGCAACAAGTTTGCTGCCGGACTGATTGAGAACCGCATCGGCGCTGAGGCACGACGGAAAGTGTCGGACAAGCTCAGTGTGGCCGGAGAGCTGGCGCTGACGGTTGACGGAATGCTGCTGTCGGGCAAGACCAAGATTTCGCCCAATGTGCAGGCCACGGCAATGGTCGACTACCACCCTACTCCCTGGCTGCAACTCGGACTGACACTGGCCCACGACCGCGTGAGCTACAACATTGAGGACATCCGCTTTATGAGCGACGACTATATGAATGCCGATGTCTATTTTCCAAGAGATGATATGATAAGTGACGTGACCTACGCCGGGCACCCTCAGCTACTGACCACCACCGGCGGCCGCTACCACCACTACGCCAAGCATCTGTGGCAACCGAGCTACTTCACGCTCAACATTCCGGTACACCTGCATTTCGGCAAGCACGAGTTTGCTTTCTTGCAGACTTACAAGCGGTTTCACCACACGTGGATGGCTCAGTTCGACGGCGGTGCTGACGCCAACGGTTTCACCGATGCCGACGGCTACTATTTTCTGAATCCCGGCCAGCACAATTATGTTGTTGATTACACGCCGTCGAGCGGAATGGCCGTGGGACGCACGTTCTACGTGTCGCAGAATTCGCGCTACACCTTCCGCGGCGAGCGGGTGCTGTTCAGCCTCTCGTGGCAGTCGATGATGGGTGCCGGACTGTCGGCTTTGGGCAACGGACCCGCAGCCAACAACATTGGAGTACTGTCGGAGTCAACTGCCAACCCCAACACGCAGAGCACCATCGACAACGCCCAGGGCAAGCATCCGGGCTTCGGCCGCCTCGACCAGGACAAAGCCTACGTGTGCCGCATCTATCTGGGGCACAATGTCAACCGGCATTTTCAATACGGCATCACCGGCCGCTGGACCGACGGACAACCGTTCGCCTTCTTCAACACCGCCACCAACACCGACGCCAACGGCAACACACAGATGGCCGTGCGCCCCGTCTGCACACGCGGCATCAACCCCACCGACGGCAATTTCGGCTGTCGCGAAAGCGCACTCTTCAACATCGACCTTCACGCACGCTTTGTAACCACAATCTGGTGGCATCGCACATTGAGCCTTAACGTGCTGTGTTACAACATCTACGACTTTGGAAATGTCTATAACGAGATGTGCTTCCCCGAGGGTTCGCGCGGCAAAGGCTCACGTGGCGCCAATATGACGCTGACCATTCCGCGCGGAATTGTGGCCACGCTGAAATTGGAGTTGTAATTGGCTGGAATTGTGATATTTAAACATTATCGCCATTTCCAATAATCTGCAATAAGAACATCGGTTTGCCCGAAAAAATCATCAGTTTGGGGTAAGTTTTTCCTCTCAAACCGACGATTTTGACCCATTTACACTCAAAAAGCGCCCAAAAATCGATTGGGAAAACATTTGCGGTGAAGTATCGGCAAAAATCAAATCTTAGTCGAGAGTTTCTTTGCCGTGAAAACCGGGCTGATATCTTTACATCGTCAAAACAAAAAACAGCAGTCAAACGCTTGATTTTGAGATAAGAAGAAAAATCGGCCGAAAAGCCGGTACTATTTAATAACTCTAAATTTAAATTTTTATGAAAATGAGATTTTTCAAAACCGCAATTATGAGCCTGATGCTCGTGTTCGGTGTGAGCGCTGCCAATGCGCAAATGGGCCAGATGCCATCGCCCGAGGAAATGGCAAAATTCCAAGCTGACCAAATGAAACAAACCGTCAACCTCAACGACGACCAGTACAACAAAGTGCTCGTTATTTACAAAGAGAGTGGCGAGAAGATGCGCAAACTGTTCGAAGGCGGCGGCGGCCAACCTGATTTCAGCAAAATGGGTGAAATTCAGGAAGAGCAGAACAAGAAATTCAAAGAGATTCTCACTCCTGAGCAATACAAGAAATGGGATGAGTATCAGCAGGAAATGCGCAAGAATATGGGCGGCTTTGGCGGCGGCGGCTTCTAATAGCGCTCCCAACTAAATAATGACAGGCGGCTGAGTTTTCGGTCGCCTGTTTTTTTTGTGCTGTTTCGCGAACACAGACGTGATTGTTGTCCCACATCATCAGAATTCGTATTTAGCCTAAAAACGGTTTTGGGTTGTTTTGGATAAGTTTGGTTAGAGATTATTTTTTCGCCAACCGATTCGAGCCGATTGAAACCGATTTTTTTCTCGCAAGCGAGAATTTAATGGGGCGCCCTAAAGGGCGGAAATTGTTTGAAAATTTGAAAACAAAATTTTCAAAATATTCCCCGTAGGGGATAAATATCGGTAGAAACGGTTGTAAATCATCGGTGTCTACGCCGTAGGCGTTGCATTTAAACACCTGCTTGTGGCGTTTGTTATGCAACCCCTATCGGGGTTGTTCTGGCCGGGTGATTTGCTTTTCTACCGATATGAATGTCCTACGGACATTTGTTGTTGCTGTGGGTTTGAAATTAAATTTTACTCTAACCGATTCGTGCCGATTGAACCTGAATATTTTTGGATAAATTTGGGTTCGTTTGGTTAGCGCCCAGAAACGGGCTGAAAGCCCAACTCATCTATAGCCCAACGCAGAGTGAGCGCAGCGAGCGGCACGTTGGGTGATGCGTTCCCCCTCACCATTGCGCGCTGAAAGCGCAACTCATACAAAATTGTGTTTTTATGAATTGCCCTTACAGGGCGCTAACGTTACACGGCAACGTTTCCCAAGGCGCCGCTTCGCTTGCCTTGGGCTATGTGTGAATTGCCCCTTCGGGGCGCTAGTTTGGATAAATTGGGGTTAGTTTGGTTAGTGATTAAAAATCTTCAAAATCAATTTTTAACAAATTTTCATTAAAATTTTGTTAAAATTTCTCGCGTCAGCGATTAAAATACAAAGCCACCGCAAGGTGGCTAAATTTCCGTGTTTTACGTGCGTTCCGTGGTTAGCAATGCCACAAAAAAAGAGGCTGCCAACCGGCAACCTCTCTTCATATATTCTGCTGAGAATATTAGTCTTTCAGTGCATAGCGTTTGAAGCCTGTGCAAGTCAAGCCTTTCGATGCTGCGTCCATCATCTGGGCAACATTGATTTTGGCGTCCTTGATGAACTCTTGGTTCAACAAAGTGCTGTCTTTGAAGAACTTGTTCAAACGGCCTTGTGCAATGTTCTGAACCATTTGCTCTTTCAGGTTGGCAGCGGCCTCAACCGATACCTTGGCGCGGATGTCGCGTGCCTGCTGAGCCTGCTCAGGTGTCAGCCAGCCTTTTGCAGTGTTCGACTCAATGTGGTCTTCCGAGTCAACGTGAGCAGGATTGATGCCGGCTTTTTTCAAAGCAGCGTCAACGGCTTTGGCAACCAATTCCTCTTTAGTCTTCTCAACGGCCACAGTCAGCTCGTTCTCGATAACGGCTGCAGGAACGTCCTCTTTGCTCAATGCAACAGGGTTCATAGCTGCAACTTGCATTGCAACGTCTTTGTAAACCTGAGCGTCAACACCGGCCTTGTTGAAGGCTGCCAGAGTTGCTAGTTTGTTGCCCATATGGATGTAGGCGCAAACAACCTCGCCCGAAAGCGATTCATAGCAAGCCAGTTCAAGTTTCTCGCCGATGATACCGATTTGCTCGGTGATGATGCCCTCAACGTCTTTACCGTTCTTGAACGGAAGAGCCTTCAAGGCAGCAAGGTCGGCAGGCTGTTTCTCGAGAGCCAGGTCGCAAATCTCGTGAGCGAGTTTTACGAAGTC
This sequence comes from uncultured Bacteroidota bacterium, assembly GCA_946404125.1. GTDB lineage: Bacteria > Bacteroidota > Bacteroidia > Bacteroidales > SZUA-534 > RUG13583. The sequence continues at coordinate 16,717 of CAMJCK010000012.1, read as the reverse complement.
CTCGTTTTTAGCCACAAAGTCAGTCTCGCAGTTAAGAGCGATGAGTGCGCCGTGTTTGCCGTCGGCTGATACTTTGGCAATCACGTTGCCTTCCGAAGCCTCGCGGTCGGCACGTTTGCTGGCAACAGCCTGTCCCTTCTCGCGAATGATTTGGATGGCGCGGTCAAAATCGCCGTTGGCTTCGGTCAGGGCCTTTTTGCAGTCCATCATACCGGCGCCGGTGGTTTTGCGCAGTTTTGCTACGTCAGATGCTGATATTGACATAATCTTAATCGTTTTTAATTATTCTGCCGATTCCTCGGTTTCGTTTTCGTTGGCTTCTTCGGCCTCAGCTTCAGCCTCGTCTTCAGTCGAAGCTACTTTTTTTGCAGCCGATTTCTTGCCGCCTTTTGCAGGTTTCTCTTCGCCTTCAGCGGGTTCTTTGTCTTTTTCGGCTTTGCGCTCGGCCAGGCCTTCCTGAATGGCGTCGCAAACAGCGCCTAAAACCAGTGAAATGGCTTTTGCTGCGTCGTCGTTGCACGGGATGGCGTAGTCAACAATGTTAGGATCTGAGTTGGTGTCGACCATAGCGAATACCGGAATCTGAAGGCGGTGTGCCTCAGCCACGGCAATCTTCTCTTTCTGAACGTCGATTACGAACAGGGCGGCGGGCAGACGGGTAAGGTCGGCGATGCTGCCAAGGTTCTTTGTCAGTTTGCTGCGTTGGCGGTCGACTTGCAGTCTCTCGCGTTTCGACAGGTGGTCAAGTGTTCCGTCCTGCTCCATCTTGTCGAACGAGCTCATTTTTTTGACTGCCTTGCGAACAGTGGGGAAGTTAGTCAGCATACCACCCGACCAGCGCTCTGATACGTATGGCATATTGATTTTTTTAACTTGTTCTGCAAGAATATCTTTTGCTTGTTTTTTGGTGGCTACAAAAAGAATTTTGCGGCCCGATTTTGCTATCTGCTTGAGAGCATTAGCGGATTCATCAACCTTTGCAACTGTCTTGTGCAGGTCGATGATGTGGATTCCGTTCTTCTCCATAAAGATGTATGGAGCCATTGCCGGATTCCATTTTCTTTTCAGGTGGCCGAAGTGCGCACCTGCGTCTAATAATTCTTGAAAATTAACTCTTGACATTTTTGTTTGTTTTTCGTTTACATTCTTGTTGTAAAAGCAATCGTTAAGTAGTTCTGCTTCAGAAGTCTTAACAATTTAGATACTAAACGATATTCTCGTGCAGCATCATTAACGCTTACTGAACTGGAATCTCTTGCGAGCCTTCTTCTGACCAGGTTTCTTACGTTCAACCTCACGTGGGTCGCGGGTGACAAATCCGGCAGCCTTCAGCGGCTTGCGGTTTTCCTCGTCAAGTTTCATCAGCGCGCGGGTGATTCCCAGACGAACGGCCTCGGCCTGTCCTTTCACACCACCACCGTCGATGGTTGCTTTGACATCGAATTTGCCATTAAGCGACAATACACCAAAAGGTTGCATAACAATGTACTGCAGGGTCTCAATCGGGAAATACTCTTTGAAATCCTTGCCGTTAACTGTTACGTTGCCGGTTCCTTGGCTCAAGTAAACGCGAGCGATAGCGGACTTTCTGCGTCCAACTGCATTAATTACTTCCATTTTACTTGATTGAATTTAAGTTAATCAATTCAGGCTGCTGAGCTGCGTGTGGGTGGCTCTCGCCTGCATAAACATAAAGGTTGCGGTAGAGGGCTGCGCCGAGACGGTTCTTCGGAAGCATACCTTTTACTGCGGTTTCTACCATTGCAATCGGGTTTTTCACCATAAGTTTTTCTGCAACGATAGTGCGTTGTCCACCGGGATAGCCGGTGTAGTGTGTGTACTCTTTACCTGCCCATTTGTTGCCTGTAAGTTGAACTTTTTCGGCGTTGATAATGATGACATTATCGCCGCAGTCAACGTGGGGGGTAAAGTTGGTTTTGTGCTTGCCTCTCAACAGATAGGCGGCACTGCTGGCAAGACGGCCCAAGACTTGGTCTTTGGCGTCGATGACAACCCATTTCTTCTCAACGGTTGTCTTGTTTGCCGAGATGGTTTTCAAACTAAGTGTGTCCACTCTAATCCTAACTTTTTAATTAATAAATAAATACTATCCACATTTCCCCAAATGTGGACTGCAAAAATACAATTTTATTACAAACGCGCAATTATTATCAACATCATTTTGTTGATATGGCTTTACAGCTGATTATTAGCCGTTTATTCCAATATTGCCAACCGTTTCCTCCATCGGCGGCGGCTTTCGGAGGCGTTTTTGATGTCATTTTTCGGTCGAGCCGACGGAAAAATTTGCGCATCAACGGCTGATTAGTACGGGTTGCGTTTTCGATGTCTCCCCGTAGGTGATTTTATAGACATACATTCCGGGTTTGAACCGCTGCACATCGACATTGAGGCTGTTGAATCCGGCCGAAGCGGGACCGTCGTACAACACCGCCGCCACAATGCCGCGCGAATTGAACAGCTCAACTCTCACATTGCCGTCTTCGGGCATTATATAGCTGATGTTCAGCTCTTTGTCGGCAGGATTCGGCTTTGGCAGGCAGGCGGTGAACTCGCTGTTGTTCAGAATGATGCAGTACTCATTGTCATCGGGGTCGTCATCGGCGAAAGCCGCGCCGGGCTGCACCTCAACGCAAATGTACTGAATCCGCTCGGGGTTGAGCTCTCCGATAGCGGCCTTGAACCGGTAGCGCAGAACCTTGTTCTGTCTGATGGTATCGGCGGAAGCCTCGCTCACAAGATGCCCCAGATTGTCGCGCCAAGCGATGCCAATGTCGGTGATATCGAAGTTGCTGAGGTTGGCAATCACTGCCTCAATACTGATGACTCCGTTGACGGTTTCCGCCGTTGCCGACAGCAGCCTGAGGTTCATCTGCGGCACAATGGCCGAAACAATGCGCACGGCGGTGTCGGCGCAGTTGCCGTTGCTGGCCGCCAGCGACACGGTGTATTCGCCATCTATATTATAGGTGTGGCAAGCGTCGGTCTCGGTGGAAGTGCGGCCGTCGCCGAAGTCCCAGAGGTAATTGCTGGCGTTACGGCTGGTGTTCACAAACTCAGCCTCGAAAGGTACCGGCCCGCGGGCGCTGCGTGCGCTAAAGGCGGCCGTTGGTGTGGCTCTCACGTTGATGACTGTGTCGTAGAAGGCCGTACAGCCGTTGCCATCGATGATGGTAAGACGCGCCTTGTGCCGTCCGCTTTTCGCGAAAACGGGACTGATGGTCTGGCCTTGCATTTCGGGCAGAGTGTCGAGGCTCCACAACCACTCACCCGACGGGCTGTGCGGCTCACGATTGACACCGCGCAACGATGCGGCCTTGCCCGCGCAGAAGCTGTCGGCATCAACATCAGGCCTCGGATTGGCTTTTACGCTCACCGTTTTGCTCATGGTTGCCGAGCATCCGTTGGCCAATTGTCTGACGTTGAGCGATATAATATGCATTCCGGTGTCGGCATATTCTATCATTGGGCTTCGCTGCTGCGAGAAGACTGTGGTGTCAGCCGTCCAAGTGTAGCTGGTTGACAGCCCCAATACACTTGATGTGCTGTTTGTAAAGTAAATAGGCGTGTTGACACACGGCGCGCTGAAGGTGAACCCGACATCGGGGCCCTGCATTATATTAATGGTGCGTCGCAAAGTATCGGTGCAGCCGTGTGCTGTGGTCACCACCAATTGTACTGGTGCCTCGCCGTGAGTGGCAAAAGTGGTGTGCGGATTGCGTTCTGTGAAAACGGTATCATTAAGAATCCACTCCCATTCAGCAATATAGTTGACAGGTGTCGAACTTAAATCGGTGAACTGCACATCAGTGTGGCTGCAAGCGCGTACGGGTATGAAATCGGCCTTGGGCAGTGAGTCAATCACAATCTTCTGCCGCTTCTGGTTACTGCACCCGTTGTCGCTCGAAATGGTGAGCACAAGGTTGTAACTGCCACTGCGGGCATAGCTGTGCGCAGGGTTGATGGCTGTTGATGTGCTGCCATCGCCAAATTGCCACAAATGCGATGTTATCAGCGAACTGCCGCTGGCACGAGAGCTGTCTCGGAAACTGATTTCGCGAGTGGCGCACAATGCGCTGTGGTTAAAGTCGGGTGTTGGCGCAATGCCCAAAATGCTGATGTAAGCCGTGTCGGCAGCTTTGCAGCCCAGATTGTCGGCCATTTTCACCCAATACTGTCCGGCCTCCGTAACCTCCAAATGGTCGGCTGTGCTGCCGTTTGACCACAGGTAGCTCACAGCCTCCTCAAAGCCCGTTTGCAGGTAGATGTTGTTGCCGATGCACGAAATTATCTGGTCACCCTCAAGCCGCGCGGTTACGGGGAAGCTGTCCACCGCCACCATTATGGTGTCGCTGTGCCATTTGAAGCCGAGCGTGTCGGTTATCTCGACCCAGTACCCGCCCGCCGAGGTGATTTCAACAGAACGGCCGGTGCTGCCATCGCTCCAGAGGAAGGTGTACGGCCCGTCGAGGTTGGTGTCCCAGGTTATGGTGTCGCCGGCACAGATGGTGGTGTCAGAGAATGGCTGCGCAGGTTCAGGATAGAAGACGTTTATGGTGTCGGAGCTTGTGTAGCCAAAGGCGTTGGTGACGGTCACCCAATACTTGCCGGACTTGTTTACGTGAATTATGGAATCCGTCTCACCGGTGTTCCAAAGGTAGGAAACGAAACTGGGATTATAGGCGGTGGTGATGGCGGTGTCAGCGAAACCGTAAGGGACGCGGATGTCGAGGCCGAGGGAGACAACGGGCTCGGCAAACTCCGGGTAATATTTCTCTGCCAGATAGTTATAAACTTTATTCCGCAGATTTGCATCAACAGTATTGAAGGCGATGATTTCTGCGATTTGACCATTCAAGAAAATACCATTTGCATTACTATTTGAAATAATGGTATGACCCACCTTAAATGAACACGTTGAATTGAACGAATAATTGATTGGCTGACTTTTTATATCTTCTATAAGAATATTACTCAAATAGGTTCGTTCGTGTGTGGCATCATCAATGTTGTCTCTCATCTCACATGTAAAAATGTGAAATTCAGTGTCATTATTTATAGACTTGCTATGAGGATTAAATTGGGCTCCATTGTTATTGCCATTTTCCCAATATAATTCGTTCATATACTGCCCTAGCATATACATTGGAGCACCCCAGTTGACATTTCTGTCATACTTGCTTATAAATGTGGGAGCGTTGTTTAATTGATTATTACCATTGTAATACTGACCAACAACAAACCAAGTCCAAGAATCAGTTTCGAGGTCTAGGATGTCTCCGCCAATAAGATAATTTGATGTGCCGTTGAAAGTGACCGACGGCTGTCCGTTCGGTGCGTCATCGCTGATTGTTGGCATTGCAGCAGTGTCGGCCTGCACAATTTCATAATGGTTGGGGCTTAAATCGAACCAACGCGAGACACGTCCATCCGTTAGGCCAACACTATCGGCACGAAGCCAGAGTTGGAGCGAAGTGTTGGATGAGAAGTCTGAATTTTCGTCCACCGTTTTGCGAAACATATACGTGCCAGACTCCATCGATTCCATACAATGGTTGTAGGCTTTCACCTTCCAGTAGGTGATGTCAGAGAACTGTTGGGTAGCCAAAGAAACATTGTTGGTCGCGTAACGGAGTGTGTCGGCAAACGCGAAAGAGGGATTGTTTGAAGTTATAAGCTCGTAATAAACAATGTCATCATCTGGATTCCAAAGAAAATCAACGGTATTGGTGGCGACAAACTGTCCATTAGTCGGATAGACGCACGACACATATCGCGGAGAAGTGAAATTATCTTTGACGCTGACATTTATGGTCGTATCGGCCGCACAGCCGTTGTCCAAAGTCAGAGAGTATGTCAGTGAGGCATCGGCGCCAAAGGTGTAGGTCAGGTTTTCGCCCGTGCCCAATGCGATTCCGTTCACACTCCATCTATATTCTGTAACAGTACAGGTGTCAGGTATGCAGCTGGTGTTTATCAGGTCGATAGGGACGCCCGAGCACACTGGTGTGAAAGTGAAATCGGGTGATGGAATTTCCTTGATGTTGACAGTGAAAGAGCTATCGTTTAAGCAAGCGTTTCCTGACGCCACTTCAACTTTTACACTATGAGAACCCGCTGCCGCAAAATTGTATCGGAAATCTTTTGTTGGCACTGAATCGGCTCCGTCAACCACCCACAGATATGACGATATTCCTTCCGCTGACGTGGCGTCGCCTTCAAACAAAGCCTCATCGCCATAACACAAACCGCTGACATTGAAATGTATTTCGGGAGCCTTGCCTTTTATTGTTACGTGTGCGGTGTTGGTTGCACGGCAACCTCGGGCGTTGGTTGAGATGAGCGTGTAGTCACCAGGCTGTGTTAACGCAATACGTGGCGAGGAGGCGCCCGTGCTCCAAAGGTACGACACAGTAGCGTCAGTGTTGGTCATTAGCCCCAGAGCGTTACCGCTACAGAGCGCGGTATCGATGGTGTGACCGGCGGCTTCATTGAAGAGGGTTGATAGCGGATAGTCGTCCACTTCAACCGTTATAGTGTCGCTATGCCAAGAGAACCCAGAGGTGTCAGTAATAGTAACATAGTATTCTCCCGCCGTGGTTATTTCGAGCGAACTACCTGTCGAGCCGTCGCTCCACAAATATGAGTATGGTCCGTCGAGTGCAGGATTCCAGACAATGGTGTCGCCTGCGCAGATGGTGGTGTCAGAAAATGGCTGCGCAGGTTCAGGATAGAAGACGTTTATGGTGTCGGAGCTTGTATAGCCAAAGGCGTTGGTAACGGTCACCCAATACTTGCCGGATTTGTTCACGTGAATTATGGAATCGGTTTCGCCGGTACTCCAATGGTATGATGTAAAGTCTGGCCTGTAGGCGGTGGTGATGGCGGTGTCAGCGAAACCGTAAGGGACGTGAATGTCAAGTCCGAGCGAAACGACCGTTTCTGCAAACTCAGGAAAATATTTCTCTGTCAAATAGTTGTAAACCTTATTTCGCAAATTTGCATCAACAGTATTGAAGGCTATGATTTCGGTGATTTGACCATTCAGAAAAACACCTTTGGCATTACTATTTGAAATAATGGTATGACCCACCTTAAATGCGCATGTTGAATTGAACGAATAATTGATTGGCTGACTTTTTATATCTTCTATAAGAATATTACTCAAATAAGCACGGTCGTGTGCGAAATTTTCAATATTATCTCTCACCTCATATGAGAAAATATGAAATTGGATGTCGCTGTTTATAGACTTGCTATGAGGATTAATTTGTGCTCCATTGTTATTACCATTTTCCCAATATAATTCGTTTATATATTGTCCAATCATATACATTGGAGCTCCCCAATTGACATTTCTGTCATACTTGCTTATAAATGTGGGTGCATTGTTTAATTGACCATTACCGTTGCTATATTGTCCAATAACGAACCAAGTCCAACCATCTGTTCCAAGATCAAGTATATCACCACCTGTGAGATAATCGGAACTTCCATTAAACAAGACAGCAGGCAACCCATTCAGCGCGTCGGCGCTCACCGCAGGTCTTGCCGCCGCATTTGTCTGCACAATCTCATACTGGTTCGGGCTTAAATCATACCAGCGAGAGACCTTGCCGTCCGTCAGTTCCACACTGTCGGCGCGGAGCCAAAGCTGGAGATTATCCGCAGGAAACGGCAACGATTGTGCAAATGCCACAATATGCATTGCCAACAATGTGAATATAACGCCAATTCGTTTGCCCATTTCCGTAGTTTTCAAAACCAACTGCCAAATAAGCAAATTTATTTGTCTTCGCGCGTGTAATTTTTACGTAATGAGCCATTTTGTACGGAAACAAAAACAAAGCGGAGGTTTTTGTTAGAATTATTACCTTCGCATACAAATTATTGAAAATGGAGAACGACCTCACATACACCGTCATAAAGCCGCAGTCGAGCCTGCTCGACCTTAACCTGCGTGAACTTTGGCGCTACCGCGATTTGATAATAATGTATGTAAAACGTGATATTGTCACAATATACAAACAAACAATACTGGGACCGCTTTGGTTTGTAATTCAGCCCATACTGACCACGGTGATGTTTATGTTTGTGTTCGGAAATCTGGCAGGCATCTCAACCGACGGCATTCCAGGCGTTCTGTTCTATTTCAGCGGCATCATCATCTGGAACTATTTTGCTGATTGTCTGAACCGTAACTCGCGCACCTTCACCGATAACCAAAATGTGTTCGGCAAAGTCTATTTTCCGCGACTCGTAGTGCCAATATCAGTCACCATATCGAATCTTGTGCGGCTGGCCATTCAGTTTGCGCTGTTTGTGGTCATCTACATCTATTTTTATGCAACAGGTGCCGATATTGAGCCTAACATCTACCTGCTGCTGCTTCCGCTTTTGGTTCTGATGACAGCGGGTATCAGTCTTGGTTTTGGCATCATATTCTCGTCGCTCACAACCAAATACCGCGACCTCACGTTTCTTCTGCAATTCGGCGTGCAACTTTGGATGTACGCCACACCAATCATATATCCGCTCAACAGCATACCTGCCGACAAGCAGTGGCTCATCCAACTTAACCCGATGACATCGGTGATTGAGACGTTCAAATACGGCGCGCTCGGCACGGGTGTTTTCTCGTGGGGCTGGCTCGGCTACAGTTTCGCGCTGATGGCTCTGCTGATTCTTGTCGGAATAATGATTTTCAATAAGATAGAGAAGAGTTTTATGGATACGGTGTAGGGAGTTAGGAATTAGGAGTTAAGAGTTAGGAGTTAGAAGTTAGAAGTTAGGAGTTAAAAGTTAGGAGTTAAAAGTTAGGAGTTAGGAGATAGAGGTTGGAAGTTAGATTTTTACTATAACTCGTACATAAAATGTGCGGATTTTACAAAAAGTCGTACATAAAATGTGGAGTTTTGACAAAAAGACGTACATAAAATGTGATTATGCGGATGTGGGTTGACGGAAAAGAACAATAATTGTGTCAAAAAACGTAACGTATTTATAGAGAAAGGTGTTTCTTTGGAAACACAAAACATAAAATTCGCATATGCTGAATGGGGAATAACGGACGCACACAGTGCGTCCCCACAAAAAATAACGTGTTAAACATTAAACCTTTACAATGCCTACCGCAATAAAAATAGAAAACGTTTCGAAGCAGTACCGCCTTGGAGTAATCTCGACAGGCACATTGAGCCACGATCTAAACCGGTGGTGGACAACAAGCATTCTGCGCCGCGAAGACCCGTACCTAAAAATTGGCGAGACCAACGACCGCGCCAGCAAAGGAAATTCAGAGTATGTGTGGGCGCTGAAGGATATAAATATGGAGATTGAGCAAGGTGATGTGGTAGGCATTATAGGCAAGAATGGCGCAGGCAAATCGACATTGCTAAAACTGCTCTCGCGAGTTACAAAACCAACCACCGGAACCATAAAATACCGCGGCCGTATAGCCTCATTGCTTGAGGTGGGCACTGGCTTCCACCCCGAAATGACCGGCCGCGAGAACATCTATATGAACGGTGCCATTATGGGTATGACACGTGCCGAAATAACCCGCAAACTCGACGAGATTGTCGATTTCAGCGGCTGCGAGCGCTACATTGACACCCCCGTAAAGCGCTACTCAAGCGGTATGACTGTGCGCCTTGGATTTGCCATTGCCGCCCACCTCGACCCTGAAATTCTTGTGGTTGACGAAGTCCTTGCCGTTGGCGATGCCGAATTCCAGAAAAAAGCCATTGGCAAAATGCAGGATGTAAGTAATGGCGAAGGACGGACGGTGTTGTTTGTTAGTCATAATATGACTGCTGTGAAAAATCTGTGTAAGACAGGATACATTTTGAAAAATGGCCTTATTGATTATACGGGAAATATTGAGAATGTTATTGAGCGATACCTTGAAGGGCAAGAGGAACGTTCGAAAATAAATATTGGAGATATTAAAGAGCGCCAAGGCAATGGATTGCTTCGGTTTACTGACATAAAATTTATTGATGAAAGTGGCCAGCCCAGAGAAACGTTTGAGGTTGGTGAACCATTAAGGATATGTATAGCGTTCAAGATTAAAAACGATGCTTTAAAATCCGCAACTTCACGAATTGACATTGGCATAAACGATATGTTGGGGAATCGTGTTACGTGGTTAAGCACATATATGTATTCTGATGCAGTTGACTTGAGAAGAGGAAATGTTGTATTTGAAATACCACAACTATTGTTGAATGAAGGCACATACAACGTCAACCTGTTTTCTCAGATAGATGGCGATTTGGCTGATTGGATATGTAACGTAGCAAAAATCAGCATTGCATTTCACGATTTTTATAAAGATGGGCGTGTAATACCTGAGAGACAAGGAGCTTTAGTAACAATTTTTAAATTAAAATAAAATGAAAAATTGGTTTATAAATCATATATGGAAACTGTTGGGAATAAACAGGTTGCTGTATTATCAAACTGAGCAGCAAAAAAAACTTGATGAAATTGTCAGAACCAACAATGAAATATTAAAGGCATCTATTTTTAATGATTCAATTAAAGATTGTGAATGGCTTAAATACAAGAGTTTTTCTGCTGGACAATGGGCTGTTGATTATGGTTGCTTGTACACATTATTTCGCGTTCTGAACGACACACATCCAAAAAGTATTTTGGAGTTTGGATTGGGCCAATCTTCAAAATTAATTCACCAATATGCCGATTACTATACTGATGCAACGGCTATAACGTACGAGCACGATGAAAACTGGATAAAATTCTTTAATAAAGGAAAATCAGGAGATTATAACTTGAATGTTTATAAAACCGAATTAGAAGAATTGGAATACAATGGAATTAAAACATTGTCATACAAGAATAATTGTAATGAATTAAAAGGGAATAAATATGATTTCATAATGATTGATGCGCCATTTGGTTCGATACGTTATTCACGTTCTCAGATTCTAAATATAGTTCCCGACTGCCTTGCAAATTCATTCTGCATAATTATGGATGACTACAATAGGAAGGGGGAACAAGAAACAATAAGAGAATTACAAAACATATTGCAGAATAATGGCATTGAAACGTTAAAAGTTATTTATAGTGCCAGCAAAGACCATTGTTTAATTTGCTCTAAAGATTTGAAGTTTTTAACAACTCTATAAAATAGGCAGTTTTTCAACCAAACGCAACCACTTTAACGACCAACTATGAATGCCAACCCTTTGTTTTCAGTCCTAATAGCCAATTACAACAATGGCAAATATCTAATGGATGCTATTGAAAGCGTTTATGCACAGACATATACCAATTGGGAAATCATATTGGTGGACGATGCATCTACGGATAATTCAAAAGAGTTATATAAAGAATTAGCGAATGATAACAGAATCCATATCTTCTACAATGACGAAAACAGAGGTTGTGGATATACTAAACGCCGCTGCGCAGAGTTGGCAAACGGGGAGTTGTGCGGCTTTTTGGACCCTGATGATATGCTAACAAATGAAGCCATAGAATATATGGTTAACACACACTTGTTAGACGACTCTTTAAGTATGGCTTATTCAAGTTTAGCGTTGATCGATTCTCAGAAAAATGTCATCTCTGTTCCAAAATGGCAACATCAAATTCCTTCAGATTCATCCTATTTATATTGCAAATGTGGAGTGATTGCGCATTTCGTCTCATTCAAATCTGAAGCATATAAGAAAACGGAAGGAATAGGATGCGAGTTTTTTAGAGCAAATGACCAAGACCTTTATCTCAAATTAGAAGAAGTTGGAAGAATAAAATATATAGACAAAGTGCTGTATTGCTATAGAATAGATAATCCCAACAGCATTTCTATAGGGGATAACATCGACAAAGCGTTTTTGTTTAATATAGTAGCTAGAGCAAATGCTTGCAGGCGGAGAGGCCTTTCTATAGAAACCGTATTGTATCCTCACTTTAATGAACACATACTGCTCTTTAAACAAAAATATGAAAGAGAACTTGCAGAAATAAAAAACTCTCGTTCCTATAAGATCGGCAGGCTATTAACCGCGCCATATAGGTTTTTTCGAGATATAATAAAAGCAAATTTTACAATCGGGAAATAATATGAATTGCAAGATGAAAATCCTAATCCTCCCATCCTGGTACGCCACTCCCGAGGCACCCACATCCGGTTCTTTTTTTAAAGAGCAGGCTGAGTTGATGCTTCCCGAATATGATGTCAAGGTTTTGGTGTCGTCCAAGCGTTGGATTTCACCACGCCGTTTTTTCTTTGAAAAGCATTTTAAGCAGTTCAACAGAGTTGTGTCGCCCTTTTTTGTTAATACTCCACCAACGTATCACTTTGAATATGACTTCATAAAGGCTTTTCCCGACAAGCGGAATCTAGACATTGAGATTGCGAACTACAGCGACGTACTGGCCGACTATTTTATTAAGCAACTCAACTGGAAACCCGATTTAATACACGCCCACTCCGCATTGCAAGGCGGTATTTTAGCAATGCATTTGTCAAAAAAGCTGGGCGTTCCTTATTGTGTAACGGAGCATAACCCATTCCGATTAAACATATACGATAAGTTTTGGGAACGAAACATTGTTGATTGTCTGGAGAATGCCAACGCCGTTTTGGCAGTGAGCAATCATCAGAAGCAACATATTCTGATGAACGGGATAAACTGCAATCCGATTTCTGTAGGTAATCTGGTTAACGAGGATTTGTTCTCCATAAAACCAAATCAGAGCAGTAAATTCACGGTTATATGGATTGCCTACTATCCTAACTTCATAAAGGATGCGGACACTTTCTTTAAGGCTATGTCCATAGTGAAAGGACAGGTTAACGCCATAGTAGTAGGCGGCGGCGAATTGAGCGGTGAGTACGAAAGCAACATCTACACTAAAATGGCCACGGAGTATGGCGTTACTGATTGCGTGGAGATTGTACCCAAAGCAACCCGGCAGGATATGAACGATTTGTATGCACGCTCACATATTCTGGTCTCTACCAGCATTGCCGAATCGTTCGGAGTTGCCATTTGCGAGGCTATGCTCTGCGGCCGGCCGGTTGTTACCACCGCTAATGGCGGGTGCAACGATTATATGCAGGAAGGATTCAATGGTTATGTGGTTCCAATAAGAGATTATAAAGCATTGGCAGACAAGATTATGCTTGCCAAAAACAATTATGCCGATTTCGATTCGGAGAGTATTCGCACCCATATATTAAACAATTATGGAAGCGTTGTTTTTCGTAAAAGAATTTCGGATATTTATAAATCGCTGATAAGGTAATATGCAACTCTCAATCATCATAGTCAACTACAAGAACCCGCATTTGATTCTGCAATGCGTAAAGTCGATTGTGGAGCGCGAAAAAGCCATTGACTATGAGATAATTGTGGTTGACAACGATTCGCAGGACGAAACCGAGCGGCAACTTCGTGCCATTTGCCCAAATTTGAAATGGATTCAGATGGGCTACAACAGCGGGTTTGGCCGAGCCAACAATGCAGGCGTGAAAGTGGCAAGAGGTGAGTATATTCTATTCCTGAATTCTGACATAATTGTGCCTGATGACAATGTTCTATGTAATTGTGTGAAACGCTTGAAAGGTTTGAATGACAGTGGTATTGTTTTAGGAACAAAGCTGAGCAACGTTGACGGCTCTTACCAGGAGACATTGCGACTAAGATACCCTGGCTTAAAAGACAAACTGCGGGCGAATGCGCTGTACATACTGATAGTTAACAGATTGCTGAACCGGCACCCTTATGATGAAGAGAAACATCAGCAATATGAGGCACAACAAAAATCAGGATTTGTGGCCTGGATGAACGGAGCCTTTCTGCTGGTAAACAAGCAGGTTGTTCAAACGAGAGAATTGCTGTTTGACGATGATTTGTTCCTATATGGCGAAGATATTGAATGGTGCTGGATGGCACGCAAGAAGGGGATTCGATTTTACCATTATGCTGATTCCAGACTGATTCATATTGGCAGCGCCAGTATGCCGTGCGATACACTGAAACGCGCCCAAATCATTGTGTCCGATTGGGTTATGACCAGGAAATGCCGCGGACGTTTTGTCTTGTTTGCAAGTTTAATGCTGGAGAGTTTCAATTTGATTTTAGATTCAGTGCTTTATAGGATTGCAAAATTACGAAAGACGAGTTTGGATGGTGCGGTTTTGAAAGAGGCGGAATTTCGCACAAAATACTATTATTTGATACGCCGATATGGACTGATGATATTACTGGGGAAGAAGTTGTCGTCGGCCAAAACATTTAAAACAAACTGTTATGAAGATGTTTACCTTAAAGAAGCCTAAAAAACTGGAGCAAGGCATCATCGATGAATTGACTAAAATTCGTCGAGGTAGCGAAATATTGTCAATCTGCCCCACTCCTACTGGATATTCGTGGTTAGGCGTGCAGGTAGCCTCTCTGTCGCTGTTTCCCGATTGTACGTTTCAAATTCCGCAAAATTATTCAAATCAGACACTGACCGATGAGCAATTGGCGGCAATTGCTCAAATTATAAATGATTTGGACTTTAAACAGGTCGTTTTTAGCGGTTTTCTGCCATATTTTGCAAAACTGATAAATGCCTTAAAACCTGCAGTTACAACCAAAATTCTTTATCACGGATTCTTGTCAGAACTTTCGGGAAACGAGAAGCAGATTGCGGCTTTTGCCGAAATGCTCGAATTGTTAAAATCGGGGAAAATACAGGTTGTTGGATGCGTGAAGAAAGGTTTGGCGCAGAGCCTTTCAAAAATGTACGGAATAAAAGCCAGTGAAATAATATTGCCAAACAAGAGTATTGCTGCCGACATAATTCCAATGACAAATGATGTCAATATTGGCTGTTTGGTAAACAATTCATTTAGGAAAAACATTCATAATCAGGCAACGGCCGCTTTGATGCTCGCAAAATCCACTCTGCACATTTTTGAAACATCAGAACTTGCCTATTTGCCGCAGAATAGAATAAAATATTATCCACTGATGAATCACCAAGAATTCGTCAGTCTGCTATCGCAAATGACAATAAATCTGCACGTAACGTTTAGCGAAAGTTGGGGCCAGGTTTTGGCGGAAAGCATATCGCAGGGCGTTCCCTGCCTGTCGGCATACACAAGTTCGTTTTTCGATTACGACGATAATTTGAAGCAAAAACTCATTGTCGATGGCTTTGACGATTCGTGGCATATCTATAGAAAGATTGAAGAAGTGCTAAAGGACAGAGATGCCATAGGGAAGCAGTGTATTGAGTATGCAAAACGGTTAAATGTTTTGGCGGAAGAACGGCTGAATGAGTTTTTAGAGTAATATGGAAAAGTTAAGAATCAAAAACCTTGATACTTTCCGTGCCATTGCCGCCATAGTGGTAATGATAGGGCATATTGAATTGTTCCGCCAGAACAATTGGGGCAACAGTTTGTCCGAAGTAGTTCCGAGTGGCCACACTGCAGTAATGATGTTTTTTGTGATTTCGGGATTTCTGATAACATTCCTTCTAACAAAGGAGAAAGAAAAATATGGGACCATTTCATTGAAAGATTTCTACTTGCGCAGAGTCCTGAGAATTTTACCGCTTTATTATCTGATTTTGTTGGTTTCCTCTCTGTTTTTCGTTGCCACTCCCAAATTCAGTACAATCGCATATGCGATAACCATTCTGCCAAACATATCGCACGCCTCAGGTTGCGGTTGGAGCGTTAGCCCACAAATTTGGGCGATTGGCGTGGAGAATCTGTTTTATATCTTTTTCCCATTGGTTATGTTACTTGTGCCGAATAAGAGGATGCTGCTGTTACTGTTGATTACGACCGTTGGCCTTGCCATTTTGCCACACGCCATTGATTTTGTGAACGTGCGAACAATCCAAAACAGTCCGTTGGCACACTTCAATCAAAAATTTTTCTACTGCAACAAATTTGATTCTCTGCTCATTGGCTGTATAGCGGGATTTGCCTTTGCCAAGAATCATAAACTACTGAAAATCATTTATAATAAATGGCTGTTTTTCGTCTGTGTTATTGCCGCTATTGTAATGTGGGGTGGAAATATTGAAACCAAGCATTTCAACGATGAACTGATGTCGGTGTTGTTTACCGTTGTGATTGTAAATGTTTGCACAAATCCCTATCTGAACATACGATTCGAAAACCGTTTCACGCAATTTCTCGGCAGAATATCGTATGGTATTTATATGTACCACTGGATTATACTTTTGTTGGCGTTTAAATTCCTTTCAACGGAATGCACCGTATGGAATACGGTTTTGCTTTATGTTTTTGTAATAACGGCAACTATTATTGTTGCTTGGTTGTCGTATGAAACGTATGAGAAGTTTTTCTTGAATTTTAAGCAAAAGTTTGAAAGATAAAAAAACACATCCTTCACATAATCCCCCCGCTTACGCAAATGCGGTGCCAAGCGGTTCTGTCTCGACATTTGCAACCATTCCTGAAAGAGTTGGTATTTAGTCAAATTTGTTAGCCGTAACTAACAAAATATATTGATTTTTGTTAGCCGCAAATAACAAAAACGGCCAAATGCCAAAACAAGAAATAGCCAAATGGCAAAATAGAAAATAGCCAAATGGCAAAAATAGAAAATAACCAAATGGTAAAATAGAAAACAGCCAAATGGTAAAATAGAAAACAGCCAAATGGTAAAATAGAAAACAGCCAAATGGT